>URAZ01000039.1 GCA_900545925.1 uncultured Eubacteriales bacterium | reverse complement strand
AACTGGAGCGGCTTTTCCGTACGCTCAGTGCGAAAGACTGCGCAATTCTCGGTCATACCTATGGCGTGTTCGGCTACTCTTGCATCTCCTTGAATTTGTTTTGGAAACCGGATTCGATTTCCTTCACCCGTAGTTTTGCCGGATGCACAAGCGTTATGAGTGCCAATTTGCGGCGCCGTTTCCATCGTTTGTTCCGTTTTTTTAATTTTTATCAGGTCTGCGGCTCCATCACATGCTGCAGATGCCACACCTGCAGCAGCTGCAGCGGCAGAGTCCCGCCCTGCGGGATCAGACTGACGGGGCGCAGCGGTGCTGTGTCAAAAACATTTACAGACAGACATTTTCCATCTGCAAAAATTTCTGCAGAGCATCGATCCAAAAACACCTGTAGCCGCACCGGCGCGCCCGGCACCAACTGCAGTGTGCCGCAGTCCTGCATTGTCTGTTCACCGGTATCTTTGACATACGCATGCAGCGTCCGGGACACCAGCGTGAGCTCCAGGGCAAAGCAGTTGCCGACCTGCAGCAGCAGCCCGCCGGTCTGCTGCTGCGCCGGAATTTCAAGCAGAATCTCCCACGCCGTCTCTGCCGCATCCGGCAGCGTCCATGGTGCGGTCAGTTCCTTCCGGCCCCACGGAATTACCTTTTTGCGCAGCGTTTCCAATTGCGGATGCGGCTGGAACCGCGGCAGTTTGTCCGCGCCCTCTGTCACAACGCGCGGCAATGTGAACCAGCCACGCCAGAAGCCCTGCTCCGCCACTCCCCAGCGCCGGAACTGCGGCATCCAGTCCCATCCATTGGCCCAGGCAACCTGCACGCACTGTCCCCGATCATCGACAAACGACTGCGCCGCGTAATAATCCGGCCCCGCGTCCGGGCAGACTGGCTCCACATTCAGAAGCTTCCCCTCTTCGCGTGAAAATGTCCCGACCAGGCACACATTGCGGTACGCCGGGCAATGCATCGGGGAAACGCAGAGCATATGCTTCCTGCCAAGCGGAATCAGATCCGGACACTCCCACATCGTGCCGAAGCGCCCCTCGCTGCGGGCCAGCACGCCCTGATACTGCCACTGGAAAAGATCCTGTGAGGAAAACAGCAGCGCTGCCCCATCCCCTTCCAGGCTTGCGCCGCAGACAAAATAGAATGTCCCATCTGCCTCGCGCCAGAGCTTTGGATCGCGGAAATTTGCCGGATCAACGCCCACCGGCGCGCAGACGACCGGATTATTTTCATATTTTTGAAACGTGACGCCATCGTCACTCCAAGCCAGACACTGCGCCTGCACGCAGTGTCCATCCTTCTCACACACGCCCGTGTACAGAAGATACAGCCTCTGCCCTACAACAAGCGCGCTGCCGGAGAAGCAGCCGCCCTGTTCATACATGTCATACGGCTCACTTGGCACAAGCGCCGGCGGCAGCTGCGTCCAATGCAGCAGATCCCGGCTCACCGCGTGACCCCAGCAGGGCTCGCCCCAAGTGAGGCCAAACGGGTTATACTGATAGAAAAAGTGATACGCGTCCTTGTACCAGACCAGGCCGTTCGGATCGTTGATCCAGCCCGGGCCGCCCATAAAATGATACTGCTGGCGCATATGCATCGGATGCGGGCGCTGCTGCTCCTGCAGCAGCTGCGCAAGATACGTTCCGTCGTTTCGCATATGGCCCCTCCTTACACAGCTCTCTGGGCGCGGCCTGCAATCTCCAGCTGCATTTCCCGGCTCAGATCGACAAAACGCGCACTGTAGCCGCAGACGCGGATGACAAGCTGCTGATGGCGCTCCGGATGCTCCAGCGCGTCGGCAATTGCGGCGCTGTCCAACACGTCAAAATCCACCGCGCTGCCGCCGCAGGCCAAAAAGCACCGGATCAGACTTGCACAGATCTGCACGTTGTCGTCCGCCAGTGAAACAGGCATACAGAAATACGCCACCGCAGACTGCGGGAACTGCGCATAATCCACACCGTCCATCGTGTGCAGAATGGCACTGAGCTCTGCGGGTGTCCGCTCTGACGGGTTGAGCCCGCGGGAAAGCGACTGTCCACGCAGACGCCCATCCGGCAGCGCGCCGCAGTGTGCTTTCATCCACTCATACCCATAAAACGACCAGATCGACGCCTCATACCGGCCGCCGCGGCCATTTGGCATCCAGCTGATGCTCTCGGCGATATCCTGCGTGACGCGGCGCACAAACGCGTTCATCTGCGCCGTATCCGCCCCCACCTTGGGAATCTTGTTCTGTAGATAGAGCCGGTCGAGCTCGCAGCCCTCGTAGTTTTTGCGCAGCATGGCGGTCAGCTCTGCAAGCGTGTAGCGTTTTTGCTCATAAACCGCTTCTTTGATCGCGTAGAGCGAATCAATAAAATCTGCAAGACCGACAAGCGCAAAGCCGCTGTTGTTATAGATTGCCCCGCCCTGCGAAACATCCTGCGCCTTTTCGATGCAGCCGGTGATTGTCGAGGAAAAGAACGGGCACGGATTATAAGCTGCCCAGCGCTTTTCAAAGCCGTTATAATGCCAGGCCACAGCGTTGACGATCATAGAGAGGTTCCGCATCACACGGTGATAGAACGTCTCAAAATCCGGCGCAGCCAACACATCGTAGGAAACAATATGCTCCCGATCAAAAAAAACCGTTCCATCCGGCTCCAGCATCATCTCAAGATACCGGCAGGGACTGAGATAGCACGTTGCGCGTGAATTGACCTCCGTATCCGCAAGCAGAACCTCCTGGCAGCCGCCATTGAGATACAATCTGGCGTCAGCCTCCTGTTTGCCCATGCGCATCTGCGCGGCAATGATCGTGCGGTCATTGAACACTGAAAGCACATTCCGGCCACTGGCCGCAAGCTGCGCCACAAGCTGATAGTATTCCTCCGGCGCGTCCGGCGCGAAGCGTGCCTGTACTTTGGGGTTAATCAGTCCGCAGTCCAGATAGCACTGCAGCACCCATCTTGTGATATCGTTGAAAACCGGCGTTCCGTTCTCATCGCAGCCGCCGATGCTCATAGCCGTGTTTGTTCCATAGAGTGCCTGCGACAGATCCCACTTGGCATCTGTCATGGCACAGAACCAATAGACGAGCTCCTGCGCCTGCGCCGCGGTCAATCTGCCAAGCTGCACATCGCGCGCGTAATACGGCGCAAGCACCCGGTCGACATGCCCCAGAATTGCAAAGCCCATCGACTCCAGCCCGTTGCCAAGCTCTTTTAAAAGCAGCATTGTATTCAGTGCTTCAAAAAACGTCTCTGCCGGCTCGGCCGGGCAGCGCCGTGCGCTGATTGCAATCCTTGCAAGACGAGCCTGGACAACCGGGTCACGCTCCGTGCCGCACAGGCGCTCCGCTTCATCGGCAAAGCGTGCGCACAGGCGCATCACGGCGTCCTCCGCCCGGATCACGCAGCGCAGAAATGTCTGCTTTTCCACGTCCGTCTCCGTCTGCAGGCGTGCCTGCGCCTGCCGCTGCAGTCCGCGCAGACCATAGCGCAACACGTTGCCGACGCCCATCGCGTGGTGCGCGCAGTCCACGTACATCGTCGAGTTCAGCGCATCCTCCTGCACATACGGCGCGATCCAGTTCTGAAACTCCTGCTCCAGCCCGGAGGTGTCGCGGCGCATCAGCCAGCTGCCAAGCCCCGGGATCGGCGGAAAGCACGATCCCGCCAGATTGCGCGGCGCACCGGTGTCTACCTCAAAATAGAACGGGCAGTGCCGGAACAGCTTCACCCGGCATTTTTCGGCTGCCAGCTCATAAATCCACGTTTTTTTCTCCATGGCGCCCGCCTGCGGCTGCAGGCGGCTTTTTTCGTCCAGCTCCTGCTCCAGCGCGCTGACGTCCGTAGGGTAAGCGGCGTAATAGTCGTCCAACTCCTGACGGAATGCGTCATATTCTTTTCCAAATTGCGTTTGTTTCCAGTCGTTCATAGTGCTCCCTCAGAATGTCAGCGCGATCTTGATACCTTCTCTGCCGCGGACGAGCCGTAAGCCCTCCGCGAAGTCCTCCACGGGGATCTTGTGCGTCACGAACTCGCGAAGCGGCAGCCTGCCGCTCGTCACATAGCCGCAGACCTCGTCGTGCACGGCGCTCTCCTGCGCAGCAATGGGCCACTGCACCGTTTGCAGGATGCAGTTGTGCGGCAGCAGTGACCAGTCGATCGCCGCGTCCGCCCGCAGACCGAGACCGTACAGGCCGATCGTGCCCTCCTGCCGGATCAGGCGCATCCCATCCATCAGAAGATTCGGGTTGCCGACCGCATCGATATACAGATCCACACCCTCCGGCATATAGCCGCGCACAGTGTCCGCCAGCGGCTGCTCCCGCGTGTCAAAGGCAAGATCCGCACCCAGACGCTTTGCCGCCGCGATGCGCGCCGGATGGTGGCCTGCAAGCACGACCTTCCCGGCACCCATGCATTTAGCCAGCGCCGCCATAGCAATGCCGACTGGCCCGCAGCCTGCCACCACAACGTTCTGTCCCGGCTGCAGCCGCAGCCGGTGCAGGGCGCTGGCAACCTCCTTGAGCGTGATGAGCATGGTTGCCTCCACGGGATCTATCCCCGCCGGCACCAGCTGCCGCGTACTCGTCTCAATATCCGCGCCTGCGTGATCGGCCAGACGCGCAGCATAATCATCCGCCACGCCGTACTCAGCAAAACCACCCCAGAAGCTGTGATAGCCAGGCAGACCAGGCAGCGCCGAGCGGAGGATATAGTCCCCCTCTTGGAAGCTGCGCACCTTTTCCCCCACAGCCACAACCTGACCGACAGCCTCATGCCCCAGCACGAACGGATACTGGATAAACGGCATCTGCCCGTTTATGAGCTGCATATCCGTCCCATTGCAGATCCCACAGCCCACATTGCGGCACAGGACCTGATATGCGTCTATCTCCGGCAGCGGCAGATCCTCCCGCAGGCAGATCTTCCCCGCCGCTTCTACTACAAGACCCTTCATTCTATTTCTTATCCCCCTTTTTCTGTGCTCTGCCGGACGTCACCGGCAGACCAAGCATCCGGAGCGTCTGCTCCGCAGTTTCACAGGCAGCCGCATCCGGCACCGGAAACTGCCGCTGTACGCGGTTCAGCTCGGCGCTTTTTTCAGCTCCAAGTGTATGATATGGCAAAATTTCTACCCGCCGCACGCGCGGCAGCTGTGTTAAAAACCTTCCGATGTCCTCAATCTGCTCCGTGTTGACGCCCGGCACAAACGGGATCCGGATCCAGATATCCGCGCGTGCAGCGAGCCGCCGGAGGTTCTCCAGAATCCGCTCGTTCCCCACGCCTGTCCACTGCCGGTGCGTCTGCGGCGAATATGCCTTCACGTCATAAAGAAACAGATCCGTCACCGGCAGCACCTGCTCGAAGGCTTCCCACGGGACATTTCCCGCCGTGTCGACGCATGTATGCAGGCCGCGCGCATGCATCCCGCCCAGAAGCTCCGCCACGGCGTCTGCCTGCAGCAGCGGCTCCCCGCCGGAGCATGTCACGCCGCCGGCTGTCGTGCGGAAGATCTTCTCGTCACGCAGCACCAGCTCTGTCAGCTCCTGGCAGGAGATCCTGCGCCCCGCCACATCAATGGCACCGGTGAGACAGGCCTGTGCGCAGCGGCCGCAGCCCACGCAGCGTGCCGTATCCCGCACCGGACCCTCCGGCCCCATCGTCCGCGCACCGGACGCGCAGCTGTGCACGCAGGTTCCGCACCGGACGCAGCGCTGCGCGCGAAAGATCAGCTCCGGCTGCGGATTTTGTGTCTCCGGGTTGTGGCACCAGGCACAGCGGAGATTGCAGCCCTTCAAAAACACGGTGGTCCGCATGCCGGGTCCATCATGGAACGACATGCGCTGGATATTCGTAATGAGCAGCTCCTGCATGGCGCCGCCTCCGTTTCTTCCCCCCGCCGCAGCAGGGGTTCATATTGAAGTTGCAAAAAAAGTATGTTATAATACTATAACAATCGATAATTCATTGGAGAATTGAGGATGGAATATGGTAAAATTAGATGATGTTGCAAAGCTCGCCGGCGTGTCCAAGGGAACCGCCTCGCGCGTGCTCAACAATCGCGGCTACATCTCCCAGCAGACGCGCGAGCGCATCGAGGCCGCTGTCAAGGAGCTCAACTACTACCCCAACGAGAATGCGCGCAACCTGCTCAAGCGCCGCTCCGGCATGATCGGCGTCGTCGTGCCGACCATCACCTATCCCTATTACTCCGAAATGATTTCCTTCCTTGAGAAATTCCTCAAGGCAAGCGGATACAAGATCCTGCTGTGCAACACATCGTTCAGTTCCGGTGCATCGCAGGACTATATCAAGCTCCTCAACAACAATCGTGTCGACGGAGCCATTATTTTCAACTATAAGCTTACCGAACAGGACTACGCCAGCCTCTCCTTCCCGATCGTCTCTATTGACCGCCATATCCGCGACGAGGCGTCGTATGTCGCCTCCGACCATGTGCAGGGCGGCACACTGGCCGCCGATTGTCTGCTGCGCTGCGGCTGCCGGCACGTGATCCAGATCGGCGGCTCATTCGAGGACGACGCACCCTGGAATATCCGCCATCAGGTTTTCCGCGATATCATGGCAAAGCACCAGGTGGACTGCTTTTCCTATGAGCAGGTCCGTGACTCGCACACCTTCCACGATTACCGGCAGATCGTCCTCGGCCTTCTGCGTGAGCATCCGGAAACGGACGGCATTTTCTGCAACGATCTTTGTGCGGCAGCTGTGCTGAACGCCGCCATGTCCCTGCAGCTGCGCGTACCGGAACAGCTGAAAATCATCGGCTATGACGGGACATTTCTCTCAGAAATCGTGACGCCGTCCATCACAACCGTCTGGCAGAACACAGAAAAAATCGCCAGTTCAGCAGCAGATATCATCGTCAAAATGATCGACGATCCCAGCTTTTCTTCGTACCACCTGACGCTTGGCGTCAGGCTCATTGAGCGCGACAGCACACGCTGCGGCTGAAGGATGCATAGACAGGTTTCAGATACACCCTGAACAAAAAGGGGATGTTGCCAAGGCAGCATCCCCTTTGCGTATGTGTTGGGGTTTACCCCTTGACGGCGCCGACGGTCATACCGTCGACCACATGGCGCTGGAAGATCCCGTAGAATACGAGCTCCGGCAGCAGCACCATGACGCTGTAGGCGGCCAGGCCGCCATAATCGATATTGTACTGCCCCTGGAATGCCGCAATGCCGCGCGAAATGGTGTAATAGGCCGGCTTTTCAATCATAATGGAGGCGAACGGATATTCGTTCCAGATATACAGCAGGTTGAATATGATCACCGTTGCCAGAACCGGCTTTGCAATCGGCACAAGAATCTTCGTCATCAGCTGCCACAGGCTCACGCCGTCCATCAGCGCCGCCTCGTCAAGCTCCTTGGGTACGGTACGGAGATAGGCAGTAAACAGCAGCGTATTGAAGGAAATGGATGTTGCGATATACGGCAGGATCAGCGACAGCTGCTGGCTAAAACCAAGGAATTTATTGATCTTATAGATCGGAAACAGCAGGATAAACGGGCTGACCGCAAGTCCCAGCTGCAAAAATCCCTGCAGGCCGCTGCGCACACCGTCACTGCGGTAATACAGCCGGGTCAGGCCCACGGCGCTGGAAAACGTAATGACGATCTCCACAGCAAGCGAGCAGACAGCGATAAAAGCCGTATTTTTGTACAGCGTGAACAGATCCAGCGTCTGCAGCGCGGATACATAGTTCCCAAAGTCCAGCGCATTCGGCAGCGAGAGCGGATTGTTCATGATCTCGCTGTTCGGCTTCATAGAGATAAAGACCAGCCAGATGATCGGGATCACAATTGCGATTGTCAGAAGCACCATCAGGACGTAGCACACGCCCAGCTTTTTTCTTACTCTCATGGCAGGCCCTCTCAATCTTTCCCGCGCAGCAGCAGCGTATAGATTCCCATGAGGATCAGCGAAATCAGGAACGTCGCTGTAGCCAGCGCCATGCCGTAGCCGTATTCTCCCCGGGCAAACGTTGTGTTGTACGCGTAGGTCACGAGTGTTTCTGAGTAATGCGTCGGGCCGCCGCCGGTCAACTGCTGCACCGTCTCAAAAATCTTCATCGAGCCGGTGATAATCAGGATGCCGACCGACACAAACGTGTCGCGCAGCGCCGGAATCGTCACATGCAGCAGCCGCTGCCAGAAATTTGTTCCATCGACAGCTGCCGCCTCCATCATCTCGTGCGGAATCGTCTTGAGCCCGGCAAGATAGATAGCCGCAATATAGCCGGCCTGCTGCCAGAAATAGACGAACGCAATACTGTAGGGCGAGAGCGTTTTGCCGCCGATCCACTCGAGCGCCAGCTTGTCAAGGCCGATGGCCCGCAGGACATTGTTGACAAGGCCCGTCACCGGGTCGAGCAGGTATCCCCAGATAACGCCCGCAATGATGCTTGCGATGATGGCCGGCGCAAAGATCAGCGCCTTGCACACGTTCACGCCGCGCATCGGCTGGTTCAGGAGCATCGCCACAAAGAACGCGCCGATGCCAAGCAGAAGGATGGAGATACCGAGGATAATCGCTGTGTTTTTCAGCGCGATCCAGAAATACGGATCATCCAGCAGGCGGATGTAGTTTTTCAGTCCGTACAACCGCGGCTTGCTGATCCCGGAGTATTTGGTAAAGCTGTAGTAAAGCGAAACAAGGATCGGCAGGATGATGTAGACCACATACACCAAGCAGGTCGGCAAAAGCAGTAGCAGCTTATTCTTTTTTGTACTGAGTAATTGCATATTCTCTCCTTCCGGCGTATCCGCCTGGCGGCCGGTCTGCGATCATCCCGCCATTGGATCCTGCCTTGTTTTACTGTGCGGCCTCGGCAAAGGCAGTGTCGATGGACGCAACCGCCTGCTCCGTGGTGATGTTGCCGAGCATGAGGCTGTTCATCGCGTCATAGAAGGTTTCGCTGACGGATGCAGTCAGGGATGCGACCGGGTTGCTGGCTGTAGTGCTTGCATAGCCGGTAGCCAGTGCCTCAGAGATTGCGGCAAAGGCCGGGTTGGTGTTTTCCATCTGCAGATCCGCATAGGTGGCAATGGGAATGTTGGAGTTGTCAAACAGGATGGACGAGCCTTCCTGGCCAAAGTAGAACGCGAGGAAACGATAAACAGCAGCCTGCTTGGCCTCGTCCTTTGCAACGTCCGCGCTCACAACGAACGGGCAGTTTGCGAACTGGTTGCTGGTTTTCTGCGAATAATCGGAATCCGTATAGGTCGGGCCCCACCAGAAGCCGACGTTCTCGCCGAGTGCTTCGCCGATTTCACCGGCATCCCACTGACCGGAGGTGAAGATAGCCGCCTGGCCGGTCGTGAACAGGTTCTTGGCCTCGAAGTAGTCGATGGTTGCCATGTTCTGCGGATATGCGCCGGCGGCGCCAAGCTCTGCAAGCTTGTCAAACAGCTTGGAGAATACCGCGCTGCTCTGCGAGCCATCGGCGATTGCCGCAATGTTTTCCGCATAGCCATAGCGGTTCAGGCTGCCAAGATAACCCCAGACACTGTAGTTGGTCATAGCGCCCTGTGCGAAGGTCGTTACGCCGTTGTCGTGCAGCGTCTTGACCATGTCCAGAAGCTCCTCGTATGTCGTCTCGTTTGTCAGCTCGGGCAGACCGTTGTCTGCAAAGATAGCCTTATTGTAATAGAAGCCGGTCACAAGCGAGGTGTAAGCCAGACCGTAGATCTCGCCGTTTTCGCCAGCATAGCAGTTCTTGATGGCATCGGGGATTGCGCTGTCAATGTCGGGGTTCTGGCTGAGGAAATCGTTGAGCGGCAGCAGATAGCCGTTCTCGCCATACTCCAGCACGTCGCCCTCCTGGCACCAGAAGATATCCGGCAGTTCCCCGGACTGCGCCCAGAGCTTGAGCTGCTTGTTGTGCTCCTCGGTCAGGTGCTCAACGAGCTCAATCTTCACATCGGGGTTCTCCTGCTGGAAAGCCTGAATCGCCTGATAGACGGCAGGCTCCTGCTCCTGCGTGTTGGACACGTGCATGGCAAGCGTGATGGTGGTCACATCACCATTGGTGTCCGTGGGCTGCTCCGCTTCAGTGTCTGCCGGCTGCTCTGCCGCTGTGTCTGTGGTGGTGGCTGCGTCGGCGGCCGTGTCCGTCGTGGTTGTCTCTGTCTTGGCTGTGCAGGCTGCCAGTGCCAGCAGCATGGTCAGCGCAAGGATGACTGCAATAATCTTTTTCATGGGTTCCTCCTTGATCTTCATGTGATTGATTGTGTGTTTTCCGATATGACAATCGATTATCATATCCGTTGTTATATAGTGTAGTAATTGCGGTCTGTTTTGTCAAGAATGCAAGCGCCAAAAAAATTTTTTTGTCGGTTTCGATAATTTGCAGTCATTCACATTGTGTATTTTGCTGATTAAATTTGATTTTTTCCTGTTTATCTGTAGGTCAATCGGTTTTCCATATGGATATAAATAGACCGCTTCGGATCTGCCGAAGCTGCACGGCCTATAACCATCATATCGGTCCTGGGATTGCCGCTCCGTCAGGCCGCCTGCACAGCGGAGAATCTGCGGTACTGCTCCTGATTTCTGCGGAAAAAGCCGCGGATGGCCAGCAGCACAAACGCTGCAGCAGCAAGATAATAGACAGGCAGTGCAACGCTCCACGCGCGTTCCGGAATCAGCTGCCTGATGGCTGCCGCATCCAGCAGAATGTAAATCAGAAGCTGCTCACTGCCCACAACGAATGGGCGGAGAATGGCGGCGCGGATGGCCATCCGAGCAACACCCAGCGCCAGTTTCGGCGCATCCTTTGCACTGCATACCTCACCTCCAATCGTCACAAAACCGCAGAAATAGATTGAGCCATGGCAGAACATCGAAATATAGATACCCCTGATACCCGTCCGCGTGCAGCCAGCCCGAGAAGCCTTTCAGGAAAGCCTCCGCATGCTCCGCTTTTCGGGTTGGCTTGTACTCATACAGTACAATGGCCTGCTTCGCGCAGCCGCTGGTGCGGTACAGCCACATGCAGGACTTGCTGGTAGAGGAACGTCCCGGCTCTTTCAGCACCTGCAAGGTCGTCTCATCCGCGTGCAGCACCGGCTCCTTGCAAAGCCGTTTATGCAGCGCATCGTAGACCGGCCGCAGCCATTTCTCCGAAGCCTTCAGCAGCCAGTTGGCCATAGTCTGCCGGGACAGCTTCAAGCCCTGACGGTTGAACTCCTGTTCCAGCCGGTACAGCGGCGAGTGCATGACGAATTTCTGTGCTGCCAGATACGCCACTGCCTCCGCAGAGGCAAAGCTGCCTGGCAGCAGCGCAGGCTCTTTCGCTGCCTTTACAATGTTGGCCTCGCCGGTCCCCTGCTCACAGTTCTTGCAGGCGTAGGTGTAGTATACGTCCTCGCGGATCCAGAACTCCGCCGGCTTCATCTGCAGCGTCCGGCGAACCTCTTTGCCAATCTCCACTAACTCGCTGCCGCAGGCAGAACAAGTCAGTTCGTTCTCCGGCAGACGGTGCTCTACCACCTCGGTGCGAGTCCCCTCCGGAACGACATCCAACACATTGCCGGACTGCCGCTTGCGCTCGTGCGCCTTCACAGCAACAGGCTTCTCCGCGGCGGCTTTAGTTCCAGAGGCATAGACTTCCGCTTCGTTGTAAGTAAAGCTCAGCTGCTCCATGACCATCTGCTCCGCCTGCTCCGAAGAACGGCCGAACAGCTTCTTTTTGGACAGCTTCAGCTGCTCCAGCAGCCACTCATTTTGCAGCGTGAGGCTGGTGATGACCTGCGCCTGTTCCTGTTCGCGGGCAGCAAGCTTTGCTTCTAGTCTTGTATGCGCCTCTTCCAACTTGGCGCTCTTTGCTTCCAACTGCGCATTTTCCTGCTGGAGCTGCTCATATTCCGCACGGGAAATGGTGACCATTTCCGCCGTGTTGCTTGTCTGCATTTCTCTGTTTTCCATGCAAACATTATACCACAGAATGCGGCAAAAAGCCGGTGTTTTCCATGGTTTCCACCTATTTTCCCTGCTCAGACAGTGGTCAATCCCGTTACCGGACGGTGGGCTTTCGGCTGCTCGATCTGCAGCCCCTCCATGAGCCAGCGGTACTGCTGCGGCGTTAGCACCTTCACCTCGGATTCCGAGCGCGGCCACTGGTACGCGCCCTGTTCCAGTCGCTTGTACAGCAGGATGAAGCCGTCCTTTTCCCAGTACAAGCCCTTGATACGGTCTCGCCGCCGCCCACAGAACAGGAACAGCGTGTTGGTGAATGGATCCAGTTCAAACTGCTGCTGGACGAGGCGCGCCAGGCCGTCTATGCCTTTGCGCAGATCTGTGTAGCCGCAGGCAATGTAGATTTTATCTGCGCCGGTGAAGTCGTTCAGCATAGGCGCAGAAGCTCTACCAGCATTTTCAGCTGTTCCGTATCGCACCCGGGATAAATATCCAGACTGGCGTTTCCAATATGCAGCGTTGCGGAACGTTCCGCAGCGTTGCGTGATACCTGTTTCGGTGCCGGAAGCTCTGCAAACCTGACGGCCGACACACTCGAGCACGGCTCTGTTTCAGCCAAAGCCAGAAATTCCCGTTCCCAACGGTAATAGGTTGCTGCATTGATTTCTTCTTGTCTGCACCACGCCCGCACTGACAGGCCGCTGCTGCGGCAGTCCTGTATTCGTGCCGCCCACTCCTGCAGCTTTGCACGGTGTTTCAACTTTGCGCTTGTCATCTTGATGTCCTCCAGTAAACGACAGTAACGGAATGTTGCAAAACATTCCTCTACTATTGTCTCATCCCTGTCTATGCGCGGGGAGATTTGACGGTTACAAAACTCCGACCGTCGACATTGCTCCTGTCAAGCTCTATCCTTATGTAAAAAAGCAAGACGCAAACTCATGCATTTGAGTTTGCGTCTTGCTTTTGCCCGTACCGACTGTACCCCCCCATGACACATTGTGTACCTATGAGGTGAAACAGTTGGAACTTCTGGGCTTTTCGCAGCGGCATCTTTTTGGGTGCAGCTTGATGGCAAGCAGCACCCTTTTAGATCCCTCGACTTAAAATCTCCTGAAATCTCAAGGGTTTTCGCGTTTCCTGCAAGTCAAAGCAGCTTAGTCTCAAGGGCTGAGTAGAACCAAAATAGATGCTTGCCCTCTGTTGTCTTTATTATAGCTCTTATTGCACTGTTTTGCAATGAAAACTACACACATGGTCGCATTTAATATATCACTTCATTTTGCAGCCATTCTTATCTCTCAGTGTGTCCGCCATAACACACATGCGGTTCACTCCGGTTTTGGGGAGCGAAAGCATTACTTGCCCAACAAATGGAATGCCTGTGGTGTCCGTTCCTCCCAGAAGGCAGGCAAAAGACGCGGCTGCGCACAGATCCGGTTTGAGCAGTTCCAGTGAAAAGTCTGCCGTATACTGGCCGCTTGTATGTTTTCTGAGCGTCCCCTGCTGACAACAAGCAAAGTTGGCACTGGTGCTTCGGCCGCTCAGTCCAAAAATCAGACTCTCCTCTACGGGTTCAAAGGGACAAGAGAAGGTAACTGTTATGCTTTTTTTCTGATTGGATTCCAGATATACCGGCGCAGCATCTATCCGCCGAGTCTTTTGTGAAGCAAACATTTCAAGCGCATCCAAATCTTTGCATATTCTCAAATTATCTGTTTCACGAAGCAGCGTCAATGCATTCTCAACCTTACCACAGCGGATGAGGCTTCGTGCTTCGTTCTCCGCCCTTGCTATAGCCTCGCAGTCGGCGTTCCAAAGATCAGACAGAAGCTTACGGCCGTCGTCTGCGGTGTCACAATACAGCAGATCCATTGCATTTTGGTAATCACGGAATCTCTGCCAGACACTTCTTGAATATCCCATCTCTTCGGGTGCTGATAAATAGTGTTTTGCGGCTCGCTCAACAGGCTTTTCCATGGAGTTCAGGGCTTTCGGAAGTCCTGCGGCCGGGTGTGTCGGCATATAGGGAAGCTGGCAGGGCCGCCCAAGACAAGTCCATATTTTTGTAAACAATGCCTCATTGGAAAACTCACATACGATGCTGTCTATAGTGGAGCCGGTGCAAATGCGGCGGATACTGGAATAATGCGGAGAGCGCCCAGGGCCAACCCGTTCCGCGTCATCCGGCGTGCCCTCATAGTGTTCAGACATGATATTGCCTAATTCACGGGGTGAAACCTTATGGTTCGGGCGGCAAACAAAGGGCAGATCATTTGTTGTGTTCCCGCATTTCTGATGCATCAGCTTCTGAAGAGCGTGCTTTGCGCGCAATACATTATAAGGTTGGTGTTGTTTTTCCTCTATCGCATACGCCTTTGCAAAGTCAAAATCCTCAAAACTGCCATCCTGCCGGGGTTTATACCACCCTTTTTCTATGGCGTATTCAACCAGATCCGGCGAATAGTAGGCTTCCGGGAAGTCGTTGAGCCCGTGCAGTGTATAGTGATTAGGCATTACTGCCACCATATCGTCCGGAATGCGAACTGCCATATAATGTCGACCGCTGACGATCTGAATCATAAACGCTTCGTTCTTGTCTGCAAACGTGTAGCTTCGTCCGTCTGGCGCATATCCATATGTATCGACCATTTCGATAGCGATCTGCAGCGCTTCCCGCGCCGTCGATGCCCGTTCAGCTACTATGCGGCGAAGATTTCCCTCTATGCCGCCATTGCTCAGGCGAGACGGATCCCGTGTGTTCTCCTTTGAGACTTTACAGCTGTTACTTACAATAAGAATGCCCGCATCGTTGAAATAGGTATCTGCATTGGACAAGCCGTACATTCCTGCTTTCACTTCGACCCATAGATACCCATGTGTATGTTCAATCTGAGGGATCAACGCCCGCCCATTTTCAGCAGGGATCACAGAGCCTGCCTGCCAATTCATTTGCGGGACATCGCCGCGATAGACTTTGCAATATACATCGTCATCCTCGTTATGTGCGACAAGGACCTGGCCGGTCGTTGTCGCATTCTTTCCGGCAATCAATGTCATGCAGTTCCACGCAGAACGATCTGAATGATCACATACATGCTCAATAAACTCTCCGTCCAGCATTCTGATTCCTCCCACTGTATTTTGTAAAACCAATTTGCAAGTGCGCAGAGCACACACTATTTCATTCTTAGAATGCTCTGACTATATTCTACCAAATTCAACACGTATGCGCAACTCTAACAGTTAAAATCCCCGTTTTTAAACATTTTTATTTATAATGGTCACAGGCACAGTTTGGGCCACATATTCCACTCAATTGGCTCCCCACAAAAATTCCTTTGCAAAAAGCTCACGGTCAAGATTCTTAATTGATTGTCGTTCAAATTCAATTTGCCGTGGTTTGTCCTAAAATGTAAGCGCAACCGCATAGTCGCTGTAGGCAGCTAAAGAGGTCGTCCCTAAACGTTAGGACGACCTCCAAGCCGTTTTCTGCATATTGCAAGACAATTTTGCAGTAATACACGGTTTTACGTTGTACTCATAACTTTTTCTCAACTTTACACCCCTTCGCCAAAGATAATTGGCAATTGGTCATCACTATATAGTCAAATAAGCGGCGATAGAAATTCCCTTTTGCTGGAGCATTTCGGCAGCTGCGGATCCTACGGCTAGTCTCTAGCTTGATCCAGCTCTGACTGCGGCTGTTTTTAGGATACTTGATGTACTTTCCTGTGTGCAGCAGTCCGTCACTCTTTTGAATGTCGCGAACGCGGCGCAGCCTACGCCGGTTTTTGCTTCTCAGATGCGCTTCAGATGATTCATTCTCCACGAGCCCAGCGATCTTCTCTCTTAATTCGCTTTCGGTCATAAAGCCTTCTACTAGGCACGGTGCGCGTCACGGGCGATATACCGTACCAACTTCCGCGCTGTTTGCTGTGATATTCCTTCTGCGCTCGCTTGCTCTGCTTCTTCAGCGGTACCGTATTGATCACACTTCATCCCCCTCTAGTTTTACATTTGCATTACAAACCGTATTTTTGTCTTGCATCTGGCTGCCATCTCTGATATTTTGTAATATCACGATCTTAAAGGAGGCAAGCAAAATGGACTTGAAGACCTACCCTGTGATTGATCCTGTCGCCACGGGAAACAACATCCGCCGTCTGCGCATGGAGCGCGGCCTGACCGTCCGGGATCTGCAAAGCTACTTCGGCTTTGAAGAACCGCGGGCGATCTACAAGTGGCAGAAGGGTGAAAGCCTGCCCACGGTAGATAATCTCTATGCACTCGGAGTGCTCTTTGAGGTTCCGATAGATCAGATTCTTGTTCCTGTTATAAAACTGCATATTGTCAGTGAGCAGCAGGCCGAGACCTGCTGCTCACATCATTTTCTCCCCGGCTATTTTGGATACGGCGAGCGTCCGATGCAGCTTCCACCATTTGCTCCGTCTGCATTGCCTGCTGCGTGACAGGTCACACGTTCAGCTTCGCACACGGAAAAGATCAGCATTTGATCGTAATTGATTTCGTAATCAGCGAGTCAGGCTTGTACGCCTTACATATGGAGATGTCAGTTTGGATGCAGGAAAACGTGTGATATGGAAAAAGCGGTTTTCGCGGAAGAACGTCTGGCGAGGTTGGAAAAGCGGAACGCTTCTTTTTTCTTCCATAAAAGCTCGTAGGGTGAGCCAAGCCAGAATATCTTTCTAAAAGTGTGCAGCGTTATCGTTCATCTGCACCTGAACCGGTATCCGCATTCTCTTGGCTTGCCGCATCCAAAATAGCCGGGCTGTGCCGGGGTATTATGCCCCGGCGTTTTCTGTATATATCTCGAATGCTTCAGCGAAGCTGGCATTCACATCAAAAGGCGGCGCATAGTCCACCTTCGACGTAACAAGGCACAGGTCAATTTTGGCGGAAGTTTCGTCAGCCCGCTGATTCAGTTTGCCGAGCGCAGCGCGGATGACCTTGCGGTCATAATTGATCGTCGTCACTCGCCGTACATCGCAGCGATAGGAGATCTGATTGCCCTCGGCGTTGAACCGGTAACCGGTGCCACCGTTTGAAATCGTCTGCTCGGAGCTGCGCAGATCATTCATCCGTTTAAACGTGCGGGCAATGCTCTGCCGCGTCGCATTGAGGCTGACCGCGCTGTCCATGTCGATGTCCAGCTCCGTTTTTGCCTTGCGGATGGCGGCGAACAGCTTGCCTTTCTCGTCCAGCAGATACAGGAGGAAACGGGCAATGTCTGTAATTCCCTCATAATACTCCGTTTCCGGCATCGCAAGGACGGTTTCGTCCTCCGCTTCCGCCATGACCTTATGGCGCAGATAGGTGTTCTCCACCCGCGTGACGTTGGAATCACGGTCAAGGATGCTCTGCGCTTCGTCCAGAAACGACTGGAGTTTGTTCTGGTAGCGGAACGCTTCTTTCAGATTCATGTTTCTTCACCTCTGGCTTGAAAATTTGTTTCTGTCCGTATTTTAGCTGCTGAAGGCCAGGAAGTCATGGAACTTGTGGTTCACCCTGCTGATCCAACGCGTAACTGCGCCGAAACGGGAATCGAGCATTTCACAGGCAAGTACATCATGTTTCTTCGCGCTGAGCAAGAGCCGCAGGTCTTTCCTCATACCATGTACAAAACGGCAGAAACTTTTCTCGATCCTCACTGGGCAAATTCATGTAGTCGATGATGTGTTCATTTGGAAACCAGCTTCCACAGTAGGCGGGCAGAACGCCCTCCGGCACGATCCCAATCTTTTCTTCTTCCGCCAGCCGGTCAGCCAGCATCTTTGCTTCGGCCAGATAAACGGGGATATTTGCTCTCGTCAGGGCAAGATAGAATTTGACGGTTTCAATTGTCCGGTTCCACGCAGCTCCTGCCAGATACAGAAAATAGCCGCGCGCATCCTCCATTACCCGCAGATCGACGTGCGTAGAGTTTCCGCCGCGGCAAACCTCCCACGGATGTCCGCCGCACCGGTCTCTATCGTGGAACCAAGCATGGAACGCCTCCGGGCTGTCCGCATCGATATCCTGCAATCCCTCGTCCCGGCCGTCGGCATGGAGCACGTACTGCTCCTTCGGCGTTTTTCCGCAGCCATCATACGTGTTCTCCGCGTAGCCCATGGCACAAAAGCGGAAAAAATCATTGGCTGTCATAGCTTGTAAGCGGTCTTTCATTGCAGCATAATTTTCTTCCTGTGCGGAGGCCCTTTCAATGAACTCCGTAACATCCGCAGGCGAGATATCCTTGAAGAAGTCGACTCTTGCATCCGGCCAGACATTCCAAAAATCCCTGCGTCGGATTGTTCCGGTTCGATGCTGGGGCGGCAGATTTTCACGGACAACATCGTTATACGTTCCGGCTTTCAGCATTTCAATGCAGCTCCTGACACCGTCGACAAGCCACTGGACAAACTCAGAAATTTCGCAGGGCCATCCTGCTGGTTCTCTGCGCTTGTCCTGAACGATCACATAACTGTGACGAACCGCGACAGCACGGTATCCTTCCGCTTTGTCCTCGGCGGCTTGGAAATGATACCATTTGACGTCCTCTGGGAACCAGCTTTTCCATGCATTCACGAATTCTTCTTCCGAGTCGTAATTACCCTCTGCGATTTCCTCCGCTGCATTGCCGAAATCCTCAATTGGTCCTCTTTCCGCACGAAGCCAGAGTGTTCTGACGCCGTTCGGGGATTCCGGTGCAACCTGCTCTAGCAGTTCAAACAGTTCATCAAGCAGTTTCTGACTTTTGTCGTCGTAGATACAGCTTGTCATACCAAAGTGGTCATTTCGCAGGAGCCAGCTGATATACCCATCTATTTTTGGCTGCGTCAACTTACCATGCACGTTTCTTCACCTCCAGTATCCTGTACGTCATCGTTTACGATTCTCTCCCATTTTCGCGCTTCCTCAAGGTCTGCCTCCGTATAATCAAAGGGAATCCTCCCAAGCCTGACCGTTTCCTTCAAAAAGAGAATCAGCGCATCTTCCATGGTCAAGCCCTGCTTGGCCAGAAGCTCCGAAGCACTGTCATAAACTTCTTTTGGGAGCCTGACTTCAATCGTCACCAATTCCATCTTCGTCCTCTTTTTCCTCAAACAGCGCTCTGTACATATGAACGAAACCTCCGACAGGCTGCGGATATTCATAATAAATATGGCGGCACAGTCTCTTGGAGAGCTCCAAGAAGCGGAGATCATCTCCAAAGTCAATGATACCGTCGAGAATATGCTCGATCTGTTTTTCGTCGGTAAGGCGACCTGAGATCACCTCGTCGACGGCATGGGAGTACTGCGTGTAGGCAAGGTCATACAGCCCTTTAATTTGCTTTACAACCTCGTCAATCTCCGCTATGAACTTCTCATAATTCTCCATTGCTGTTTTCTCCTGCGTTGGTTCCATCCTTCCGGGTTCTTTCGATCATGGGCGGCGGGTTCGCCTCCAACAGCTCATCCAGCGTCCGCGGCGTGTAGTTCATGTAAGCCATCATGCAGCCGACATTGATCAGTCTGCTTGGAATGCCCATCGTCCATTGTTCGTTCTTCCACTTCTCTACAAGCGACCATTCGCGTGTATTATGTACATGCCCGTACAGCATGACTGCGCCATAATGCTGGTTTTTGTAAAAGAGAATCGGGTAGTGACTGAGAATCGCCAGCCGATTCTCATCGTTGACCTCCGCGTACTGCTCGATGC
The DNA here is from genome assembly GCA_900545925.1 of uncultured Eubacteriales bacterium. Taxonomy (GTDB): domain Bacteria; phylum Bacillota; class Clostridia; order Oscillospirales; family Oscillospiraceae; genus CAG-170. The sequence continues at coordinate 11,093 of URAZ01000039.1, read as the reverse complement.
TTTCCCAGTAAGGACGGAGCTTTCCTTTCACACGGTCATGGTTGCCTTGAATCAGGTGTTTATGCCCCTGTAACCGCTGCATGATCCGGATGCTGTTTTCTTCGTTTTTCCAGAACGCATCGCCCAGCACATAGACGGTGTCGTCCGCTGTGACCCGCTCGTTCCAGTTTTGAATCAGCACCTCGTCCATCTGCTCTGTGTCCGCAAAAGGACGGTCGTCGAAGCGAATGACATTTTCATGACCGAAGTGCATATCTGCAATATAGTAAATCATCGTGTTTCCGTATGTTCCTCCTTGTTTTCCTTCGTCAGGGCGTCTTCCAATGCCTGTTTCATCTCGCACCACGCGCCGCCGCAGCCATCGGAGATCTTGCCCATGATGATTTTGAGAAGCGTGGTAATACACGCCGGAGATAAGATCGGCGCAAGCTCCTTCACGGTCCGGGCTGTTTCCGCAAGATCGGAATCGTCGACCTCGGAAACATACCGCACAGCGTTTTTGACCATGACCTCCAGTTGCGTCAGCTCTGGCACTTCAAACCATCTGGCAGGACACAAAACGTAGGACTTGTCCGCATGGTCGATAATCAGGGCAATATTTTCTTTTGCCACTCGTTCCAGAATGGCATCCATGTTCTCTCCAAACTCTTTGGACGTGATATGCTCCATTTCAGAAACTGCCGGTAGTTTTCTCATGCTATGATCCTCCGTTATCTTTTGAACTGTTCATCTGACTCAAAGCTACGGAACAGGAAATGCATTTTATCGATTCGCTTGTCCGTACGCCAGTGTCCGCAGAACCACGCTTTGTATTGAATGGATTCCTCGATTGTGTCAAGCCATCTCTCGGTGCTGTCGTCCACTGTACGCTGATCAATGCCGCCAAGAAACATCTCCGTTGGTTCATATTTGAATGGACAGGTATGGGACAGAACAATGTCGAAGTGTTTCTCGCGAATCCGCTGCTCAACATAAGCTTTAATCTCCGGAGATGGCTGCTCGTCCGGCCACCAGCTCCAGCCTCGACTTAAACGGTAATACTTATCTACGCTGTATGCACCGCCAATTACGAGATACCGCAAACCGTTCATCGTATAGATCTCACCGTCCTTGGCAAAGACCAGGTTCGGATATTCTGGCTGCAGCCATCCCTTGCCTCCGCACCATTCGGTTTCAATATATCCAGAAATATTGACTGGCCGCATTTCGTGGTTCCCGTGAATACAGAGAAATCTGGTGCCGGAATCGTTAAGCCATTGCTTCATCAGATAATCTTTTCGCCCGTTATAATAGTTTGCGCCCACATCTCCCAGCAGGACGATTACGTCCTCCATTGTGGGATGTACTTTGTTTATAAAATCTGCAACGCCATTGACATTCCCATGAATATCGCCTGTGAAAAAGATCATAAAGCATCACCTCTCTGTACATGTTATACAGGTAAGTCAAGGACTCCATGCTTACTGTTATCCATCGTGCCGCATTTCTGCTTCTTCAGAATTGCCGTATTGTGGTTCCTCAGAATAGAATACCTGCATATCATCCAAACGGAGACAAGCCAGTCTTCCGAGGACACCTGACCACGGATCGCCCGTTTCGGGGAGCATACAACCGCAGTCGATTCCGATCCAGCTCTTTGCATCCCATATTGCCATAGGGTTATCGTACTGGAAATGGTGGGTCGGTGTATGCCCAAAGATGACTATCCGGCCCTCCAGAACGGGGAATCTCTCAAACCGCATCCAGACAGTGAAATCACGCGCACTTTTGTATTTCCAGCCGCAGCTTTCGTATAAGTCCACAGGTGCCGCGTGCGTCAGGATATATTGCCTGTCGTTTACTGTCAGCTCCACATTGACTGGCAGCTTGTCCAGATATTCGAATATCTCTTGTCGAACAGCCTTCTTTATATGCTTCAGGTAGTTGTGCGTGACCTGACCTCCATTCCGATACCACAGAGCTTGTTTGCGCTCATAGTAGTATTCTGGCCATTCCTCATCTTCTGGGGGCGGGTAGTAAAGCGCGTTCATCATCATGAGTTCGTGGTTGCCCAGAAGCATTTTGACATTTGGCATCGCCATGATCTGGCGTAAGAGCTTGATGCCGTCGAGGTTGCGGTCTATCACATCTCCAAGGACATAGAGCGTGTCCTCAGGCTGCAGGTTGATTTGCTTCATGACGGAATCAAAGCGCCGCTTCTGCCCATGGATATCTGACATGACATAAATCATGGTGTTCCACCTCCTTCTTCGCAGCACAAACATTTACCACACTTTTGGGGAAATAGCTACCTATAAAATCACAATTCACAGATAATAATTCTGACTGACGTTTCCGGTGACCAGTTGTTTATCCAATGCGGGATAGTCTGCTGAAAAAAGCTGATCTGGTCTTGAATTTTGAAGACTAGCTCTTTCAATAAGGTCTTTGAATTACATTCATCGTCTTCATTTTTAACCGGCTTTTGAAGCAACGCCTCTAAATCAGCAAGACTTCCCCAAATGAAGAAATCCCACGTGCCAAACGAGCTGCGCTCGAATGCCGGATTTTCCGCACAAATGATGTCCTGCGTCGAAGCCGCCAAATCCGAAAAGCTGATCCGCTTTTTAAGAAGCGCTAATTCATCATATGGGCTGGAAAGAATATCCCGCTCAGGCGCGGTATGTAGATAGCGGTGTTTGAGTTTTCCACTTGCAGATCGGTGCCACTGGTCGATATTGAACCATTGACCATCAAAGCACAGTTCTACCGTGTAGCCAAGCCATTTGCCCATGTGATACGCCTCCGCAGGGACTTTACCCCTTTCCCGGTATGGTGTCGTAAATGCCTTTTTGCATGTGTTCTTTATAATCTCGTCCTTTGTAGCTGGGCGAAACGAAGTACCAAAGTGGAACGTGCATCTGCAGACAAGCGCATCCTTGTTCCGCGATTCTTGTATCGCCAGATGTTTTGCAATATCGCTTATTTTCGATTTCGTCCAGCGTTCTTCTATCATGCTGCTCTCCTAAACATCAGCCATCTCCAAAGATGTCATTGCAAAACTCCGAATAGTCGGGGTCCGGATTCTCGGGGAACAGCTCCCAATCTCGCTTAGCGTCCTCTTTGGTCTTGAACTGCTTTTCCGGTTCAGCTAATCGATTCCAGAAGCTGAATGGGTTTCCGGTGAGAATGCACGGGAATCCCCAAAGCATTGTTCCGACATGATTCCACTTGCCGATCGTTCCGGTATACTGTAGTCTTGAAAACATAGCTTTGGTCGCACGGCAATATTCCCCGTCGCAGGCAAGCCAGAGATGTTCGGATCTGACTTTGGCACAGCGCATATAATAAGGTTTGTCCCATGTGTTGGTATGCGTCCATTTGTAGTTTTCCAAAGTGACGGGTTCCCTGTGGAGTAACTGCGCAGGGACTAGGAATGGTACCTTCCTGTATGCGATAGAATGGCTGAGATCCTGCTGCCCTTCTTCGAAGGCTTGGAATGTAGATAGCAACTCCTTGAATTGCTTCTTTAATTTCTCATCATGTGCGAGTTCTCCGAAAAAGCAGCGAAGATCCTCCAACGTACCGTAATAGTATTTTCCGAAGCTGGTAAAGGCAGCGGCAGAATAATCGTCCAGCTCCAGTCGGTAATATGTGGGTTCTACTTTTACGCACATGCGCAACACCTCTCGTTTTCTCCATCTCTGATTGACATTCTTCGAGGACGCGTGATTTGACGATGCTTTGCCATCCATTCGGACTAAATTGGATTATACCATCATAGAATAAAGAAATCTCGCAAAAGCCAAAAACGTAGTTGTTTTTGGCGAAAATATAATCGTTTTTGTACGCAACAGACCACAGGTCAATCTCTTAACCTGTGGTCTGTTGCTATTTGATATTCAGTTGGTAAAATGATTACCATTCACCCTTGATGAGAAGATGTTGATGCGAGCGAAGAGCTTCTTTGGCTGCTTTCAGCATATCCAGCAGAACATAGGTTTCATACGGAGAGCAGTTTGCGAAGATCCTTTGTGCTTCGATGTTGGACATCTCCGTCACACTGGTGAGTTGCCTGCTCAGGAGCGTATCAGTCGACACCTCCAGTGCATTTGCGATACTGACAAAGGTTTCGAGACTCATGACTTTTGTTCCGCATTCAAGGTAGCTGATGTAACCGGCGGACTTGTCGATCATAGCAGACAGCACTGCCTGAGAGATGTGCTTGCTCTTTCTGATTTTCTGGATTCTTTGGCCAAGGACAATGTAATTGAGTTGCATAAAGATACCTCCTAAAAATTTTGGCAACCCAATTATATTGAAATCGCTATTTTATAGCGGAGCGATTATATAAAACCAATCTTCGCATGATATATACTAACTTAAATTATAGTTAGCAGATTATATCCGGCAAGGAGGAGGTGAGCTGATCATGTATGAACAATTGGATTTGGCGCTGATCGGCTCACGCATCAAGGCGGTTCGAACCGGTAAAGGAATGAGTCAGGCAGATTTGGCGGTCAAGGCATCTGTGTCACTGCCGTTGATCAGCAACATCGAACGCGGAAAAACGAGAATGCAGCTCGAGACTTTCGTTAAAGTAGCAGAAGCACTTCAGGTATCTGCGGATCATTTGCTCCGCGCAGATGTACCGGAGGTGAAGACGATTTATCAAGGAGAATTTGCCGAACTTCTCGAAGATTGCTCAGCCAGTGAGATGGAAGCTATTTTGAACATCGTCCGTGAGGTAAAGGCCTCCATGCACAAGAAACAGAACATGGATTGATTATCGGGTTGGTTGACCAATCCGATATTTTTTTCCCATTTACATACCATAGGTCAGGATGTTGACCTATGGTATCTTCTTATTTTTAAGCGTTTTCCCTATAATTCATCCAAAAGGGCTGACCCCAATACCGGAGGAAAACATGGAAAACACGGAGCTGCTGCCATTAGGCACCGAACAAGGACGCGAAGAGACTGAATATTCCTCTTTTGACCTGTGTCTGGGAGAAAGCTTTGTTTCTCCACTTGTAGAGCAACACAGGCAGTGGTTGAAAAGCATCCGCCATGAGACACCTAGCCCTAAGATTCCGTTCAAGGTTGCAGTGTATATTCGCTTTTTTAATCAGACGAAATATGGGGACGAGGAATATCTCGAGCGTAACAAAGAGGTCTTTCGTGCTACGTTGGCGCAGTACCCTCTATGGAAGTCTGTGGGCTTCTATATTGATAATGGGTCGACCGCACCTTATATGGAGAAATCATCGGCATGGACTGAGCTTCTGTCTGACTGTGATGAGGGAAAAGTCAATCTCATAATCACACAAAAGGTCAGCAATGTATCCAGAGATGTCCGGGAAGTAACGATTTGCGCAAGAATGCTCGCTGCGCGAAAGCCTCCCGTTGGCATTTACTTCATATCAGAAGATCTATACACTTTGGCATCGTATTATCGCGACGATCTTCGAGAGCCTTGTTTTCTCCCAGCTCCAGACTGGAAGATCCTACCTGATGAGCTGGACGTGAGAGGTGCACTCCATGAGTAAATCAACCAAAAAAGCAGCCGATCAAGCAGAACGCGAGAAAGTACATAAGCGATACTCCAATCGACGAGAACCAGATGTCATCTATCCTGCAAGGAAACAGGTTGATTTCTATGATGCCGACGTTCATCAGCGTGTTGCAGTCTATGTCCGAGTTTCCACAGATAATCTGGGGCAGGAAACGTCTTATGAGCTTCAGAAAAACTATTATGAGGAGTTTGTTTTGAAGCATCCCAATTGGTCGCTTGTGAAGATCTACGCCGACAAAGGTATCTCAGGCACTTCGACAAAACACCGCGTTGCGCTGAACCAAATGCTCACTGACAGCAGAGCAGGAAAAATTGACCTGATCATCACCAAATCGGTTTCGCGTCTTGCCAGAAATACAGTCGACTGCATTACTATGGTGCGGAACCTTGCGGAACTTCGCAATCCGGTGGGTGTTTTCTTTGAGAGCGAATGTATCTTCTCATTGAATGAAGACACATCCATGCCGCTTTCCTTTTTGGCGTCCATTGCAGAAAACGAGTCCCGTATCCGAAGTCGCAGCATGGAGGTTTCTCTTGCCCAGCGTCTAAATGGCGGTCTTCCGCTGACACCCAAGCTGCTGGGTTATTCTCACGATACGGACGGCAAGCTAGTAATCAATCCGGATGAGGCCCCAACCGTTAAGCTCATATTCTATATGTACCTCTCCGGATATTCCTCAGCTTATATTGCCAAGACCCTTGAGGAACTCGGCAAGACAACGTTTCTCGGCAACACCAAGTGGACATCCAACACAGTTATCCAGATTTTGAGAAACGAGCGGCATTGCGGCGATGTTCTCACAAGAAAGACATGGACTCCCGATGTGATCAGTCATAAGTCCAAGAAAAACAGAGGAGAACGCCAGCAGAGTCTGTACAGAGGAGAACACGAGGCTATCGTATCAAGGGATGACTATATCGCCGTCCAACACATGATCAACAATGCAAAATACGGAGGAAAATCCATCTTGCCTGAACTGCGGGTGATTGAATCCGGTATTCTGAAAGGCTTTGTCACGATCAGTCCCAAGTGGGCAGGCTTCAAGGCAGCCGATTATTTGCAGGCTTCTATGAGTGTCTACACGGACGATACATATTACGGCCAGCCTGCGGAGGGCGACGCTACATTCGAGGTGGCGGCTGGAGATTTTGATTTGCGCGGTTTTGAAGTTACGAATGCATCTCTCTTTGACGCGAACAAAAGACCGTATGTCTTATTCCAGAGCAAACAAATCAAATTCAGCACAGATTGTGTTAGGCAGTTCGGGAAGAACAACAAAGTTGAGCTGCTGATCCATCCGGGATTGCGGAAGCTCGCTGTTCGTCGTGCCTCTAAGGATTCTCGCCAGTTCGTACAGTGGTCAAGACCTGATGATGGAAAATACTACGTCAAAGAGATACCGTGTTCTGCTTTTGGCGAAACGCTGTTTGAACTGCTTGGCTGGGAAACAGCTTATAAGTTTAAGGCTTACGGCAGTCTCCTTGAAAGCGATGGAGATTCGCTATTCTTATTTGATTTAAGCGAACCTGCGATTTTCATCCAGTCCTATCTTATGACGGGGACAGACGCTCCCGGCAGTGGCAACAGCGGTCTTTCTCCTCTTTCCGTATCGGGAAAACGCATTCGGGCAGTTCCCAAGAAATTGGCTGACAGATTCGGCAGCGACTTTTATTCTCACAGGCTTACCGCATCTTCATTGGAATTGCAAAGCGAAGACGCATGGAAGCTTTGGCTGGAAGGGCAGCTTTTTGAAACCAGCGAGAAGCTGCATGTCACCAAATTTGATGAGATGCAGCGCTTCATCAACGAGCAATTAAGCGCTTCAAAACAGTTGGAAGGAGCGGACTGCAATGCATGAACAATCCAAGATTCCGACGGTTCGGAATCTTGATGGTGTATATTACCGCGTGGTTCGTGATGGCAATCACGTCAGCCGATGCTTTTCTGACCTATCGGAATCTGAACAGGATATGATTATGGAAAAGTATAACGCAGAGCAGCTCAGGCGGCTTTGCCGCTGCCTCTGCATCAGCCTGCGCCAAATCGGAGATGCACTGGATCTTGTCGGAGATGAATGAAAGGAGAACAGAATGGAAACAGAAAATCAGAGTTCTTTTATCCTCCCAATGCCGCAGGATTTCCCGTCTGGCATTGCCGATGAGGATACCGTTATTCCCTTCATAGAGGACACGGTCACGCCAATGACCATTGATGCATCAGCCCTGGGCGATGTGATCGAACTTAGTGACGACTTCGATTTTGATGGGTATCAGGTGGTTCGTAGAGAGTTCTTCGCTCATACTTTCGAGCCGTCTATCACCTTCAATAATTACAAAGTTTATGTCAATACTGCTTGCTTGAACAAGTTTCCCCATGCAGACTGTGCTCAGCTCTTGATCAATCGAGAGTCGCACATTCTTGCGCTACGCCCTTGCGCCGAGTCAGAGCGAGACGCATTCGCGTGGTGCAACACATCTGGTGGAAAACGGAAACCTCGACAGGTAACAGGCAAGTTCTTTTTTGCAAAGCTTTTTGAGCTGATGGACTGGAATATCGATTACCGGTACAAGCTGCTTGGGAAAGTCATCCATGCCAATGACGAGTATCTGATTGCTTTCGATTTGAATGCTTCAGAGATCTATCAACGTATCGCAAAGGACGGAGGCAAGCCCAAGACGGCTCGCACACCGGTTTTCCCTGCCGGGTGGAAGGATCAGTTCGGTTTGCCCTATCATGAACACCAGAAGTCTCTGCAAATCAATATCTTTGATGGATACGCGATTTATGGAATCAAGGATAACACAGTATCCTCAATAGCATCTGGGGAGGCTGCTACACCGATTCCGGGCACACATCGACCAGAAGTACCTGTACAGGAGGAGATCAAAAATGGATAGTGCAGATAACAGCGCAATCATGACCATCGATCTGAGTCGGGGGCGCTTTCGCGTACACAAATCCACTCTAAATAAAATGGGGAGACCGCAATATATTCAATTTCTGGTCAATCCAGAAGAAATGCTTATTGCAATACTTGGCTCAGACCGCCCACTTTCCGGAGGCACAGCCAACAACGTGCAGCAGTTTCAGCCGACAAAGCACTCCGTTGAGTTTTACAGCAGTACGCTTATGTCAGCCTTAGTCGATATGATTGGTATTCTCGACTTTCGATATAGCTATCGTGTAAGCGGCGAGGTGGATGTTGCAAACAGAGTGGCCTATTTCTCTATGAAAACCTTAAAGAGAAATGAGAGGTGAACGTCTATCAATGGGTAAGGGGTTTGCAGTATTGGAGGTCGATCCAGAATTCAAGGCACTCATTCGGCCTTTGCGGAAAGATGAATATCTTCAACTCGAGGTGAATCTTTCAATAGACGGCTGCCGGGATCCAATCATCACATGGAATAACATCATCATTGACGGTCACAACCGTTACGAGATATGCAACCGGCTTCACATCCCCTATGCCGTGCGAGAGATGCCATTCGAGAATCGGGAACGGGCCATTGTTTGGATTTGCAGCAACCAACTCGGCCGCCGAAATATCACAGAGGAAACCAGACGCTACCTCATTGGCAAACAATATGAACTTGAGAAAGTTGCGCGCAAGCATCCACCAAATATCAACGGTTTCAATCAATATAAGCGCAGAGACAGGAGCGAGCGCGGAGAGACCTTTCGGCGTACAGCCCAGAAATTTAGCTCTCAATACAATGTATCCACTGGAGCCGTGCAGAAGTATGCGGTCTTCAGTAAGGCATTAGATGCTGTAGGGCGGTCAGATCCTGAACTTCCCGGTAAGGTCCTCTCCGGGACTTTCAAGATATCTCACAAGAACCTCGTGGCACTTTCTAAAATGCCACCGGAGGAAATCAGGCGAATTGGGACAAGCTCGGAAGACCTGCAGCACCCTTTCACCAGTTACAGCGATACTCGAAAAGAGTTCGTCAATATAGAGGATCAGCCAATTACACCTATGCCAGAGACTTTACCACCTATTAAGGTTACACCAAAGCACGACCCGGATGCCGAAATCACCGGATTGACTCTAACGGTTCCATCGTGGGTCAGTTCCATCGAACGAGCCAGAAATCATGCGAATATAAATGACGTTTCCATGGACGCGAAACACAGGCTTGAGGCGGTGCTGCTGTCACTACAGGAGAAAGTGTCCGAGATGCTCTCAGATATCCGGGAGGTACATTCATGCAAGACCTGAGCAGATTTGTACCGAATGTCCACTTCGAACAAATCCCGATTAAGAACCTTGTTTCCAATCAGGAGTACCAGCGGCCACTGTCACAGGCGCAGGTTGAAAAGGCCATTGAGGATTTCGATCTGAACCAAATCAACCCAGTAAAGGTAAGCCGCCGCGATGGAATCAACTATGTCTTTAACGGTCAACACACTATTGAGATTGTTGCCACCGTATCTGGTTCACGAGAGACACCCGTTTGGTGCATGATATACGATAGTCTGGATTATCAAAACGAAGCAGATATTTTTGCAAATCAGATGAAGCACGTGCGCCCCCTAAAGCCTTATGAAATATTCATGGCCAATATCGAAGCGGGAAATGAACAGCAGCTTGTGATTAAGCGGCTGGTGGAATCCTATTCTCTTTCTATCGGGCCAACCAAAGCATATGGCGTGATCTGCGCTGTTGCCACGTTGGAGCGGATCTACACCAAATATGGTTACCATGTGCTTGACCGAACTTTGCGGCTCTGCGTTGGTACATGGGAGGGAGATATTGACTCTCTTGGTGGAAATATATTGGCGGGTGTTGCAAAAATGGTGGTAGCATTCGGTGATCAGCTTCGTGACGAGACCTTCAAGGAGAAAGTTGGATTCATGTCTGTTCGGCAGTTATCTCGTATTGCGAAAGAGCGTGGAGCAGGCTCTCTTGGCTATGCCGAAGCCATGCTCATTGCCTATAACCGCAAATGCAGGTACACTTTGAGAATGACGAAGCTGCATTCTGGGACGATCACAACAGAAGATGATTTCGTAGAGGAAAACGAAGAACAGCTAGAAAAGGACCCTGTCCTTGAGGAATGAATTTCTTTTTGCTGGTATGTATTTAACTATATCGCATGCCGGGAGGAATTTTATGGAAGTAATTGTGCATTCCCCACACTCCATGCAAGGACAAGTGGAACTGTCCAAACGTGTTGCAGCTGTCCATGCGCAGATAATTTATACATACATTTCGAGACTGGACTGTCCAACGGATCAGAAGATTGCCATTCTCAATATGATTCAAAGCAGCATTCGTGATGACATAAAGAAAGAGAAAGAAGGGTAACTCCATAGTTTCCTGCGCTTAAACCGTTCCTTTGCAAGGCCGCTTGCAGCTAAGATGATTTTTAGTTTATCGTCGTGGAAGGTTTCTGCAACGAAAATGTTCATGCCCTTAATCGTTACGCACTCCGTTCACTCGGTGGTTGGTATCACATTATGACGTTGAGGTCAAAAGCATGGTTTTTTGTCTAAGAAGCCAGCCATAAAAGAAAAAACGACTGACCAAGTAATGAG
>URAZ01000038.1 GCA_900545925.1 uncultured Eubacteriales bacterium | reverse complement strand
AGGTGATACTTGTCTTCCCACACAACCGGGATACCGCCGCCGCCGGCAGCGATAACAGCGTGCTTTGCGTTCATAAGCGCGCGAACCGTGGCGATCTCAACGATCTCCTTCGGGCGCGGGCTTGCGACGACTTGACGCCAACCGCGGCCTGCGTCCTCGGCGACGTCGATGCCCTTTTCGGCGGCGAGCTTTTTGGCCTCTTCCTCGGTCATGAACGCGCCGATGGGCTTGGTCGGATGCTGGAACGCGGGGTCGGCCGGGTCGACGGCGACCTGCGTCAGAACAGTCGCGCAGTGGATGCCCAGACCGCGGCGGTCAAGCTCCTCGCCGATCATGTTCTGCAGATCGTAGCCGATGTAGCCCTGACTCATGGCTACGCACATGGAAAGGGGCATGATGTCGCTCTTGGCCTGCTGCTTGTGGTAAGCGGCAAACGCGTTCTGGATCATGCCGACCTGCGGGCCGTTGCCGTGCGCGATGACGACCTCATGGCCGTCTTCGATCAGGTCTGCGATGGCGCTGGCCGTCGTCTTGACAGCCTGCATCTGCTCTTCGAGATTTTTGCCCAGAGCGTTGCCGCCCAGAGCGATCACAATTCTTTTAGCCATTTTATAATTCCTCTTGATACTGCATATGGCAGGAGCGGCGCTCCTGCCATATGCTTATTTGTGTAGTCAGAAGCGAATTAGAACATCTTGCGCTTGTTGTCAGCGGAGTCGAGGTCCATCAGAGCCTTGACCGGATCCTTGACCTGAGCCAGGAAGATCATAGCGGCAATGATGTACGGCTTGTAAGAAGCCTGCTTGTACAGAGGCACCAGATAGCGGTCGAACACGGAGTTGTCAACTTCGCCCTCGGGGCAGGACAGACCGGAGATGTCGGCGGGCAGGCAGTGCAGGTACAGAGCCTTGCCGTCCTTCGTCAGCTTCATCATCTCTTCGGAGCAAGTCCAGTCCTTATGCTCGGCGTTCTGCGCCAGCAGTTCCTTTTCGAGCTCGTCGATGCCCTTCTGGTCGCCCTTGACGTACAGTTCGGAGCGCTTTTCCATCGCCTTGAACGGAGCCCAGGACTTCGGATAGACAATATCGGCGTCCTGGAAAGCTTCGGCCATGGAGTTGGTCTTGTGGAACTTGGAGCCGTACTTCTCGCAGTTCTTGCGGGCAATCTCTTCAACCTCGGGGAACACGTCGTATCCTTCCGGATGGGCCAGCGTGACGTCCATGCCGAAGCGGGTGAACAGGCCGATAACGCCCTGCGGGACGGACAGCGGCTTGCCGTAGCTGGGGGAGTAGGCCCAGGTCATGGCAACCTTCTTGCCCTTCAGATTCTCAACGCCGCCGAAGTAGTGGATGACATGCAGCATGTCGGCCATGCACTGCGTCGGATGGTCAACATCGCACTGCAGGTTGACGAGCGTGGGTCTCTGCTCGAGAATGCCGTCGCGGTAGCCCTCTTCCAGAGCGTCCATGAACGTCTTCTGGTACTCGTGGCCCTGATGGATGTACATATCGTCGCGGATGCCGATGACATCAGCCATGAAGGAAACCATGTTGGCCGTTTCACGGACCGTCTCGCCATGGGCGATCTGGGACTTCTTCTCGTCGAGGACCTGCTCCTCGAGGCCGAGGAAGTTGCAGGCGGAGGCGAAAGAGAAGCGGGTACGGGTGGAGTTGTCGCGGAACAGGGAGATGCCCAGACCGGAGTTGAAGATCTTCGTGGACTTGTTGCGCTCACGCAGGTCGCGCAGAGCGTCGGCTACGGTAAAGACAGCGTCGATCTCGTCGTCGGTCTTGTCCCAAGTCCAGTAGAAGTCGGTCTTATACATGTTGTTGATGTGGAGCTTCTCAAGATGTCTTGCCAGTTCAACAGTTTTGCTCATGTTCTTTCTCCTTAAGTTTTTTATCAGATGGTTTTCACACTGCGGGAGGCATGAGCCCCGTTGGGACTCATGCCTGTATGCCGCAAAACTTACTTAATGTCGTTGCCGGTGAGTTCCTGACGGAAGGAGGTGGCGGAGCCGTCCTTGTTCTCAGGCTTATAGAGCATGGGAACAGCGGCGTACAGCGCGGCGCAGACGACCAGATCCTGCTTCCATGTGATCTCGTTGGGGGCGTGTGCCTGAGACTCGGCGCCGGGGCCGAAGCCAACGCAGGGGATGCCGTAGCGGCCCTGGATGGAAACGCCGTTGGTGGAGAAGGTCCACTTGTCGGTCAGCGGACGGCCTTCGCGCTTTGCCTTAGCAGTCTCGTCGGCCCACAGACGGTTCTCGCCCCACAGGGCATGGTGCGCATCGACCAGAGCCTGGACGTGCGGCGCGGAGGCCTTGTTGATCCAGGTCGGGAAGAAGCACTCGGTCTCATAGACATGGCCGGTCCACGCGGGACGGTCGTACATGTACATGGAAACCTTGACGTCCTTGGCATACTTCTTGCAGGCGGGCAGATCCTCGATCTCCTTCAGGCAGGACTGATAGGTCTCGCCGGCCGTCATGCGGCGGTCAATGGAGATGGAGCAGGAGTCCGCAACTGCGCAGCGGGACGGGGAGGTGTAGAAGATCTGGCTGGTGGTGCAGGTGCCGCGGCCGAGGAAGCGGGCGTCTTCGTAATGCTCGGGGTTGTACTTCGGGTCGAGCATCTTGACAAGACCCTTGATCTCCTTGTCGTCGGAAGCGTCGTTCTCGTTGAGATCGCGGACGTTCAGGATGACCTCAGCCATCTTGTGGATCGCGTTGTCGCCGCGCTCCGGAGCGGAGCCATGGCAGGAGACGCCGTGCATGTCAACGCGGATTTCCATTCTGCCGCGATGGCCGCGGTAGATGCCGCCGTCGGTCGGCTCGGTGGAGATGACGAACTCGATCTTGCTGCGTGCGTCCTCGGGGCCGTTAAAGTATTCGTTGACGATGGACTGCCAGCACATGCCGTCGCAGTCCTCTTCCTGCACGGAGCCGACGACCATGATCTTGTAGCCCTCGGGGATGAGGTTCAGGTCCTTCATGATCTTCGCACCGTAGGCAGCGGAAGCCATGCCGCCCTCCTGATCGGAGCCGCCGCGGCCGTAGATGATCTCGTCGGTCTCATAGCCGGTGTAGGGATCAGCAGTCCAGTTTTCGCGGTTGCCGATGCCGACGGTATCGATATGGGAGTCGATGGCGATGATCTTGTCGCCAGTGCCCATCCAGCCGATGACGTTGCCGAGCTTATCGAACTCGACCTTGTCATAGCCCAGCTTTTCCATCTCGGCAGCGATGCGCTTGACGACGCCCTCTTCCTCGCAGGACTCGGACGGAATTGCGATCATGTCGCGGAGGAACTTTGCCATGTCGGTTCTGTAGCCTTCGGCAGCCTTTTTGATAGCATCATAATTCATAAACGCAGGGTACCTCCCATTTATTTATTATTCTTTCTGATCTGCGGCGCCTGCCGTGCAGACGTCTTCTGTTACCATCATACCACATGAAAAGCAGATGTCAAACAAAATTTTTGCTGACCTAAAATTTTTTATGAAGCTTTGCATTCTACTCTTGCTTATGTGGAAATTCATGTATTTGGTTTAAGAAACAGGCTGCCCGTACATTGAACGGACAGCCTGTTTCTTATTGCAGCTATTATTGAATCATGTCCAGCAGCGCCTCCGGCGAGATATCCTCCGTAATGCCGAAGCGGAGCATGGCGTAAAGCGTCTGCGGCAGCCCCTTGACGACGGTGTTGACGCCCGGATTGGTCGAGAGCGTCACATGCACGCCGAGCGACTGGAGCGTGACCTGCGCCAGCGTGGAATACTGTCCGGCGGGATATGCCAGCACATCGACCGGCTGACCGGTCGCGCCCTCTAAGAGCGCACGGCTGCGCGTAAAGTCCTCCGTCAGCGCCTGTACATAGGATTCCTCGCTTTCGCCGGGCAGCTGGAGGATGTTCTCCCGCACGGCCGAGCCCGTTTCATACGGCGGCCACTGGTGCATGTCGTAGGTATGGCTCTGGATGGAAATAAGGCCCGACGCGGTCATTTCCGCTGCCTCATCCGCGCCGAAGTGCGGCGTGATGGCATAGTCCGTATCCTTGTAATGATCCGTTCCGAACGAAACGCCGATGGCGAAGATCGTCGCCTTCATGCCGTATTTCTGCAAAATCGGATAGGCCAGCGTGTAATTGCTCCTGTACCCGTCGTCAAAGGTAATGACGACCGGCTTTTCGGGAAGCGGCTCGCCCCGCAGGACATATGCCTGCAGTTCGTCAAACGAAATGCCGGTATATCCGGCCTCGGCCAGCGCCCGGATCTGCGCCTCGAACTGCTCAGGTGAAACCATTTCGCTGTTCGTCACGTCCTCAGACAGATGGTGGTACATGAGGATGGGCACCTGCGTGCTGATCTCGTCCTGTGAAAGTGGTTCCGGCGACAGGACGTTCAAAAAATAATCCTCCGGGGTGTCGGCGGTCACATGGGTTCCGAAATCGTCCGGGATCCAGAGATCCGTCCGGCCCGTCATGCGGGCGCAGATCATTTCGCCGGCGTTGTTGCGGAAGTGCGTGCCGTCATAGAAATAGCGCATCTCGCAGCTGACGCTGCTGGACGAAAAATCCCAGAACGGCGTGACCTGTGCCAGCGAGCGGTAAAACTGCGCGACGGTTTCCGGTTCATAATTTTTCAGATACTCGGCATACACCGGCCCGGCGACGACGGTGAGGTTCACACCCGCTTCCTCGCACAAAGCCTTGATCGACGCGACGCTCTGCATGCACTGCTCCGTATACGGGAGCGAAAGCGTCTGGTGCGGATAGTCGGCGAAGACGGGGTAGCTTTCGAGATAGCGTTCCTCGCTGCCGATCGGTTCTGCGTCGCGCACGCGCTTGTCATAGCAGCCTGTCCGCTCGTCAAACACGTCGAATGTCTGCGGCAGAATGGTGTCCGTGCGCAGCGCGTTCAGCTTGGCAAGCGCATAGCGCGGGTCGGCGAAGAGATAGCGCGTGTAATACGAGAGTGCGGACGTGTCGGGGTCCTCCTTATAGTGGAGGTTCTTCGTCAGCCGGTCGGATTCCTCGTCGTAGGTCAGACCGTTGTCGAGATAGACATTCAGAATGAGATTCTTGACCTCGTAATGCTCCACCAGATATTGCGCGATCTTTTCGCAGTCGCGCATATCCGCACCGTACATGATGAGATTGTAAAAGCTGGCGCCATACGCCTCGTTGAACGCGTCTACCGGGAACGAACTGGTCGATGAGCAGCCGAGAATATAGGAATCATATTCATCATGGTGCTGCTCGAGATAGGTAAACTTCGCCACGCGGGGGTTATTCGTCTCGTCGTAGGAGAACCAGGAAAGCAGCCTGTCTCCGAACGCGCCGAAGGGATCGGCGGCAAGATTCAGCGCCGCCAGCAGCGCGGCCAGCACAAAGACAGTCGCAAGAAAGACCAGTACCCATTTTTTTGAACTCATTCGATCACCGCCTCAGAACTGCGTATAGATAAAGCCCGACGGGATATACCCGGCCCGGAACACGCCGAGCAGCAGCACAGCCAGCAGCAGCGCCGTCACGGTAAGCCACTGCACAAAGCCAGACTTCTTTTCCAGCGCAGCCCAGATCTGCACGCCGCGCTCCTGAAAGCACTCAAGCGTCAACAAAACGGCCAGTCCCAGCGCGATCACAAGAAAATCCGTCTTTGCAAGGCCGAACGACAAAAGCGTCCCGTCGAACAGCTGCGACGGCTGCGGATGCAGCACGGTCGTCTTCAAAAACCGGAACACGCAGCTCAGGCGCGGCGAACGCGTGAAATACCGCCCAATGAACACCAGCAGCATCGTGCGCAGCGTCATGAACACGCGCCATGCGGCGGATTTATCGTTGATGTGCAGCGCCGATTTCCAGCGCAAAAACGTCCGTTCCAGCAGAAGGGAGGCCGTAATGAGCACGCCGTTCCACAGACCGAAAGCAATATAGCGGAAGTTCGCCCCGTGCCAGATGCCGATGATCAGATAGACGATGAACGTCGCAAGCGATGTGGCAAAAATCTTGCCGCCTGTGCCCTTGATATGCGTGCGGGCCCAGCGGGAAAGTTTCCCGAAGGTCTTGGACAGCGACAGCGGATAAAACACATAGTCGCGCATCCACGCACCGAGCGTAATGTGCCAGCGCCGCCAGTATTCCGTCAGGGACATTGCGAAGATCGGGCGGCGGAAATTCTCGGCCATGTCAATGCCGAACATCCGCGCGACGCCGCGTGTGATGTCAATGCCGCCGGAAAAATCGCAGTAAAGCTGAATGCAGTAGAACAGAATGCCGCTGGCAATGATCGCGCCGCCGTAGGGGCAGTTCTCCGCGATGACAGCGTTTACAAGCACGGCGGCCCGGTCGGCGATGACAAGCTTTTTAAAGTAGCCCCAGAGGCACAGCTGAATGCCAAGCTTCAGATCGCGCCAGTCAAGGCTGCGCTGCGATAAAAGCTGCGGGGCAAGCTGGTCGTACCGGCTGATGGGACCCTGCACCATCTGCGGGAAGAACGAAACAAACAGGCCGTATTTCAGCGGGTTTTTCTGCGCGGACAGCTTTCCTCGATAGACGTCGATCACATAGCCCACGCTCTGAAAGATGAAATACGATAGTCCCAGCGGCACAACAAAATCCCACCGGGGAAGCTTGTCCCCGAGGGCAGACGGCAACGCGGAGGCCGTGAAGTTCCAGTATTTCATGAGATACAAAAGCCCGAAGCAGAGCACGAGACACGCTGCGCAGATCCGCTTCTTCGCGCTGCGCACGGCAGTCTTCGCAGCCTTATCGGGCGCGGGGCGTGCGTTCTGCTTTTCGAGCAGCAGTCCCGCCAGCCACGTCAACCCCGCGACCAGCACGAGCCAGACGGCGCTTTTAACGCCGCCGGACAGGTAAAAGACCATGCTCGCCAGCAGCAGCACGACCCACTGCGCCTGCTTCGGAACCAGATAATACAGAATGACGCCCGCCGCAACGAGCCCCACAAAGGGCAAGGAGGCAAAGGACATATCAGTTCTGCCGGCTCTCGATGAGGTCCTCGATGGCCTCGACGCTGTTGAAGTTCTCCGGCGTCAGATCGTCCACGCCAAGTTCCACATCGAACGCCTCCATCAGTTCCGTCACGACCGCGACGATATCCAGCGAGTCGATCAGGCCGTCGTCGATGAGGGCCGTTTCGTTCTCAAAGTCAATGCCCGGACAAATCTCCGTCAGGATCTCAATGATCTGCTTCCTCATAGTGTCAAAACTCCTTTATCCCAGCCGCAGCACGACGGAACGCCATCCGTCCGGCTGAAACTGATTTTTTTCGTATACATGTTCAGCGGGGGTATTCCCCACCCGCGCCCAGACGATACATTTCTGCCCGCCGGTCTTCATCTCCAGCAGCCGCAGCAGCCGTCCGGCGCATCCAAGCCCCCGGCAGTCTGCACGGACGGCCAGATGGCGGATCTCGCACTGCGCCCGCCCGGGTGTATAGTGCAGAAGTCCGGAAATTCCGTTCGCGTCTGTCAAACACAGCACCTGCCCGGCGCCGACCGCCTGTCGGAGTTCCTCGTCCGGCGGGATGCAGCCCGTCAGCGGGTCGAACTGTTCAAGTAAAAACGCCCGCACAGCCTCAAATGAAGCCTCTGCCGGAGTCTCAGCGGTATTCTGGACAGGAATTGCCGCCCGCGTACGCCGCAGACGGAAAAAAGCCTCGGTAAAGCCGAGCGCACACAGCGCGTCCTGCGCCCGACGCATGGCGTCTTGGTCCTTTTCGCGGCAGGCAAGTTCTGTGATGAGCGGGGAAGGCTGCTCCGGCAGGCAAAGCTTTGCACCGGGGTGCAGATAGAAGTTCAGGAGCCGGTATCCGGCCCGCTGCCGAAGCAGCAGCAAAAAGCCGTCTCCTTCCTCGTAAAAAAGCCCGGCATCGATTTCGCGCTGGTAGTCTGCCGGGGATAAAAAGCAGTTGGTCACCACACCGCGCCGAAGCTGTGCGGACAGAAGCGGCGTAAGCGCTGCATAGCTTTCAACTCTGCGCATGCAAAAACCGTTCCTTCAGCGCCGCACGGTCAAGCTTGCCGTTGGCGTTGTGCGGCAGCGCCTCCAGCTTTTCATAGACGTTCGGCAGCATATATTTCGGCAGCGCCGTCCGCAGCGCCTTTGCAAGTGTATTGGTGTCCAGATTGCCCGCATAGACGCAGACGATCTTGTCGCGCATTGCGTCGTAGAAGCAGACGGCGTCGTGCAGGCCATCGACACTGTAGAGCGCCGTTTCAATTTCGCCCAGTTCGATGCGGTAGCCCATGTGCTTAATCTGCCCGTCGCGGCGGGCAAGAAAATAGAAATTTCCGTCCTCGCGCTGCACGGCCATATCGCCCGTGCGGTAGAGAATGTCGCGGTAATCGGGGCAGAGCGGGTTCTGGATAAAGGCTGCATCGGTCTTTTCCGCGTCGGCAAAATATCCCGCCGCAAGCCCGGAGCCGCGCACGCATAGTTCGCCCGTTTCACCCGGGGCTGCCTCGGTCAGATCGTCCTTTAACAGCAGCAGCTGCATATTGCGGCAGGCTTTTCCGATGGGGATCGGCTCGTCGTCGCGGTACGCGCGCGTCAGATGGAGTGCGGCGCAGTCAACGGTCGTTTCCGTCGGGCCGTACATATTATAAAGGTCTGCCTCCGGGATCGCGCGCTTCCACATGTTCACATACCGCGCCTGCAGCGCTTCGCCGCCGACGACGATCTTCCGCAGCGCATGCGGGACGCACCGTTCCAGCGCGCCGGAACTTGCCGCCAGATGGAACGCGGACGTGGCCCAGTTCACGGCGGTCACGCCGTGCTGGTCGAGTGCCTGCAGTAAAAACAGCGGCAGTGCGAAAAATTTCTTCTCCAGAATCACGCAAGTTGCACCGAGTTTCAGCGTCTGGTACAGATCCTTGCAGGAGGTGTCAAAGTAAAACGGCGACTGATTGCCGAAGACCTCGTGCTCGGTATAGCCGCAGAAGTCCGTCAGCCAGTCGGTAAAGTCCAGAATGGCGCGGTGGGAGATGACAATGCCCTTCGGCGTTCCGGTCGAGCCGGAGGTAAAGAGCAGGTACACGGGATCCAGATCGATGATCTGCTCGCGCCGGGCTTGCAGGAGCGCATCGTCCGGCACGGTTTTCTCCGCTTCCTCCAGGCAGACAAGCGGCGCGCAGTCCGTAAGCCGCTCCGCCTGCGGGCGGCTCGATTCCGAAAAGACGATCGCGCGGGCATGCACCTGCGTGAGAATGCGGCGCATGCGCGCTTCGGGCATCTGCTCGTCGATGGGAACATAATAATTCCCGCTCTGCAAAACGCCTTGCAGGGCCGCAACGCTCTGTACTGTCCGGCCTGTGAGCACGGCCACGGGCGCGTTTTTGCAGCCCGGAAGTCCGGCCAGCACGGTTCCCAGCGCCCGTGCACGCGTCAGCAGCTGCCCGAAGGTCAGACTGCCGGAGGCGTCGGAAAAGGCAATCTTGTCCGGGACGCGCGCGGCGGTGCGCTCCAGATATTCAGCGGCGTTTGTCATCGGCATGAGCGCATCCTCCTTTAACTCGGCTGCACATACTTTTGAGAATTTTACCACATACGCGCGCAAATGTAAAGGCGGAACGCGGCGCGCATTTTTTCGCCCGCAGCGGTTGAGTCCGGGCTGGTTTCATGGTAGAATGCGGATAGAAAAAAACAGGGGAGTGCATGGTATATGGAAAAACGAACGATCCTGATTGCAAACGACGATGGAATCGGCGCGGAGGGCATCGCGCGGCTGGCCGCGGCGGCGCTGCCGTTCGGCCGCGTCTTTGTCGCAGCGCCGGACACCCAATGCAGCGGCATGTCGCAGAAACTGACCATCCGGGGCGAACTTTCCGTGACGGAAGCGCCGTTCCCCGTTCCGGTCGAGGCCGCGTGGGCCGTCGGCGGAACGCCTGCGGACTGCGTCAAGGCTGCGATCAAGGCGCTTTTGCCCGTGCGGCTGGACGTGGTGCTGACGGGAATCAACCGGGGGTATAACGCGGGCTTCGACATCGCGTATTCCGGCACGGTCGGCGCTGCGTTGGAGGCTGTGATGAACGGCGTGCCCGCCATTGCCTTTTCCGCGCGCGAGAACGGCAATCCCGGCGCGGCGGAGGCGTATCTGCCCGTCGTGCTCGAAGCGCTGCTTGCACGCCCGGCGGAGCCGGGGCGCGTGTGGAACGTCAATTTCCCGGACTGCGCCGCGGCGCAGTGCAAAGGCGTACTGTACGGCAGAACGCCGGCAGCGTGCAGCTTCTATGACAATGACTATGTTCGCACCGGCGACGCACTTTCCATCCGCGTCACGAATCCCGGCCCGGACAGATGCAAAGAAGGCAGCGACATCCATGCAGTCCTGCACGGATATGTTTCCGTTGGAGCAATCAGAAGTCCGCTTTTTTAAACTGACAGGAGGAATAAATTATGTATGATGTGATCGCACTGGGCGAACTGCTTGTTGATCTTGCGGAGCGCACAAAGGACGAAAACGGCTACCCCACGCTTGCCGCCAACCCTGGCGGCGCACCCGGCAACTTTCTTGCCGCGCTGAGCGCGTATGGAAAGAAGACCGCGTTTCTCGCCAAAGTCGGAGACGACACCTTCGGCCATCTGCTGACCGGCACGATGCGCCGCGCCGGAATCGATACGCGCGGCATTCTGATCAGCCCCGACACATTCACGACGCTTGCCTTCGTGACCTTCGACGCGCACGGCGACCGCTCGTTCGCTTTCGCGCGCAAGCCCGGTGCGGACACGCAGCTGCGCTGGGAGGAGATCGATCCGGCCATGCTGGAGCAGGCCCGCGTGTTCCACTTCGGTTCACTCAGCTGCACGGACGAGCCTGCCCGCACGGCCACGCAGAAGGCCGCGGCCTATGCCCGTGCGCACGGCAAACTCGTCACCTACGACCCCAATTACCGCGCCCCGCTGTGGAAAACGGAGCAGGAAGCGAAGGCACAGATTCTCTGGGGACTTTCGCAGGCGGATATTGTCAAGATCAGCGACGAAGAGACGCAGTTCCTCTGGGGCTGCGGCCCGGAAGAGGGCGCCGAGCGCGTGCTGGCGCTGGGGGCGAGGCTCGTCATGGTCACGCTGGGGCCGAAGGGCTGCTTGCTTAAAAATGCACAGGCGGAATTCTCCTGCGGCTGCCCGAAGGTGCAGCCGATTGACACGACCGGCGCGGGCGATATCTTCGGCGGCAGCGCCGTATCCCGCTTTCTGGAACTGAACAAGGCGCCGGAGGCGCTGATGCGGGGCGATCTTGCCTATATGGCCCGCTACGCAGCAGCCGCTGCCAGCCTCTCCACCGAAGTTTCCGGCGGCATTCCGTCCATCCCGAAAAAGGAAGCCGTCCTGCAAAAAATACAGGAGGAATATTAAGTAAATGCACCCTAAAAGACTCCCCTTTCAGAAGAGGTTCATACAGGATCATGGGTGACAATTTGCCCGCCCGGCAGGGACTGCCGGGCGGGCTTTGTCTGTCTGTTGGGGATTCTGTGGGCAAAATCAACAAAATCGTTTCGGTAAAATTTACGCAAAGCCGGTAAAATCTCCGTAAAGTCACTGGATTTTGGCGGACGGAACTGCTATACTATAGACACAGAACTTTGCGACTGCGGCTCCCTTGACGGCTGCCGTTTTCGTTTCTGTATCAGGACGCAGAAGGAGGCTTCAAAAGAGGTGCTTTGCGCAGGACGAGCCTGCGCACAACATGAACATTCAGAATTTGAACAGAAATCAGGAGGAAATGCAAGCATGAAAAAACGTATCACGCGATGTCTCGCGCTGCTGCTGGCCGTCGTCATGGTCCTTTCGGTCATGCCGGCCGCCATGGCAGAGGAGACAACGCAGACCGCGACTCTGGTCACCGACGCATCGACCTTGAAGGTCGGCGACGAGATCGTGATCGCGGCAAAAGGCGCGGACTATGCGTTGGGAACAAACCAGAAGACAAATAACCGCGCGGCAGCTGCGGTTACAAAAGACGGCAATAAGCTGAAGCTAGGTACGACAGTGCAGAAGCTGACGCTGGAGAAGGGCAAAAAGGACAACACCTTTGCCTTTGCCACCGGCTCCGGCTATCTGTATGCTGCATCCAGCGACAAGAACCATCTCAAGACAGAAAGCAAGTTAAGCGATAACAGTTCGTGGTCTGTTGCGATTGCGGATGGCGCGGCAACGGTTATCGCACAAGGAAGCAACACGCGCAATATCATGAGATATAACCCCAACACCGGCAAAGGGGATCCGCTATTTGCGTGTTACAAAAGTGGGCAGCAGGATATTGCAATTTACAAGATTGAAACTGTGCCTGCCCCGTCCAACAAGGTCGCAACCCCGACTGCTACCCCGGCTGCGGGCGAAGTAGCAAAGGGAACGAAGGTCGAGTTCAAGTGCAAGACTGAGGGTGCGAAGATTTCCTACAAGACCACGGGTGAGTATACCGAGTATACCGACCCCGTCGAGGTGAATGCAGACACCACCTTCACCGTCAAGGCCACGAAGGACGGCATGGACGACAGCGACGAAGTGAAATTCGCCTACACCGTCAAGGCCGAAGAACCGGTTCAGAGCCTGTTCAAGGACGGCGAGCAGATCGTCATCTACAACCCGGCTAACATGAAGGCCCTGTCCACTGAATACTCCGGCTTCTACAACAAGGGCACGGATGTGACGCTGACGAACGGCACGCTGACCGGCTACACCGAGGCCGACGTCTGGACGGTCGGCGTCAACGCGGACGGCACCTACACGTTCTCCACCAGCGAGGGCAAGAAGCTCTCCATGGCTGAGAAGTATACCAGCACCCCGCTGGACGACGTGAACACCGCATGGAAGGTTTCTGCGGCTGCAACGACCGGCTGCTATTACATCCAGAACGCCGTGCGCGGCAATTATCTGGAGTGGTACGCCGATAAGAGCAACTGGAGCAGCTACGGCAGCATCGGCAGCAACGAGGCGCTGTTTGCGCAGGCGTTCTATCGCGTCCGCAAGAGCGGCATCGTGACCAGCCTGTCCGACGGCGACACGGTCGTGGTCTTCAACCCGGCCAACGGCAAGGCCCTGTCCACCGAGTACTCCGGCTTCTATAACAAGGGCACGGATGTGACGCTGGCAGACGGCAAGCTGTCCGGCTACACCAAGGCCGACATCTGGACGGTCGGCGTCAACGCAGACGGCACCTACACGTTCTCCACCAGCGAGGGCAAGAAACTCTCCATGGGCGCAAGCTACGGCAGCACGCCGCTGGACGATGTGAACACCGCATGGAACGTCACGGCTGCGAAGACCGAAAACTGCTTCTATATCCAGAACGCCGCACGCGGCAACTATCTGGAGTGGTACGCCGAGAAGAACAACTGGAGCAGCTACAGCAGAATCAGCGATGAGGCGCTGTTTGCCCAGCAGTTCTATCTGGTCGTGGACGACGGCGGCTCCGATGAGCCTTCCGGCGATCTGCCCAAGCCCGGCGACAAGTTCGTGATCTACAACCAGAACGCACAGGCGGTTCTGGCGGCGGAGAACGATTCCAAGTCCATTGAAAAGGCGGCAGCCACCGTCGCGGACGGCAAGGCCACCCCGGCGAACGGCGCTGTTGTGTTCACCGTCGAGCAGAACGGCGAATACCTCCGCTTCAAGAGCGATGCGTATGGCTATCTCTGTGCCAACGGCACCGGCAACAACGCGTTCTACAGCAAGGACTTCTCCGAAGAGGGCGTTTCGACCGAAGACGCGGACTGGCTCGTCCGCGAATGCTCCGGCGGCGTGGGCGGCTATGAGCTGGAGAGCCGCACGGCGAAGTTCAGCGGCCACAGCCAGTGGCTGGAGTATTTCTCCGACTCGTTCAAGGTCTACAGCATGTACAGCAAGACCGGCGATCTTGACTATACAATCTACTCCTTCTTCTTCTATCCGGTGGCGGAGGGCGTGAACGTGGACGGCGGCCTTGTCGTGCAGCCCACCATCACCTTCCCCGAAACCATGCTCCCGGCCTATGTCGGCAGCGATTACGAGTTTGAACTCGAGATCGACACAATCTATGAAATCGACAATCCGTGGATCGAGTACAGCGTCAAGAAGGCCGACGGAACGTACATCCCCGGCATCAGCCAGCTTCAGGGCAACACGGACGTAGAGGTTCCGGGCGATTTCACCACCGGCAAGGGCAGCGTCCATATCACGGTCTATGATTCGGACATCGCTGAGGCGGCCAAGGCTGGCAGCACGATGACCCTGACCTTCGCGTTCAAGGATGTCAAGGGCAACGAGGCCAGAGCGTCCTACACCGTAGACATTCTCGACGAGGCTGTGATCTCCAACGTGAAGCCTGCGCAGGGTGCGCAGACCGGAGCCGAAAAGCGGCCGGAGATCTCCGCGGAGATCTCGAACGCCGGCGAGAACGCCAGCGTAACGATGACTGTCAACGGCACGGAGGTCGAAGCGACCTACGCAGACGGCAAGGTCACCTACACCCCGGCTGCCGATATGGCGGACGGCAAGGTCACGGTAACTGTGACGGTCAAGCGTGCGGATGAAAAGGAAACCAGCAAGACCTGGTCCTTCACCATCGGCGAGGCGACCTTCCAGCGCTACTTCGGCCAGCTGCACTCCCACACGCAGTATTCCGACGGCGCTGGCTCGCTGGAAAGCGCACTGGCGTATATCAAGGCGCTGCCTGACAGCGCGAACGTTGACTTCGTCGCGTTCACCGACCATTCCAACTACTTTGACAAGTCCGGCGCAGCCAACCCCGAGGGCGCGCTCTACGACATGAGCCAAGCGACGGAATACAGCCAGGAAACCTGGAAAGCCTATAAGGACGCGGTCGCTGCGTTCAATACGGAAAATGCAGGCAGCATGGTCGCCATTGCGGGCTTTGAAATGACGTGGTCCGGCGGTCCCGGCCATATCAACACCTTCAACACCCCCGGCATCGTCTCCCGCAACAACACGACGCTCAACAACAAGACCAAGGATGCAGGCCTGCAGGCCTACTACAAGCTTCTGTCGCAGACAGAGGGCGTCGATTCCATCAGCCAGTTCAACCATCCGGGCACGACGTTCGGCAACTTCATTGACTTCGGTTATTGGGATGCGGTCGTTGACACCCGTATGTACATGGTCGAAGTCGGCAACGGCGAAGGCCAGATCGGCGCAGGCGGCTATTATCCCAGCTACGAGCAGTACATCATGGCGCTCGACAAGGGCTGGCACGTCGCCCCGACCAACAACCAGGATAACCACAAGGGCCGCTGGGGCAACGCCAACGACGCCCGCGACGTCATCCTGACCGACGACTTCTCCGAATCCGGCATCTACGCAGCGCTCAGAGCACGCCGTATGTACGCCACCGAGGACAAGAACCTCGAACTGGACTACACGGTCAACGGCAACATGATGGGCTCCATCATTGACGTTCCTGAGAAGCTGAACTTCGAGATCTCCTTCAACGATCCCGACCGCACCGATTCCATCGCCAAGGTCGAACTGGTCGTCAACTCCGGCAAGGTCGCCTATACCTGGGACAGTGCCGCAGATCTCACCAAGGGCTCCGTCAGCGTGGAACTGGCGCCTGAGTACACCTATTACTTTGTCCGTGTCACCGAGGGCGACGGCGATCTGGCCGTGACCGCGCCTGTCTGGGTCGGCGAATCGCTCAAGCTTGGCATTTCCAAGGCTGAATGCGGCACGTCTACCCCTGTCACCGACGAAGAACTGACCATCACCACCACGTTCTTCAACAGTGAGGCAAAGCCCGCTACCATCAAGTCCATCACCTATGCCATCGGCGGCGAAACCATCGGCACCGTGACGGATCCCATCACGCTGGCTGCAAGCAGCACGCAGGATGTGGAATTCAAGTATACCCCGACAAAGGCCCGTATCATGACTGTTAAGATCACGGCTGTGATCGAGCAGGACGGCAAGGAGTACACGTTCACCAAGGACGTCACGCTCGATGTGCTTGACGCAAGCAAGCTTGTCTACATCGGCATTGACGCCTCGCACTACAACGAATACGTTGCAGGCAACTATAAGGACTCCATGGGCAACTTCGGCGAACTGGCTGCGGCCTATTCCGTGCGTACAGTCACGCTGAAGACCAGCGAGGAACTCATCGCGGCCTGCGGCAATTCCAAGTACAAGGCCATCATCCTGACGGCTCCGTCCCGCCGACTGGAGGCAGCGCAGGCTGACCCCAAGACCTATTCCACAGAAGAACTGAACGCCATCAAGACGTTCAACGACAACGGCGGTATGGTGATCCTCGCCGGTTGGTCTGACAACTACGAGAATTACCCCATCATCCAGAACAACCCGGACATCAAGCATATGGCCGCGACGCAGAACGAGGTTCTTGCCAAACTCGGCTCCAGCCTCCGTATCTCTGACGACGCAACGTATGACGATGTTCGCTCTGCAGCCGACGGCGTTGACAAGTGGAGACTCTACTTCTCGTCCTACAACATGGATAACCCGCTTCTGGACGGCGTGGAATTCGATGCAGAGCATCCGTATGACAAACTCTACACCGAACGCTTCAGCCACTACGGCGGCGCGTCCATCTACGCAGTAGACGCAGACGGCAACCCGACCTCTACGCTGCCCGCAACGGTCAGCCCGGCAGTCTACGGCCATGCAACGACCTACTCTGTGGACGTTGACAGCGACGGCCTCGGCGGCGCAGCTACCCCGAAGTACACCTTCGCAGAAAACGATGACCGCCTGATGGTCATGGCGTCCGAGCAGATCGAGGGCAAGGGCCTCATCATCGTCTCCGGCGCAGCCTTCATGTCGAACTTCGAGGTGCAGTACCAGGCCTCCGACAGCGGCGCGGAGAAGAACTACTCCAACTACAAGATCTGCCAGAATCTCGTCTCCATGCTCAACCAGACCGAGATCGCCAAGATCGCGGATGTGCAGGCAGAGGCAGAGGAGGGCGTCAAGTTTACCGTGGAGGGCATCGTGACCTCCAACGCCTCCGGCTATGACAAGGATACCGCGTTCTTCGACTGCATCTATGTGCAGGACAACACCGCCGGTATCAACGCCTTCCCGGTC
This sequence comes from uncultured Eubacteriales bacterium, assembly GCA_900545925.1. Classification (GTDB taxonomy): domain Bacteria; phylum Bacillota; class Clostridia; order Oscillospirales; family Oscillospiraceae; genus CAG-170. The sequence continues at coordinate 14,032 of URAZ01000038.1, read as the reverse complement.
GCAGGCAACTTTAAGATCGGCGATAAGGTTCGTGTCACCGGTACGACGTCCTCCTATCAGGGCGAGCGTCAGCTGGCTGTGACGAAGATCGAAAAGATTGCGGACGCGGAGGCTCCGGCTCCCGTGGAAGTCACTGCCGCGCAGATCAACGACGGCTCCGTCCTCGGCAGCCTCGTCAAGATCAAGGGCACGATCACCAGAGTGGAAGAGGCTGAAGGCAAGATCCAGACCATCATGGTCAAGGATGCAGCCGGCAACGAAGCACGCGTCTTCATCGACGGCTACATCACGAAGGACACGGAAGTTGAGAACGCAGTTGTCGGCAATCTGGTCGAGGCGGTCGGTCTGGCTTCCTATGACAACACCTTCGTCCTCTCGGACGGCACGCCCGTCTATCCGCGTATCCGTATCCGCAACCGCGCTGATGTCGTCTGCACCGCAGGCGAGACGCCGGTCGAGACGTGGAGCATCACCTACGTCACCGATGGCGGCACGATCAACGGTGAATACCCGACGACCTACACCAAGGGCACTGTGACCGTTCTCCCGACCGATGTGACGAAGGACGGCTACACCTTCCTCGGCTGGTTCAACGCAGCGGAAGGCGGCGACAAGGTTACGCAGATCGAAGCTACGGAAACCGGCAACAAGACGTTCTACGCATACTGGCAGAAGAATGAGACTCCGGTCAAGACGTGGAGCATCACCTATGTCGCAGACGGCGGCGTGATCAACGGCAGCTACCCGACGAGTTATGTCGAGGGCACCGTGACCGTTCTGCCGACCAATGTGACCAAGCCCGGCTACACCTTCCTCGGCTGGTTCACCGCAGCCTCCGGCGGCGTACAGGTCAAGCAGATCGAGGCGACGGAAACCGGCGAAAAGACCTTCTATGCACATTGGCAGAAGAACGTCCTGCCGCCTCCGCCCATCACCCCCGGCACCCCGAGCGCCCCGGTCACCCCGGCCAAGCCCGCTGCCCCGGTCGGGCTCCCGTTTGCCGATGTGTCCGGCAGCGACTGGTTCTATAACGATGTCCGCTACGTCTACGAGAAGGGCATCATGGACGGCACGGGCATCGATCGCTTCTCTCCCAACGCACCGCTGACCCGCGCCATGATCGTTACCATCCTCTACCGCATGGCGGGCAGCCCGTCCGTTTCCGGCTCGTCCGACTTTACGGATGTGGCCGCCGGCAAGTGGTTTGCCAAGGCGGTCGCATGGGCGGCGGCCAACGGCATCGTCAACGGCTACGGTTCCGGCCTCTTTGGCCCGAACGACCCCGTGACCCGTGAGCAGCTTGCGGCGATCCTGTACCGCTACGCAGTCTACGGCGGCATGACGGCTGTGACGCTCGAGGAAAATCTCGGCAGCTTTGCCGACACGGCGCAGCTCTCCGCCTACGCCATTCAGGCGATGAACTGGGCGGTTGGCCAGGGTCTGATCAACGGCTCCGGCAGCAACCTTGTGCCGAAGGCACAGGCGACCCGCGCACAGGTCGCGGCGATCATCCACCGCTATCTCGAGCGCTGAGTTCCCCAACAATACAAAACTGCCCCGCCGGGTTTCCCGGCGGGGCAGTCCCCCATCCTGCATAAACTTTGCTTCCTGAAGGAGAATCCATGAAGAACTTACAATGCAAGCTGACGCGCAAGCGCTGGATGGAGATCGGCGTGAGCGTTTTGCTGTTCATGCTGATCATCGCGTGGGCGCTGGTCCTGGAATATACGGAGCCTGACCGCGAGGCGACTGCCGCGCGCAAGCGGTATTTTGCTGTTGCGCGCGTCACGGACATTCTGGACGACAATGCAGAGACCCAGGACTGGACGGAGGGCCGCCGCATCGGCCAGCAGTATCTTGAGGTCGAGATTCTGAACGGCCCGTGGAAGGGCGAGATACTCGAGGCGATCAACTATCTGACCATCTATACCAACGTTGACGCGAAGATCGGCACAAAAATCGTCGTCCGCCTTGATCTGGATGACGCGGGGGAGCCGTATGTCATATCCATTCCGAATTATAACCGCGCGCCGGTGCTGATCGGCCTGCTTGCCATATTTGCCGCGCTGCTCCTGCTGATCGGCCGGAAAAAGGGCCTCACGGCCCTGCTGGGGCTTGTGTATACGCTTGCGTGCGTCTGGTTCATTCAGGTACCCATGATCCTGCGCGGCGCGCAGCCGGTCGTGGTCACGGTCGTGCTCGTCGCGCTGACGACGGCGGCCTCCCTCCTGTTCCTGAACGGCTTCAGCCGCAAGACGCTCTGCGCCACGCTCGGCTGCATCGGCGGCGTGGCCGTCGCGGGCATTTTCGCTGCCCTGTGCGGGTCGATCTCGCCGCTCAACGGCTTCAATCTGCCCGAGGCGGAGGAGCTTGTCCTGCGCGCATCCGACCGGGGACTGAAGATCAGCGGCCTGTTCGTCAGCGGCATTCTCATCGCCTCGCTCGGCGCAGTCATGGACGTGGCCATGTCCATTTCCTCCGCCTGCTGGGAACTGCGCGAGTTGAACCCCGACCTGCCGCGTAAGGCCCTGTTCCGCTCCGGCATGAACATCGGACAGGACGCCATGGGCACCATGGCGAACACGCTCATCCTCGCCTTCGCCGGTTCGAGCCTCAATACGCTTCTGCTGTTCCAGATCTTTGATTATCCCATGATCCAGATCTTCAACGCCGATTCCATCGCCATCGAGATCATCCGCGGCGTGGCCGGCACCATCGGCATCATCCTGACTGTCCCCCTTGTCGCCCTCCTGAGTGCCGAAATCATGGGACCGAAAAAGAACGCATAATCCAGTTCTTGAACCGAAAAACCGGCCGTATGGCCGGTTTTTGGTTTACTTTCTCTGCAAAATTCGCTATACTGTTCAGGAATGAGAAAGACAGGAGACGTATTGAATATGACCACTTGCATCAAATGCGGCGCGCCGATCGAAGACGGGGAATTGTTCTGCGCAAACTGCGCGCAGAACGGTGCGGCAGTGCAGCCAAGACCTGCTCCGCTCCCTGCCGGGAGAATGCAGACCCCGCCGCGGCTGAAAAAGCAGCCGGCGGAACCGGTGCCTGCTGCGAGAAAACGTGCCGGTTCGCCTTCGACGGGCATTCTTGCAATCTGCTGCATCCTGCTTCTGGCTGCTGGCGCATTTTTGTATCTGACCGGCAGCGCAAAGCTGCGCAGTCAGCAGGCGGAACTCGACCGGCTGCGGGCGGAAACATCGTTTTTTGACCAATATGCCGTCTGCGTGAACGTCGGAAGCGAGGTCTATCACCGGTATGGCTGCACGCTGTTTAAACCGGAGAATTTTGAAATCCTCAACGAGAAGCTGGCCGAGGCTGAGGGATATCTGTCCTGCCCGGTCTGCATCAGGCAGTAAGGAGCGGGCAGGATGGATATTCTCTCCCTGTGCCAGAGGATGGTCATGCTGTTTTTCTGCATGGCCTGCGGCTTCTGCGCCGCGAAGGGCGGCGCGATGGACGTGCAGAGTAACAAAAAGCTTTCGTCGCTTATCGTGACCGTTGCAAACCCCATGCAGATTCTCGCCTCCGCACTGACGGGCGAACGGCTGCTCTCAATCGGGCAAACGCTGCGGTTGATGGGCCTGATCGCGTTGCTCTATGCCGCGCTGATCGGCCTGAGTTTCCCAATCGCACGGCTGCTGCGCGTCAAAGAACGCGAGGCCGGGCTGTACCGGTTCATGTTCATCTTCGGCAACATCGGGTTTCTCGGCTATCCGGTCGTGGAGTCGCTGCTGGGTTATCAGGCGACCTTCTATGTGACGCTGGCCGTGCTGGCCTTCCAGCTGCTCTGCTGGAGTTACGGCGTGAGTCTGATCGAAGGACAGGCGCGTTTTCACTTTCAGTGGAAAATCCTGCGGCAGCCGTGCGTTGCAGCGTCGCTGGCGGCGTTCGTGATTTATCTGTCCGGCTGGCAGCCACCGGTGCTGCTGCACCAGACTGTCAAATATGTCGGAGACATCACAAGTCCTATCGCCATGCTGATTGTCGGCTGTTCGCTTGCGCAGATGCAATTCGGGCAAATCTTCGGAAACTGGCGGGTGTATGTGCTGGTGCTGTTCAAGATGATTGCCGTGCCGTTGCTGGCGCATTTTGCGCTGCGGCAGGTACTGGACAATGAACGGATTCTGTGTGTGCTGACGGTCCTTTTGTGCATGCCCATTGCCACCAACACAACCATCCTGAGTTACCAGTACGGCGCTGACGAGACGACTGCCTCCTCCGGCGTGTTTGTCAGTACGCTTCTTTGCATGCTGACGATCCCTCTGATGATGAAGCTGCTGTTCGGAACGTAAGGGGCGACAGCGCCCAAGAGGCTCGTTTTTACGTCCCCGCTGTCTGCGCGCGCAGGGCAGCGTAGACGCCGACCAGCTGCGTTGCGAGTTTCAGCGGGTCGTCGGTTTTTTTGAGTTTGACGGACAGCATCGGCACCTTGCCTGCAGAGAAGAAGATGCGCCCCTTGAACTGCGCTTCGGCGCAGCAGCCGGAGATGGCGGCGAAGTCCATCGTGGCCAATGAGAGGAGGATCGCGCCGTCCTTCTGCGTGATTTCCGTGATGCCGGCCGCTGCGGCTCTTGCGCGCAACAGTGCGATGGCAATCAGATTCATAACGCCCTTTGGGGGATCTCCGAAGCGATCGACGATCTCGTCGAGCAGTTCGTCGGCATCCTCCTGTGTGCGGATGGCTGCCATGCGGCGGTAGAGATCCATGCGCTGTTCGCCGGAGGTAACATAGTCCTTGTTGATGTTTGCGGTGACGGTGAGGTCGGCGGTGCATTCGGGCTCCTTCTGCGCTTCCTCGCCGCGCTCTTCGAGCACGGCGTCTTCGAGCAGCTTCAGATACATATCATAGCCGACGGTCATCATATGACCGGACTGCTCCGCACCCAGAAGATCGCCCGCACCACGAATTTCAAGGTCGCGCATGGCGATTTTAAAGCCGGAGCCGAATTCCGCGTATTCGCGGATGGTGTCGAGCCGCTTTTCCGCGATCTCGGACAACACTTTCCCCTTGCGGAACGTCAGATACGCATAGGCGTGGCGGCTCGAACGGCCCACGCGGCCGCGAATCTGGTGCAGCTGCGCAAGGCCCAGCCGGTCAGCGTCCTCAATGATGAGCGTGTTGACATTCGGGATGTCAATGCCCGTTTCAATGATGGTCGTGCAGACAAGGATCTGAACTTCGCCGTTTGACATTGCCTGCATGACGTCGCCGAGTTGTTCCTCGTTCATTTTGCCGTGCGCGACAGCGATCTCCGCCTCGGGGATGCGCTGTTTGATTTTGGCCGCGCACTGGTCGATGGATTCCACACGGTTGTGGAGATAATAGACCTGCCCGCCGCGGGCAAGTTCACGCCGGATCGCCTCGTCGAGAATGCCGTCCTGGTGCTCAAGCACAAACGTCTGCACAGGATAGCGGTCCTGCGGCGGCTGTTCGATGGTGGACATGTCACGAAGCCCCGACAGCGCCATATTGAGCGTGCGCGGGATGGGCGTTGCGGACAGTGTTAAGACGTCCACGCCTCGTGAAAGTTCTTTTAACCGTTCCTTGTGCGTCACGCCGAAGCGCTGTTCCTCATCGACAATGAGCAAGCCGAGGTCGTGAAAATGAATGTCCTTCTGCAGCAGCTTGTGCGTGCCGACGATCAGATCGATTTTGCCGGATTGCAGATCGAAGAGCGTTTTTTTGATCTGCGCAGGGGTGCGGAAACGGGAGAGCACGTCGATGGTGACTGGAAAAGTTGCAAAGCGGCGCATGGCCGTGAGATAGTGCTGCTGGGCCAGAACGGTCGTCGGGACTAAGATTGCGACCTGCTTGCCGTCCAGCATGCACTTCATGGCCGCGCGCAGCGCGACCTCCGTCTTGCCGAAGCCGACATCGCCGCAGAGAAGCCGGTCCATCGGCGCGGGGGATTCCATATCGCGCTTGATCTCGTCGATGCAGCGCAGTTGATCGTCTGTCTCGGCGTATTCAAAGCTTTCTTCAAATTCCTGCTGCCACGGCGAATCCGCCGCGAACGCAAAGCCCGGCAGCCGCTTGCGTTCGGCGTAGAGTTTAATCAGGCCCGCAGCCAGGTCCTTTGCCGCGGCCTTTGCCTTGGCCTTTGTCTTCTGCCACTGGTCGCCGCCGAGTTTATTGAGTCGGACAGGCGTATCTTCGCCGGCACCGATATACTTGCTGACCAGATCCAGCTGTGTTGCGGGCACATACAGACAGTCCGTGCCCTGATAGGCGATCTTGACGTAATCCTTTGTGACGCCGCCGACCTTCAGCTGCTCCATGCCGACATAACGGCCGATGCCATGGTGCTCGTGTACGACGAGGTCACCGGGGGTCAGATCGGTAAACGAGTCAAGTTTTTTACGGTTTGTGGCTTTTTTGGGCGCTCTAGTCCTTTTGCGCTCCTGCCGAACAGCGATCTGCCCCTCCGTTAAAATGGCAAATTTGAGCGTCGGATATTCAAGCCCGGCGGGAAGCGAGCCGCCCGCAATGAGAATCTGTCCCGGCTGCGGAAGCTTTGTCAGCGGGAACGCCAGAAGTGCGTTCAGACCGCTTTTGGCAAGCAGATCCTTCAAAATTTCCCCGCGCCGCTGTCCGCCGCACAGGACGATGGAGCCATACTGGTTCGATGCGTAATTTTTAAGGTCTGCCACCGCTGTTTCAAGACTTCCGCCGTAGCCCGGCAGCTGCCGGGCCGTAAAGGAAAGCAGCTGTTTGGGCGGCAGGGACTCGGGATAGCGCGCGGCCAGGAAGCCGTCGCAGTAAATGACGGCTCTGCCATGCAGTGACGCGGCCAGATCGTCCATTGTCGCGTAATAATCGCACAGTTCTCCGAAAAGCGTCCCGGCGGTCAAAAACGAATCGAGCAGGAGTCCGAACTCCTCCGCGCGGTCCTTTTCCCCGCGCTGAAGATTGCCGTGGTCGCAGAAGGCGACAACGGCCTCCTGCGGCAGATACGACGCGGCAGTCGTAAATTCCGGGTAAATCAGCGCCATGTATCGGTCAGCGCTGGCGAAAAGCGTCTCGTTTTCAAGCGCCTCGCAGTCCTTCTGCAGTGTTTCGATCAGCGCCTGATTGGGCGTTTTCCGGCGCTGCTGGCGCGTGATGATGGCACGCAGATCTCCGCACAGACCGGCTACTCCCTGCGGATGCAGATGCGGCTCCGTTTCGGCCACAGGCAGGAGGATTGCCTCGTCAGCGTTTTCCGTGCGCCGCTGTGTGATGGGGTCGAAATAGCCCATGGTGTCCAGTTCGTCGCCGAAAAACTCCGCGCGCAGCGGCTTTTCCTGCGCGGGGGAATACACGTCCAAAATGCCGCCGCGCAGCGCGAACTGTCCCACGCCCTCGACCAGACTTGCACGGGAATAGCCCGCCCGGGTCAGGCGGCTGATGAGATCCGGCATGCTGTATTCTGCGCCGACCCGGAGCGTCACGGACGCGGAAAAGAGCGTCTGGCGCGGGATTGTGCGCAGCAGCAGCGCATCGAGACTCGCCACCAGCACCGGGACACGGCCCTGCGCCAGCGCGTATAAAAGCCGCAGCCGCTGCTGCTCCCACTGACGGGACACGCCGATGGCTCCGGCCAGTGTCAATTCTCGGGACGGCAGAACCGGTGGCTCCTCGCCTAAAAACGCACCAAGTTCAGAAGCCAGCCGCTTTGCGGCCATATCATCCTGGCACACGGCGATAAGCGGTCTGCCGGACTGCTCGTGCACGGCAGCAAGCACATGGCTGCGCGGGGCCTGGCTCAGTCCGGACACGGCGACGGCCTGCTTCGCCTCCACGGCCTTCAGCAGCTGGTTATAATCGGTGCTCTTTTGCAGAAGCGAAAGCAGAACGTTCATGGGATTCTCCTAAAAATAAAAACAATTTTTCGCCCAACAGGCAACGCGCATAGGAGAGCGTCTCCTATGCGTAGGGGGTGGGGTATTGAAAGTGAGATGGGGGAAATTTGCACAGCACCCTGTAGGGGCCGCTGCCCACATCGGCCCGTTGGGAAGTTCCGAATTTGCTGCAGCTTTCCGTAAAAAACGGTGCGTCTTGCCGGGGCGATGTGGGCAAGGTGCGTGCGTATTTGGGTGCACTCAAAACATCTTCCCGTTATACTCCGCCGCGGCCTTTTCACAGCCGTTTTTGACGATGCAGAGGGCGGCGTCGGCGGCGTGGGACATGGCTTCCTGATAGTCGGGCCATTCGGTTTTGGAGACGGTGGACAGCACCCAGTCGGCCAGATCGTAATCCGGGTGCGGCTTGGCGCCGACGCCGATCTTGACGCGCGGAAACTGGTCAGAGCCGAGGCAGGAGATGATGGACTTCAGACCGTTGTGGCCGCCGGCAGATCCGTTTTTGCGGATACGAAGTTTGCCGACGGGGAGCGAAATATCGTCAAAGAGGACGAGCACCCGCTCTGGCGGGATTTTATAAAAGTGCGCGGCGGCCTCGATGGCGATGCCGGAGGCGTTCATAAAGGTTAGCGGCTTCATGAGCAGAAGACGCTGGCCGTCAAAGTCCGCCTGCGCGGTGAGCGCCTTGAAGCGCTCCTTGGAAACCTTGACCTGCAGGCGCGCAGCCAGCAGGTCAAGGGACATGAAACCGGTATTGTGACGGGTCTTCTCGTATTCAGAACCCGGATTGCCGAGCCCCGCGATCAGCCAGTCATACGTTGGCTTTTGAAACAGCATAAAAATCAGAACAGAACGGACATGGAGTTTTCTTCGTAAATTCTCTGGATGGCATCGGCAAAGATCGGGGAAACGTCCAGATACTTGATCTTGCTGCATGCGCCCTCGAGCGGCGGAATGGTGTTGAGGAAGGTCAGTTCCTTAATGCAGCTGTTGGCGATGCGCTCGTTGGCCGGGCCGGAGAGCACGCCGTGGGTCGCGCAGGCATAAACCTCAGTTGCGCCGCCGATCTCGACGATCGCCTTGGCTGCGTTGCACAGAGAACCGGCGGTATCGACCATATCGTCAAACAGAATGCACTTCTTGCCCTTGACGTCGCCGATGACGTTCATAACCTCGCACTGATTGGCCTTTTCACGGCGCTTATCTACGATGGCGAGATTCATGCCCATCTTGTTGGCAAACGTGCGGCTGCGGGCGACGGAGCCAACGTCCGGGGAAACGACGACCATCTCTTCCGGATGCTCGAACTTGGACATGTAATATTTCACGAAAACGGGATTGGAGAGCAGGTTATCGACGGGAATGTCGAAGAAGCCCTGAATCTGGGACGCATGCAGATCCATGGTCAGCACGCGGTCTGCGCCCGCAGCTTCGATCATGTTGGCGACCAGCTTTGCGGAGATGGGGTCACGGCCCTTGGCCTTGCGGTCCTGGCGGGCATAGCCGAAGTACGGAATGACGGCGGTGATGCGGCCGGCGGAGGCACGGCGGCAGGCATCGATCATGATGAGCAGTTCCATCAGATTGTTGTTGACCGGCTTGCAGGTTGACTGAACCAGAAATACGTCGCTGCCGCGGACAGATTCATTGATCGTCAGGGAAACCTCGCCGTCGGCAAAGGTCGTTACCGTGCAGTCGCCCAGCGGCAGCCACAGCTTGCGGCAGACACCCTCGGCAAACGGACGGTTGGCGTTGGCGCAGAATACCTTGACGTTCTTACCATGAGAAATCATATGAAATTACCCTCTCTCTTGTGTTGTTCGGTCTGTTCTTGTTCTGTGTTGATTTTATATTTGAATGGCGGCCCCTGCCGCCGGGGATACAAAAGTTATTTCTTTTCCTTCAGCTTGTGCCGGTTGGCCCAGTCGCGCTTGTTCTGCTGGCGGGCGCGGGCAATGGCAAGCGCTGCGGGGGGCACGTCGTCGGTCACGGTGGACCCGGCGGCAATATACGCGCCTTCTCCGATGTGAACGGGTGCGATGAGATTCGCGTTGCAGCCGATGAAGGCGTTGTCGTCGATAACCGTGCGGGATTTTTTCACGCGGTCATAGTTGACCGTGACCGTGCCGCAGCCAAAGTTGATATCCCGGCCCACGTCGCTGTCGCCGATGTAAGTCAGATGGGAGATTTTCGTGCCGTCGCCGATGGTGGAGTTCTTGACCTCCACGAAATCGCCGCAGCGCACATGCGACCCGATACGCGAACCCGGACGGACATAGGCGAAGGGGCCGACGGTCGTGTCGGAGCCGATCTCGGAATCGTAGACCTGCGAGGCGTTGACTCTTGTGTTTTCTCCGACCTTTACGTTTTCCAGATAGCTGTTCGGGCCGATGGTGCAGCCGTCGGCGATGGATGTCGTGCCGCGCAGCACAGTTCCGGGCAGCAGTTCCGTCCCGGCCCCGACAAAAACGGTCGGCTCGACATAGGTATTGTCATAGTCCCAGACCGACACACCTGCGGCGGCCAGATCGTACAAAACGCCCCGGCTGAGAACCGGCTTCCATTCGGCCAGCTGCTGCATGGACGAAACGGCATAAACACCGTCGCGGTCGGTATACGGAACACCGTGTTCTTTCATGAAGTCGGTGAAGATAAACGTATCATCCAGCGCATCCATCAGCGCCTGACGGCTCACGGAACTTACGCCGCTTTCGGCCGGTGCGCCGGAAAATGCCGCTTCATCAACGGCAAAGGGATCGATCACAGCAGGGCCGGTGACGACGATGACGTCCTCTTCCTGCTCGTCAGCCGTGGATAAAAAGACATGGAGCTGGTCGGCAGTCTCCTCAAGCTTTGCGCAGCTCAACTCGCAGCCGTCCGGGAAGCAGCGCTTCGCCTCGGACAAAAACCGCTCGTGGCAGACCAAAAAGAAGCGTCCAACCCCGCCTGCGGCCAGAGAACGCGTCAGCCACGACAGCAGCGGCGTCCCCATGATCGCTTGCAGCATCATTGGACGGGGAGATCCTGTTTTTGCGGTGTCGTCAGGCACAAAGACGACGGCAGATAAATCAGACAACAGACCCACGCTCCTTTACCGATAGACATTCTGCTTATATTATTTATATTATAGCAGACATTGCGTCGTTTGTACAGGAAGGCACACGGAATTTTCCCGGAAAAACAGAGAAAGTTTTCTGGAAAAAAAGGCTATTCATTGCACAAATGAACAAACTATGATAGAATACTCTCAGTTTATTTAGAATAAAAGAGGAACACACATGCTCACACTCAAGAATCTTAGCCTGACTGCGGCTGACGCGCAGGGACGCGCGGACATCGTCAAAAACGTCTCTCTGGACGTAGAAGACGGAAAATTCCTTGTCATTACCGGCCCGAACGGCGGCGGCAAGACGACGCTTGCCAAGCTGATCATGGGCCTCGCCGCGCCGACCGGCGGCCAGATCCTGCTGGACGGCGAGGACATCACCGGCCTTTCCATCACCGATCGCGCAAGGCGCGGTATTTCGTATTCCTTCCAACAGCCGCCCAGATTTAAGGGCATGAAAGTCTCCGACCTTCTGACCATTGCGGCGGGCAAGCCGCTCTCGCATGACGAGGCATGTTCCTATCTGACGCAGGTGGGCCTGTGTGCACGCGACTATCTGAGCCGTGACGTGGACACAAGCCTGTCCGGCGGCGAGGTCAAGCGCATCGAGATTGCGACGCTGCTGGCCAAAAACTCCCGGATTATGATTTTCGACGAGCCGGAGGCGGGCATCGATCTGTGGTCGTTTGCCAGGCTGACGGAGACGTTCCGCGAACTTCATGAAAAGGGCGGCCGCACGATTCTCATCATCTCTCATCAGGAGCGCATCATCCGGCTGGCCGACGAGATCGTCCTGATCGCAAACGGCGAAATTGCCGGGCGTGGTACAGCGGATGAACTCTATCCGAAGCTGCTGTCGCAGACCGTCGCGGGCTGCAATCTGCTGGAGGTGAACGGAACATGCTGAACGACATTCAGAAAAGCATTCTCAAGACCGTCTCGGATATGACGGGCATTCCGGACGGTGCGGTCAACATCCGTCTTGACGGTCAGAAGGCATTCCGCCAGAACTCTGAGCATATCCAGATTGTCTCCAAGACCGACAAGGACGGCATTGACATCAAAATCGCACCTTTTACCAAAAGTGAAAACGTGCATATCCCCGTCGTTCTGAGCAAAGCCGGGTTCCACGACATGGTCTATAACGACTTCTTTGTCGGCGAGGGCGCGGACGTGACGATCGTGGCCGGCTGCGGCATCCATAACTGCGGCGACTGCGACTCCGAGCACGACGGCATCCACACTTTCTACATCGGCAAAAACGCGAAGGTGCACTATATTGAGAAGCACTACGGCGAGGGCGAAGGCACCGGCAAGCGCATTCTGAACCCGCAGACCATCGTATATCTCGAAGAAGGTGCGTCCATCGTTATGGACACCAGCCAGATCGGCGGCGTTGACGACACGAAGCGCTATACGAAGTGCGAGGCCAACGGCGCAAATTCCGAGGTGCAGATCAACGAAAAACTCCTGACAGCAGGCGATCAGCATGCCGTGAGCGAGATGGATGTGATTTTGAACGGAGCGGGCGCGCGCACACGCGTCGTCTCCCGCTCCGTTGCAAAGGAGCAGTCCACGCAGGTCTTTTATCCGCGTGTGCAGGGTAACGCCCCCTGCTTCGGCCATGTGTCGTGCGATTCGATCATCATGGGCGCGGCGAAGGTGCGCTCCATTCCGGAGATCACCTGCAATCATGTGGATGCAACGCTCATGCACGAGGCCGCCATCGGCAAGATCGCGGGCGAACAGCTGCTGAAGCTGGAGACGCTTGGCCTGACGCCGGAGGAGGCGGAGGAGAAGATTCTCGAGGGCTTCCTGCGCTGATTGGTAAAATCAACAATAAATCTTCATTAAATTTGTGCAAACTGCCTTGCTTTTCCGGATCTTATCCCATATACTGAGTTTGTAAGCAAATGAAAAAAGATACCCCGCCGCAGGAGCGGGAAGAGGGGAGTCAAAGAGATGAATCTGGAAGAATTACGCGCCCGGAAGGGCTTTATCTGCGACATGGACGGCGTGATCTATCTCGGCAACCAGCTGCTGCCGGGCGTGCGGGAGTTTGTAAATTGGCTGAATGAAAACGGCAAGCAGTTTCTGTTCCTGACGAACTCGTCTGAGCGCTCGCCCAAGGAGCTGCGGCAGAAGCTGCAGCGCATGGGCCTGGACATCGACGAGGAGCATTTCTACACCAGTGCGTTAGCAACTGCCGCGTTTCTCAAAAAGCAGGCGCCGGGCTGCACCGCGTTCGTGATCGGCGCGCCGGGACTTCTGAACGCGCTGTATGATGTGGGCGTCACGATGAACGACGTTGACCCGGATTATGTGATCGTCGGCGAGACGGCAAGCTATAATTATGAGGTCATTACCAAGGCTGTCCGGCTGGTGCTGAACGGTGCGCGGCTGATCGCCACGAATTCCGACCTCACGGGACCGACGGAGTTCGGCATTGCGCCCGCCTGCCGGTCGCTCGTCGCGCCCATTGAGCTGGCGACGGGCAAAAAGGCATATTTCATGGGCAAGCCGAACCCGCTTATGATGCGCACGGGCCTGCATCTGCTGGGCGTTCACTCTGAGGAAGCCGCCATGGTCGGCGACCGGATGGACACCGACGTCATTGCGGGCATGGAATCCGGCCTTGCCACCGTCCTCGTCCTCTCCGGCTGCACGAGCCGTGCCGACATAAATGACTATCCCTACCGCCCGACATATATTCTGAACGGCGTGGGGGAGATCGTGGCGGAATAAAATTTGCATGCCACAAGACTCCCACGAAAGGAGAGTTGGCGCGAAGTGTCTGAGAGGTTGCAAAGTCACAAATTTGAAAGCACGCTTTCCTATCTTCTCTCTTGCGAGAGAAAAGATAGGGCTGCCGGAGGCAGGCCCTCAATCATGAAATAAAGCACAGGCCCGCCGGGAAACCGGCGGGCCTGCTCAACTTGTCAAAGAACCCCGCTTTCGAGGAGCGAAAGCGGGAGTTTTTTCGTAATTTGGACAAAACCAAGCGAAAATGAAGGCGAAAATGGAGTTTTTCCAACTCCATACCGCCAGCTTTTTGAGATTCATGGCAGC
>URAZ01000037.1 GCA_900545925.1 uncultured Eubacteriales bacterium | reverse complement strand
GTCTGCCGCAGCGACGCGATCCCGAACAGGTGCTGGATCAGCACCATCTTGATCAGTACCACCGGGTCGATCCCCGGGCGGCCGTTGTCATGGCAGTAATATGGCGACAGCAGCGCATACAGCCACTCGTAATCCATGACCCTTTCGATCTTCCGCAGCAGATGATCCTCCGGCACCAGCGCCTCCAGATCCACGATCACCGGCTCCCGCCGTGCATCTTTTCTTCGTTCTTCCATTTCCGCTCCTCGCTTTTTCTCTATTATACCAGATCTCGAGACACTTTTGGGGCTTTTTTGACAGGCTGCACAGGCCCGCCGGGAAACCGGCGGGCCTGCTTTATGAAAAACCGTTCTGCCGGCATGGGGACAGAACGGTTTTTCGCAATAGGGGAAAAGTGGAATTACTTCTTGAAAAGGGAGAACTTCTTTTTTTCGTAGGGCACGCTGGACGCGTCTGTGACCTCGTAGCCGGTCGCGTGGACGGCAGCCTTGACGACCTCGATGTCCAGCGGCTCGTCGGTCAGAACGACGGCCTCACCCTTTGTATGTGACGACGTGACCTTTTTGACGGGCGCAGCCTTGCGGATGGTGTCGTTGATGTGCGATTCGCACATGCCGCACATCATGCCGTCGATTTTAAGCGTTGTTTGATACATGATGCAGACCCTCCGTTATTGCTGATGGTGGCAGCAGCCCGCATTTGCGCAGTGCGCGCAGCCCGCGCCGCAGGAGCTTTTTCCCTGTTTCTTCTGCCGGATCAGATAGCGCACGATTGCGATAACAATGACAAGCAGAACGGCTGAAATAAGGATCGTTCCAAGATTTTGTGCGATCCATGCAAGCATGAGAATCACTCCTTTACTCGCTGTTTGCCGGAAGCAAGACCGCATATCCCATGCGGTCTTGCTCCGTGAAAAATTGATTACTTGATCTTCGTGGTCAGCTTGGTAGCTTCCTTATAGGGCTTGACAAGCATATAAACGATGACTGCGAGCAGGGCTACGCCGACGATCACGCCGAGGACATTGCCGCTGCCGGTGAGCAGAGCGCCGAACTGGTTGACCATGAGGGCAATTGCATACGCGAAGCCGCACTGATAGCCGATTGCGAACCAGGTCCACTTCTGGCTGTTCATCTCGCGCTTGATGGCGCCGATGGCCGCGAAGCACGGAGCACACAGAAGGTTGAAGACCAGGAAGGAGTAGCCGGTGATGCCGTTGAAGGCGCTTGCAAGGTTCTGATAGACCGTGCCGTCGCCGCCGCCATAGAGGATGCCGAGCGTGCCGACGATGTTCTCCTTGGCGACAAGGCCGGTGATGGAGGCAACAACTGCCTGCCAGTTGCCCCAGCCGAGCGGAGCGAAGATCCAGGCGATGGCGCCGCCGATCTTGGCGAGGATGGAGTAGTTGATCTCTTCGTCAGAGAGCATCCGGAAGCCGTCCTCGGCCCAGCCGAAGTAGGTGGTGAACCAGACGAAGATGGTGGACAGAAGGATGATCGTACCGGCCTTCTTGATGAAGGACCAGCCGCGCTCCCACATACTGCGCAGCACGTTGCCGAGGGTCGGCCAGTGATACGCGGGCAGCTCCATAACGAACGGAGCAGGATCGCCGGAGAACATCTTGGTCTTCTTCAGCATGATGCCGGAAATGATGATGGCGGCCATGCCGATGAAGTATGCGGAGGTGGAGACCCATGCGCTGCCGCCGAACAGAGCGCCGGCGATCATGCCGATGAACGGCACCTTTGCGCCGCAGGGGATGAAGGTGGTGGTCATGATCGTCATACGGCGGTCACGTTCATTTTCTATGGTACGCGAAGCCATAACGCCCGGAATGCCGCAGCCGGTACCGATAAGCATCGGGATGAAGGACTTGCCGGACAGGCCGAACTTACGGAAGATACGGTCCAGAACGAAGGCGATACGGGCCATGTAGCCGCACGCTTCGAGGAAGGCCAGCATGAGGAACAGAACGAGCATCTGCGGCACGAAGCCGAGAACTGCGCCGACACCGGCGACGATGCCGTCGAGGATCAGGCCGTGCAGCCAGCCGTCTTCGGGAACGTTGCACGCGTCGAGCAGATTGCCGATCAGAACTGGAACACCGGGGACCCAAACGCCGTAGTCAGCGGGATCGGGCTCGTCAAAACCGTTCTCCTCAAAGTAGCTGACAGCATCAACATAGGTCATGCCGATCGTAGTCTCTTCGTCTGCGTCGTCGGGGATGGAATCATAATAGACTGTCATATCATTGAGGGCAAGGGTTTCTTCGTCCTCGACCTCGATGGTCGTGCTTTCAGAATCGGCGGTCACGGCCTTCATCTCAGCCAGAGCCGCGTCAGCATCGAAGTCTTCGGCTTCGGTGTCAAGCTCATAGTAGCCGCTGATCGCGTCGCTTGCGGCAGCGTATTCGTCAGCTGCGTCGTTATAAGCGGAGGAGCCAATGCCGAGCAGGTGCCAGCCGTCGCCGAACAGGCCGTCGTTCGCCCAGTCCGTTGCCGGTGCGCCGACGCCGACCATGGCGACCCAGTACACGATGAACATGACAGCTGCGAAGATCGGCAGGCCCAGCCAGCGGTTGGTGACGATCTTATCGATCTTGTCGGAGCTGGAAAGCTTACCGGCGCTCTTTTTCTTGTAGCAGCTCTTGATGACCTGCGCGATGTACACATAGCGCTCGTTGGTGATGATGGACTCTGCATCGTCGTCCAGCTCCGTCTCAGCGGCCTTGATGTCCGCCTCGATGTGCTTCATGACGTCTGCGGGGATGCTCAGCTGTTCGAGTACCTTATCGTCACGCTCGAAGATCTTGATGGCATACCAGCGCTGCTGCGCAGCGGGCTTGTCATGCAGAACAGCCTCTTCGATGTGCGCGATGGCGTGCTCGACCGGGCCGGAGAAGGTGTGCTGCGGCTCGGTGTGGGGGCCTGCAGCGGCCTTGACGGCTGCTTCCGCGGCTTCCATAATGCCTGTGCCCTTCAGAGCGGAGATCTCCAGAACAGGGCAGCCCAGCTGACGGGACAGCTCCTTGATGTTGATCTGGTCTCCGTTCTTCTTGACGACGTCCATCATGTTGATCGCCACGACGACCGGGATGCCAAGCTCGGTCAGCTGTGTGGTGAGGTAGAGGTTACGCTCAAGGTTCGTGCCGTCGACGATGTTCAGAATCGCGTCGGGGCGCTCGGTGATCAGGTAGTTACGGGAGACGACCTCTTCGAGCGTGTAGGGGGACAGAGAATAAATACCGGGAAGGTCCATGATCACGACGTCGTCGTGCTTTTTCAGCTTGCCTTCCTTCTTTTCGACCGTGACGCCCGGCCAGTTGCCGACGAACTGGTTCGAACCGGTCAGCGCGTTGAACAGCGTGGTTTTACCGCTGTTCGGGTTGCCCGCAAGGGCAATTTTGATCTGTTTTTCCATCTTCCTGCTCCTTTTGACCAGATTCTTTATGCAATTTCGATCATTTCGGTGTCAGCCTTCCGCAGGCTCAGCTCATAGCCGCGGACCGTGACCTCCATCGGATCGCCAAGCGGTGCAACCTTGCGGATATAAACC
This sequence comes from uncultured Eubacteriales bacterium, assembly GCA_900545925.1. GTDB lineage: Bacteria > Bacillota > Clostridia > Oscillospirales > Oscillospiraceae > CAG-170. Next base: position 27,631 of record URAZ01000037.1, on the reverse strand, counting down.
TCGGTGCCCTTGGTGATACCCATGTCCATGATCCGGCGCTTGATAGGGCCTTCGCCGTGGAGCTTGACGACCTTGACGGTATCGCCGATTTTTGCGTCCTTCAACGTTTTCATGTTCTTCTCTCCTTAAACCATGATTTTACGGGCCATCTCTTCACTGATCGCCACGCGTGTTTCCTTGACTTTTACAATCACGTTTCCATTCAGGCTGGAAACGATCGTAACGGTATCGCCTGCAACGAAGCCCAAATCCTCCAGATGCTTTTTGACCTCCGGGTTTCCGCCGACCTTTCGGATAATGTTTTCTTCACCGGCTGCTGCGAGTGTAAGCGGCATCAAATCCTGCGCCCCCTGTCTGTCTGTAATTCAAGCTGCTTAATTGCAATTAAGGCAGGCTAACCAATAGGAAAAAGCAAAGGTTAGACCCCCCTAACCAGCCAACAGTTTAACACGTCTAACCTTTCTTGTCAATAGGTTTGAACGAAAAAAAGTTTGCTTGCTTTTTTTGGTTAAGTGTGTTAGTGTAGAAGATAATTTCAACGAAAGGTTGGTGCAATTTGCTGTGAGTGTACACAGAGCGGCAGAGGATTACCTGGAAGCCATGCTGATGATGAAGGAACAGCACGGATACGTCCGCTCCATTGATGTTGCGGAGCATCTCGGCGTGACGAAGCCCAGCGTCACCTACGCGACCAAACAGTTAAAACAGAACGGCTTTATCACCATGGATCGCGACGGGCTGATTACACTGACCGAAAGCGGCATGGAGATCGCGGACCGGATCTATACCCGGCACAAGACGCTGACGGAGTTTTTTATGCGGATCGGCGTCGATGAAAAGACCGCGCGGGAGGACGCCTGCAAGGTCGAGCATGACCTGAGCGAAAAGACCTTTGCAGCCATCTGCGACCACGTCGCAAGACAGAAGGAACTGCAGTAAAACGAAAAGACCGCGCACCGTAAAATGCGGTGCGCGGTCGGTTTTTTATTTTCCCGGCTTGAAGCTGTCCTTGAGCAGGACGCTGCGGTTGAAGACCAGATGGTCTGCGCGGCAGTCGCGGGAGTCCATGCAGAAATAGCCTACGCGCATGAACTGGAAGCCCGGCGCGGTCTTCGCTGTGCGGCCTTCGCCTTCGGCGTCGTATTTCTTTGCCTCTTCGACAAGCGCGGATTCGACCTTGCAGCCGGTCAGAACCGTCAGGGAATCCGGGTTCAGGCAGTCGAGGAAGTTTTTGTCCGGGCCGTCGGGCTGCGCGTCGGAGAAGAGGTTTTCGTACAGACGAACCTCGGCGTCAACGGCAGTCTTGCAGTCAACCCAGTGAATGGTTGCGCCCTTGACCTTGCGGCCGTCGGCCGGGTCGCCGCCGCGGGAATCGGGGTCATACGTCGCGTAAATTTCCTCGATGCTGCCGTCGGCGGCCTGCTTGCAGCCGGTGCAGGTGATGAGATACGCGCCCTTCAGACGGCACTCCGGGCCGTTGGGGTACAGACGCTTATACTTGGGGATGGGTTCGGGGAGGAAATCGTCCGCCTCGATCCAGACCTCGCGGGAGAACGTGACGGTGTGTGTGCCCTGTTCGGGATGGACGGGGTTATTTTCGACCTCGAACGTCTCCGTCTGGCTCTCCGGATAGTTCGTGATGACGAGCTTCACCGGACGCAGAACGGCCATGGTGCGCTCTGCCGTGTCGTTGAGATCTTCGCGCAGGCAGTGCTCCAGCAGTGCGTATTCCACGGTGTTGGCGGATTTTGCCACACCAATGCGCTCACAGAAATCGCGGATGGAATGGCTGGTGTAGCCTCTTCTTCTCAGACCGCAGAGCGTAGGCATGCGCGGGTCGTCCCAGCCGGAGACGTAATTCTGCTCAACCAGCTGGCGCAGCTTGCGCTTGGACATGACGGTGTGGTCGATGCCGAGCCGCGCGAACTCGATCTGCCGGGGCTTTGCGGGGACGGAGACATTGTTTACCACCCAGTCATAGAGCGGGCGGTGCGCTTCAAATTCCAGCGAGCACAGAGAGTGCGTGATGCCCTCCAGTGCGTCCTGAATCGGGTGTGCGAAATCGTACATCGGATAGATGCACCACTTGTCGCCCTGTCGGTGATGGTGCATGTAGCGGATGCGGTAAATGACGGGGTCGCGCATGTTGAAGTTGCCGGAGGCCAGGTCGATCTTCGCGCGCAGCGTGCGGCTTCCCTCGGGGAACTCGCCGTTTTTCATGCGCTCGAACAGGTCGAGGTTTTCCTCGACGGAGCGGTCGCGGTACGGGCTTACGGCGGGCTTGCCGATATCGCCGCGGAACTCGCGGAACTGTTCCGGCGTCAGGTCGCAGACGTAGGCAAGGCCCTTTTTGATGAGTTCCACGGCAAATTCGTAGTCCTTTTCAAAATAATCCGAGCCGTAGAAGAACCGGTCGCCCCAGTCAAAGCCCAGCCAGTGGATATCGGCTTGGATGGCGTCAACATATTCGGTGTCTTCCTTCGTCGGGTTGGTGTCGTCCATGCGCAGGTTGCACAGGCCGCCGAATTTTTCCGCTGTGCCGAAATCGATGGTCAGCGCCTTACAGTGGCCGATGTGCAGATACCCGTTCGGCTCCGGCGGGAAACGGGTGTGTACGCGCTTTCCCTCAAACCGCCCGCCGGGGGCAAGGTCCTCTTCGATGAACGCGTCGATGAAATTTCGGTTTTCCAACGGCTTTCTTTCTTCTTCCATAGTAAAAATCCTCCCGGATGAAATGTCCTGTAATTTATACATTATAGCCGATTGCCGCCCATAACGCAATGCAAAAATGCTTGGAGACTTCCAGAATGTGAAAAAAGTGAAAACAATGCGGGAAATTTGCATTTTCCTCTTTTCAACTCGCCGAATCTATTATAAAATAAATGCGAATCGAAAAGGAGAGATCACTGACTATGCGTGAACCGAAATATAAACGAGTATTACTCAAGATCAGCGGCGAAGCCCTTGCGGGCGATGCGCACCGGGGACTGGACTTCGCGGTCATCGGCGGGGTGTGCGATGTGATCCGGCAGTGTGTTGAGGCCGGCGTGCAGGTCGGCGTCGTGGTTGGCGGCGGCAACTTCTGGCGCGGCGTCAAAGACGGCGGCGGCAAGATGGAACGCACCCGCGCAGACCACATGGGGATGCTTGCGACCGTCATCAACGCGCTGGCCGTGGCCGACTGCTTAGAGCAGCGCGGCGTGGAGGTGCGCGTGCAGACCGCCATCGCCATGAACCAGATCGCAGAGCCCTATATCCGCTCCAAGGCCATCCGGCATCTGGAAAAGGGCCGCGTCGTGATCTTCGGCTGCGGCACGGGCAACCCGTTCTTCTCAACGGACACCGGCGCGGTGCTGCGCGCGGCGGAAATTAACGCCGACGCGATCCTGCTGGCAAAGAATATCGACGGCGTTTACTCCGCCGACCCCGCCAAGGATCCCAGCGCCGTCAAATACGACGCCATCACCTACGACGAGGTGCTGGCCCGCCATCTGGCCGTCATGGACACGACGGCGACTTCGCTTTCCATGGATAACCATATTCCCGTTCAGGTCTTCGCACTCAAAGACCCGCAGAATATTCTGCGCGTCGTGATGGGCGAGCCGATCGGCACGATTGTAAAGGAGGAACTATAACATGGCAGATCTCAAGGAATTCCAGCGCAAAATGGAAAAAACGCTCGACGTTCTCGCGTCCGACTTTGCCGCTGTGCGCGCAGGCCGCGCCAACGCGCAGGTGCTCGACCGCATCACGGTTGAGTATTACGGCCAGCCGAGCCCCATCAACCAGGTCGGCACCGTCTCTTCCCCCGACCCCCGCACGCTCGTCATCCAGCCGTGGGACGGGTCGCTGCTCAAGGCGATCGAAAAGGCCATCCAGACCTCGGATCTCGGCATCAACCCGCAGAATGACGGCCGCGTCATCCGCCTCGTCTTCCCGCAGCTGACCGAGGAGCGCCGCAAGGATCTCACGAAGCAGGTCCGCAAATATGCCGAGGATTCCAAGGTCGCCGTCCGCAACATCCGCCGCGACGCGGTTGACTACGTCAAAAAGGCCCAGAAGAAGGGGGAACTGACCGAGGACGACCAGAAGAAGGCCGAAAAGGATATCCAGGACCTCACCGACAAGCACGTCAAGAAGATCGACGAGATGTGTGCCAAGAAGGAAAAGGAACTGATGGAGATCTGAGTGCGTGTTTCCAACGCGTACCCTCTGTAGGGGCGGACGCCTCTGTCCGCCCATGCAAACTGCACTGGTTTTACAGAAATTCGCGGCGAATCCCCTCCGTCATTTTCTTCGGAAATACCACCTCCCCTTACCGCGCGGGGCGCGGCAAGAGGAGGCTTTGGTACGGTCGGCCCCTGTTCGCATTCAATTAAATGCAATCTCCCCAGAACCTCTTAAAAGCCGCCGGACGGCGGCTTTTGTCGTGAAAGGCTTTTATCATGGAATACAACAACACGCTCCCGCGGCATATCGCCATCATCATGGACGGCAACGGACGCTGGGCAAAAAAGCGCGGGCTGCCGCGCAAAATGGGCCACGCGGCAGGCGCGGAGACGTTCCGCCGCATTGCGACCTACTGCAAGAATCTCGGTGTCGAGTATCTGACAGTCTACGCGTTTTCCACGGAAAACTGGAAACGTTCGGCAGACGAGGTGCAGGCGATTATGGCGCTGTTTGAAAAGTATCTGCACGAAGCCATCGACGAGATGGAACGCGACCATATCCGGCTGAAAATCCTCGGCGAACTCGGGCCGATTTCCCCCACGCTGCGCGCGCTCATTGCCCGCACAGACGAAATTTCCACGCACTATCAGGGCTTTCAGGCCAATATCTGCATGAACTACGGCGGCCGGGACGAGATTGTCCACGCCGCGCGGCGCTTTGCCGCCGACTGCGTGAATGGCGTAAAAAAGCCGGAGGAATTAACAGAGGCGGATTTCGCGCACTATCTCTACACCGACGGCATCCCCGACCCGGAACTCATCATCCGGCCCTCGGGCGAGATCCGCACGTCGAACTTCCTGCTCTGGCAGTCGGCGTATGCCGAGTATTATTTCACGGATGTGCTCTGGCCCGATTTTGACGAACCTGAACTCGACAAGGCAATCGCGTCATATCAGAAGCGCGAGCGCCGGTTTGGAGGCCGCAAATGAAACAAAGACTTCTCGTTGCCGCCGTCGGCGTGCCGCTTCTCATTGTAGTTCTCGTGCTCCTGCCGCCTATCGCAACAGCAATCCTGACGGCGGCCATCGCGGGCGCAGCCGCGTGGGAACTGCTGCATACGGCGTGCAGGCAGCCGAAGCTTCTCTATGTGCCGACGATTTTGTGCGCGGCGCTCGTCGTGCTGGCCATCGTATTCGGAACGGCGATCACGGCGACGCTGATCTACGCGTTTTTCTATGTGATGTTCCTGTTTTACATGGCCGTCAGCACGCATGGGAAGGAAACCGCCATTCCGTTTGCGGACATCGCGGTCTGCGTCGTGGCGGGCTTCCTGTTCCCGGCGATGTACAGCTGCATCGGCCTGCTGCGCAATGTTTCCCCTGCGTTCGTGCTCATGCCGTTTGTGATCGCGTTTATCGGCGACAGCTTTTCCATGCTCGGCGGCATGGCCTTCGGCCATAAAAAATTCGCCCCGCATGTGAGTCCCAATAAGACGTGGGCGGGCTTTCTTGCCGGGCCGGTGGGCAGCGCGCTCGGCATGGTGCTGCTGGGGCTTGTCTCCAAATGGCTCTGGCAGATGGAGCTGCCGCTGTGGTATCTGGCCGTGATCGGCATCGCCGCCAATCTCTTCGGCCAGCTGGGCGATCTGTCCATGAGCCTCATTAAGCGCGAGGCTGGGATCAAGGACTACAGCCACATTTTCCTGACCCACGGCGGCGTGCTCGACCGGTTTGATTCGACGCTGTTCCTCGCGCCTGTCGTGTACGCGATGCTGTTTTTGCTGGAGAAGCTGGTATGACAAAGACGATCACGATTTTAGGCTCGACCGGCTCGATCGGGCGGCAGACGCTGTCTGTCGCGGATGAATTGGGATTGCGCGTCGCTGCGCTGACGGCGGAGCGCAATGTGGAGTTATTGGAAGCGCAGTGCCGCCAATACCGGCCGGAACTGGCCGTTCTGACGGACGAAGCCGCCGCGGAGGAATTAAAAGTCCGTCTGGCGGATATGAATATAAGGGTGCTCGCGGGCGCGGAGGCGCTGTGCGAGGCGGCGGCTCTGCCGGAGGCCGATACAGTCGTTGTGGCCGTGTGCGGCTTTGCCGCGCTGCGGCCCACGCTGACGGCGATTCACGAAAAAAAGCGCATTGCCCTTGCCAATAAAGAGACGATGGTCTGCGCAGGGCAGATCATGCAGGCTGCCGCGTGGGAATCCGGTGCGGAGATCATCCCCGTCGATTCCGAGCACTCGGCCATTTTCCAGTGCCTCATGGGCTGCCGGGACAGAGCCGAGGTCAAACGCCTGATTTTAACCTGCTCCGGCGGGCCGTTCTTCGGAAAGACGCGGGAAGAGTTGGTCTGTATGACAAAATCAGACGCGCTGCGCCATCCGAACTGGAAAATGGGCGCGAAAATCACGGTTGACTGTGCAACGCTCATGAACAAGGGGCTGGAGATCATCGAGGCCATGCGGCTGTATGATCTGCCGCTTTTGAAGGTCGAGGCTGTCATTCACCGGCAGTCGGTTGTGCATTCCCTTGTGGAATTTGTCGATGGAGCCGTGCTGGCGCAGTTGGGCGTGCCGGATATGCGCATTCCCATCGGTCTTGCCATGACGTATCCGAACCGGGCGCACAATCCGGCCCCGGCGCTCGATCTTTTGACCTGCGGACCGCTGACGTTTGACGCGATCGATGAGACGGCGTTTCCGTGCTTCGTGCTTGCAAAGCAGGCGGCGCAGCTTGGCGGCACGGCCTGCACAGCCCTGAACGCGGCCAACGAAGAGGCTGTCGGCCTGTTTTTGCAGGACAAAATCGGATTTTACGACATCGCGGACGCGGTCGAGGCCGCGCTGCGCCTGCCGGTTGTACAGGAGCCGTCGCTTGCCGATATTTTTGAGGCCGACCGCCTCGCCCGCATCCATACCCGTGAGCGGTTTTTGAAATAAAGGTGATTTCATGTATATTCTCTTTGCAATCCTCATTTTTGGCTTTCTGATCTTCATCCACGAACTGGGCCATTTTCTGACGGCCAAAGCGCTGGACGTGCAGGTGAACGAGTTTTCCATCTGCATGGGCCCGGCAATCGTCAAAAAGCAAAAGGGCGAGACGCTCTATGCGCTGCGCTGCATCCCCGTGGGCGGCTACTGCGCAATGGAGGGCGAGGATGAAGAATCCGACAATCCCAGAGCGTTCACGTCCAAGGTCTGGTGGAAACGGCTGATCATTCTGGCAGCAGGCTCGTTCATGAACTTCCTGACAGGCCTTGTCGTGCTGGCTATGATCTATTCCTGCGTCGCGGGTTTCTCAACGGCGAAAATCTCCGGTTTCTTTGACGGCTGCCCGCTGGAGTCCGAACAGGGGCTTCAGGTTGGCGATGAACTTTACAAGATCGACGGACGGCGCGTGTATATCTACTCCGACGTCGGCACGCTTCTGGCCCGGAATAAGACGGGGAAATTCGATCTTGTCGTCAAGCGGGACGGGGAACTCGTCAAGCTGAACGATTTTGAAATGAAGCAGCAACTTTATGAAGTTGACGGCGAACAGCAGCTGAAATACGGCTTGTATTTCGGCTATGAGGAAAAAACCGTCGGAACGGTGCTCAAAAACACATGGTATACCGCGCTGGATTTTGCGCGGCTCGTGTGGATGAGTCTCGGCGATCTGGTGTCGGGCCTTGTGTCGGTCAATGACATGTCCGGGCCGGTCGGTGTCGTGTCGGCCATTGCGCAGACGGGGCAGAGCGCCGCGACGACGGCGGACGGCATTCTGAACGTGCTGTATCTCGGCGCATTCATCGCAATCAATCTGGCTGTCATGAACATGCTGCCGCTTCCTGCGCTCGACGGCGGACGCGCATTTTTGCTTCTGGTGAACACGGTGTTTACGGCAATTACAAAGAAGAAAATCCCCTCGAAATTTGAAGGCTATATCCACGCGGCAGGCATGATCCTGCTGCTGGCCTTCATGGCGTTTATCACATTTAAGGATATCTGGAAGCTGGTGCGATAAAAATGGAGCGAAAACTCACAAGAAGAATCATGGTCGGCTCTGTGCCGGTGGGTGACGGCGCGCCGGTGTCCATCCAGTCGATGCTGAATACGAGGACGACCGACGTGGAAGCCTGCCTTGCACAGATTCGCGCGCTGGCTGCCGCAGGGTGCGAGATTGCGCGGCTGGCTGTGCCGGATATGGAGGCGGCAGAGACGTTCGGAGCCATCTGCGCTGCGTCCCCGCTGCCGTTGGTCGCGGATATCCACTTTGATTACCGTCTTGCCATCCGCGCGGCGGAAAACGGCGCGGCCAAGATCCGCATCAACCCCGGCAACATCGGCGGGGAAGAGCGGGTGCGGGCCGTGGTCGAGGCCTGCGGCGCGCGGAACATTCCCATTCGCATCGGCGTGAACGGCGGCAGTCTGGAACCGCGTCTTCTGGAAAAATACGGCCACCCCACGCCGGAGGCGCTGGTGGAAAGCGCGTTCGGACATATTGCGCTGCTGGAGAAATACGGCTTTCACGATATCTGCGTATCGATGAAATCCAGTTCCGTCCCGCTGATGATCGAGGCGTACCGGCTGTTTTCCGAGCGTTCGGACTATCCGCTGCACGTCGGCGTAACCGAAACGGGCACCGAGCGCATGGGCACCATCAAATCCGCTATGGGCATCGGCGCCCTTCTGTGTCAGGGCATCGGCGATACGATGCGCGTATCGCTGACCGCCGACCCGGTGCAGGAGGTGCTGACGGCGAAGGACATTCTGAAGGCCGCCGGGCTGCGCAGGGACGGCGTCAACATCATCGCCTGCCCCACCTGCGGGCGGACGCGCATTGATCTCATCCGGCTGGCAAACGAGGTTGAGCAGGCGCTGTCCGACTGCCAAAAGCCCATCACGGTCGCCGTCATGGGCTGCGTGGTCAACGGCCCGGGCGAAGCGCGGGAGGCCGACGTCGGCATCGCCGGCGGCGACGGCTGCGGCATTCTGTTCGTCCGGGGGAAGCAGCTGAAAAAGCTTCCGTATGACGAACTGCTGCCCGCACTGCTAGAATACATAGAGCAGCTGTAATTCTGCATGGGCCGATGCCCACATCGGCCCACTGCGGCAAATTCGCCGCAGCGTTTCGTAAAAATCCGTGCATTCTGCAGGGGCCGATGTGGGCATCGGCCCCTACACAGGAACAAGCCCATGAATGAAGTATATTTCCCCGCGCTGTTTCCGGGCTTTGCGCTGCCGGAGGATCTGGCGGAGGCGCTGGAGCGCCTTGCCGTCGTCCACGCAGAACTTGACCGGGAAACACGAACCATCCGTCTGGACGCACAGGCGGAGCACTATCTTGCAGAAAAGCAGCTTCAGTCGCTCTGTCAGGCCGTAGAAAAGCAATACGGACTGAAGAAGCTGGAACTTTTCGTGCGGTATCCGGCCTCGGAATTGCCCAATATGGATTTCCGCGATCTGGCGCAGGTATTCATCCGCGCTTTCTCGCCCTCGGCTGCCATTTTGGCCGGTGCGGGCTATGAGGTCACGGACGAAGCTGTGATCATCCGACTCAAGGCCAATGGCAAGGATAATATTTTACAGAACGCAAAAAAGGCCGAGCAGTTCCTGCGCGACCGCTTTGGTGTTTCCAAAAAAATTGAGGTCGAAGCGCACAGCAATTTAGAGGGCCGGGCACTGTTTGAGGAGACGGCGCGTATCCGCGCCGAGGCGCTCAAAAATGCGCCTGCAATTACGGCCAGCGCACCGCAGAGCGGCGCAAAGTCCTCCGGCGCAGGCTCGGCCGCACCGGCAGAGCCTACGGGTGCGCTGTTCTACGGCCGCCCGTTCGCAGGCAAGCCCGTCCGGATGGAGGAACTGAATCTCGACATGTTCCGCGTGATCGTCGAGGGCAAGGTCTTCGCCGTGCAGCACCGGGAACTGAAAAAGCGCGGCGCGTGGGTCGTCTGCTTTGATATGACGGACTATACCAGTTCCGTCCGTGTCAATCAGTTTATGGAGGCCGCAAAGGCCAAGCCCATCATCGACAACGTTCAGCCCGGCATGTGGCTGCGCGTACAGGGCAAGATGAGTTTTGACCGGTATGACAATGAAATGGTGCTTCAGCCGAACGCCATGGAAAAGATCGAGGCGCCCAAGCGCCGCGATACTTACCCTGAAAAGCGCGTCGAACTGCACCTGCATACGACTATGTCCTCCATGGATGCGCTGACCGATACCGGAGCCGCCGTCAAGCGTGCAGCCAGCTGGGGCCACCGCGCCATCGCCATCACCGATCACGGCGGCGCACAGTCGTTCCCGGACGCGATGAAGGCTGCCTCCAAAGCCAAGGTCGCGGGAACAGACCAGAACATCAAAATTCTCTACGGCTGCGAGGGCTACTACGTCAACGACGTCGATGACCGCATTGCCGTCCACGGGGACGGGGACTTTTCCTTTGACGAGGAATACGTCGCGTTCGACCTGGAAACGACCGGCCTGTCCTCGCTTCATGACACGATCATCGAGATCGGCGCGGCCATCATGAAGGGAAACGAGGTTCTCAGCACGTTCCAGACCTTCGTTGACCCGCACCGGCCCTTGCAGCCGAAGATCGTCGATCTGACAGGCATCAACGACCAGATGCTCACCGGGCAGCCGGATATTTCCGAGGCACTGCCGAAATTCCTGGAATACGTCGGCAGCCGCCCCCTGTGCGCGCACAACGCGGACTTTGATATCGGCTTCGTGACGGCGGCGTGCGAAAGACTGGGCTTGCCATTCCATCCGACCTATGTCGATACGCTCATTCTGGCACAGAATCTGATGCCGGAACTCGGCAAGTATAAGCTGAATATTGTCGCCGATGCACTGAGTCTGCCGGATTTCAACCATCACCGCGCCTCCGACGACGCGATCACCTGCGGGTATCTGCTCATGCGCTTTTTCAAGATGATGCAGGAGCAGGGATTGGACTCGCTTCAGAAGATCAACCCGCGCATGGAGCAGCTGCGCTCCGGCAGCAAAATTCTCGACCGCCGTGCGCGGCATATCATCGTCTTTGCCAAAAATTCCATCGGCCTGCGCAATCTCTACCGGCTGATTTCCTATGGCAATCTCAAATACTTCAAGCGCGTGCCCATTATGCCGAAGTCCGAACTGCTGCAATGGCGTGAGGGCCTGATTATCGGCTCGGCCTGCGAGGCGGGCGAATTGTTTCAGGCAATCCTGAACCACAAAAGCTGGGCAGAACTCAAGCGTATCGCAAGCTTCTATGACTTTTTGGAGATTCAGCCCATCTGCAACAACCGCTTCATGCTCGACAAGGGGCTTGCCGAGGACGAGGAAGAACTGCGCGGTTTCAACCGGACGATTGTCCGGCTCGGCGAGGAACTCGGAAAGCCTGTCGTGGCGACAGGCGATGTGCACTTCCTTGACCCGGAGGACGAAATCTTCCGCCACATCCTGCTTGCCACCAAGCAGATGCCCGATGCCGACCGGCCGCTGCCGCTGTATCTGCGCACGACAGATGAGATGATGGAGGAATTCTCCTATCTCGGCCCGGAAAAGGCGCATGAGGTTGTCATTGAAAACCCGAACCGTATCGTTGACTGGTGCGAGACGCTGCGGCCCGTGCCGCACAATCTGTTCGCGCCAAAGATCGAAAACTCCGTTGAAGACCTGAAAGCCCTTGTCTACGGAAAGCTTCACCGGCTTTACGGCGAAAATCCGCCCGAACTTGTGCAGAAGCGCGTTGATACGGAAATGCACGATATCATCTCCTGCCACTACGACGTGATCTACATGTCGGCCCAGAAGCTGGTGCAGAACTCGCTGGAGCACGGCTATCTTGTCGGCTCCCGAGGCTCGGTCGGCTCGTCCATTGTGGCGTTCATGTCCGGCATTACGGAGGTCAATTCCTATCCGCCGCACTACCGCTGCCCGCAGTGCAAGTTTACCACGTTCGATGTTCCGGCTGACTGCGCCTGCGGCGCGGACCTGCCAGATGCCGTATGTCCGAAGTGCGGCGCGAAGCTTGACAAGGACGGGTTCAATATCCCGTTTGAAACCTTCCTCGGCTTCGGCGGCGATAAAGTTCCGGATATCGATCTCAACTTCTCCGGCGAATATCAGGCCAAGGCGCACGCCTACTGTGTGCAGATGTTCGGCAAGACGCACGTCTTCCGCGCGGGCACGATCGGCACTGTTGCAGAGAAAACGGCCTACGGCTACGCAAAAAAGTACCTGTCGGAGCGGAACAAGACCGTCCCCAAGGCGGAGGAGAACCGGCTGGCGCTCGGCTGTGTCAACGTCAAGCGCACGACCGGCCAGCACCCCGGCGGCCTCGTCGTCATTCCGCAGGAGAACGAGATTTGGGACTTCTGCCCCGTGCAGCACCCGGCGGACGACAAGGACTCTGAGTGGATCACGACGCATTTTGAATATCACTCCATGGAGGAAAACCTCCTGAAGCTCGATATGCTGGGCCACGATGACCCGACCATGATCCGCATGCTCGAGGACATGACCGGCGTTGACGCGCAGAAAATTCCGCTCGATGATCAGGACACCATGTCCATTTTCACGTCCAGCAAGGTGCTGGGCTATGAAAACGACCCCATTCTGGGGCCGGTCGGTTCCGTCGCTATCCCGGAATTCGGCACGGGCTTCACGCGCGGGATGCTGCAGGAGACGCAGCCGACGAAATTCGATACGCTCATCCGGCTGTCCGGCTTCTCCCATGGCACGGACGTGTGGCTGGGCAACGCGCGCGATCTGATTTTGTCCAAGACTGCCTCCGTCAACGACGCCATCGGCTGCCGCGACGATATCATGCTCTATCTCATCAAATGCGGCATGCCGGAAAAGCGCTCGTTCAAGATCATGGAGGCTGTCCGAAAGGGCAGAGGTCTGCCCGACGGCGCGGAGGAGGAAATGAAGGCCGCAGGCGTGCCGGAGTGGTACATCGGGTCTTGCAAAAAGATCAAATATCTCTTCCCGAAGGCCCACGCAACAGCGTATGTCATGATGGCTTTCCGCATCGCGTGGTTCAAGGTGCACCAGCCGCTTGCGTTTTACGCGGCCTATTTCTACCGCCGCAGCCAGAAAGGCGGCTTCGACGAGGGCATGATGTGCCACGGCATCGAACTTGTCAAAAAAAAGCTGCAGGAGATCAAGGAGGACGAGGATTCCAGCGCCAAGGACGACGATCTGTTCACCACGCTTGAGGTCTGCTATGAGTTCTATCTGCGCGGATTTACGTTCGCACCGATCGATATTTATCATTCCCACGCAACAAAATTTCAGATCGAGGACGGGCAGCTGCGTCCGCCGTTCGTGGCCGTGGCCGGTCTTGGCGAAACGGCGGCATGGGACCTTATGAATGCCCGCGAGGGACGGGAGTTTTTGTCCGTCGAGGAATTCGCAGACGCCTGCCCGAAGGTATCCAAGACGCTCATCGACCAGCTGCAATCCGCCGGTGCCTTCGGCGATCTCCCGCTCACCAGCCAGCTGACCCTGTTCTGAGTGCGCTATCCCGGAATCACAAGAAAAGCCCGGCGGGCCGCGTTTCTGCGGCCCGCCGGGCTTGTGCTTTTAATTGGCTTACGCGCAGCCCGCCTTTGGACTGCGCGTAAGGAAAACAGGGGTGAAAATAATGAAGAATTTGGAGGAGGAGAACGGCGATTGTCACGCGCACGTCTGTCGGCTTATCCGCAGATTTTTCCGCGGCATCAGACAGCGCATCGCCGGATGGTCAAACCGTACAAAAGAGAACCGTCCGGTTTGTTTCCCTTTTGTGCTTTTAGTATAGAGGAAGAATTTGAACAGGATTTCACGAACCGGTAAAGAAACTGTGAACAGTTTTCCGGGAGAATAGCGTCGATTGTCAAGCGACGCTAAAGAATACGCGCAGACAAGTGACCGGCTTGCCTGCGCGTTTCTTTTAAAATATGGAGAAAGGAGAAAAATGAAAAAGACGTTTGCTTCTTGCAAGTATAGAATATCAGGATGGTATTAAAAATCTTAGGGGGCAGTTTTTAAATATCTGTGAAATCCTATGATATTTTTTCTTTTTTCAGCGCACAGCCAGCACCAGCAGCACTGCCGCTGCCAGATACAGCGCCAGCGCAGCCGCGCAGATGAGCAGGACGATCCCACCGGTGAGCAGCGGCACGCCGCCGCGTTTTTTCCGCAGTGCCAGCAGCACAATCCCGCCTCCGAGGGATAGAAGGAAGAAGATCAGCGCCAGATCTGCGCGCATACGCAAAGCCCTCCTTTCTCCGGGTGTGGTTTAGAAGTAATCGCCCCAGCCGTCTTCGTCGTCCGAGTAGTCGCCCCAGCCGTCGCCGGGATCGGACCATGGATCATAATCGTCGTAATACTCGTCGTCATAGTCCCAACCCGCGTCGTTGGACTCCATGTATTCGCCGCTGTCCTCATCGATGTAGCCGTCGCTGCCGTAGCCGATGAACTCGTTCTCATAGCCGTTCCAGTACCAGATATCTCCGTCCTCGTCGTACCAGTAATACGGCGTGCCGTAGTCGCCGGTGTCACCGGAATAGGCGGGCCGGGCCTTGGGGGCGGTGCTCCAGCCGGCAGTGTAGGACAACGTCGTGAGCATGTTGTTGCAGATATCAAAGTAGTTGCGGATGCGGCCTTCGAGCGCGATGGTCGTTGCGACAAGGGCATACCCCGTCGGCCCGTAATACCGGACCTCCATGCAGCCGCGCACGGGCTGAGAGGGGCCGTCGGAGAAGATGTCTCCGTCCAGCCACATATAGCCGGTCAGGCTGTAATAGTCGCCGTTGTCCTTGAAATCCGAGCCGAAGGACTTGATAAGATAGCTGCCGTACATGCTCTTCATGAAGTCCTCGAGCATTTTCATCATATAGGTCTTCGCGGCGGCTGCGCCCTTTTCCATGTAGGGGTCGAAACCCTCAATGGGCTGGAAGGCAATCATGATGTTGGAATAATAATCGTCCGTGCCGTCCTCCATGACCGCGTTGAAACTCAGGGCGTTTGAAACATTCGGATGCTCGTGCGCCGCCATCTGGATGGGATAATTGATCGTGACGTTCGTAAAGCCGCCGGGGAAGGAGGCGGTCTGGTTCAGTTCATCCTCTGGCGTCGGCAGGAGCATGATGTAGTCCATAGGCGTGAGGGTATTGCCATTTGCATCGCTTAAGTCCCCGTAGGCCGTCTGCCAGAGAGAGACAAGCGCAGAGTCGTCCTCCATGTAAAGCGTGATGCACTCGCCCTCATTGACCACATAGCCGGGGCCGACCTGTTCGCCGTAGAGATTGATGGCAATCCATTCAAACTCCTCGTTGATGACAAAATAAAACGGCTCGTTTTCCAGCTTCCAGCAGCCGGTGTAGCCGCTCAGATCGCCGCCGCTCAATTCCTCTTCGGTGTAGCCAGTCGGCTCATAGTCCAGTTCATAGGCCGAAGGGTCATAGTCGTGTGTGATCTCGATGGGAACCTCGCCCTCCGGCGGCAGGAAGACGATATAATCACCGTCCTGAAGTGCAAAATCCAGTTCATCGACGCTGGTATCATACAGAATGGTATTCTCGTCGTTGTAGACAAGAATATTATAGGTATCGGGAACCTCGGATTCCTTGTAAGTGCCCAAACCGGACTCGATGCTCTCGCCGTCATGGAACATTCCATCGACGAACTCCGTATCCCAGTCACTGCTGGTTGAGGGGGTGATGCTGATAGAAGAAATGTCGCGCCCGCTGCGGTTGACCAGCGTGACGGACACCGACACGTCCTTCTCGCCGCAGCCGGCCAGCAGCGCGCACAGCATGGCCGCCAGCAGCACAAGAAGCAGGGCTCTGATTTTTTTCATAATAGTCCTCCCGATCTGATTTTCCGAAAAAGAGAAAACCGCTCCACGATACATGGTCTGATACCAGTTTACCGTGGAGCGGCTCGCTTTCATAGGCCCCTCAGGGGCTAATCTTTTCGGGAAGCATATCGGCCAGCAGGTTTCGCTTGCCGCGCGCGCCGCCGTCAAGCCCCAGCTTGTCAAAAATGCGCTTGAGGTGGTTTTTGACCGTCGCCTCCGACAGATGCAGCTGCGCGGCGATCTCCGCGTTTGTCCGCCGTGCGGCGGCAAGCTGGGCAATTTCCAGTTCGCGTGGGCTGAGGCCGCGATCATCCGGCTTTGCTGTGCAGTGCAGAACGGCCTGCGCTGCCGCATTTCCGGCAAAAACCTCCGGCAGAAGGGCGCCGAGATCCGCTGTATGCTCGGCAAACGGCAGGTATAATCCGTCCGGCACAGCGAGGGTGCACGCCGTTTCCAACTCCTGCCGAGCCGCATCCGTACGGCCAAGGCGGTTTTCTGCGCAGGCCAGCTGGATATGCAGGTACAAGGATGCAAGATTCGTGTGCAGACTCTCGTTCAGCGCTTCACAGGCCTCTTTGCGCGCAAGCAGCTTCGTATACGCGCCGGCAGTCAGCAAGACCTCATTCTGCACCGTGCGCAGCATGGGCAGCACGGGGACCAGAAACGATGCGTCGGCCTCCGGGGACATAAACCATTCGTCCGCGTCTGCCTTCCCGCGCTGCGCGTCCAGCCATGCACCGCACAGGTCAAGCGTGCGCAGCAGCAGGAACTGCCGGTTCCCCTTCAGTGTCTGCCGGAGTCGTTCAAGTCCTGCGTCCGGCGCATTGCCGCGGAACTGTGCCAGCCGAAGGGCCGTGAATTCCGCCGTCAGCAGAATGCTGTACTGGCCGCGCGCAAGCGCAGCATCTCGCGATAGATGGCAGCCAATCTCGGCTTCGGTCAGTTTGCCGCGCAGCAGGTCCGTCTCGCACTGCATGGAATGCTCCGCGCCGCTGCCGTGGCCGTCCGTGACCTGATAATAATACGGCATACACGCGCGCATCTGCGCGTTTTCCTCATCCAGTTGCCCGGGCGCGCGGTGGAACATCATAAGAATGGACGGGGAACCAAAGGTCCATGTGCCGCCGAGGTCGATGCAGCGTGTCGTGCGCGTCATGCGTTTGCAGGCCGAGCGGTGCAGCACGCTCATGGCGGCAATGTCGTTATAGCGCAGGAAACTCATCACGAGGTCGCATTCACCGAGATAGTTTTCCCGTTCCCGTTCGGGAAACGCACCGCCCGGCTGCAAGGCATCCAGTAAAATTGCCCGTAGGCGCATCAATTCTGGAATCTCACGGAAGGAGAACAGCTTGCGCATCAGCACACACACCGCGTCCGGGTGCCGCCGCAGCGCGTCCTCCGGGCAGCCGCGGCACCAGAAAAGCAGCATCTGCCGGTGCTCACCGCCGATGGACTTGCCGCAGTCTGCCGCTGCCGTGCGCAGCAGTCCGTCCCACTCGCCCGCCTGCCGAAAAAACTCAGCGGCTGTCAGATATTCCCCCGTGCGCTCGTACCAGCTGCCAAGCCGCCTACAGGCGTCCGTCTGCGCGCTTTGCGGCAGAAGAGCGAATTTCCGGCGCAGAAGCTGCCGCAGCATATGGTGATATCGGTAGACGCCGGAGGTGCTTTCGGTGATGAATGCGTTGTTGTGCGTCAGATCGTGCAGCAGCACGTCCGCATCCGGTGCCTGCCAAACAAAGGCTGCTTGCGCGGCGCTGAAATCCTCTGCCATACAATTATCCAGCAAAAACAGACGCTGCCGCTCGGGAAGCGGCTCGAACATGACTTGCTCGATCAGCGTGTCCATGCCCTTCGTGTCAAAGCGCCATGTGCCGGTTTGGGCATAGGCGCGGAAGATCAGATAGACCATGGCGATCCAGCCCTCGCTGACGGACAGAAGCGCCTGCGACTCCCGCTCTGGAAGCGGCAGACCGCAAAGTCCGGCATACTGCGCAAGTTCCTCCTGCGTCAGCCGCAGATCCGCCGCGCTAAGTTCAAGCAGACGGCTGCCGAGGCGCAGCTTCTGTGCTTCGGAAAAGATCTGGTTGCGCGAGAGCAGGAGCAGATGGACCTGCAGCGGAAGCCGTTCGGCCAGAAACGAGACAAGTTCCGCTGCCTCGCCGCCCTGCAGCAGATGTACATCGTCTAGAATGAACCAGACAGGGCTTTGCGCTGGCAGTGCGTCCTGCACCAGTTCCAGCAGCTGCTGCCGTGTGTGCGGGCTGTCCGGATAGCCGAGTGCAAGCAGCTGCGCCGACAGCTGCGGCGCGGTGTGCAGCGCGCGGCAGAGCCCGGCCCAGAATTCCTGTCGGCCGCCGCCGGAGAGAAACTGGCGGAACACACGCGCGTCCGGTGCTTCGGCGGCGATGCGCCGCTGCAAATACTGTGCGGCGGTCGTCTTGCCGTAGCCCGTGGGGGCCACGATGGTCGTGACGGGATAGCCGGCGGCGTCCGCAAGCCGCGCCTGCAGGCGCGGAGATAGATACAGAGTATTCAAGTTCGGATAGGCGTCCATGAAAAAGCCCTCCTGAGGCGATGAACCATGATTTTTTATTTTAATCGCTTCCGGCTGCTTCGTCAATGCAGGATTCTCTTGACAAGGGTTTCCCGGACAGGTAGAATTTATTTGTTATGCAGTCACAGACGAACGGTGCGCACACAGCCGGAGGGACAGGCGTATGCTATTTGGGTTTTTGAAGCAAAAGCGGCAGGAAAAGGCCGACGATCAGCAGCATTGGCGCGAGCGCTGGCAGTCGCTGGTGCCGGAGGAGAACCGGAGCGTCCCCGTCACCGTAGACGGGCAGACGCGCATTGCCTACATCCAGATTAACCAGTTCGTCGTCATGCTGCAGGACGGGCTTCTGATGAAAGCGCATTTTTTCGATGTCTGCGAGTTTTTCCAAAAGGCGGGCTATCATGTCGTCTGGCTTATGCGCTGCGTGCAGGATGTGGAGGGCGGCTATCTGAAGCTGGTCAAAATGGAGGACGGCGGGGCCCGCTGCCGCTGGAAATGGCGCAAGCCGACGACGAATTTCGGCCGCTGGACCTCGGATAATTATGGTGTAAGCATTCTCATTCAGCACCGGCAGGTGCCGCCGGAGATCACCGATCTCAAAACCTGCAAAACGCGCGTTTTACAGCGCGTCACTTGGGCAGAAAGCGACGATAACACGCAGATGGTTCCCGGGCGGACAGAATTTCTGACCGTCGGGAAGCCCGCCACGCCCGAGGAGCTGCTGCACTGGCTGACCGGCACAACGCTGGCAAATCTGTAAAGAAAGAAAAGGAGCGCCTATGTCTATCACGCTCGAACAGGTCAAGAAAAGCGAAGAGATCACAAGCTATATCCGCAAGGCGGACGAATCGCTGTCCGCGCTGGGCTTTACGGAGCACAGCTTCGCCCATGTGGGGCTTGTCTCGGCGCAGGCCAGCGCCATTTTGAAGACGCTGGGCTATGACGACCGCACCTGCGAACTGGCTGCGATCGCGGGCTGGCTGCACGACATCGGAAACGTCGTCAACCGCATCGACCACGCGCAGTCCGGCGCGGTTATGGCTTTCCGTATCCTCGACAAGATGGGCGCAAGTCCCGAGGAGACGGCCACCATCATCACCGCCATCGGCAACCACGACGAAAAGACAGCTTTCCCGGTCAACCCCGTGGCAGCGGCGCTCATTCTGGCGGATAAAATGGACGTGCGCGCGAACCGTGTGCGTGAAAAGGCCCGCGCGGCGTTTGATATTCACGACCGCGTGAATTACTCCGTCAAAAAGCACGAGGTCACGCTGACAGAAAAGGAGATCTGTCTGACGCTCGCCATCGACACGGAGGTATGCGCGGTGATCGAGTATTTTGAAATTTTCATGGACCGCATGCTCCTGTGCCGCCGCGCGGCAGAGAAGCTGGGCCTGCATTTCGCGCTCGTCATCAACGGCCAGCGCATGGCATAAAAAATTTTTCCGACTCCGGGAACCTTTCCCGGGGTCCGTTCGTCTTAAAAAATGGCGGAGACTCCGCCCCAATATACAAACAGGGAGAATCAAACATCATGGAAACTCTGGAAAAGCTGCGCAATGGGATCGACCAGCTGCCGAAATGGCTGCTGCTCGTGCTTGTGATTTTTGTTGACGGTCTGGTGGGCGGACTGTACCGCGCCGCCGGGAAAACCACGGAAGCCAAGGTCATCGGCTGGATCATGGTGGCAGCCTATGTGCTGTCGATTCTGTCCTTTGTCGAGCTGCCCGCGGTGCTTGCCACTGTCTCGCGCATCGTTACCGTCGTATGCCTGGTCGCCGATATCATCACCGTCATCACCAGCGGCAAAATCACATTCTTTGCCGACTGAGAAAAGAAGGAAATAAGAAAATGTTAGGAGTCCCGTCATGAAGCTGTTTACCATCATCCTCTTCGCCATCACCTACATTCTGATGATCGCGCTGCCAAAAAAGCGGCCCTATGTCGCGCTCATCTCCGCCGTCATCTTCGTTGTCTCCGGTGCGATGCCGCTGTCCTCTGTCTTTACCGCCATCGACTGGAACGTTCTTCTGATGCTCGCCGGTACGATGGGCACGGTCGCGCTGTTTATTGAGTCCAAAATGCCGGAGCGCATGGCCGATCTTCTGTTGCAGAAGACGCCCAACGTCATGTGGGTCGCGGTCGCGCTGTCCGTGTTCGCAGGCGTCGTGTCGGCGTTCGTCGATAACGTTGCAACTGTCCTGATGATCGCGCCGGTCGCGCTGTCGATCGCAAAGAAGCTCAAAATGTCCCCGGTCGCGCTTCTCATCTGCATCGCCGTCTCGTCCAATCTGCAGGGTGCGGCGACGCTCGTCGGCGATACGACGTCCATCATGCTGGGCGGCTACGCCAACATGGACTTTTTGGACTTCATCTTTATGGACGGCAAATGCTCCATCTTCTTTGCCGTTGAGTTGGGCGCGCTCGTGACCGTCCCCGTCATCATGTTCATCTTCCGCAAGGAAAAGGGCAAGGTCACGGTCGGCGCGCCGACCGTTGTGGAGGATCTGTTCCCGACGTATCTGCTGGTCGGCACGGTCGTGCTGCTGATCGCGGCGTCCTTCATCCCCGGCCGTCCTGCCGTTACAAATGGCCTGATCTGCATGACGCTGTTCCTCATCGGCCTCGTCCGCTCCATCCTCCAGAAAAAGCACTTCGGCCCCATCAAGTACGCGCTGGGCGAAATTGACTTTGAAACGCTCCTGCTTCTCATGAGCCTGTTCGTCGTCATCGGCACGCTGACCGAAACGGGCGTCATTGAGGACATCAGCGCCCTGTTTGTGAAACTCGGCGGAAACAGCCTCTTCGGCATGTACTCCATCATCGTCTGGGGCTCCGTCATTATCTCGGCCTTCATTGATAACATTCCGTATGTTGCAACGATGCTCCCGGTCGTGCAGGGGATTGCGGCTATGATGGGCTGCGATGCGCATGTTCTGTACTTCGGCCTGCTCGTCGGCGCGACGCTCGGCGGCAATCTGACGCCCATCGGCGCTTCGGCCAATATCGCGGCCATCGGCATTCTGCAGAAGGAGGGCTATGAGGTCAAGGCCTCCGACTTCCTCAAGATCGGCGTCCCGTTTACGCTCCTCGCCGTCCTGACCGGCTATCTCTACTGCTGGTTCGTCTGGGCATAAGCGCATATTTCTGAATCTACAGCGAACCCCCTCCGACTGCAAATCGGAGGGGGTTCGTTTTCTGAAACCGTATGAGAAAAATGGTGAAAAATGCTGCACATAGACAAATGCTGTCTATGTGATTTGCTACACTGGACTTATAATCCAGAATCATCAAAATTCAGGAAGCGGAATGCAGGAACGTCCAGTGCCTGCGCGATAGCAAACAGCGTGTCAAGCGAGACGGCTTTTTTGATATTCGGCGCTTCTACATGGCCGACAAAGGCAGGGGAACGGTCGATGCGCTCGGCAAGTTCCTCCTGCGTCAGACCGCGCAGTTTCCGGTAGTATGCAATTTTCAGACCAAGCTGTAAGTATTCCTGTTCAAATTCCTGTCGCATGGGCTTCACCTCGATACTATGTTACCCAACAGAGACAAGGATTGACATGATTTACAAGATATAATATACTATTTAACAGATAGTAAATTGTGCTTTTAAGCGCATAGAAAGGACTCGGGATGGAAGAATTCAGCGAACTTAAATCCGCAAGACTGCTTTCGATCTACGCACGGCTCTTAAACGGCCGGGTGCTGAAAAAGACAGATCTGGCGCAGGGATTCGGCGTCACGGCACGCAGCATCCAGCGCGATCTGGAGTCGCTGCGCTCGTTCCTCTCCAACGAAATGCTGCCGCAGGACGTGGTCTATGACCGCGCGGCGGGCGGCTACCGACTGACGGACGCGAAGCCCGCGTGCTTAAGCAACAGCGAAATTCTGGCCGTGTGCAAGATTTTGCTCGAAAGCCGCTCCATGCGGCGGGATGAAATGCTGCCGATCCTCGACAAGCTGGTAAGCTGCTGTGTGCCGGAAGAAAATAAACGCGCCGCGCAGCAGATGATCGGCAGCGAAAAGCTCCATTACATCGAGCCGCACCACGGCAAGCCCATCCTGCGCGGCCTGTGGGAACTGGGACAGGCCGTGCAGCAGCGGCAGGTGCTGGAACTGGACTATCAGCGGCTCAAGGGAACTGAGACGGTGCGCCGGACGGTCGAGCCGGTCGGTATCCTGTTTTCAGAGTATTATTTCTATCTGGCCGCATATCTGCGCGGCGTTGACCGGAAGCAGTCGTTTGAGAACCCGGAGGATTCCTATCCGACCATCTACCGCATCGACCGCATTCGTGCCTTCTGCCCGACCGGCGAGTACTTTACGCCCGCCTACGCCAAACGTTTTCAGGAGGGCGAGTTCCGCAAGCGTGTGCAGTTTATGTACGGCGGCAAACTGCAAAAAATCCGGTTCAAATACACCGGCCCGTCGATTGAGTCCGTGCTTGACCGGCTCCCAACCGCCGAAATTCTCTCGCAGGATGACTCCGGCTGGCTCGTCTCCGCGGAGGTCTTCGGCAAGGGGATTGAAATGTGGATAAAAAGCCAGGGAGAGTATATAGAAACAGAATGAAGGAGCAAATTATGAAGGTTTTGATTGTTGATGATGAAAAAATTGTCCGCAAGGGAATCGTTTCTATCTTGCAGCAGGCGTTTCCTGATATGCAGACAATTGCAGAGGCATCCAATGGAGAAGAAGCAATGAAAACGGTTAAAACACTGCTTCCGGACATTGTAATCACCGATGTCAAAATGCCTGTGATAGACGGTATGGAATTAACAAAGATGATCCATACATTCGACGCGGAAATCAAGGTCATTGTACTAAGCAGCTACGACGACTACACTTATGTTCGTCAGTGCATGAAACATGGTGCCATAGACTATCTGTTGAAACCAATTGACAAGCACGAGTTCCTTTCGCTAATCAATCTTCTTCGCGTCAACGAAAATGCTTCGATGTGTATTGCTGCCACAGATCCGAACGAACTGATTAACGATGCAAAAAACTACATACGAAAGCATTACAGTGATGATATTTCGCTGACAAAAGTTGCGGAATATGTGCATCTGAATCCTTCCTATTTCAGTAATTTATTCAGCCAGAAGACAGGTGAGAATTTTTCTGCCTACCTGAACAATGTGCGGATTCTTCACGCCAAACAGCTTCTTCTCAACCCAAACATCAAAATCTATGAAGTCGGTGAAAAAGTCGGCTTTTCCGATCCCGCATCCTTTAATCGCTCCTTCAAGCGAACAGAAGGTATTTCACCCTCAAAGTTTAGGGAACAGTTCTGCCTGTATTAGTTTTACATGGGGCAGAAGAGGAGATCATCATGCTGAATAACGAACGCCAGCAGCAGATATTAAGCTGTATGGAAAGCAAAAACACCATTACCGTTAAAGAGCTGACAGACCAGCTTTATGCCAGCCCGAGCACGATTCGCCGCGACCTTTCAGAGCTGGAAGCGCAAGGCTTCCTGAAACGCATTCACGGCGGAGCGGTCCTGACTGCCGGAAGCACCTTTGACACACCAGCAAGTCTCCGCCGTACGCAGCAGCTCGCTGAAAAGCAGCGAATCGCAGATCTTGCGTCTCGGTTTCTTGCACCATCTGCAACATACTTTTTTGATTCCAGCTCGACTGCGGCGATCTTAGCCACAAAACTTACCATGTATCCGGATGTCAAGGTAGCGACGAACGGTGTTGCGATTCTGGCAAATATGAAGAGCACAGAGCATCTGTCTATCCTCTCCACCGGCGGTTTTCTTCGCTCGCCATGGGATGAGCTAACAGGAAATCTGGCACTGAAAGCGATTGAAAATCTGAATGCGGATATTTTCTTTTTTTCCTGTGCCGGTTTTACCGCAAAACAGGGCGCTTCAGAACTCAGCGACGAAAATGTTTCAGTTAAGCGCGTGTTTTATCAGCACGCAAAGCAGCGCATTCTTCTTTGCGACAGTACGAAGATTGATAAGCAGTTTTTCTTCCGCTCTTTTTCCATCTCGGAAATTGACTATATTATCACAGACCGCTGTCCGGATGATCCGAACTATGTTGCCCTTCTCGGAGATAAGCTGATATTCTGAATCTGACCTTATATGAAAACGAGCAGAACTGTGCACGTTATTGCGCAGTTCTGCTCGTTTTTTCCTCACAGTTTTTGTTGTATTCCAACCTCGCTTCCAACCTCGCTCATCTTATTGACGGCAGATTGTCCTGCGTGATATAGAAAAAATGAGACATTGCGAAAGGAGAGCAACATGAAACAAGGTTTAATCGCGCCTTCCATGATGTGCGTCGACTTTTCAGAAATGACATCTGTCATTGAAGCCTTCGAAAAAACCGGAATCGGATATCTGCATATTGACAGTATGGACGGAGAATTCGTACCGAATTATACACTTGGAACAGACTTTTGCCGCCGCTTGCGCACAATGACGCGGATTCCTTTGGATCTGCACCTGATGATTACACGCCCGGATAACAAGCTGGACTGGTTCCAGATCCAGCCGGGTGAATACTTTTCTGTACATTGGGAAAGTACGCCGCATATTCCGCGTGTCCTAGCTCGAATTCGTGAGCTTGGCGGAAAGCCCATGCTTGCCCTGAACCCGGCAACGCCGCTGTCTGTTTTGGATTATGTACTGGAGGACATTGATGGTGTCCTTCTTATGACCGTCAATCCCGGCTTTGCCGGGCAGAGGCTGCTTCCGTCCATGCTGGAAAAGATTACAAAGGCACGCGCTTATCTGGATGAACGCGGATTTTCGAATGTCGATCTTGAGGTTGACGGCAACGTCAGTTTTGAGAATGCCAAGCGGATGCGCACGGCCGGTGCCAATATCTTTGTTGCAGGATCGTCAAGTATTTTCTCACCTGCAGCCCAGCTTTCTGAAAACATTGCGACCCTTCAGGCAGCCATTCAATAGAGGGAGAT
Organism: uncultured Eubacteriales bacterium; assembly: GCA_900545925.1. GTDB lineage: Bacteria > Bacillota > Clostridia > Oscillospirales > Oscillospiraceae > CAG-170. The sequence goes on along the minus strand of URAZ01000037.1, from coordinate 2,141 downwards.
GTGCGTTAAATGAATAACAATTTTATGAAAGCCGCTCGGCTGCATGCCATCGGTGATTTTCGCGTAGATACTGTCCCGGTTCCGACTCCGAATGGCGCAGAACTGCTTGTTCGCATTGGAGCCTGCGGCGTATGCGGTTCTGATATTCCGCGCATTTATGTCAGCGGTACCAGTAAGCAAAAATATCCGTTGACAATTGGCCACGAGTTTTCCGGTACGGTTGTTGCAGTTGGGCCTGATGCGGACCCGACCTTGGTTGGAAAGCGCGGCGCATTTTTCCCGTTGATTCCCTGCCGCCGCTGTGATAGCTGCCTGTCTGGTAATTATGCCATGTGCGAAGACTATGATTACATGGGTTCGCGCAGAGACGGCGGCTTTGCCGAATACTGCCTTGTACCCAGCGCATGGAACTTCGTAGAATCCCACAATGCGGATACGCCGCTGACAATGCTTGCTATGGCTGAACCGGCTTGCGTTGCGCAGCATGCTGTCCGGAAAAGCGGCGTTTACTTCGGCGCAAATGTGTTGATTTTCGGTGCAGGGCCGATCGGCATTATGGCAGGCCGGTGGGCAAAACTGGCTGGCGCAGCGAGGGTCTTGTTCTCAGATGTCGTTGACGCAAAGGTCGAATTCTGTAAAAAATGTGGCTTTGAGGCAGTAAACTCCCGGACGCAGCCGCTGCAAGAAGTTGTCCGGCAGACATTTGGCGGTCAGCTTGCGGATATTGCGATTGAAGGTACAGGCTACGGTTTCGCGCTGAACCAGGCAATTACCTGTATTTGCCCGTTCGGAACGATCACATTGCTTGGCAACCCTGCTGCGGATACCACCATTACGAAAGCCTGCCATAGTCAGCTCTTGCGCAAAGAGGTAACGATTCTTGCGATTTGGAATTCACACTACAGCAATCTACCAATCAACGAATGGCGATATACCGTAGACCAGATGGATAATGGGACCTTCGACTGTATAGATCTGATTTCGCACACCTGTACTCTCGATGAGCTGCCTGAAATGACTGCGGCGATCCATGAGCATCGAATCGACACATGGAAGGTGTTGTGCACTTGCAGATAGTGATCCGGTGCTGTGCTTAAGCACAGGCTTTATCATGCGCGACTAATGCCGTGTAATAGCTGTTCATCGTGCTTGGTGCGTGAAAGAGCGCAGTGAGCAGGTATTGCCGGATATTCCGAATCTGCGTGGTGTTCTTCCGCAGGCAGTCCATGACAAAGTGGATGTGTTCTCCGGTCAGCTTCAGCATCTTCGCCCGCACAATCTCAGCAGGATAGTCATTTCCACCGACACGGATACGGTCACGGGTGCTGCAAACCGTTTCCTGTACCAGTTGGGTGATCTCATCAAGCTGCTCCCGGTCAACGTGCGGATCGCCTGCCAGAATGTCATAGTCGATATTTTCCAGAATCAATTTCCGATAGCTTTCAAATGCGTCCTTCGCTTCCGTTCGCTTCTGCGTCGAAGTCTCCGGAAAACCGGAAGGGAAAGGAATCGAATCGGTAATTGATGGATCTGTATTTTGTCTTTCTTTATTTTTTCTCTTAGTATTTAATTGCGTTGGATTTTCCAACGCAGGAGAATCCAACATAGGCTTTTCCAACGTTGGCTGAACCAACGCAGGCACAGCCTGTGCAGGCTTCTCTGGTTCTGGCTGTGTCTGCGGCTGCTCATAGATCGTGTAGATTGTTCCGCGCAGGCAGCCGCGCTCATCGCGTTCGCGGCTGCGCTTGATGTAACCGGCTCGTTCCAGCTCGCGCACAGCTTCGCGGATGGCGTCGATGCTCTCTTTGTTGATCTGTGCGAGACCTTGCAGCGTGTAATCCCAATCCTCTGGCAGCGACAGCATCTGCGAGAGCAGGCCTTTTGCCTTGAGGGACAGCGCATGGTTGCGGAGATGGTGGTTGGACATGACCGTGTAACCTTTGTTTTTCTCGACACGGAATACAGACATTTTTGTGACCTCCTTCGTCTCAGGTTTCAAATTTAAGAAAAGAAAAAAGCGGCGTTTCAACCCTCTTTTCACGAGAGAGCGAAACGCCGCTTCATTTTGTATCTTGGTTTGTATTTCAATATTTCGTCAGATTGCGAATAGACCGGTACAGTATCTTGTGGTATGATGCCAG
>URAZ01000036.1 GCA_900545925.1 uncultured Eubacteriales bacterium | reverse complement strand
TTCCGCAGTCTGTACACAAAGCTGCGGAAGCAGAAAAATAAAGCGACAGGAAAGCCGCTCTCCGAAGCGACGGTCGAGGGTGTCCACAGCTGTCTGTGCGGCATCCTCTCCGACGCGATGGAGGGCGGCTATTTGGATCACAATCCTGCGTGGCGGACATATAAATATGCAGGTCAGAAAAAAGAGAAAAAGATTGCGGATGATGAAACGGTGAAAAAGCTGATTCAGGTGTTGGAGGCAGAAAGCGTCCTGTACGAAACATACTTCAAGCTCATCATCGCCACTGGTATGCGGCGCGGCGAGTGCTGTGCGCTCAAATGGGAGGACATCAACTATGCCGAGCGCAGCATTCACGTCTGTCGGAACGCGGTCAAAACAACCGGTGACGAGATTATCGTGAAAGCGCCAAAGACGAAAGCAGGAAACCGGTATGTGTACTTCTCCGCCGAGATGGAAAGTCTGCTGCGCGAATACGAAGCCTTCTGCGTGGCAGAAACGGAGCGTTACGATCGGCGCAAGCAGACCAAGGACGATTATGTGTTCCGCAGAAAAGGAATGCAGCTGCCTATGACGCCGTCGACGTTCACATGGCGCTTCAAGAAAATCCTGAAAGCAAACGATCTTCCAACCGGCCTGAACGTCCACAGTCTGCGCCACACGGCAGCAAGCCTGTTCATCGCCAGCGGCACGGACGTCGGCACGGTCGCCGGACTCTTAGGACACAGCCAGCCATCGACCACGCTGGATATCTACACCCACGCATTCGACAAGAACAAAAAAGCCGCCAGCCAGATCATGCAGAGCAGTTTGGAAATCTGAATCTGACTGTTAAAAAGATATGTCCTGTTGAGCTATGACGTGAGAATAATTTTATATAAAAAGTCCTTGAAATCATACGATTTCAAGGACTTTTTGGTACGCCCGACACGATTCGAACGTGCGACCTACAGAGTCGGAGTCTGTCACTCTATCCAACTGAGCTACGAGCGCATTTATGAGATAAACGGCGAAGTGCCGATCATCGCTTTTTGAAAATGGTAGTCAAACAGTAGTCAAGGAACAAGCGAAAAATCGCCCTCACGCCCGAAAAGTCCAGTCGTATCAACGGCTTTGGGCTTCTCTCAGCCGAATGGGGCAGAAACGTCGGAGTCTGTCACTCTATCCAACTGAGCTACAAGCGCATTTTTAACTGCCCACATAGTATAGCAGATGGGCGGCGGAAAGTAAAGTGGAAAAATGGCGGATTGCTTTTTTAAGGAAAGCTGGTACAATGAAGAAAACAGGAGGCGAGGGTATGTCGGCGGGGGAGCGAGTGTTTTCGGTCGTGCGCGGGCGGCTTTATGAGCGGCTGCCGACGCTGGCGTTGCCGTTGGGGAAGATTTCCTGCTGTGAAGCGGATGTGATGCCTGCCGGGACAGACGGACAGGCGGCGCTCTTTGCCTCCGACTTTCTGGAACGGGAATTTTTAGAAGGAAGCATGCTGCCGGAACGGCTGACACTGCATCTGTTGCTGCATCTCATGCTGGGTCATCCGCAGAGCAGGATGGGCCGGGACAGAGTGCTCTGGGATACGGCCTGCGATCTTGCGGTTTTACTGGTGCATCATGCGCTTCTGCCGCAAGAGCGCGAAGCGCCCGCTGCGTTTTCTGCCCGCTGCAAACTGCAAAGCCGCAGAGCGGGCCGCGCGGAGGAAATTTATGTGCTTTTGGAGACAGAGCCGGAGTTTCTTACGCCGGATGAGCGGCAAAGCGCGGTGTTGGACGATCATTCCCGGTGGGAGACAGTATGCGCTGCGGATAGACCGGCTGGCTCCGGCGAGGGGGACGAAGCCGGCTTTCAGGCGCTCGGGCGGCTCCTGCCGCGGCCGTTGCCGGAAAAGCCGGTGATCGGAAGCGGAACGGGCGGCGCCGCTTTTTCCATCAAACCGGACATGCGCGAAAGCGCGCCGTTTGCCGCTGTACTGCACGAACTTTCCGAGACGCGAGAGAACCGGCATGTGTCCGGCGAAGAATTTCAATACGCATGGTATCTCTACGGGTTGGAGCATTATGGCGGCATGCCGCTGATCGAGCCGCTGGAATACTCTGAGGAGCGTCGCCTGCGTGAACTTGCCGTCGTAATTGACACGTCAGCTTCGTGTTCACGGTCGCTGTGCGCTGGATTTTTGGGGGAACTTGCGGGACTGCTGGCCCACGAGGGACTGTTCTTTGAGCGGTTCAATCTTCATGTGATCGAATGCGACTGCGAGGTACAGCAGGATACACGCCTGACGACGCTGACAGAGTTGTCTGGCTGGATACAAGCCCTGACGCTGCATGGCGGTGGAGGCACAGACTTCCGCCCTGCGTTCCGGTATATCGACGGCCTGATTGAATCGGGTGAATTTGCGCATTTGCAGGGACTTTTGTATTTTACCGACGGCTACGGCGTGTTTCCAGATGCGCCGCCCGCGTACCGGGTGATTTTCGCCATGCTGCAGTACCGGTATGACGATATCGATTTGCCGCCGTGGGCGGAAAAGCTGGTTCTGGAAGCGGACAAGCCGAAAGGAGACGAAGCATGGATATAAAACAGGCAAAACAGGAGCTGCGGCAGACCATCCGCGCCTATACGGCCAGAACGGAGGACGGCCTGTGGCGCATACCGCGCGAAAAGCAGCGGCCCGTTCTGCTCATGGGCCCGCCGGGTATCGGCAAAACGGCCATCCTGTCGCAGCTTGCGCAGGAGGAGCATGTCGGCCTCGTCTGCTATACCATGACGCACCACACGCGCCAGAGCGCGCTCGGCCTGCCAGTCATTGTTGACCGTACGGCGGCTGGGCGGCAGTACCGTGCGACGGAGTACACCATGAGCGAGATCATTGCCTCGGTCTACGAACAGATGGAGAAAACCGGACTGAAGACGGGAATCTTGTTCCTCGACGAGATCAACTGCGTCTCCGAGACGCTCATGCCCGCGATTTTGCAGATGCTGCAGAACAAGACCTTCGGCGTCCATGCGCTGCCGGAGGGGTGGATGATCGCGGCGGCAGGCAATCCGCCGCGCTATAACCAGTCCGCGCGAAGCTTTGATATGGCGATGCTCGACCGGGTGCGGCGCATTGATCTGGAGCCGAGCCTTGCCGTCTGGCAGGACTACGCTGCTGCACACGGTGTTCACCCAGCGGTACTGGCTTATCTCCGGCTGCATCCGGAGCACTTTTTCATCTGCGACGCGCAGCGCGCGGCGGGCAGCTTCGTAACGGCGCGCGGCTGGGAGGATTTGTCCGCGCTGCTGCTGACATACGAAGCACTCGGCTTTGCCTGCACGCAGACGCAGGTGCGGGAATATCTGCATGTAGCGGAAATTGCGGCGGGCTTCGCGGCGTTTTATGAACTCTACCGCCGGTTTGCTGCTTCGCTGCCGCTGGAGGCGCTTCTGCGCGGACAGACGGACGCGGGAACAGAGGCGCTGCGCGAACTGCCGTTTGAGGGGCGGCTGTCCGTCGTGGAATTTCTGCTGCACAGCCTGCAAACGCAGCTGCGCGCGATGGAGGACGCTTCCGCACTCGCATTCAGCGCGGAAAGCTTTCTGAAAAGCATTCCAGCAGGGGAGGGGTACGCCGCCTGTGCGGAAAAGCAGCTGGAGAACCGCCGCGCGGCGCTTCAAATCCGTCGGGAATGCGGCGTGCTGTCCGCCGAAGACGAGCGGCGCGAGACGGCGTTTCTGACGCGTGTGGATGCCGCGCTTGCCGCGCGGTCAGACGCAGAGGCATTTGAAGCGGTGCGGCTTCTGGCAGAAACAAGCGGGACGGCAGCGGAGCAGAGCAGGCAGAATACACTTGCAGCGCTTGAAAACGGCCTGCGTTTTATCCACGAGACCTTTGGAGAGGAACAGGAACTCTGGATTTTGCTGCACGGCCTGCGAGAATGCGGCGCTGCGGCGTTTTTGCAGAAAGAAAACAGTGCAGTTTATCGGGAGTTGCTTTCCAACGCATCGCCGGAGGCTAGGGCCGCAGCACTGCGGGAGGAACTGAAACGGTAATACGCAGCAGAAGCTGTGACAGTCAAAGGCCGTTTCAGTGCGCCGACAAAATCGAATCACCACAGACAGGTATCTGTCCCTACAAACAGACCAGAGAAATTGCAGCGCGCATCCCCCTCAAGCGGGATGCGCGCTGCGTGTTTCTATGTGGGATTTGTGCATTATGCTCGATTTTAAGCGTTAAAGTCTCGTTAAGATTGAGCAGATTGCCTTTACCGCCTATCCGTTTTATGGTATATTGAATGCAATCTGAGGAATGTCCTCAAAAAAAGAAAAGGAGATCTGTATGAAAGAAAAGAAGAAACTCAGTCTGCCGGCATGGATATTTATCGGCATGCTTGCCGGTATCGTTGCCGGTCTTATCTTCGCGTTCGCCGGCCTCGGCGATTTCACCACGGAGTGGATCAAGCCCATCGGAACGATCTACGTCAACCTGCTGAAGTTCCTGGTCGTCCCGGTCGTCCTGTTCTCGATCGCTGACGGCGTCATCAGCCTGAAGGACCTCAAGCGCGTCGGTTCCGTCGGCCTGAAGACCTTCGTGTACTACATGATCACGACTGCACTGGCCGTTGTCATCGGCCTCGTGCTCGTCAACATCTTCAAGGGCAATTTCACCCCGCTGCCTTCTGCTGAGATCGAAGGTCTTGCATACGAAGCGAAGGAAGCCCCGTCCGTCATGCAGGTCATCGTGAACATCTTCCCGTCCAACCTGCTCCAGCCGATGGTCTCCTCCGACATGCTGCCGGTCATCGTCACCGCCATTTTCCTCGGCGCGGGCGTTCTGGCCGCTGGCGAAAAGGGCCAGAAAATCGGCAAACTCATCAACTGCGGCGAAGAAGTCATCATGCAGATCATGATGATGATCATTAAGTTTACTCCGATCGGCGTGTTCTGCCTCATGACCAACGTCGTCGCTGTCAACGGTGCCGACATCATCGGCAAGCTGGCGCTCATCATCGGTGTTGCGTACCTCGGTTATATCGTCCACGTCGTCGTGGTTTACGGCCTGTCCGTCAAGTTCCTCTCCAAGATGAGCCCCATCAAGTTCTTCAAGGGTCTGGCCCCGGCTATGATCACCGCGTTTACCACCACGTCCTCCAACGCGACGCTGCCCGTCAACATTGAGTGCTGCAACGCCATGGGAGCGGAACCTGAAATCAGTTCCTTCGTTCTGCCGCTCGGCGCGACGATCAACATGGACGGCACGGCCATTTATCAGGCTGTCTGCGCAGTCTTCATCGCCTGCTGCTATGGCGTTCAGCTGACGCTCGGCGATATGGCCATGATCGTTCTGACTGCGACCCTCGCCTCTGTCGGTACGGCCGGCGTTTCCGGTGCCGGCATGATCATGCTGGCGATGGTCCTGACCCAGGTTGGTCTGCCGGTTGAGGGCATTGCAATCATCGCGGGCGTTGACAAGATCTTCGACATGGGCCGCACGACGCTGAACATCACCGGCGACGCGACCTGCGCCCTGTTCATCTCCCGCCTCGAGCGCGAGAAGGCCGCCAAGAAGGCTGCCAAGGCTGCAAAATAACTCCGCTTTTTCAAAACCGCTCCCCCGGGCATCCGGGGGAGCGGTTTTGTGGTTCTTTGGGTTCGGTATAAAAGAAACCAGAGCGGGGCGCTGTTATACGCTGCCGGAATCCGGAGGTTCCGGTGCGCCGTCCGGTTTTTCCGGGGGTGTGCTGCCGTCCGGAGGCTCCGGCATGGATGTGCCGTCCGGCTTTTCAGGCGGCGTGCCGCCATCGGGTGGTGTGGGCGGTGTTTCGCTGTTTGGCATGTCAGAGGGAACTTCTCCGTTCGGGTCAAAGCCGCCCGGCATGCCGCCGAAGCCGGACTGGCTCTCGCCTGTCTGTGCCTCAGCAGTTCCGGCGTTTTCACCATCGGACAGGAGCGTATAGCTTCCGTCCTCCGTCAGTTCGGGCGAGGAATAGAAGACGAAGCGCGCGCTGCACGGCGCTTCCATGCTGAAAAGCGTATCCGTTTCATCCCAAATGGCAAGCGTACTGCCGTTTGAAATGAGCGCGTCCGCGCCTCCGCCGCGCGGCTGCATACTGCCGGACTGGCCAAAGGTCACATATGGCTGCGAGACGGAAAGCTTCATGCCCATGCCCGCGCTGCCACCGGCAGCCAAAACAGTTCCGCCGGTGATGGTGATCGTTCCGTCAGCATCAAGCGGCGGATTGTCTGCCGTGTTCGCCGTCCAGACGCAAATGGTGCCGCCGGAGATAGTCATGGTGCCGTTGGAGTCAAAGCCGTCGCCGTCCGTCGTATAGGCGTTGATCGTACCGCCGGAGAGATTCATGGAGAAATCGAAGCCGGTCAGATCGGAATTAGCTGCATTCAGACAGTCGTCCGAGGCGCGGATGCGAATGTCGCCCGAGGCGACGTTCAGCGTGGCAGCCTCCAGTCCCTCATAGCAGTCTGTGATCGAGATCGCAGGCCCGTCCGTGCCCTCCGCGCCGATCTGCAGCGTGTAGTCGCAGTGGATCGCGTCGTCTGCGGCGGAAATGGTCAGCTCGCCGCTTTCGATCGTCAGCAGCTGCCCGGCGTTGATCGCGTCGTTGACTGGCGCATGGATCGTCAGCGTCAACTCCCGGATGGTGAGGCTGGCTTCGCCGTCTTCGTCTGTCGAAGCGCCGGATTTGATCCCATTTTTGCCGTTGGCGGTGAGCGTGAGCGAACCGGTTCCGCAGAGCGTCACCTGGGAGCCGTCCTTGCATTTGAGAACGGCGTTTTCTGCGTTCTCGTTCGCGGGGTATGTGTCGCCGTTGTTCTGTTCGCTGTCGGAAAGCGCATTGACCGTTCCAGCAGCCGCCTCGATTGTGACCTGCGAGGACTTGCCGCAGGTAATAGGTGCAGTGTCCGTACTCGTGAGCGTCAGATTGTCCAAAATCAGCGTCACGTCTGTTGTGCCCTTCTTGATCGTGACGGAGCCGTCAGCGCAGCTCCCGGACAGGCGGTAAACGCCGCTTTCGGAAACGGTCAGCGCCGTCCCATCCGCTTCACAGCCGCTGCCGGAGACGGAGGCGGCTTCATCTGTAAACTGAATGATTGTTTCCGTGCCGTCCGACACAGAGGATGCGGTTGTTTCCTGTGCGTCGGACAATTCATCCGTCTGCGCGGAAGCGCCGGTGTCTGTCGGGGCTGCCGTGCAGGCGCACAGGCCGCACATAAGGCTTAAGACCAGAAGCAGCAGAAAAATACGATGTTTCATCATCATGCTCATCACGTCCTTTCTGCTGTGAGTATACAGGACGCACCTAAAGAATACTTAAAAGTAATCCTCAATATAAAGCGGCTTGCGGAAAAAGACGCGGTCAAGCGGCGCGGATTCGTGGAACACTTCGAGGCCGGGGAAATACTGCCGCGCCTCTGAAAAATCGCACACGCCGCACAGCAGCGCGGAGAACATGCTGATCTCCAATTCTGCATCCGGCTGCGTATCTGAGCGGCTGACAGAAATGGCCCGCCCGTTTTCAAACTGGACGGCAAAGCACGCATTGTTTTCCTCGATCTGCGCGTCATGCAGCCGGAGCGTGGCGCTTCCGCTGCCGAGGTAGCACGCGGCGCGGAGCGCCGCCTCCGCGTTCACCACACGCACCATACCGGCGCTTTGCAGTTCCCATCGCACCGCGCCGAGCGACCATTCCGGCAGCAGGTACTGCATGGCTGTGCAGCATGGGAGCGGGAATTTGACAAAGCGGTGGTCGGAAGCAAAGCGCGAGAACAGGTGCATAAGCGCTGCGAAGCCGTCTTTTCCGGAAAAGCGGAGGCGGGAGCAGACAAGATTCCGCCCGTCCGGCTCGTCCTGCTTTTTGAACGCCGCATAACCGAGCGGTTCACCGGCTGCTGAGAACGCTGCATATATAAATTCCTGCTTTGATGCGGGCGCTGCCGAAAGAAGCCAGCGGTAGTCTGCCTCTGCGTGCTGAACCATCATGTTATACTGCGCTTCCCACCTCTCATCGAGCTGCCGGATAGCGGGCAGCAGCATATCGCCGCCTCGCGCAAGCCGGAACGAGCCGGAAAACTCCGCCGGGCGCAGCTGCCGCAGGTCAAGAACGGCCAGATACCGCTGTACACAGCTTTCATAGCCAAATTTCCGGTAATACGCTGTAGAGAACGGATAGAGATAGGAAAAGACATAGCCTTCGCGGTACAGAATGGGCAGCGCTTTCTGAAAACAGGCGCGGATACCGCCCGCGCGGCGGTACTGCGGCAGAGATGCCACGCCGCCGATTCCGCCCATTTTGTAGCGACCGCCGTCAAACTGCACCCGATAGTCTGTCACATAGACTGTGCTCATCATCTCTCCGCTTTCCTCGTCAAACGCGGCCCAGATGCAAGGATTTTCCGCAAACGGTGTCAGATCGTTCGGATCAAACGGCGATTCAAAAGCAATGGCAAACAGCTGCGCGGACTGAAGCCGCTCTTCCTTTGTGATGGGGCGTACAAGCATATGCAATGATCCTCCTGTTTCAAAACTGTAAGTGCATGAAAAAAGCAAACAAAAGACGGATGCAGTTTGTAGGGGTGACACTCTGCTCCGCCCGGCAATATGTACCGTTTTTTCGGAAATCTTCGGCAAATTCGCAACATCTCAACGGGCCGATGTGGGCATCGGCCCCTACAAACGCGCAGGCAGAATTTCTGTCAGTTTCGCATAAGCCTGACCACAGTATACCATACTTCCCCCAATTCGCGCAAAGAGCCCCTGCGGATATCCTTGCTTTTTTTTGCCCGTTGTTGTCGATGTCGGACAGAGCCGTTGCATGCGAAAAGCAGGGCGTCTATAATCGAATCAGAATAAACGAAAAAAGGAGGGCGGAATCGGTGCGGCAGGCTGTTTTATACTTTGCAAACTGGAATCTGAACCGAAGACCGGCGCGGAAGGGCGAGGTCTGCGCGCTGCCGTGGGACTGCGCGACGTATCTCAATCACGCGTTCTGGGCGCTTGAACCGGCGGAAGGGAAACAGGAGTCGTCGTTTGCCCGCCGTGCCGCGAAAAAAAACGCGCGGACTGCCTGGCGCATCGTCTCTCTGCACCCGGAGTGCGACACGGATGACGCATCGCCCAGCGTAATCGCGCCGGGGCTGCCGCGCAATCACTTTGCGCAGTACGCGGCGATGCACAAAAACTATCCGGCAGTGAAAATTCTACTTTCCGTCGGCGGTTGGACACGCTGCGGGTATTTTTCCGAAATGGCGTACACAAGGGAGGGGCGCGCGGACTTTATCGAGCACTGCCTTGCGCTTCTGAGCCGGTACGAATGGCTGGCCGGATTTGACATCGACTGGGAATATCCCGCCTGCGAGCGGAAGGGAAACCCTGCCGACCCAGACGGCGACGAAGGCTGCTGCGTCTTTGGAACGGAAACGGAGGACCGGGAGAATTTTGTCCTGCTGCTTGCAGAACTCCGCGCCGCCATGGATGACGCCTTTGGAACAGGAACGAAAGCACTGACGGCCTGCGCCTCCGGCGCGCCGGATACGCTTGCACGGCAGGACTGGGCAGGCGCTGCGCAGTACCTCGACCTCATCAACCTTATGACCTACGATCTATGCGGCTGCTGGGCAGGCGTCAGCGGCCACGCCTCAAGCGCAGCGCAGGCGAAAATCGCCGTACAGTGCATATTGGCGCAGGGTGTCGCGTCCGGAAAGGTCTGCATCGGTTCGCCATTTTACTGCACGGCCATGCGCCTGCGGGAAAAACCTGTGTCTATACAGGCAGCGCTCGGCGCTCCCGTCGAGCCGGAGCGGCCGACGTGGGATACGCTTGCGCAGGAGGATTTATTGGAACTTCTGCAGACGCCCGGCTGGCACAGCGCCTATGACGCGCGGGCAGGCGGCGCGTATCTTGTCTACGACGGGACGGATAAAACATTCAACCGCTGTTTTTTATCGGTGGAGACGGCACGCTCACTCGGGCAGAAGCTTGACCTCATCCGTAATGCGGACTTGGCCGGGATTATTGTCTGGGAAGCAAGCCTCGATACGAAGAATCATTCCTTCGCCGCGCAGCTGCGCGATACATTATTGAGATAAGGTGGGAGAAGCTATGCAGTACGGCCATTTTGACAACCAAAGCCGCGAATATGTGATCGACCGTGTCGATTTGCCCGTTTCTTGGACAAATTACATCGGTGTCGGCGATATGTATGGCGTGTTCAATCACACGGCAGGCGGCTATCTTCTGTACCGTTCGCCGGAATATCACCGCATCACGCGCTTCCGGCCGAACGGCGTGCCGATGGACGGCCCAGGGCATTATATTTACATCCGCGACAATGATACCGGCGATTACTGGTCTGTTTCGTGGCAGCCGGTGGGGAAGGACAAAAAGTTCTATTCCTGCCGCCATGGACTGAGTTATGTGAAATACCTCTGCGATTACAGCGCGATTCATGCCGAGCAGAAGCTGTTCGTCGCCATGGATGAGCCGATCGAACTCTGGGACATCAGGCTCCGCAACGACTCAGGTATCCCACGGAATCTGTCCGTCTTTTCCTATCTGGAATTCAGCTTCCACCAGATTCAGATGGATAACCAGAACTTCCAGATGAGTCTCTACGCCTCCGGAAGCCGATATGAAGTCGGCGTGATCGAAAACGATCTGTATTATGAAGAAAATGGATTCCAGTTTTTTGCGTCCGATTTTACCCCTGACGGTTACGCCTGTCTGCGTGACCGCTTTCTCGGCCCGTACCGCACGGAGCGCGATCCTCTCGCGGTTGAGACAGGCATATGTGAAATTCCCGGCCAGAAGGGCGGAAACCACTGCGGTGTGCTGCAAAAAAACGTGACGCTTGCGCCCGGGGAGGAAGCGCGGCTTCTATTCCTGCTTGGCGAGGGTGATCTCGAGGCCGGAAAAGCGGCTAAGACCCGCTGGACACCGGAAAAGGCGGATGAGGACTTTTCACGCCTTGCAGAATTCTGGGATAAGAAGCTTTCCTGCCTGCAGGTCAGCACGCCGAACGAGGGCATGAACACCGAACTGAATATCTGGAACCTCTACCAGAGCGAGATCAACGTTATGTTCTCCCGGTTCACCTCGTTCATTGAGGTCGGCGGGCGCGTTGGCCTCGGCTACCGCGACACGGCGCAGGACGCGATGATGGTTCCGCACGCAAACCCTGAAAAATGCCGCAGCCGCCTTGTCGAACTCCTGCGGGCGCTTACGAAGGAGGGCTACGGCCTGCATCTGTTTGAGCCGCGCTGGTTTGAAAAGGGCGCGCCGCAGCAGTCGTTCAAATCGCCCACGGTCATTCCGACACCGGATAAGAGCCAGATTGTCCACGGTCTAAAGGACGCATGCGCGGACGATGCGCTCTGGCTCGTCCCGGCTGTTGTACAGTATGTCAAGGAGACGGGTGAACTTTCCTTCCTCGACGAGCCTGTGACCTATGCTGACGGCGGCGAGGAGACGGTCTACCGGCATCTGATGCGCATTCTTGATTTCTCTGCCCGACAGGTGGGGACGCACGGGATCTGCAAGGGTCTGCGCGCCGATTGGAACGACTGCCTGAATCTCGGCGGCGGTGAAAGTGCCATGGTAAGTTTTTTGCATATTTGGGCACTGGACAATTTTGTGCAGTTGGCCAATCGCCTTGGGCGTACGGTCGATGCGGCGCGCTATGAAAAACTCCGCCAATCCGTCACGAAAACCTGTGAAAGCGTCCTCTGGGACGGAAAATGGTATATCCGCGGCATCACCGCCGACGGCCGAAAAATCGGCACGCAGCAGGATACCGAGGGCCGCGTCCATATGGAGAGCAACACTTGGGCGGTTCTGTCCGGTGCGGCCAGCCGGGAACGAGGGCTTTCCGCCATGGATGCGGTAGACGAATATCTCTATACGCCTTGGGGCCTGATGCTGAACGCGCCGTGCTTTACAAAGCCGGACGATGCCATCGGCTTTGTCACTCGCGTTTATCCCGGCCTCAAGGAAAACGGTTCTGTGTTCAGCCACCCGAATCCGTGGGCATGGTGTGCCGAGGCAAAGCTGGGCAGGGGAGACAGGGCTATGAAGTTCTATAACGCGCTTTGCCCTGCGCTGCAAAACGATAAAATCGAAACACGCAAAGCCGAGCCTTATACCTACTGCCAGTTCATCTCCGGTAAGGCGCACACAACCTACGGCGAGGCGCACCACCCGTTCATGACAGGCTCGTCTGGCTGGGCATATTATGCCGCGACGCAGTATCTGCTCGGCGTGCAGCCGGACTTTGACTGCCTGCGCGTCAACCCGTGTATCCCGGCGGACTGGAAGGAATTCACCGTCGTGCGCCGTTGGCGCGGCGCGGAGTATTATATTCATGTTACGAACCCGGACAGTGTGCAGAAGGGCGTCAGGAAAATTCTGATAAGCGGCAGACCGGTCGAGGCGCTGCCGGTGCTGCCTGCGGGCAGCGTGTGCCATGCGGAAGTTATCATGGGAGGGGCAAACAGATGATTCATTTCGGTACCGGCGGCTGGAGAGCCGTCATTGCGGACGAATTCACCAAGGCGAACATCCGCCTGCTCATCGCGGGCCTTTGCAGCCTCATGCACAAGGAGGGACACGACGGCGCGGAGATCTGCGTCGGCTATGACCGGAGGTTTTTATCCAAGGAATCTGCCCACTGGGCGGCGGAGGTCATGGCGGGCTATGGCTTCCGGCCCTATGTCATCAATCGTTCCTCGCCAACGCCGCTCATGATGTTCATGGTCAAAAAACGCGTCATGCCCTATGGCATCGCAGTCACGGCCAGCCATAACCCGGCCATCTATAACGGCATCAAGGTCTTCACCGCCGGAGGCCGCGACGCAGACCGCACCGTCACGGACAAAATCGAGTCCGAGATCGCCCAAATTGACCCGGACAAAATTCAATCCATGGACTATGACGCCGCCGTCGCGGCAGGCATGATCACCGAGCACAACCCGACGAACGAATATATCGACAGCATTCTGTCCGCCATCGACGTCGAGGCCATCAAGAACGCGCAGCTGCGCATCGCGCTCGACCCCATGTACGGCGTCAGCCAGACGAGCTTGAGCATGATCCTCATGACCTGCCGCTGCGATCTTGAGATCATCCACGACCGCCACGACACACTCTTCGGCGGAAAGCTTCCTGCGCCGAATGAAGACACGCTCGGTCCGCTTGCGGCGGTCGTTATGGACCGGTACCGCTGTGATCTCGGCATTGCAACCGACGGTGACGCCGACCGACTCGGCGTGATCGACGATCAGGGCCAATTCGTCCACCCGAATAAGCTGCTCGTCCTGCTCTATTATTACCTCGTCAAATACCGCGGCTGGCAGGGCCCCTGCGTACGCAACAATTCCACGACCGTCCTGCTCGACCGCGTCGCGGCGGGACTAGGGCAGAAATGCTATGAGGTTCCTGTCGGCTTCAAGTGGGTGTCGGCCAAAATGACGGAGACGAATGCCATCATCGGCGGCGAATCGTCCGGTGGTCTTGCCGTTCGGGGGCATATCTCCGGCAAGGATGGAATCTACGCTGCCGCGCTGCTCGTCGAGATGCTGGCCGTGACCGGCAAGAAGCTTTCCGCGCTCTACCGTGAGATCGAGGCGCAGTACGGCGCACTCAGCTATGCCGAGGCGTCCTTCACCATGACCCCGGCCCGCAAGCTTGCGCTTCAGCAATATCTGTTTGAACAGCACGCCTGCCCGGAATTTGAATGCGTTGACCACATCAGCCGCGAGGACGGCTGCAAGGTCTATTTTACGGACGGCAGCTGGGTCATTTGCCGCTTCTCCGGCACAGAACCGCTTCTACGCATGGCCGCCGAGGCCGAGACAGATGAAAAAGCCCAGTCCTATATCCGGACATGGAAAGCTTTCCTGTCGCTCTGAACATAAAACTGACCAACCTCCCCTTACCGCGCAGGACACGGCAGGGGGAGGTTTTGCTGCTGCTGGGGATTTTGAAAAAGAGGACTTGACAAATTAAATACATTTAACTATAATTCATAACTCGGTTATGAAACGAGGAATCCGATATGAAAGAGAAAAGCCCGGTCCAGCGAATCTGGGAGTTGGGCGAAGCGGATCATTGCGCTGCTGCTGGCAGGCGAAACGGCGTTCAGCATCTATGCGCCATGGCTTGCGGCGGCATTGTGCGGGTATCTGCTCCGCACTGCGTTGTATAACGGTGCGCTGTCCGTCTCCCACCAGGCGACGTTCCGCATTCTCAAAACCATCCGACAGAAGCTGCTTGCCAAGCTGCCGAAGCTTCCGCTCGGAACAGTCGTGGACACGGCCAGTGGCAAACTCAAGCAGATCATTGTCGATCAGGTGGACAGCATGGAGACGACGCTGGCGCACCTGTTCCCGGAAATGACGGCCAACATCACAGCTCCGGTTTTGACGCTTGTCTATCTGTTTGTGCTTGATTGACGTCTGGCGCTGCTGTCGCTCGCGGTGTTTCCCATTGCGTTCGTGTTCATGATGTCAGTCATGGGCGGCTATGCGAAGGACTTCGAGGGCGCGGTGCAGGCAACCAACGAGATGAGCAGTTCCATGATCGAATACATCAACGGCATTGAAGTCATCAAGGCGTTCAATCAGGGGAAGACCTCCTATGCGCGGCTGGCGGAGAAGGTGCGGGCGAACGCGCAGTATTATTTCGACTGGATGCGCCGCAGCCAGCTTGGCATGTCTATGGCTTACGCCTTCTTTCCGGCGCAGATGCTCACGGTTCTGCCGTTCGGATGGCTGTTCTACACGCACGGCACGCTGAGCATCGGAACCTTCCTCACAGTCATCATTGATCCTGAAAACGGGGCGGTCATCCAGAAGGCAGTGGCGCGGCTGGTGGCGGACAAAACGGTTACAGACATAGAAGCAGTCTGTATGATACTTGCGAGAGCGGAGTATCTTGTCCTCCCGCAGAGAACAAGACCAAAGAAACAGGTGGAGGGCCGACAAGAATTGTCGGCCCTCTACGGAAATTCGGCGTGCTGCAATGACAACTGACGCTAAAACAAGTCCAGCATCGCATCCAGATAGATCTCCTCGCGCACGCGCAGCTGATAGTCCGGTTTTGTCAGATAGTAGAGCAGAAACTCGAGAATCATGGCGCTGCCAAGGCTGCGGCCTTCCAGCTTGAAGTTGGAAAAACCCAGGGGAAGATAGACTGTTTGAATATCGCGGACGCTGAGAAAGCCGGGGTTTTCCATTGCCCGGGAAAAACGGTAGCCATTCGCTGAACCCGGCGCAGTACAGCGGTGCGGTGCATGCTCTCCGAGATTTTTTCGGCTGACAGCCTCATAACAGGCCTTCCGGTCCTTGCAGCCGAACCAGCAGCATTCGTTGCACAGAAATTCCACCTTGCCCTTCAGCGGCTGCGGCAGCGTAAGAAGCTGGTCAAACGCCTTGTTCAACCGGAAATCCGGCACGACGAAACGGAAGGCTTCGCGCTCCAACTCCTGACGAAGCTGGGGAAAATCGGTCAGCACTTTGGTCGTGGAAGAAATGAAGTAGAACTGCGGATAGGCGGCGCGCAGATAGTCCAGCAGCAGGTCGGAATGGACGATCACACCGTTCTGCGGACCGTCTGCCTCCGAAAACAGGCGGCAGAGTGCATTGCAGACCGAATCTGCGAGATGCGCCTTGGTCAAAAGAGAATTGCTGAACGTCAGGCGGGCGGAAAGACCGTATTCCTGCGTCAGCGCCAGAACTGTGTGCGGATCCTGATTGCCGCAGCCTACGCGCCCGCCGCCCCAAAGGCAGCCTTCCGGCGCACCGTAAATCGAGGCAATCTCGCACCAGTCGTAAAAATACTCCCGATGCGTCCGGTAAAGCGGCAGAAAGACGCGATAAAAGTCATAAAATTCAAACAGGCCGGGAAGATGAAACTGTGCGCGCTTCGCTTCGTTCATAGGTCTGGCCTCCTGTACTTAAGAAGCCCCGGTTTCCATGTGGAAACCGGGGCATTGTGCATAATGGGATAGGGGAGCGATTAAGCCTCTTCCTCTTCCTTCTTGGCGTCTTCGATGATCTTGGCCTGGTTCATCTGCGGGACTTCCTCGTAGCGGACGAACTTGAGCGTGTAGCTGCCGCGGCCCTGGCTCATGGCGCGCAGGTCGATGGAATAGGTGGTCATTTCGCCGACGGGAACTTCCGCCTCGACGATCTGATAGCCAGGGTTCTCGGGATCGGGGTTCATGCCCATGACGCGGCCGCGGCGCTTGTTGAGGTCGCCGATGACGTCGCCCATGTTGCCGTCAGGGATGAGAACCTTGAGTTCGCCGATCGGCTCGAGCAGGGTCGGGCCGGCAGTGGGCAGGCCTTCCTTGTAGGCGATGCCGGCAGCGGTCTGGAACGCCATATCAGAGGAATCGACGGGATGGTAGGAACCGAAGTACAGCGTGGCCTTCAGGAACACGACCGGATAACCGGCCAGAACGCCCTTGCCGACGCAGTTGCGCAGGCCCTTTTCAACGGACGGGATGAAGTTCTTCGGCACGCAGCCGCCGACCGTCTCATCCGCGAAGATCATCTCTTCGGACTCGGACTGCGGCTCGAAGCGGATATAAACGTCGCCGAACTGGCCGTGACCGCCGGACTGCTTCTTGTGACGGCCGTGAATCTCGACCTTCTTCTTGATCGTCTCGCGGTACGCGATCTTGGCGGGCTTGAGAACAGCCTCGACCTTATACTTGCTCTGGAGCTTTGCCATGAGGACGGACAGCTGCATATCGCCGGCGCCCGCAATGATGAGTTCCTTCGTCTCGGGGTCGTTGCCATAGGTGAAGGACTCGTCTTCTTCCTTCAGCTTGACGAGGCCGTTGGCGATCTTGTCTTCGGTGCCCTTGACCTTGGCGTAAACAGCCATCTTGTACATCGGCTCGTCGTAGGTCATGCCCTTGATGCGGACGGTCTTGCCCGGCATGCCGAGGGTGTCGCCGGTCTTGACGGAGGCGAGCTTCGTAAAGACGCCGATGTCGCCGCAGCAGACCTTGGAGGTCTTGGTGTTGTCCTTGCCCTTCGGGAAGAACATGTTGCCGAGCTTTTCGGAATCGCCGGTGCGGGCGTTGACGACGGTGAGGGTGTCCTCCATGTCGCCGGAGATGACCTTGAAATAGGAGTTCTTGCCGTACTGGTCAGCCAGCGTGTTGAAAACGAACGCCATCGGGCTGCCGTTCGGGGCGAGCTTGAACTCGGACTCGGTGCCGTCCTCGTCAACCTGCGTCATGGGCTTGCCCTCGAGAGGATTCGGTGCATACTTGACGAGGTTCGCCAGCAGGTTGGTGGTGCCGAGGCCGGTGTAGGCGCAGCCGCAGAAGACCGGGGTCACGCTGCGCTCACGGATGCCGGCCTTGATGCCGGTTTGGAGTTCTTCGGCGGTAAACGGCTCTTCCATGAAGAACTTCTCCATGAGGGCCTCGTCAGTCTCTGCGACCTGCTCGTTGAGCTCGGCCATGTATTCTTCAATCTTATCGTTGGCATCTGCGGGCAGGGGGATTTCCTTGCCGTTTGCGTCATAGGCTTTTTTCTCAATCAAGTCAACCAGACCGACAGCCGTTTCACCCTGCATAATGGGGAAGGTAAACGGAATGACGGAAGCGCCGAACATCTCGCGCAGGGAATCGAGAACGTTGAAGAAGTTGGCATGCTCTTCATCCAGCTTGGAGACATAGAACATGGCGGGAAGATTGGCCTTGGCAAGATACTTCCAGCCCTTTTCAGTACCGACGCCGATGCCGCTCTTTGCGGTCAGGCAGATGAGGCCCGCGTCAACTACGCGCAGGGACTGCACGATCTGACCGGCAAAGTCAAAATAACCCGGGTTGTCGATCACGTTGAGTTTGCACTTGTTATATTCAACGGGAATGACGGAAGAAGAAATGGAATACTGTCTCTTCTTCTCTTCGTCGTCAAAGTCAGAAACAGTGGTGCCATCGGCACGCTTGCCCAGACGGGTGATCGCCTTGGTGGTGAACAGCATGCTCTCGCAAAGAGCGGATTTGCCGTCGCCGCCATGGCCAAGCAGGCAGATGTTGCGAATGTCATTGGCAGTATAGCCCATAGTAAAAAATACTCCTTTCTCCAGACGGAACGCAAGACGGCGCGCTCCGCCCCTCGGCAGTTCTCATTTCGCCGACTCTTAAATTCCATTATATACGAATCTCCATAGGATTGCAATTAGAATCTTGTCAAATCCCATGAAAATCTGCGATTTTTCATGCGTACCTATGCGCGGCCCGCTAAAAGACCGGCCAGAAGCCCCGGAAGGAGCCACAAAACCGTGTACAGAAACAGGTTCCAGCACGACGCGGCGAGATCTGCGCCGAGGAACGTCAGCACAAACATCAGGCTCACGCCGAGCACGCTTCCCGCGATGGCGACGCAGGTGGACAAAATCGCCGTGCCGCGCAGACCACGCGCCGCGACGACGCTTCCTGCGAAGCTTGCGAAGCTGCTGCGGGCCATGAGCGCACCCTGTTTTCCGGCGCGCACGGCACCGGGTTCGGAGAGGGCTGCGCGCTCTTCTACAATGGGGAATTCGATATGCTCGGGCGGGATTTTATAGCGCTGCTTTAAAAATTGCGGCGTGATCATAAAATCGCGCGTGGCCAGCACCGGCACAAGCGCGCCTGCGCGCAGAACGGAGGCAAGTCCTGCCCGAACGGATTCTGCCGGGGCATAATTGAGCGCAAAGACGGCGGCAAGTTCGCCGTTAACGGACAGATAGACCGCCTGCTTGAGCCGCGTTCCCTCCGGGACGCGTACGCGCATCAGCTTCATAAACGCGATCGAGCCCATCAGAACGACATCTCCCCGGATCGTCGCGCCGAGACCGCCGCTTTCATACCGGCGGAAGGTATCGACGGAATAGCGTCTGCCGTTCTGGTCGTGCATCATCTGTTCAAACAGCGGAGCAAGACCGCTGCCTGCCGTCTGCACGACGGCGTTGGCATAGCCGATGACCATGGGCGCGGGGCGGCTGCCGTAAAGCTTCATGCCGCCCTGTGTCACATTCTGCGGCGGGAACAGATCTGCATCTTCAATGATCAGGCCGGCCTCGCCGGACAGAATCCGCGCGCCCTGCCAGCCTGCGACGGCTGCGCCGATGCGGTACAGTTTTTTGGCAAACGTGGAAAACGGTTTTGCGTAGGCGATGAGGATGCCGGCGGGGAAACCAGCCAGCAGCATGGCTGTCCACGACCAGAGAAAACTCTTGCCGCCGCGCATCGCGGTCAGGACGGATAACACGAGCGTTACCGCCGTCATAACAGGCGTGTAGAAGCGCATGATGCGGCTGCCTGCGTCCGGCATTTCCAGCTGGACGGCAAACTGCTCGGCGTCGCCCGGAGCGCGGAAGATGCAGTCGTAGCCGTGCCACGCCTTTTCCTCCCGCACGGCGGCGACCGGATCTTCCATATTGCCTGCCGCGCGCAGCGATCTGCGCCGTGCCTCATACAGTAAACTCCGCCCCCACAGGGCGAGCAGCAGCAGAATCGACGCGACCGTGCAGAACGGTGTCCGGCCCTGCAGGACGGCAAAAAATGCGTCAACGATCACGGCGCAGAGCACCACGAACAGCATGCTGGTTTGATCGAACCGCAGGCGCAGCGCCTGCACCACGCCGGACAGGCAGATATCATAGCTTAAAAGTGCCTGCGCAAGCAGAAGTCCCAGCATAATCGCGGAAAACACCTGTGAATAACTGCTGAAATCCCCCACAATGGCGGAGGTCGATAAGACCAGCAGCAAAATCGACGCCAGACAGGTCAGCACGCTCAGCAGCAGGCGCAGCCGCACGCTGGAGGCGGCAGAATAGAACTGATACGCGGCTTCCAGCGAGGGAAAAACGTGCTCAGGCTGCTCGGCGGCGCGCTTTTTCCGGGCCTCTTTTTTTTGAAAGCGTTCAAGCTGCCGGCGGCGTTTTTCGGCCTGCCGTTTTTCGCGGCGCTCGGCACGGGCGCGTTCCCGCGCTTCCTTGGGATCTGCTGCGGCAGGCTCCGGATCCGGTTCACCTTGGTAGGTCCAGACGGTAGGGCGCTCCGGCTCAGGCTCCTTTTGCGTATGGACGGGCGCAAAGCGAATGGTGTCAGCCGCTTCCTCGTCAGACGGTGTCTGCGCATCGGGCGGGCGGTCGGCAGGTGTGGCAAGCCGGACAGTCTCACCCGGCTCGGTCTTCGGTTCCTCACGCTTTGTCCAGCCGCCGAATTCGTTCATAATTTCCTCGAGCGAGTATTCCGGCTCCTCTTGCTCCGCGGGCGTCTTGTTCAGTTGTGCTTCGTCCTCAGGACGCCTGGTTGGTTCCATAGTGTGCTCCATGTTTTGTGAATCTACCATACTCGCTTTGTAGGGGCCGATGCCCACATCGGCCCGGCAGGATGGGCCGCTTTTACGGAACTCTTCGGCAAAGTCGTGGCTGCCTCACGGGCCGATGTAGGCATCGGTCCCTACAACGAAACAGGCGGGTGCTTGCGGATTTGCTATGAGGGTCCAAAAGCTGCCTGCTGTGCGGGCGGACAGAGTCGTCCGTTCGGAAAGATGGCTTTATCCCCGCTGCCGGACAGCCTCGTACAATAAAATTGCGGCGGCGTTCGACGCGTTGAGGGATGAAATGCGGCCGCGCATGGGAATACTGACTTTAAAGTCGCATGCTTCGGCGACGAGGCGGCTCATGCCGTCGCCCTCGTTGCCGATGACGATAGCGGCCGGGCCCTTGAGATCGGCCTGATAGAGCGCCGTATCGCCGTCTGCCGCCGTGCCGAAGACCCAAACGCCGGCTTTCTGCAACTCGCGGATGGCACTGACCAGATTGGCCACACGCGCCACCGGCAGATATTCCAGTGCACCTGCCGAGGCCTTGCCCACAACGGCGGTCAGGCCGACGCTGCGGCGCTTCGGAATGATCACGCCGTGCGCGCCTGCGCATTCCGCCGTGCGGATGATCGCGCCCAGATTATGCGGGTCGGACAGCTCGTCGCAGATGACGATCAGCGGGGCCTCGCCCCTGCTTTTCGCGTTTTCGAGGATCTCCTCGACCGTCGCGTAGGCATGCGCCGCGACCATGGCGATCACGCCCTGATGCGCGCCCGTGGCCGAAAGCTGGTCGAGCTTGCGCCGGTCTGTTTCAACGACGGCGGCGCCGGCTTCTCTCGCCATGGCGGCCAGCCGGGAAAGCGCGCGGTCTGTTTCTCCGGCAGCGATGTAAAGCTTGTCGATGGGGCGGCCTGCGGCAAGCGCTTCCTGTACGGCGTTGCGGCCCTCGAGCATATTTTCTGCATTCTCCGCAGGCTCCTGCGCACGGCGGACGGGCGGGCGGCGGTCGTTCCGGTTCCATTTTTTCTGTTCCATAGTTTCTCCAGCTTCCGATGTCATAATAATTCACAATATAGTATAACAGCTTCTTTCGGAAACCTCAATCCCAATCTCACAATTCACAGAAAATTTACCTGCCCGCCGCAGGTTCTTTCTTGTAAATGGGGAATGGGTGTGATAAGATTTGTAACAGAAAATTCCCTACTAAAATTTCCCACGTTTTCACAGAAAGAAGGTGCGTTTTTTGAATAACGACCCAAAAAACAAAAAGCCGCAGGACAATAAGCCGCAGAACGGCGACGATGGACGGCAGGGGCGCCGGATCGTATTCCTGATGGTCGCGGCGCTGATCGCGACGCTGCTTATCAATTCGCTCTATACGACCATTGCCAACGCGTATCTGTCGGAGATCACCTATAACGAGTTCCAGACGTATCTCGACAAGGATGAGATCGCCGAGCTGGAGTTCCAGTCTGACCGCATGGTCATCCTGACGCGCGACGAGGCCAAAAAGCCGTCGGCGCAGCAGCGGCTGTACTACACTGGCTATATCCCCAACGTCTCAAACGACGAGCTGAAGGCGCGGCTCGACGCACAGGGCGTGGAATACAACACCGAGATCGTCGAGCAGGCCAGCCCCATCGTGACCTTTGTCGTCACATGGCTGCTGCCGGTCATCATCATGTACGCCCTGTTCAGCCTGCTGATGCGCAGCATGACCAAGCGCATGGGCGGCGGCATCGGCGGCATCGGCGAAAGCAAGGCCAAGGTCTATATGGAAAAGTCCACCGGCGTCACGTTTGCCGACGTCGCCGGTCAGGACGAGGCCAAGGAATCGCTTGTCGAGATCATCGATTTCCTGCATAACCCGCAGAAATACGCCGCCATCGGCGCAAAGCTCCCCAAGGGCGCGCTGCTGGTCGGCCCTCCGGGCACCGGCAAGACGCTGCTGGCCAAGGCCGTCGCGGGCGAGGCAAACGTGCCGTTTTTCTCCATCTCCGGCTCTGATTTCGTGGAAATGTTCGTCGGCGTCGGCGCCAGCCGCGTGCGCGATCTGTTCCAGCAGGCGGCGAAGGTCGCTCCGGCCATCATTTTCATTGATGAGATCGACGCCATCGGCCGCACGAGAGATTCCAAATTCGGCGGCAACGACGAGCGCGAGCAGACACTTAACCAGCTGCTGGCCGAGATCGACGGCTTCGATTCAAGCAAGGGCGTCGTGATCCTGGCGGCGACAAACCGGCCTGAGATTCTCGACAAGGCACTGCTGCGTGCGGGCCGCTTTGACCGCCGCATCATCGTTGACCGGCCCAATCTCGCCGGACGTTACCAGACGCTGCGCGTCCACACGAAAAATATCAAGCTGGCCGAGGATGTCGATCTGCACAAGATTGCGCAGGCGACTGCAGGCGCGGTCGGCGCGGATCTGGCAAACCTCGTCAACGAGGCGGCGCTGCGCGCCGTGCGCATGGGGCGCAAGGCTGTCAACCAGCAGGATTTGCTGACGTCCTTTGAACTTGTCATCGCGGGCACGGAGAAGAAGGGTACCGTTCTGACCGACACCGAAAAGCGCATCGTGTCCTATCATGAGGTTGGCCATGCGCTGGTTGCCGCGCTGCAGAAGCATTCGCAGCCTGTCTCCAAGATCACGATTGTCCCGCACACCTCTGGCGCGCTGGGCTATACCATGCAGATGCCGGAAGAAGAAAAATTCCTGTCCAGTAAGGAAGAACTCATCGTCGAACTCCAGACCATGCTGGGCGGCCGCGCTGCAGAACAGGTCGTCTTCGGTATTGCCACGACCGGTGCGTCGAACGACATTGAGCGCGCGACAGAACTGGCCCGTAAGATGGTCACGCAGTACGGCATGAGCGACCGGCTTGGCCTTATGGCGCTGTCCACTGTCTCAAATCCGTACCTCGACGGCAGCACGATGATGAACTGTGCCGATTCCACCTCCTCTGCAGCGGACGAAGAAATCCACAAGCTGCTCATGGACTGCTACGCGGATGCGAAAAACATCCTTGTCGAGCACCGTGCGCTGCTGGGTGAGATTGCAATGTACCTGCTGAGCAAGGAGACCATCACGGGCGACGAATTCATGGCCTACGTCAATGCTGACAGCAAAAAACTGACGGACGGCAGTGAGGCGGAAGAAGCACCTGCGCAGACCGATTCATCTGAACCCGATTGAATTGAGCCCAATCGCGCCCCTGTTTTGCGCAGGGGCGCGGCGCTTATGCTTTGCATCTATCATTCCGGAGGCTATTATGTTCATCGCATCCGTTCTTGACACAACTGCCATTGACGAAAAACAGGTGCAGTCGTTTTTCTCGAAGCTGACGCTTGAAAAGCTGCTGTATGCGGCGGTGCTGCTGGTTCTGTGCGCAGTGCTCATCAAGCTGATTCTGAAGGCGGCGGACAAGCTGTTTTCCCATTCCAAGCTGGATCACACTATTTTCGGCTTTCTGCGCACGACAGCCAAGGCAATTTTGATTTTTATTGCAGTCATGCTCGTCGCAGGGACGCTCGGCGTGGATACCAGTTCGCTGCTGGCAATTTTGAGCGTTGCCGGTCTTGCCGTTTCGCTCTCGATGCAGACCGCGCTGTCCAATGTCGCGGGCGCGCTGATGATTCTGACAGCCAAACCCTTCCGGGCGGGCGATTATGTCCAGATCGGCGACAAGGCCGGAACTGTCCTGACTATCGGCGCGGTATACACAAGCCTGCGCACCTATGACAACCAGATCATCTATTTGCCCAACAGTCAGATCACGGCAGGCAGCATCATCAATGTGACAAGCGAGGCGGTACGCCGTGTTGACGTGAACGTTTCGGCGTCCTATGACGATGCGGTAGATACCGTCCGCGCGGCGCTCTGCGCCGCTGCCGCAGCGCATGAAAAGACACTCCGCGACCGGCCTGTCGAGGCACACGTCGTCTCCTATGGCGACAATTCGATCCAGTATGTCCTGCGCTTCTGGGCGCGTACGGAGGACTATTGGGCCTGCTATAACGACGTGCTGGACGGACTTCAGGAAACCTTTTCCTCCGCGGGCATCACGATGTCCTATCCACATATCAATGTTCATATGGAATCATAAAAAAAGGAATATCGGGATATCACATATCATTTTCTATATAAAGTCAGAATTATCGAAAATAATGTCGATAGTTCTGGCTTTTTTATATTATTAAAGTTCTGATATAACCGTAAATTTGGATTTCCAAAGAACCCCCGCAGGGGGTTCGCATCGGTTGACTTTCTTCAGGCTGCTTGGTAAAATAGACGCAAGCTATAAGAGGCGTATTCTGCCGCTTTTTGGTTTCAGAGCGCAGGTACGCCTGCTCGGTCTGTCCATACGGGCTGACCGCCGCCCCCCTTCCGGTGCTGCGTCCGGTGTACGCAGGCCGGCCCAGAACATATTTTAGGAGGATACATCATCGATGGATTGGGATCGCTTAATCACAGTTGAACAGATGGAAGCAGCGACCAACGAATTGCTTGAAACCGGCAAAAAAGTTGGCGCGGATTCCTGGCAGCAGCGCGTCAAGAATCAGACGCCGCACTGCGGCTTCGGCGAAGCCGGCACCTGCTGCCGCATTTGCTCCATGGGCCCCTGCCGCATTACGCCCAAGGCACCGCGCGGCATTTGCGGCTGCGACGTACACGGCATCGTCGGCCGCAACTACCTGCGCTTCACCGCAGGTGGTGCTGCTACGCACTCCGACCATGGCCGTCAGATTTGCCACACGCTCTATCAGGCAAAAGAAGGCGGCTCTTATCAGGTCAAAGACCCCGAAAAACTGAAGAAAATCGCTGCCGAATGGGGTATCGAGTCCGAGGGCAAGGATATTTATGATCTGGCCCACGAAGTTGCTGAAACCGCCCTTCTCGAGTACGGCAAGCCTTTCGGCGTGCAGCGCTTTTTGAAGCGTGCGCCCGAGCATACCCAGAAGCTGTGGCATGACGCTGGCATCGAGCCGCGTGCCATTGACCGCGAGGTTTCGCAGTCGCTGCACATGACGCATATGGGCTGTTCGTCTCTTCCCGAGGCGCTCATCAAGCAGTCCCTGCGCGCCGGTCTGTCCGACGGCTGGGGCGGCTCCATGGCAGGTACCGAGCTGTCCGACGTTCTGTTCGGCACCCCGCGTCCCCTTGACACCACCGCCAACATCGGCGTCATGGAAAAGGACATGGTCAACATTATTGTCCACGGCCACGATCCCTCTCTTTCTGAGATGATCGTCATGTATTCGCAGGATCCCGAGATGGTCGCGCTGGCCAAGTCCGTCGGCGCAAAGGGCATCAACATCGCGGGCGTCTGCTGCACCGGCAACGAAGTTGCCATGCGGCAGGGCATTCCGATGGCAGGTAACTTCCTGCAGCAGGAAAACGTTGTCCTGACGGGCGCATGCGAAGCCATCGTCGTTGATGTGCAGTGCATCTTCCCGGCTCTTGGCCCGCTTTCCAAGTGCTTCCATACCAAGTTCATCACGACCTCTCCCATTGCCCGCATGCCGGACTCGGATTTCATCGAGTTCCACGAGGATACTGCGGCGGACAACGCCAAGGCGATCATCCGCATGGCGATTGAAAACTTCAAAAACCGCAAGCCCGAGCTTGTCAACATTCCGAACCTCAAGACCAAGGCCCGCGTCGGCTACTCGGTCGAGGCCATTAAGAAGGAGCTCGACGGCGTGTGCAACTCCCATGTTGACGCGCTCGGCACGCTGAAGCCGCTGGCCGACGTTGTCAAGGCCGGCGTCCTGCGCGGTGCTGTCGCAATGGTCGGCTGCAACAACCCCAAGGTTCGCCCCGATACTGCGCACATCGAGCTCATGAAGAAGCTTCTCAAGAACGATATCATCGTCATCGTCTCCGGCTGTTCGGCACAGGCTGCGGCCAAGGCCGGCCTCATGGATCTCGACGCTGCTGAATACTGCGGCGAGGGCCTCAAGCGCGTGTGCAAGCTGGTTGGTATTCCGCCGGTTCTGCATATGGGCTCCTGCGTTGATATCTCCCGTATGATGATCCTTGCTTCCGATCTTGCAAAGGATTGGGGCATCAACATTTCTCAGATTCCGCTCTGCGGCTGCGCGCCGGAATGGATGTCTGAAAAGGCAGTTTCCATCGGCAACTACGTCGTGGCGACCGGCATCGACACCTACCTCGGCGTTGATCCGTACTCCAAGGGCTCCAGCGAGATCACTGAACTGCTTCAGGGTGACGCAAGAGGCTGCAAGGAGTGGGTCGAGGCGCATTTCGTCGTTGACACCAACATTGAGAGCCTCGGCGACAAGATGATCGCCGCAATCGAAGCCAAGCGCACGGCTCTCGGCATCTAAGATCTTCCCGGAGGGTCTTTACCGTTATGAAAGTAGCTATCACCGGCAAGGGCGGCGTCGGCAAGACGACGCTGGCCTCCACGCTCGCGCGGCTCTACGCCGACGAAGGGCGCACCGTCCTCGCAGCCGACGTTGACCCGGATGCAAATCTGGGCCTGGCGCTGGGGCTGACAGAGGAAGAGGTCAATTCCATTGTTCCAGTCTCGAAAATGAAGCAGCTTGCCAAGCAGCGCACGGGCGCGAACGACCAGAACAGCTTCTATAAGCTAAACCCGGACGTTTCCGATCTGCCCGATAAGCTTGCCAAGAATATCAACGGCGTCAAGCTTCTCGTTATGGGCACGGTTGATACCGGCGGCTCCGGCTGCGTCTGCCCGGAGCATGTCATGCTCAAGGCGATTCTGACCAATCTCGTTTTCCGCAAGGACGACGTGGTCATCATGGACATGGAGGCAGGGCTTGAACACCTTGGACGCGGCACGGCCAGCATGATGGACCAGTTCATCGTGGTCATCGAGCCGGGCGCGCGGAGTGTACAGACCTATGTGCGCATCAAGGAGCTTGCAAAGGACATCGGCGTGACCAAGGTGCGCGTCGTCGCCAACAAGATCCGCGACGAGTCTGACCGTGAATTTATCAGAAGCCGCATCCCGGCAGACGATCTGCTCGGCTTCATCAGCTACAGTCCCACCGTCATCGACGCGGACCGGAGGGGCCTCTCCCCCTACGACTGCAGCCCCGATGCGCTGGATGAGATCCGTGCGATCAAGGCTGCCATTGACGCCAAAGAATGAATCTGAAAGGAATGAAACCACAATGAAGACATTGTTTAACCGCGTCTTCGACGGCTCTGACGAGATGTTCGCCAAGGCCGAGGAAGAAGTGAACAAGATCGTGGCAGAAGTCGGCCGCGACGCTCCTCTGACGCTTCCCTCCACCGCGTATTTCTGCGCCTGCATCTATGCCTATATCGGCAAAAAGGTCACTACGACCGGCGAACTGCAGGATGCTCTGGCCGACGTGAAGGCCATGATGCTCCGCGAGCCGCGCACCAACTCTATCTTCCAGTCCGGCGTCGGCACCGCCATCGCCGCTGAGATGATCGAGGCCTGCAAATATGTCAAGACCCAGACCCCGTATGAGGGCACGAACTATCACGGCCACTTCACCGACGCGGAAGTCCGTGAACTCGGCGTTCCTCTTGTTACCGGCGATATCCCCGGCTTCGTCGTCATGATCGGCCCGGCTCCTTCCACCGAGGAAGCGGTCGAGACCATCAAGGGCTATCAGTCCCGCGGCATTTTCGTCTTCCTGATCGGCGGCATCATCGAGCAGGCTGTGGAAGCCGGTCTTTCTATGGGCTTCCCCGTCCGTGTCGTTCCCGTCGGCGAAGAGATCTGGTCCGTCGGCCACGTCATTTCTCTGGTTGTGCGCGCGGCCATGATTTTCGGTGCCATCCAGCCGGGCGATGTCGAGGGCTTCCACAAGTACACCTTCGACCGCATCAACGCGTTTGTCAACGCTTATAAGCCTGTCAACGACATTACCGTCGCCTGCGGTGCCGGCGCCATCAAGCTGGGCTTCCCGGTCATCACCAACGACCACGACGATATGTGGGCCGTTCCGAAGTCCCTCATCATCTATGATGACACCAAGGACTGGATCGATACCTCCATCGAGGCCCGCGGCATCAAGCTGAAGATCACGAAGATTGACATCCCCGTTTCCTTCTCCTCTGCATTCGAGGGCGAGATCA
The DNA here is from genome assembly GCA_900545925.1 of uncultured Eubacteriales bacterium. Lineage (GTDB taxonomy): Bacteria > Bacillota > Clostridia > Oscillospirales > Oscillospiraceae > CAG-170. The sequence goes on along the minus strand of URAZ01000036.1, from coordinate 3,673 downwards.
TCCGTAAGGGCGACATGCAGGTCGAGATCGACGGCTCCCGCAAGGACTGCTTCGAGCTTGTCACCACGAAGGACGCCTCCGAGGTCGAAGACCACAAGATCGTGGTCGAAGGCCCCGAAATTGACGAGATCCCGGTCGGCTCCAAGATTTCCATGAGTTACACCGTCGAGGTCGCGGGCAAGAACATGCAGCCCGACTTTGAGCCGGTCTTCGAGCGTAAGATCCACTCCTTCCTCAACTGCGTGGAAGGCCTGATGCACACCGGCCAGCGCGACATGATCCGCGTCCGTATCAGCAAGGCTGATTTCGAGGCCGGTTTCAAGTTCCGCCACATCGGCGAAGTGCTCTACGCCAAGATCAAGTCCGAGTTTGACACGGTCGTTGACAAGTGCCAGGTCCGCATCGTCGTTGGCGACGAGCCGAACGCCGCGCTGCGCAAGCACGCCAACGAGGTCTTCGACAAGCGCGACGAGCGCCTGAAGTCCATGACCGACGAATCCGTACCCGTCTTCTATTCCTGCATCATGTGCCAGGCGTTCTCTCCGAGCCACGTCTGCATCGTCACCCCGGAGCGTCTGGGCCTCTGTGGCGCCGTTTCGTGGCTGGATGCGAAGGCTACCAACGAACTCGACCCGCAGGGTCCCTGCCAGGTCGTCACCAAGGAGCGCTGCATCGACGAACGCACCGGCCGCTACGAGGACGTCGATGAGGCTGTTGCACAGTACTCCCACGGCGCACTGGAGCACGTCACGCTCTACTCCCTGCTGGAAGACCCGATGACCTCCTGCGGCTGCTTCGAGTGCATCTGCGGCATCGAGCCGTGCTCGATGGGCGTCGTCATCACCTGCCGCGAGTATGCCGGCATCACGCCGCTCGGCATGACCTTCTCCGAGATGGCTTCCATGACTGGCGGCGGCGTGCAGACTCCGGGCTTCATGGGCCACGGCAAGCATTACATCGCTTCCCATAAGTTCCTCAAGGCCGAGGGCGGCGTTGGCCGTCTGGTCTGGCTGCCGAAGGAACTGAAGGACCAGATCCGCGACAAACTCAACGAGACTGCCAAGGATATGTACGATATCGACAACTTCGCCGATATGGTCGCCGACGAGACCAACTGCCCGAACGGCGATCCGGAAGAGTTGCTTGCCTACCTGTCCGAGGTCGGCCACCCCGTCCTCAGCATGGACCCGCTGGATATTTAATTCATACGCTTTCAATCAAAAGACTCCCGCATGCAGCCGCATGCGGGAGTCTTTATTTGTGGGTAGCTGCGTTAGACTATCTGCGGTAAATTAGCTTTGCGTCCAAAATTTGCGGGGCAGTACGAATTCGCCGAGACTCTGTAGGGGCCGATGCCCACATCGGCCCGCTTGGAAATTACAAATTAGCCGAAGAATTTCGTAAAACCGATGCAATCTGCTCAATATGAAACAGTAATCGTGCGCGTATCTGTTTTCTGGTTCAATCCTCGTCTGTATCGTCGTCAAATGAATAATCATTCAATTCCGGAAAATCTAGAAATTCCGCCAGCGTCATATTGAATGCTAGCGCCAACTTGTGTAGTGTCATCACGCGCGGATTTTTTGTTAGACCGCGCACAATATTGTCAAGCGTAGATTGCTTGACATCGCTCATGACGGCCAGCTTATTGATGCTGATACCGCGTTGCCGACACAAATTGCGAATGCGCGAAACATATAAAGAAGAATAGTCCATGCTTTTGCCTCACCATTCCACCCATACTTGGGTTAAAATGATGATAACAGCATAGAAATGTGAAATTACCCGAATATGGGTTGACAACGCATAAGAATTTTGTTATTCTGAAATTACCCAAATACAGGTAATTGGAGGAACTTTTTATGGCAGACTATCAAAAACTTTACGCATTGCTTTGCGGGGTGATTGATGACGTGATCGATCCGCTGGAGCGCATTCCGTTGGCGCTGCCGTATGCAAAAAAACTCCGCCGTGCACTTGTGCAGGCGGAGGAACTCTATATTGATACTTCGGCATATCCCGCGGAGAAGCAGGAAAACGTGATTGTTTTGCAGAGGGAAGGGGAACAGCGCTGAACCAAACTGGTTCAGTGCGTTCCCACAACCTGATACATGGCATCGTTGGAAATCTGTACGGTGACAGTCAGGTGTTTTGCAAAAATTTCTGCCAGCGTTTCGACTGGCAGCAGGCCGTTGGAGACGCTACGTGCCGTCTTCGCGTGGTGTGCATCGAGCGCCTTGCGGGAGAAGCCATGTGCCACAGTCAGCGTCCCGCCAGTCGTGAGCAGTTCGGCCAGATGTGCAATTAGGCGCTCCGGCTCCGGAAAATGCGGAAATGCGTTGTAGATCACAATGCAGTCGAACAGGGCAGGGAAGTGCGCCTGCGACGCATCACCGCAGAGCACAGTTACGTTCTCCTGCGGGAATTTTTCGCGCGCGATGCGCACCATTTCCGGTGCAATGTCAATGGCCGTGATCTGTGCCGCGCCGCGCTTCAAATAATCCGGGATCAAAACGCCTGTTCCGCAGGCAACGTCCAGCACCGATACGCCGGGGCGGATTCCGGCGTTGTCCAGAATCTGCCCGATCACTGCCTCATTGCGCACCAACTGTGCGTCCCAGCCAGCGGCGGCTTGGTCAAAAAAATCGATGACAGCCTGCTGTTCCATCGCAGACACCCCTTATGCGTACCGTACCCGCAGCAGCCGCGCCTTCGTCAGCGCGACAACAAGCGACGGCAGCAGTACAAGCTGGATTGCAATGCCGGGCAGACCAGTCACGAACGACGTCGTCGCCCATGCCGCGACCGTGAACGTCGCGGGCGCGAAGATCAGTGCTTTGCACACGCCGGACAGAATCCGGCCCAGCAGCATCGCCGTGATCTGGCTGATATACAGGTCGGCATACAGCTTCTTCGTGTGAACGGCCTGCATCATCAAACCACTGACCAGACCGTAAACGCCGCATTCGACCATCATGCCGGGCAGCACAGCAGGGGAGGGCATGCCCGTCAGCACGCCGGACAGCACCGGACCCAGCAGTCCGCAGACAAGACCATACGGCCACCCACAGGCCAGTCCGCACAGCAGCACGGGAATGTGCATCGGCAGGAAGATCGGGCCGGCGTTTGCAATCGCGTGGAACGCCATCGGCAGCACCACGCACAGCGCAATGCAGAGCGCACAGAACGCCAGATTTTTCGCGGAAAATGTTTTTTTCATCGGGAAACTCCTTTGTTCAATTCTTTGCGCCCATTATACCCGACCATCCCGCTCCGCGGAAGCCCCCTAGGGGGTTCAAATTTGCACCTGACGTAAATTCTTCTCTGCGAATCTTTTCCCCTTGCAATTTCTCTCCGTATCCGTTATAATAGTTTCGCAATTCCAGGTGTAGTTCAGATGGTGAAGCGCGTGGTTTGGGAGCGCGGCAGCGTTCATCCGACCAAGCAGAGCCGAATCGCCCGAATCCCTTGACACACGGGCAGTTGCGGGTTTTCCGTATTTTCCGGAATCGCCCGAAAATTCCCCTTTGACCACATGGCTGACTACAGACAGCTTAGGCTTTCAATTTCATAACCGGGTGTAGCTCAGATGGTAGAGCGCGTGGTTTGGGAGCGCGGCAGCGTTCATCCGACCAAGCAGAGCCGAATCGCCCGAATCCCTTGACACACGGGC
>URAZ01000035.1 GCA_900545925.1 uncultured Eubacteriales bacterium | reverse complement strand
GGTAATTTCGGCTACGCGGTGCAGGCTTTCAGGGTTGGAATTGCTGAGATTGTCAATTACAATCGGCGTATGGCCTGTCTCTATCAGCTCCACACAGGTGTGGCTGCCAATATACCCGGCGCCGCCGGTCACAAGTACGTTCATCTCGATTCCTCCTCCACGATTCTGCGCATTTCGTCCCATTTCTTCTCCATGTCCGCCACGAGCTTGAACTGGGTGCGGCAGCGGTCGAGGTTCTGGCCGTCGCGGTGAACGGCGAAATAATGATTCCCGTCCAGATAGTCTGTCAGGAAGCGGACGCCGCACTCCATGGTCATGGTCTTTGCGCCCATCGGCAGCAGTTCCAGCTCCTTTGCCGTCAGGCCGGGGCAGGCACGGACATAGCCACGCGTAAAGACGCGGAAGCGGTCAAGGCTCATCTCCATTTTGGAAAGGTCTTTTTCATCCTCTGCGGCCGTCGCCGCGCCGAAGCGGATGGAGTCACCGAAGTCATAAAGGCTCGAACCGGGCATGACCGTGTCGAGGTCGATGACGCAAAGGGCTTTGCGCGTTTTTGCGTCCAGCAGGACGTTATTGAGCTTCGTGTCGTTGTGCGTGACGCGCAGCGGCAGCTCGCCCGCGGTCAGCGCATTCTGAATGGCCGACATTCCTGCCTGCCGGGCCAGCGCAAATTCAATTTCAGGCTGAACCTGCGCCGCCCGGTGCATGGGGTCACGCTCCAATGTCTCAAGGAACGCGCGGTAACGGTCGGGCGTATTGTGGAAATTCGGGATGGTCTCGTGCAGCTTCGCCGCCGGAAAATCCGTCAGAAGCTGCTGGAAGGTGCCGAAGCCCACGGCGCTCTGATAAAAGTCCTCGTCCGTCTCGGGAAGCTGGAGGCAAATCGTGTCCTCCACAAAGTCATACACGCGCCAGTAGCCATCCTGCGTGTGCAGATAGCTTGCACCGCCGGTCGTTTTCACGAGCGTCAGAACGCCGCGCGGGTCGTCTGTTTTTGTCCGCAGGAACTCCGTGACGGCAGTGATATTTTCCATCAGCCCCGCCACGTCGCGGAACGTGTTGTTGTTGATTTTTTGCAGGATATAGCGCCGGCCGCTTTCCGTCACGGCAAGATAGGTCACATTGATGTGCCCGCAGCCATACGGCTCGCAGGAAACAGGCTTTGCGTCCAGCCGGAAGGCGCGCAGTACTTCAAACAGGTTTTCGTTCATTTCCAAAGCTCCTCCGTATAAATGCCCTCCGCCTTCATCCTGGCCACGGCTTCCTTGACAGATGCCAGATCCTCGCGGTAGGTCACACCGGTCAGCATCCCGTCTTCGATCTCGCAGACGCCGCGCGCCACGGAGCCGAACTCCGTCACCGTATTTTTCAGGCGATAGCCGACCATGGCATACTTGCTCTCATCGGTCTGTGCCGCCAGAAAATCATAGATTTCCGAGAATGCCGTGCTCCCGTAGAAATCATCCGCATTGATGACGGCAAACGGACCGTTTACCACGCCCTTGCAGCAGGCCAGCGCATGGCCGGTGCCCCACGGCTTTGTGCGTCCCTCCGGAGCCTCTATGCCCTCCGGCAGGCGGTCAAGATCCTGATAGACGTAGGACACATGGAAATACTGCTCCATGCGGTCGCCGATGCATTCGCGGAACTCCGCTTCCATCTCGCGCTTGATGATGAACACCACATCGCGGAAACCAGCGCGCCATGCGTCAAACAGGGAAAAGTCGATGATGATATGTCCTTCCGGATCAATCGGCTCGATCTGTTTGAGCCCCCCGAAGCGGCTGCCCATTCCGGCAGCCATGATGACTAGCGTTATTTTTCTCATGCTGACCTCTCTTTACAAAATGTACGCGCCGGATTTTGTAATCCGGCGCGTGTGTGTTTGACTTTATCACTCCAACGCAGCGCAAATTTGACTGTACCGGCCCTCTGTGTAACCGATTCCCCACGACGCATCGGATTTTTTCTTTCCGCCGTACCAGACGCGCAGCACGTCTGCCTCACGATCCAGCAGGAATGCTGTGCGGTACAGGCAGAAATCATCCCAGCTGCCGTCCTTGCCCTGCTCCATCAGCGGATTCGGAAAAACTTTCCATGGCTGGCTCGTTTCCTTGACCGCGTAAAACAGCTTGCAGTAATCGCAGTTCGTGCCGTTCGGATACGCAGGATAGATCGCGTGCAGCGTATCATCCGCAGGATCGCGCCAGATCGTCAGATGCCAGAGCTGATAACCGGGCTGCGCGAGATCCTCGCAGGTCTCCTCCGCGCTCCAATGCAGACCGTCCTCCGAGGTGCGGGTGCGAACCTTATTGTCCTGGTTCTGATACCCCGTATTTCCGGTATCAACATACCACATCCGCCAGCTTCCATCCTGCATACGCTGGATGCAGGGCGACAGAATGCTGTATTTCTGCACCGGGTCGTGGAGCACGATCTCCGGCTTCGTCCAGTGAACGCCGTCGGCTGAGCGCATCAGCTTGACCCACGACTGCACAATATCGTCCGCCTCCACATAATACAGCCACAGCTCATCACGCTCTTTGTTGTAAACAAGCTCCACGTCGCAGTTATGACCGGGCTTCGGCGCAGGGGTCAGCGGATTTGTCAGTCCCTCAGGAACGATCCATGTCTGCGCGTCATTGGAAACCAGAATGGACGGATCCTCCAATCCATCATTGTTATAGGGATACGGCGTCATTGCCATCCAGTACAGGTATCCGTGCCAAGGAGCGTCAAAGCGCAGCACCGAAGGGTGCGTGGACTGATCAGAGCCGTCATAGGTCGGGATGTGCTGCGGGCATACCGCGTTTTTCAGAATACTCACTCGTTTGTCCTCCATTCATTCATGTCAATGGCTTCTCCGCCGCGCAGGCGGCTTTCCTCTGCGGCCAGCGCGATCAGGTGGCTTTCCACCGACGCGTCCGCGCTTGTTTTGCTCCCGCCGCCGCGATGCAGTGTCTGCAGGAAGTCTCGCATCATGGCGGCGTCACTGCCGCTGTGTCCGCCGGCTGGCGTGTGAACGTGCAGTGTTGTATGATTCCCGGACGCAAAATCGCTGATCTCCAGCGTAGACGATTCCATGTTGCCCCGAATTTGTCCGCAGCTGCCCATCACATTGATGATCCGCTCACAATGCTCTGTAAAGGCGCACATCGTCATGCTGACGCTGACGCCATTTTCATACAGCAGGTTCACGACCTGATTGTCTACAACATTGTTATCACACTGATAGACGCACCGGCCATACGGGCCGCGCTGCAGTGCGTTCAGAACCGCTTCACGGGAAGGATCAAGGCTCACCACAGAGACAAATCCATCGGAAACGGCCTTTGGATGCTCCAGATAGAAGCGCGGCGCGTAATACGGGCAGCAATCCCGGTGTATACACCCGTCCAGACAGTATTCCGTCGCACCGTCCGGCTTGTGCGCGGCGTTGAAATGCGCGAGGGAGCCAAAGCTGCTGACCGCCGCACACGAGCTGCCGGCAAGCCATGTCAGGATGTCCGTGTCGTGGCAGCACTTTGCCAGGATCATCGGGCAGCTATCCTCACTGCGGCTCCAGTTCCCGCGCACAAAGCTGTGCGCCATGTGCCAGTAGCCGACGCTTTCGATATGCTGGATGGAGACAAGCTGACCGATTGCGCCGCTGTCGATCAGTTCCTTGAGCTTCACGAAGAACGGGGAATAGCGCAGTACATGGCAGATGGACAGCACGCGCCCGGTCTGCCTCGCCTTTTCGCCCATTGCGATCAGCTCCGTGCGGTCATAGCTCATCGGCTTTTCGCACAGCACGTCATAGCCCCTTTCCAGCGCCTGCATGACCGGCTCGAAGTGCATCCGATCCTGTGTGCAGACGAATACACAGTCTGCGAATTTGTCCTGTCTGAGCGCGTCCTCCCAGCCTGCAAAGCAGCGGCTTTCGGGAATGCCGTGCTCCTTGGCAAATGCGGCGCGGCGATCTGCGCGCGGCTCCGCCACGCCGACGATTTTCAGCTCGTTCGGGAAGCTCAGCGCGTAGGCGGCATAGACGTTCGCGCCGCGCTGACCCGCGCCCAAAACGATCGCGGTAATTGGATTCATAGGCAAGCCTCCTTATATTCGATCTCCAGCACGGTGTCAGCCGGATCTGGAAGCAGATAGGTAAAGTGCGGGATCGTGCCAAGTGTGACAAATGCAAGGTTTTCGTAAGCATTTGTGATCCAGCTCTCTCCACGCAGCACCTCGCTGCCGTCTGCCAGCCGCCGCACCGCGCCGACGCGCTTTGCGTCAAGCCCCGTCAGCGCCAGCGGCCCAATGGGGTTTTCCAGAATATGCGCATAGATGCGGCTATCCTTCTTTGTGTACCAGCCCCAGTCCGGCTTCGGTACGTCAGCGCTGCCGCAGCCGTAGATGCTCTCGCCGTTGACTGCCAGCCATGTGCCGATCTCATCCAGCAGCCGACAGCTTGCGTCATTAAACCGACCGTTCGCGTCAGGTCCGACATTCAGGATCATGTTGCCGCCCTTGCTGACGCATTCGACCAGCTTGCGGATCAGCATGGACGCAGGCTTGTAGTCTGTATCATAGGGGTTGTAGCCCCAGTTGTTGTTCATCGTCGTACACAGCTCCCACGGTACGCGCTCGCCGCGCACATTGCGGATGCCCTCCGGCGGCAGGATCTGTTCGGGGCTGACAAAGTCGCCGCTATAATATGCGGGCTGCTCGGTGACAAGACTGCCGAAGCCCTCGCCGCTTGTTTCCAGCCGATTGTCAATGATGACGTCCGGCTGATGGCGGCGCACCATCCGGATCAGCTCTGTCGCCCTCCACGCCTCGCCGCGCAGCTCGTCATAGGCATAATCGAACCAGAGAATGTCGATCCTGCCGTAATTCGTGACCAGCTCCTCGATCTGTCCGTGCATATAGGCAAGGTAGCGGTCAAAGTCGATCTTCTCATCTTGATAGGTGGGATCGCCGCGCATGGGATGATTGCAGTCGTTGTATTTTGGGAAATCCGGGTGATGCCAGTCGATCAGGGAGTAGTACAGGCCCACGCGCAGCCCCTCGGCGCGCACCGCGTCCACAAATTCCCGCACGAGGTCACGCCCGCAGGGGGCGTTCGTGCTTTTGTAGTCCGTCAGCTTGGAATCAAACAGGCAAAAGCCGTCATGGTGCTTGGCGGTCAGCACGACATACTGCATCCCTGCCCGCTTTGCGCGCCGCGCCCAATCTCTTGGGTCATAGGCCTTTGCTGAAAACTCCTGCATATAGCGCTCGTACTGCTCGGCAGGGAGCTTTGCCTCACTCATGTACCACTCGCCACGCCCGGGGATCGCGTAAAGGCCCCAATGAATGAACATACCGAAACGCGCTTCGGTGAACCACTGTGTCCGTGTTTCTCTTTCTGTCATAGGCTATCCTTTCACGGCGCCTGCCGTCAGCGACTTGACAAACGTTTCAGACAGCAGGCAGAAGATGATGATGGTGGGCAGGACGATCAGGATGATCGCCGAAAACATTCCGTTCAGATTCTTGGAATACGCCGTCGTAAACTGACCGAGCAGCGCGGGAAGCGTCATGTGCTCCTTGGATTTGAGCAGGATGGATGCAAAATAATACTCATTCCAGTTATTCAAAAACGCCATGATCGCGGCTGTGGCAAGGCCCGGCTTCGCGATCGGCACAATGATCCTGAAATAGGTGCTGATATAGCCGCAGCCGTCCATCATGGCCGCCTCCTCCATTTCCTTTGGAATGGAGAGAAAGTAGCTGCGGAGGATGAAAAACGTGACCGCGATGCCGAGACTGGCGTAGACAAAGATCACACCGGTCAGCGTATCCTTGAGTCCTAGGTCGGAGAGCAGCCGGTAGATCGGAAAGCTGATGGAGATCGACGGGATGAACAGCGTTGATGCGAACATCAGCGTCACAAGACTTTTTCCCTTAAAGGAGATCCGTGCAGACACATACGCCGCAAGAGAGACGGCAAAGACGCTGATCACGGTCGATATGACGGTCACGATGAGGCTGTTGAGAAAATACTGACCGATATTGAGCTTTGTAAAGATGGTGATGTATCCGTCAAACACCCATTTTTCTGGAAGACCCAGACCGCCAGGCGTCTGCTTAAAGGAGTTGAGAAGTACCCACAGGATCGGATACAGGGAAATGACCAGCACGAACGCCATCAGCAGATACCGAAGCACTTTTACAGGAATTGAGGAACCGTTGCTTTGTTTCATTGTTTGATACCCCCTAGTCCGATGTATCCGAGCGGAATGCACGGTTGATCAGGCAGACGAGCACGATCCCGAGAATGAACTGGATCACGCCTGCGGTGTTTCCGCGTGCAAAGTTCAGCTTCGTGCTTCCAAGCGAGGTTTTGTAGATATAGTAGCTCAGCGAATACGTGGCGTTATCCGGGCCGCCGGACGTGATCAGCGCGATCTCGTTGTAAAGAAGCAGACCGTAGTTTGCCGCCATAACGGAGATGGTGCCGATCATCGGCCGCAGCAGCGGAAGCGTGATATACCAGTCGATCTGCCGGTCGGACGCGCCTGCGATGCGGGCCGCTTCATAAACAGCAGGATCAATGGAAAAAATCTGTGTCAAAAGCAGCAGGCAGTTGGAGCCGCCGAACAGGATAAAAGTAAAGGTAACGCCCCAGAACGCATATTTGGAGTTAGACAGAACGCTCACATCTGACCCGGGCCAGATCAGATTGCACAGCTCTGTGACGATGCCGCGCGCTGGACTGTACAGGTTCAGAAAGATCAGACCGATCGCTGCGGTCGAGATGATGTTTGGGATCAGGAACATATTGCGGGTGAATTTCCAGCCGCGCATTTTTTTCGACAGAGTCAGCGCGACCAGAATGGTAAACGGCACCTGGATCAGCAGCGTCAGCGCGACCCACTTGAGCGAGTTGACCAGCGCCATTTTGAAGTTTGCGTCGTAGCGGAACAGCTTGATATAATTATCAAACAGGTTTGACCATCCCAAAAACTCCGGCGCGGTGAAATTCTCATAGTTCCATTTGCAGAACGAGGTCAGAAAAATCGTGATCAGCGGATATGCATAGACGATCAGAAACAGGATCGTACAAGGGGTAAGGAAGGCCAGAATAAACCCTCGTTTCCGATATTTTCCCATTGCACGAGCAGCCGTTTTCTCTGCTGTTCCAGCCTTCATAATGTGTCATCCTTTCTTTGCGGTATAGCAAAGGGGGCTTTACGCCCCCTTCGTCACCATGGATCGTGATCAGTTTGCCGCAATCACAGCATCAAGATCCTTGACGACATCGTCAACCGTCTTGCTGCCGTCCTTCAAGCCGGCGTATTTGGACTGGATCTCGCCCTCAAAGTCACCGAACTCATTGCCAAGTCCGAGCGCCTGATAGTCTGCCGCCATGCAGAGCTGGCAGGCGGAAACCAGAAGCTTCGCCTCGGGTGCGTCAACGCTGTCCATCAGCGTGGTATAATCCACGTTGGTATTCGGGGCCATGCCGATGCCGAACGCGATGATCTTGTTGGCGATCTCTTCGCTCGTCATGTACTTGATGAACTCGATGCAGGCTGCGGTCTGTGCGTCGGTCAGGCTGTTCGATACCACAAAGCCCGTGCCGCCGGACATCAGGGAAGCGCGCTTGCCGGATTCGTTCGTCGGGAAGTTGGCAGGCTTGATGTTCTCCGCGCCCGCCGCACAGTCTACGCTTCCGCCGGCATCCCAGACGCCGTTGAAGAGCATAGCGGTCTTGCCGTCAAAGAAGTCATTGCGGTACTGCTCGTCGTCGTCACCGCCAGGTCCAAAGTTCGCGGAGTCGATCTTCTGCAGAACCTTCTCCTGCATGAACGTCATGACCTCACGGAACGCGGGATCGTCAAACGATGCGACCTCTGCGCCCTGTGCATAGAATGCGCGGGTCGCTTCGTCCGCCTGGAAACGGCCAGCCGTCAGAATGTTGGTGGGCCAGCCTGCGTTCAGGCCGAACGGGGTAATACCTGCGTCAACAAGCTTGTCGACTGCTTCCTCAAAGTCCGCCCATGTGCTCCAGTCGGCGGGGACCTTCGCGCCAGCCTGCGCGAACAGCGCTTCGTTGTACCAGAAGCCAACAGCTTCGATCTGCTCACGAACGGAATAGATTTTCCCATCCGCAGTCAGATTCTGATCGTAGCAGACGCCTGCGCCTGCCTTGAAGCCGGCATCTCCATCCAGATACGGCTTCAGGTCAAGGATCAGACCGGCCGCGCTTGCGACGGGAACGATGTTCCAGCCGCCAAAGTCGGCGATGTCATAGAACTTGCCGCCGCTGATGTCGTTGAGCGCTGTGTTGTAGATGCCCTCCGCGCCGGATTCATCGGGGATCGCGACAAAGGTGAACTCATCCTTGTGCATATCCGCAAAATCCTGATAGATCTGACGCATCTGCGCCGCTGCGGGCCATTCGGACTCGTCATGGTAGTAGCCGTGAACGAAGGTGATCGTAGGCTTCTCTGCGTCCATCGGCATCTCATCCGTCTTTTCTCCCATGTTTTCCTTCGCCGTTTCGCCGTTGGCGGCGGGCTGCTCGTCTTTTTTCATGGTGTCATTGGTCTGCTTCGCGCAGCCTGCAAACAGGCTGATGACCAGAAGCGATGCCAGTAACAGTGCAAGAATCTTCTTCATAATACCCTCCGTAATTTTTATTTGTCAGGCCTGTCTTTTGCAGGTCTGACCGGTAAGTTCAGTCTAGCTGCGAAAAAAGAAAAACGCCATAAAACATTTTGCCGAAAGGTTGTGCTTTTTTGACCTCGGGCGAAAAAAGAATTCGCCGCCGGATTGTGCAATTTCAACAATCCGGCGGCGTTTTGCGCTGCAATAGATGTAATATTTTGATTCAGTTGCGATATTTTTACCGTTATTCGCGCTCCTGCTCCAAATCTGCTATGATGGAAACAACAGACCGCTGCACGTCCTTTCCCCGCAGCAGCTCTTCCAGCTGCTGCTCCAGCTGGGCGCTTGATTTGGCGGGCAGGACGGAATAAAGCGTCAGGATCTGCAGGTCTGCCTGCTTGCAGACCTGCACGGCATCTGCCAGAACCGGCACCTGCTCGTGGATCCATGTATCCGAGATATTGGGATTGCTCGGCGCCTGATGCGTTTTTGTGACGATCTGCTCCTGCACGTCTTTACTGAGCATATATTTCAGGAATCGAACGCAGGCGTCGATCTGCCTTTCTGAGCCGTCGTTGCTGATAACATAGCCGGTCGCAGGATTGGCGTATGCGATCGTTTCTCCCGAAAAACCGGGAAACGCGGCATAGCGGATCTCCTGCTTTGTCGTCGTTTCCGCAAGCTCTGTATTCGCCCAGACGCCGTCAATATAGATCGCGCTCTTGCCGTCAAAGAAATTCCGGCGGACGTCCGGCGCTGTGCCGCGCTGCGTGTCATAGGCCAGTGCACGCATAAGCTCGGACACCGCAATCTCTGCATCCTCCCGGCGGCACACAGGCGTCTGCTTTTGCATAAAGGACAGCGCATCCTCGGATGCAGCTGCCAGTCTCGCGCCAAGGAAGAAGCCCATCTGGCTGACCTGAAGCTGAAGCGGCACGGCGCCGGTCTGCGGCGAGATCTCCGCCAGCGCATCGCAGGCCGCCCAGAACTCATCCCAGGTCTGCGGAAGCACGACCGTGCCCTCCGGCGTTCCGGTATCCGTGATCCCCGCCTGCTGGAACAAAGACGCATTATACCAGTAGCCGATATACTCCACCGCATCCGGGAGCGTATAGACCGCGCCGTCCGGCTCCTGCAGCGCCTGCAGGATCTGCGGACTGACGTCCGAGGCGAACGTCGCGTCTTCCTGCAAATATGGCGTCAGATCCAGCGCCACGCCCTTCTTTGTGGCATTTGAAACATACTGCACATTTCCGTTTGTGCTGATGATGTTCGGTGTTTTATCGACCGCAAGCATATCCGCGGCCTTTTCCATAACGATCCCAAGATCCGGCGAGGTATCATAGACAATGTGAATGTCCGGGTTTTCTGCCTCGAACGCGGCAAACAGCTCGCGCATACCGACATGGTCGGCCCCGCTTCCGCCCCAACCGTGCATGAAGCTGATGGACACCGGCTCCGTCTCCGCTGCTGCGGAGCAGGCCGTCAGGAAAACGCACAGAAGCACGAGCAGCCCGCACAGCTGCCTTTTTTTCATAACCACACTTCATCTCCTGTTCAGCTTTTCTTTCTTTTATGCTATCATAACAGGAAGAACGGCAAAAAAGCAAGAGAAAGGCAAGGATATTTTTATGCGCGAACGATTTAGAAACTGGATGCGCACACCATCCCTGCGCGGGCAGCTCATCTGGCTGAGCGTCAGCTCCGTGCTGGTCACGCTGCTGATCAGTCTGCTGATCCTGGTGCTTCTCATCAGCAACGTCATGGGGCCGTTTGTCAACCGCGAGGCCGAGTTTGCCATGCAGACCGTCAGCCGCAGCCTTTCCACAAAAACGCAGCTTCTGGAAGACATCCTGCTGCGCATCTGTAAAAGTCCGCAGATGACCGGCGAGGCCTCGGATGCCAGAGGGGAACAGTTCCGCAGCCTTGTTGATATTTACTCGGATAAAAATATTGTTGCGCCGGGGCTTCCGTTTGTGGAGATGGCATATTTCATGGATATGCACGGCGCGTTCGACGTGGTCAGCTACCACGAGCAGCTCTCAAGCGAGCAGCTTCGGCTGAATGAAGACAATCTGGCGCGCTATCGTGCCTTTCAGGAGAGCGGCACGGACGTGCAGTGTACTGCGAGCGAACCGTATCTGTACATTATCTTTACCGTTTACGACCGCTGGGCGGACCCGTTCGGCACGGTGATCTTCGTTGTCAACCAGTCCGCGGTCACGTCGATCATGGGCAAGCTCTCCGACTATCAGGATGCGTTCTGGTATCTGTTTGACAAGGACGGCGCGGTCGTCCTGTCGGAGAGCGCGCTGCGGCTGAGCGCGGAGGAGCAGCGTGAACTGGCCGATGCCGGTCACGACGCCTGCTATACGCGAAGGCTTGACGGAAGCCGGTATCTCCTGTTCAGCGAAGCCTCCGGCATGGGACTGCGCTGTGCTGTCGGCGTTCCATCGGTGCAGATCCTGCGGCTGCTGTATCAGGTCGCCGCGCCGTATGTGATCGCCTGCGTTCTGCTTTTGCTTGCCGTCGCAGCGGTCATGTTCTTCGCTGTGATGCGGCGGCTGCGGCCGCTTCAGGAGATGACGCTCCAGCTCCAACAGGTCGCGCAGCAGAATTTCAGCGTCAAGCTCCCGCAATACGATTGTCAGGAATTTTCCACCATGAGTCAGGCGTTCAATGCCATGACGGACACGATCGACCATCTGATCAACGACGTTTATGAGAAAAAGCTCATCGCCATGGACAGCGAGCTTCGATTCCTGCAAAGTCAGGTCAACCCGCATTTCATGTATAACGTCCTGTGCAGCATCGCGCTCATGGCGCAGATGGATGGAAATACGGACATCCAGAAAATGGCGAGCAACTTTGCAGGGCTGACGCAGGCGCGGCTTTCCAGCGGCGGCGACATCAAGATCCCGCTGGCGCAGGAGCTGCAATACGCGAAATTTTATATAGAACTGCAGCAGATGCGCTTCGGCAATAAAATATCCTATCAGGTGTCCGTCTCGGACGAGGCGCTGCTTTCCTGCCTTGTTCCGAAGCTCACGCTCGAGATGCTGGTGGAAAACGCGGTCGGACACGGCATCGAGCCAAAGGAGGGACCGGGGACTGTCCGGGTGTCCGTCGGCTGTACCGAAAACGGGGCGCTGGAGCTTGTGGTCACGGACGACGGCGTCGGCTTTGCCGGACAAAACGGGCAAATCCAGCTGCCGCTCGACCTGCCTGCCGCCGGAAGCCGCCACAACAGAGTCGCGCTGAACACGGTCTATCAGATGCTCAAGCACCTGTACGGCCCTGAATATGGGATCCGGATCACCAGCTTTGAAAACAGTGGGACGAAGGTCACAATCCTGCTTCCAAAGGAGGACGGTCAACATGTACAAAATTCTGATCGCGGACGACGAGGCGCTGATGCGCAAGGGCCTTTGCACACTGATTGACTGGGCAAAGCTCGGCTGCCAGATCGTCGGTACCGCCGAAAACGGTCTGCAGGCAAAGCAGGCCGTGCTCGACTATCAGCCGGACATTATCATCGCCGACATCAAAATGCCGGTCATGGACGGGTTGGAGCTTGCACGGTGGGTCTGCGGCGCACAGCGGCAGATCCAGATCATTCTGCTGACCGCCTTTGCGGATTTTTCCTACGCGCAGCAGGCGATCCAGTACGGCGTCAGCGACTACGTTACAAAAACGGGAAATATGAATGACATCGTTGCCGCTGTCGAACGATGCAAGCAGAAGCTGGATCAGCAGCGGCTGCTCCATGTGGATGTTGGAAGCCGCATTTCGTCCATGCTCAGCGCAGTCCTGAGCGGTACGCTGCACCATGAGGCGGAGATACGTCAGCAGGCGGCAGCCCTTGGGCTGACCGCCTCCGGCTACGCCGTCGCAGTCGCGGATCTGCGCAGCGCGGAGGCCATGAACCCGTCTCCCATGCTTCGGGCAGGACTGGAAAAGCTGTTTTACAGTCTGCTTCCGCCGGAGCAGCTGTATCTCTGCCCGCAGGGGCGGCATGAGCTGTATATGGTGTTTCCGGACTGCTCCGACACGCAGCTTCGCAGCTTCTGCTTCGACTGTGTTTCCACGGCAAGAAAGCTGCTGGGAAAGACGCTGTATCTCGGTGTGAGCGAAAACAGCCGACCGCTGTGCGAGCTGCAAGACGCGCTTGCGCAGGCACACCGCGCACTGCAGGATCGCTTCTATGATCAGCAGGAGGTCCATTTTTTCCGGCATATGCAGACCCAGCGCGCACCGACGTACGCCGCGTACTTCACGACGCTCGGCAACGCGCTCAAAAGCGCCGATCTGCCGCAGGCGGAGACGGCTCTTGCGCATATTTTTGACACACAGCGCCGCCAGCATGCGCCCGAAGCGCAGGTCAAGGAGACGGCGATGATGGTCATGCACACCTGCCGCAGTACGCTCGAAGCGTTCGGCGCGGATCTGGACGCAGTGGATCTGGACCGGGCGGAGTGGAAGCGTCAGCTTCAGCAGCTGCAGTTCCATCAGGACTGTATCCGCCACCAGAAGCAGCTTGTGCGCGCAGTCTGTCAGTATCTCGCGCTGCTCTCTACGGAGGGCGGCAATCTTCTGGCGGACGTGCAGAACTACATGGACATGCATTTCTGCGAGGCGCTGACGCTGAGCGAGCTGGCGGCTGCCGTGCACGTCAGCCCCGGCTATCTCAGCCGCTTCTTCCGTCAGAAGACCGGGCGGACGGTCATGGAAACGATCGCTGGAAAGAAGATCGAGTACGCCCGCCAGCTTCTGGACGAGGGAAATCTGAAGGTATTCGAGGTCGCGCAGCGCGTCGGCTTCGAGGACACCACCTATTTCAGCCATGTTTTCAAAAAATACACAGGGATGTCCGCCAAGGAATATCTGACGCAGGCCCAGCGCCGCAAGCGCGCGGCGGCGGAAAAAACGACCTGACATACACCAGCGGGGAGCCGGCCGGCTCCCCGCTTTTTCGCTATTTTGCCAAATCCGCCCCGCACTTTTTATGCAGTTTATGCAAATAGAACAAAAGTGGTCAAAAAATCACAAGTGGACGTGAAAAAATCCCATGTTATTAGGACTTGATTTCATTTAGTATGGGAAACAGGATACCAGCCATTTTGAAAAAAACAGATAAGTAAGGAGGATATGAAATGATAAAAGGAACCCGCTTTTTCAGCAGGCGCCTGCTTCCGCTTCTTTTGGCGGCTGTCATGCTGCTTGGAATGCTGCCGGCGCTGACGCTGCCGGTGCTGGCGGAGGAACCGCCTGCTTCGCAAAAATTGACAAACACAACAGATACAGCAGTTACTTATCAAGGTGCTGTTGGAACTGGACGCGCTCCATCACTGGTCGTCGATGGTGACACAAGCCATAACGACAACAAGTATTTTGTTGTTGGCAACGACCAGACTCAGGAAAAAAATGAAACGAAGCCGGTGAATCCAACCTACTGGATTCAGCTGGATCTCGGCAAGAAATACAGTCTTACCGAAATGAAGCTGTTTGTTTATCACGGCCGCGCACTGAAAAATCTGGTCGTGCTGGCATCTGACAGCAGCACGTTTGACACCTACAGCATCATCTGGAACGCGGACAAAGAGAACTTCTTTGGCCTTGGTACTGGTGATAAGGAGCAGTTTCCGAATGCAACTGTAGCCGGGGATACTATCAGATTGGCGGCACCGACAGAAGCACAGTATGTGCGTATCCTGAACAACGGGCATACCGCTGGCGCAGGACAGGGCGCACACTACTTTGAGATCGAGGTCTACGGCACGGAGCACACCGGCGGCGCGCCCGAGACTACGCTATATAATGTCGCGGCGGGCTGTGGTGTAATTGTAAATAAATGGGGTGGCGGAAGTGACCGTCCGAACAGCTGGCTGACAGATGGCATTAAAGATAACGCAAAATATATCGAGGTCTGCAAGGACAAAGCACAGGACATGAACGACCCGTCCTATGCGCAAATCGACCTTGGCAACGAATACCCCGTCAGCAAGGTCAATTTCTGGAATTACTGGAGTGACGGCAGAACACTCAAGGATCTGCACATCATCCTCAGTACGACCGAGGACTTCCGGGACGGAACTACAAAGGAAGTCTATAACGCAAATTGGACAGCCGCTCAGAACGGACTGGAAGTGCAGATTGACAGTGGCCCGTTCACAGCTCGCTACGTCCGCATCTGGAATGACGGCCATGACAAGGGAAAGGGCGGTCACTATATCGAGGTCGAGGTCTGGTCCACTGAGAAACAGCAGGATCCGCTTCCCGTACCTTATCAGTTCCGCGATGTGCTGACCATCCCGACCTATGAATATCAGGGCAAGACACCCAATAACGTCACGCACCCGGACGTGCTGGACTTCACGCTGGTGAACGGTGTGGGCGGCACGCCGCTTGGCACATGGGGTGGGCATCGCTTCTGGATGGCAGTCACGCCAAATCAGGAGGGCAATTCGCAGTTTGAGAATCCGTGCCTTGTATGGTCAGATGACGGAAAGATCTGGTCGGCGGAGGGAATTCCCAACCCATTGAGCGTAGTCGAGAGAGAGCCGGACGGCACGCACAACTGCGACAACGACGTGATCTACGATCCTGTCAGCGACGAGCTCTGGGTCTATTACGTCTGGGAGCAGGATGCGCAGAATTATGGTCAAATCGGAACGAGCAATTTCAAGCCATCTATTCTGCGCCGCATCCGCGTTGCGGCGACGCAGGGCGGCAGTGGTTTTACCTATGCTGTACAAAAGGACGCGGGACAGGAAAATCCCTACACCGATCTGGTGACATCAACCTATCACTACGATATGCAGTCGCCTGCCGTTGTCCGGCGTGATGCGAATACATGGCTGATGTGGTCGAACAACTCCGATCAGGGCGTTGCACCGACCGGATGGAACAATCAGAACGGCTTCGTTGAGCTTCGCCGCTCCACAAACGGTACAGAATGGGGCGAGGCGAAATCGCTCAAGCCCACGCTGGTGCTGCAAAACAGCTGGATTCCGTGGCATCTGGACGTTCAGTGGATCCCGAACGTCGGCGCAGATGGAAGCGGAGAATACTGGGCGTTGATTTGCGCGTATCCGAAAGGCGGCGGCTCCAACCATACAGATCTGTTCTTTGCCAAATCGGCGGACGGCGAACTATGGACGACTTATCCCAACCCCATTCTTTCGCCGCGCAGCGGGCAATGGGATCAGAACTTCATTTATCGCTCCAGCTTTACCTATGATGCGGACGGTAAGCTGAGCGTCTGGTACTCCGGCGGCAAGGAACAGCCCGGAAATCACTGGCGCATTGCCTATACGGAGTTTGAGAACTTCCTGACGGATACGCTCCCGACCTTGGGCGCGCCGTATTCGCCGGATACACCCACGCCGCCTCCCGCCGGCGAAGACGGATGGGTTCCGGTTCCGGCATCTGACGATGCAAACATTCACTTTGACGGCGCATGGACCTATGAGGCACCCAACCGCTTTGCCGGTGCAGAGGGATCAACCGCGACGCTGTACTTCTATGGCTCTGGCATCCGCTACTATGCGCAGTATGAAACGAACTTCGGTGAGGTAGAGGTTCAGATCGACGATGGCACGCCTGAAACATATGATCTGCATCGCAATGCGCCGGGCGCGATGGACAACAAAATTCTCGAGAGAGAGCTTGAGGAAGGCTATCACAGAATCACCATTAAGCGCAAGCACGGCGGTGGTCTTGACAGCGGCGTCATCGACCTGAACAAATTCGAGGTTCGTTATGACACGTCTGCAACCATCAGTAACCATCTCTACGGTGTTTCTCCCACTGAGAAAACGCTCTGGGTAGACGATACCCTGCAAATCTCGGCGCTTGTGCCCTTCAACGCGACAGACAAGACCGTTACCTACACCAGCAGCGACACAGGTAAGGCAACTGTGACCGCCACCGGCCTTGTGACTGCACTGACTGCCGGTGATGTCGCGATCACGGTAAAAGCCGGTCAGTCAGAGAAGACTGTTGCGCTTACGATCCGTTCGCTGGAGGCGGGTGAACTGCGTATGACGGTCGATAAGGATAATCCTCTGTTCCTGCACGGCCTTTACAAATATGATGGGAAAGGGTATCCTGCGAATGGTCTTGCAGGCCCGCTGCAGGGCGGCAAGAGCATTCAGGGTTTCTGGACCGCACTGACCGGGTCGGACGCAACAGGCTGGCAGGGCCCGACCGTCCAAGCAGGCAATAAGACCGTTCACCATGCGATCCTGATCCATGCCAGCGGAACAGTCGAGGGCAGCGAAGCAAACAAGAAGTGGTATCTTGACCGCATTGCCGAGACGAAGAAAGACAACATTCCGTTCTTCCTGATGGTCTCCAACTCCCACACAGGATCGTTCCTGGATCTGGACTGGCTGGACGGCATCTATGAGCAGAATGAGAATATGATGGGTGTTGTCTTCTCGGAAAACCACAATGCCGGTATCAGCGAGAGAGACCGCCGCATCACCTATATGGATGCGCTTGTCAAGCAGGCCGCGAAATGGGGCGGCTATGTCATCAACTGCGACATGAACGACGCCCCGAAGGACTCCGGCGGCAGCGACTACGGCGGCACACTGGAATACTTCCTGAACAACGAAACGCTTTATCAGACGCTGAAAAAGTATTCCCAAAACTACATCCTGCTTGCCAAAACGACCAGTGCTTGGAGCAACGTTTCCTACAACTCGCATGAAAGCGTTGCCCTCGGCGCGTGGCTGGACGGTCTGTGCGGCAACTGGGGCAGCCTGATCGACTCCTGGATGTGGTTCATTGAGGGATACGGCCCGCAGTGGGGCGCGAATACCTTCAGCGTTCAGGGCGGCCCGGAGGAATGCCGTGGCCCGGTCAGTATGCCGGAATTGCTGTTTGCCATGCGTATGGTGCAGCAGGCGCGCACAGGCGCAACAGTATTTACCTTTGAGCATCCCGATCATGCCGAAGCCGTCGGCGACAATGAGGGAGCAAAGACTTACTTTACGCCGAACTACAAGTACAGCATCGCCAAGGCCATGGAGTACATGCGCGACTATGCCATCCCGACCCGTGAACAGGTGATGCAGAATACGAAGGTGTTCTACGCATCGAGCGGCGGCACGCTCAATAAGCTTGGCTCAAATGCCGCCAACCGCCTGCTTGACCCGCTTTACGGCGACAGCGGTTCGTCCGGCCCCAACAAGGGCAAAAACAACGGAACGACCATGATGACCTACTCGACCGGCCGCTACGGTACGATCCCGTCTCTGCCCAAGATGGCGCAGGATCCGACAGGCAAGGATATTCTGCGCATGGCAGATGTTCAGGCACTCGGTGGGGCGGCTGGCATTCAGAACTATTTCAACGCCCGCTATCCGCAGCGCTATAACGGCACTGGCTATGCGCACTATGACGAGCTGACAAAGAGCTGGCTGACCTATAACAGCAACTGGTTCTTCGATACCCGTGAAAACAGTGCGCTGCACAGCAAGCAGAATGTATCGTTCCAGTTTACGCAGAATAGCTTCGGCGCGAATATCGAATTTGAGCCCTACTCCATGCTTCTTGTGGACGAGGCGCAGGCGGGCACACTCCAGTTCCGCTTCAATAACTACTGGGTCGACAAAAACCCGATCTGGGAAGGCTATGTGAAAGGAACGACTCCCACATGGGATTCCGACAACAACCGCCTGATGTATAACTACCTCAAGGACAGCTACGCCCAGAACACCGCGCACGGCGAAAACACGTGGCGCAAAGCCACGATTACAATCTCCGGTCTTGGCGCGGAACCAACGCTGGCGCTGACAAGCAGCCTTGCAGGACAGTCCAAACAGATTCAGACGGCGTTCGACGCTGCTGCCGGCACATACACCATTACACTTGACGGCAACGGCTATCAGGAGTTCACGCTGACGAATCTTGTACCGGCGCAGGCTCCTGCCGAGAACTGGGTCTCCGTTCCTTCGCGCGTCAATGGCAACCAGCTTTCTCCGCATATCCAGTTTGAGGAAGGCTGGGTCGTCGACAAGCTCAATCAGGAGGATCCGTCTTCCTATACCAAGGGTGCACAGGCATCTCTGGTGTTCTATGGAACGGGTGTCCGCTATTTCGCCCAGAAGGATACTAACTTTGGCACTGCGATTGTCAGACTCTACCGGCATAATCCGAGCGGCGAGCCCATTTTGGTCGAGACGAGTGAGGTGGATCTGAATGGTGCAGCGGCTCCGGCGGCAAAGGTCTATGAAAAGACAGGCTTGACGCCTGATGTCTATCTGATCAGCGTTGAGCCGAAGGAAGGCTGGAATAACGCCGATAAAAATGTCATTGATCTTCAGAAATTCGAGGTCAATCAAACGGCGATTGAAACCGTGCCTACACGGGTCTGGTCTGTTGAAGCCGATCCGGCAAGCATTACGGTGGGTGGAACTTCGACACTAAAGACACGGCTGAACTTCAACGCCGCAGACACGGCTGTCAGCTATGCAGCCTCTCCGGACGGAAAGGTCACCATTGATGGCAGCACCGTGACCGGCGCAGCCAGAGGAACCGTCACCATTACGGCCACCGCTGCGGGCAGCTCCAAAACGACAACGCTTACCGTAACTGGCGGTACGGCTGGAAACTGGGTATATGTGGACAGCCACAGCGGCCAGATCCAGTACACCGGAAACTGGGGCGATGAAAACAGCGCAAATCATTACGAAGGCAGCGCGAAGGAGGCCAATGACGCTCCCGGCGCTACTGCAAGTCTGACCTTTACCGGTACCGGCTTCCGTTGGATTGGTCAAATGGACAGCAATTATGGTCGCGCATGGATCTATGTTGACGATGTGTTGGTCGCGATCGGAAATGCAAACAGCAGCACAAATCCGTATCAGTTCACGATTCTGGAGCTGCACGGACTGGAAAACAAACAGCACACGGTTCGCCTGGAGGCGGAGAGCAATGCCCCGATCCAGGTCGATGCCTTTGCGTATTACACCGGTACGGATCTGGATGAAACCGTCTCCTCTGTCGCGCTGGAGCCCAGCGGTCTCATTCGCCTTGGAGACGGGGAATCGAAGTCTGTTCTTGCAATGGCAATGAACGCTGAACGTGTTGTAGTTTTCCGCGATGATTTTAGATTTACACTGGAAAACGACACAATTGCCGGTCTTTCCGGCGACGGCAAGACGCAGAAAAACGTCACCGGTAAAATGGCGGGACGCACCAGACTGCACGTTACGCTTCCTGAGCTGAACGACAAGTCTGCTACGGCAGAAATTGTCGTTACTTCCACAGAGCCGGCAACCACGCCGCGTATGCTGGTCGATGCGGAGCATCCGCTGCTGCTTGTGTCGCTGTATGCAAATACAAAGCATCCGGCATGGTGGGATAATTCCGGTGTTCCAGGCGTTCCAATGCAGGGTCACAATACGATGGAAGGCGTATGGAGGCTGATTCCAGAGGATCTCAAGCCTTACACGGCAATCCAGCTTCATGCCGACGACTATCTCGGCCACGCATGGGGAGGCACTGGCAATAAGGAGAATCTCCAGAAGTTCTATGAATACCATGTTGCAATCGCACAGGAAAAGGGGATCAACCTTTACCTGACGCTGATGACCGGCGGTGTTCCGATCAACACGTTCCGCAATCTGATCGATATGGACTGGCTGAACAATTTGATCGATAACAATTCCTGCATCAAGGGCGTTGTCTTTGCCGAAAACCATCATAATGGAGATACGGATGCCGTCGCACAGCTGACAGCAGAATACCTTGAACTCTTCTCCTCCAAGGGCATCTATCTGGTTCTGACCGACATTGACGATGCAAACCACCGGATGGAAAAATGGTTTGAGAATGATACGCTGTTTAAGGCTGCGCAGAAGCATCATAAGTATCTTGTCATCAACTCTAAGAGCACCTCCAGCAGCGGCTACAATACGGTGCGCAGCTTCGCGCTTGGCACATGGCTGAGTGGCCTTGCAGACAACTGGGGTGCATTGACCGATGCGTGGGCGTGGTACGAAATCCGCTACCACAAGCTCTTCGAGCCGGTCATGAATACCACCTACGAAGACGTGCGCCGCGTTTATACCTTCCCTGAAACGCTGTTTGCCATGAATATGCTCCAATCCTACGTCAATGGCGGCACGGTATTCAACGCCGAGCATCCCTTCTTCTGCACCGGTGTCTATGATGAGGCATCCTGGGTTCTCAAGGAGTCGATCATCCCCACCATGCGCTATATGATTGCAAATCCCGCTGCAACGCGCGAGCAGGTCAAGGATGAAATTAAGGCTGTCTATCATACGGACACCTATCTCCCGACGAACTTTGCTGAAGGATTGTACGGTACAGCGCAGGACAACAACCTCCTGCAAACGAGCGGCCGGTACCGCACACTGCCCGTTCTGTCCAGTAAACTGTCTGATGCAGAGGCTTCCGCGTTCGGCAGGGTGCTGAAAAGCGCAGATCTGGCAGATAAGATAAATATCCTGAATGCGCAGTATCCAGATCTTTCCACAGGCGACGCCTTTGTGGAGACACTCCTGGGCGGCGGAGCAGGACAGACCGGCAGACGGCTTCTCATTATGAATAGTCTCTTTAATGAAAACAAGAATCAGTCTGCTACGCTCACTCCCACAGACGCGACATTCGCAACCAGTATGGGCTTTACTCTGACGCCACATACCTATTTGATTGCGCATGAGACGGCTGACAGCATTAAGATCGATCTCAACAACTTCCGCACGGACAAGGACGAGCTTTGGGTTCCCGGCGAAAGCGAGAATCCGGACTGGACAAGCTTCGGGAACGACTGGAACGGCGATCATATGGACTATGTACAGGACTATATGAAATACCATATTTCCAATCCCAAGCTTGATAAGGACCGCGATCTCCGGAGCACGGTGATCACGCTGCACACCGGAGAACGGCCGACCGCAGTTGTCACCAGAAATGGCGGCAGTACAAAACTCGCCGATGACAACTTCTACACGGAAACGTATGAAAACGGCATCTACACACTGACCATCACGCACAACGGGCAGGTCAATGTGACGATCCGGAAGGGCGGCGCGGAGCCAACCCCAACAGTGACCGACTTCCGGCTCACGACAGATCCCTCGCCGCTGACCTCTGCGGGCGGCACGGCAACGCTGACCCTAACCGGCACGAATCTGCCAGAGGGCACGAAGTTCCACTGGGGCACAGATTTGACTGCGCTGACCGCCGTTGATGCGACGGTCACGGCTGACTCCCGCAGCGCGGAAGTCAAGCTCCCGGAAAATACCGGCACGGACGCTGTGACCTACTACTTCCGTTACAGCCTGGACGGAACGACGCTCGCGGGAGAGCTGACCGCAACAGTTCCCGGCACGGGCGGCGGCACACAGCCCACTGAGCCGTCGGTGACGGACTATAGCGTAGCGCCCACGGAGCTTCCCTCCAACGGCGGCATGATCACGGTCACGCTCGCCGGCACGAATTTGCAAAATGGCATTCAGATCAAGGCTGGCACGATCTCTGCGCAGACGAGTGGCGATGCAGCGGAGCAAACGGCAACCCTGACTCTGCCTGCTAATTACAGCAGCAGCTCCGTCAGCTATACGGTGCAGTACAGTCTGAACGGAACGGACTGGTTTGGCGGCAAAACCGTCCGTGTTTCCGGCCACTATACGCCGCCAGTCGGTCCTGTCACACCGCCTGTGCCGACCAAACCCGGCGTTCCGGAAAGAGATCCTTTCCCGTTCACCGATGTCTCCAGAAGCAGCTGGTATTATGACAGTGTCCGCGCCGCATGGGAAAAGGATCTGATCGACGGTGTAACGAGAACGCTCTATAAGCCGGATGACACGCTCACCGTTGCACAGGCTATCAAGCTGTCCGCCGCACTGCACCAGATGCTGAACAACAACGGAAAGGTCACACTGCGCAATGGCTCTCCGTACTGGTACAGCAGCTATGTCAGCTACGCGGTAGATAACGGGATCATTGAAAAGATGTATCTGGATTATACGCCTGCGCAGATGAATACCCCCGTCAAGCGCAATGAATTTGTCCACATTTTCTATGGCGCGATGAGCGACTATCGGCAGATCAATACCGTCGCGGACAACAAGATCCCGGACGTCATAACAACGGATACTTACGCATTGGAGATCTATACGTTCTACCGCGCGGGCATTCTGACCGGTTCTGACAAAAACGGCACCTTCTATCCGACGAACGACATCAAGCGGAGCGAGGTTGCGGCGATCCTCAGCCGCATGTATGACAAAACAGCCCGCAAGACTGTCTCACTTCCGTAAAAACGCAAGCTTCCCCCTGCTTTGGCGCATCCGGTTCGACCGGATGCGCCTTCTTTTTCAGTATGCTCCTTGCCTGATTGGGAAATTGGACATACGAAACGCCTTTCTCGCGATTTCCTGTTCCCAAAAAGAAGCAATTGTGCGCACATTCAGCATGATTTGCAATATTTTAAGCAGGATATTGCATTGTCGGCGTGCACTCCATGTCATATAATTGAGAACATGAAAGCCAGACATTTGCCGCACGGCAACAGAAAGAAAGGAGATCCTTCATGCACAAAAGCACAACGAGCAAGCGAAAACTGCCGGATACATGGCTGGTCGTTTTTTTCATATTGGTCGTGATCGCGATTCTGACGTGGGTCGTTCCCTCCGGTTCGTTTGACTATGAAACAATAGATATAGACGGCACTGCAAGAAAGGTCGCAATTGCTGGAAGTTACCAGGAGATCAGCAAATCTGAAGTATCCGCCACCGGACTTCTCGACCTGTTTGCTTCTTTGTATGAGGGCTGCGTCAGCGCGGCGGACATTATTTTTGTGATCATGACCTGCGCCGCGACATTCGGTGTCATTGTCAAAACCGGCGCTTTCCACGCATTTATCGGTCGCGTGGTGCAAAAAAACGGCAGCCGCTCGCTGATGCTGATTCCTGTTCTGATGCTCGTCTTTGGCCTGGGAGGTTCTCTTTTTGGAATGCTCAGCGAGTTTTACGGGTTCTACCCGTTGATCGTCGGACTGATGATGGCTCTTGGATATGACGCGATGACGGGATTTGCCACGATCGCGCTCGGAGAATATATCGGGTTTATGGCCGCGACGCTGAACCCATATACCGTAGCCGTTGCGCAGTCCATTGCCGGTGTGCAGTTATATTCTGGCGTCGGTTACCGCGCAGTCTGCTTTGTCGTGCTGATGGGAGCAGCAGTGGCATATCTGATGCTGTATGCACGCAAGGTGCGCCGGAAGCCGGAGCTTTCGGTGGTTTATGGAGATTCGTGTACGCACTCGTTTGAACGCAGTCAATTAGACTCGTACACATTTACATGGCGACATACGCTGATTCTTCTGGATGTGCTCGCCACATTGGTCATCCTGATGCTGGGAATGATCCGCTGGAAGTGGGGCTATAAAGAACTCTGCGGATTGTTCATTATCATGTCTGCCGTGGCCGCGCTGATCGATAAGTGGTCGCCAAACGACTATTGTCAGGAGATGCTTGCCGGTATCAGGAGCGTTGTGTGGGGCTGCATTCTGACCGGCCTTGCCAAGGGCATCATTGTCATTATGAATCACGCGCAGATCATGGACACCATCATCTATGCGCTTGGAAATCTTCTGGAAAAAGCACCCTCTGCAATTTCAGCACAGCTCATGCTGGTGGCGCACACGTTGATCAACTTCCTGATCCCGTCTGGCTCCGGTCAGGCCGCCGCTACCATGCCTATCATGGCGCCATTGGCCGACGTGCTGGGCGTCAGTCGTCAGGTGGCCTGCCTGACGTTCCAATTCGGCGATGGTTTGAGCAACCTGTTATGGCCAACCTGCGGTATTGTGATCATTTGCGGGCTGGGTGATGTACGCTATGACCGCTGGCTGAAATGGTTCGGAAAGCTTTTCCTGATCCTGTTTGCCGCACAGATGGTGTTGGTCGAAATCGCCGTGCTGACAGGTTTTTAACGGGAGAAAACTATGAATTATATTCGAGAAGCCATTACACAGCAACACATCGGGGAAGAGGCCATTGCGTTGCGGCGACACCTGCACGCCCATCCGGATCTATCCGAGCAGGAGTTTCCGACGATGGAATTGGTATGTGAGCATTTAGATGCGGCGGGCATTCCATACAAGAGGAATGTGGCAGAAAGTGGCGTCGTAGGGCTGATTAAAGGAGCTTTCCCCGGTCCGGTAATTGCGCTGCGGGCGGACATGGATGCGCTTCCGATACAGGAAGATCATCCGGACGCGCCATATTGCTCGAAGACAGCGGGTGTGATGCATGCCTGCGGTCACGACGCGCATACGGCGATCCTTTTGGGAACGGCAAAGCTGCTCCAGTCCATGCGCGAATCCCTGCATGGCTCCGCCAAGCTTTTATTCCAGCCGGCAGAGGAGACCATTGGCGGCGCAGCGCGCATGATCGCACAGGGCTGCCTTGAAAGCCCACATGTAGATTCCGTGCTTGGACTGCACGTTGCGGGCGATCTGCCCGCCGGACAGATCGGGCTGAAATACGGAAAAATGTATGCAGCTTCTGATATGCTGACGCTTAAGGTCTATGGAACGTCCTGTCACGGTGCACATCCGAACGAGGGCGTGGACGCAATCCTGATCGCGGCACAGATTCTGACGGCAGTACAGTCGCTGATTAGCCGAAACATCAGTCCTACCGATTCCGCTGTATGTTCCTTCGGATCCATTCACGGCGGAACTGTGCGAAATCAAATTGCTGATTACGTTGAATTGTCCGGCATTATTCGAACACTTACGCCGGAAACACGTCTGTTTGCCAGAAAACGCGTCCGCGAAATTTGTGAGCAGACTGCAAGCATGATGGGTGGACGAGCAGAGCTGATTGTCGAGCCGAGCTACTCTCCGCTGATCAACAATGACCGTATGGTTGATTTGGTTCGTAATGTAGCGTGCGCACAGTTTGGCTCAGACAAGGTGATCCTGCGGGACGTGCCATCGTTGGGGGTGGAGGATTTTGCGTATTTTGCCGCAGAACGTCCAAGTTGCTTCTTCCATCTGGGGTGTGCGCATCCAGAAGAAAAGCGACGCATCGGACACAGCTGTTTCTTTGACATCGATGAGCGATGTATTCCGATCGGGATCGAGTTGTATATTGCCAGCGTCTTGCGCTTTTTACAACACGGCAACAGCGACGTAGCCGGTATCGTGTAGTCAATTAAAAAGCCCCGGCTCGGTATTCCGAGTCGGGGCTGCCATTTGTCCATCAAAAATCCATGTCAAGCCGCTTTCCGAAATCGCAGGCCGTTTGCCCTTACGGACAGCTCCTGCGACAGAAGGCGCAGCGTTTCAAATTCATCGTCGAGGCCGTCCAGCTCCCGGCGGAGAATTTCTTCGTAGTGCTGCTTCTTCTGCTCCAGCGTGGCAATCTTGTTGACCCACCGCTCCATGACGCTGGGGCTGCGGCTGCCGCTCTGGATGAGATAGTCGGCCTTCTCCTGATACAGCGCGATCTCTTTTTTGACCGCGGAATAAAATTCCTCTGTCATTTTGTCGCGCTGCTTGGCATCGTCAATGATGTAAAAGTTGTTGACGCTCAAAGCGTTGTCATTCTGGTTTATCGCGCTGAGTTGCTCAATGAACGT
Source organism: uncultured Eubacteriales bacterium (assembly GCA_900545925.1). GTDB lineage: Bacteria > Bacillota > Clostridia > Oscillospirales > Oscillospiraceae > CAG-170. The sequence goes on along the minus strand of URAZ01000035.1, from coordinate 6,009 downwards.
CTCAAACGTATCCACTTTGTCCATGTGCTGACGCGGGATAAAATACAGATGCCCGGTCGAGCTGACCTTGGTGGCCTCCAGCATCCGCAGATATAGTACCGATGTAAGAAGCATTGCTACAATACGTTTCATAGCCATTCTTTTTCCATCTCCTTATTGTTCGCGGATAACAGGTGGCTGCCAGCTATCCAGTGCTGTCATATCCGGCACATAGATCCGCATGAACAGATGAAATTCCCCGTCGGAAACAGGCAGCCAGTTAGAGGTGTCTTCCGGTGCATCCTTGGACAGGATAATATCCAATGTGCCGTCCGCATTCAGCTTGAAGCCGGAGCGGTCGTTGATGCAGTAGCGGTCGATGGAATTGTCAATGAGGAAATCATCCTCTCCGTAGGCGGTCACGGACCAGAAGCCGCCCTCCAGCGTGGGAGGAAGGGTTTCAAAGTGGAGCGTATACTTCTTTTCTCCGGTCAGCGCTGCGCCGGTCTCATCCACCGCTGTCTTGGGATAGATTGCCACGTCCACGGTGTTGGCGCCAAGCCCCACCAGCGCTACCATCGCGCGGTAGGTATACTCCGTGCCGAAGTCGCCGATGGGCTTGCCGTAATAGATCCACTGACCGAGTTTTTGCGCATACTTCGCGCCGTCGGCGGCAAGCGTGGCGCGAAGCCCCTGAAGCATCTGCGTCCAGCGCTCGGCAGCTCCTTCGCCCAGGAGGGCGGCGTCGAAGGTCTTACCCGCGCCCACGTTGATGGCGGAGAGTTTCTTCAGCAGTTCCTCATCCGCATCGGCGGGCGGGTTGACCTGCATCAGAGCGTTCGCCGTATTGAAAAACTCTGCTGGCGTCATGGAAAGCACCTTGTTCACGGGAACAAAGTCATTTTCCTCTTTATAAGCTCCCTGCGGTGCGGTATACTCGCCTCCCTGTACATAAGCCGAAAGAGGCAGGAGCTGCATCTGCTCCTGAATGGCATAGACATTGGGCAGATCCTCGTTCCCGGACAGCACCGTGCGGGTGATCGACCACATCGTTGCGGTGGGCACGTCCACGCGCGTCACACCGTCGGGCAGCTCGCCCTCCCAGCCGGGAAGCGCGATGGCATAAGCACCCGCCTTGTCCAGCACGGCGGCGGTGTTCGTCCACGCATCCAAAAGCTGCACATTGCAGAAGCGATCCGTTTCCGGCAGAACGAAGATCATAGGCTCTTCACTGATGTCAAGCCATGCCTGCGAATAGACGGTATCGACATTCGGCGTCACGACGGTGCGGAAAGAGGCGTCCGCCAGCTTTTTTGCATGGTTGAACTGATTGATGGGCGCACGGCCAGTCATGGTCCCGTCCGTATTGGTCGATAATGTTTTGGTTGCGTCGGTCAGCACCAGCGGGAACGCATAGATGTATGCCTCGCTGACCGTTTCCCACACGGTTTCAGTATCCGGTGTATCCGGCTGCGTTTTTTGGGCAGAGCAGGCGGAAAGAAGCCCGCAGGAAAGCAGCGTAAGCAGCGATAGTAGAATTGCAAATATCTTTTTCATGTTGTCCTCCTATGATTCTCTTCTGTTTTTGGTCATCTCCTCGGAAGGGTTTGTGCGTATGGATTGACTATGAAGTCGTTTGTGATTTTCTCTTTATGGTAAACTATCGATTATTCCGCCCCTTTCTTTCCGCAAGCCTTGAAAGCTCTTTTTTGACCGCTTCGATTTGTGGGTCAAACAGCGCTCGCTCGGCAAAGATCATATAATTGTTGATGGCGAGGACCGACAGATGAACGAACGGCGCAACCTCTTCGTCGGTGCAGCCGAGGATCTCCGCAATCCTGCCCGTGTAATAAGGGTATCTTGCCGCAAGCCGCACAAGGGAAGGCTTTACCTTTTCTCCGTATTCGCGCGACACACATACGCTGACCAGAAAGCGCATGGTAGGCGACATTTTATCCGCCAGCTCACCGAGATGATCCATCATGCTTTTGATGTCACTAATATCTTCAAGCACGATGGCAAACGCGCCTTTTTCAATTCGACTGATCGCTTCCTCGGCGCAGGCAAGAACGATTTCCTCTTTGGTGGAGAAGTAATAGTAGATGCCGCCGTTTTGCAGCTTTGCCGCCTTACAGAGGTCCTTTGTCGTGGCAACGGTCAGCCCCTTTTCGACAAAGCAGTCAAGGCAGACGCCTACAAGCTCCTGTCTCTTTTCGGCTTTCTTTTCTTCCCGCAAAACACAATCCCCCCATTTCTGTGCATTATCCAGTGTTTCTTATAATAAGATATCAGACTTCACAAAACAAATCAAGCGATTGCTTGAATAATAATTATAAATTTTTAGGATCACATTGCTTGATCAAACATCACAACAGCCTCTTTCAGCAGCCGCACCTCCAGCAAGCTCTGGATGTACCAAATCGCCGTCTTTGCAAAGATGTTGGACTTTGTCGTATCCCAATCTGCAAGTTTTACGATCTCCGCTGTGCCATTCTCAAAATCAAACCGCAGCTCACCCCATTCGCCGTCGTTGTCTGCCTGATACAGGAGGCAGCGGCGGCTATTTTTTTGTTCTTCTTCGTGCTTTTCACCTGTTTCAAGGTCACGGTATGCACCATGCCGCTCTCCATGAGCTTCAGGCGTAGCTTGTCCAAAGCGCGGTGGTAGGCGCGCTCCGCGCCGTTTGCCCCACTGCCCTCGAACATGACCGCCAGTTCCTCAAAGGATTTCTACTTCGACATGGGGCTGACCCGCCCGAAGGCCATGCAGATGGCGTTCCGTCCCTCCAGTAGTCTTTGCTCCCGCAGCTCCATTTCCCAAAAGGCTCTCTTTACAACTTTGGAAAGGCAGGTGATTCTAACAGTTCATGTTCATAGGTACACAATGTGACCTATGGGGCAAACCGGACGGTACAGGGCACGAAAAAGTAAGTCGAGGGAATTTCCCTCGACTTGCTTTTTTCTTTGATCCCAAGTTTATCTGTGCGACAACATTTTATTGGATATGCAGACTTGATCCACGACTCTCGCCGAATCTGCTATCCGGCTAAAGCTGGAACGAAAGTGGTCCAACCGGTACCGCCCCGCAGTGCGGCATCATTTTCATCTGAGAGGGTGAACAAGTAAACGGGCTGGTGGAATCCCTTGCTGTCAGTCATATATTCGAGCTTACAGTCAGTGACTCGCACTTGCCGTGGGGACAAATAGTTGAACATGGGCACATCACGCCAAGAGAACTGCCCAGCACAAAGACGCTCATACGCCTCTTGGGAAGAGATAACTGCAGCATTTCCATGAAGGGTGCTGACAGAAAGATGGTTGTCTACCTTGTAGAGGATACCGCCCTCTGCCACCCAGCAGACCAATTCACCATTGGTAAGCGCATCGTTCTCTACCACACATTCTGCCCGAAAAGCGTACCTTCCCGCGCTCTCGTCCGCGATGACAAAACTGGCCGCAACGGGAATCTCGATGCCCAGCTTGTCCAGAGCGGCACGAAGGCCGTCCTCTGTGATCGCTCCACCCTTTTCGCTGTATCGTTGTTCACTGTCCACGCGATAATCCGTGTACTCGTAGGAATGATCATTGTAATACACCCACAGGGCATAGGTGCGGTGGTCAGAGTAGAAAGCTCTGCTGTCATAGTAATCTACATCGGGAGTACCGAATCGAATTTCCTCTCCCTGTCGCCCAACAAATTCTGACGCAAAGGCATCGCAATCCTTCCTTGTGAACGGCTCCGTCCGGTATACTCCGGACGGTCCGGGCTCATTGGACAAAGAACATTCCTGCACCCATTCGATTTCCTTGGTCTTCGCGTTGTAGATCGGACCGTCCGCAAGGTTGCCATAGGGCCGGAAATGATAGGTGAGGAACACACCGGCCAGAGCAGCGATGGACAGAACAGGAAAAATAACATAGACTCCGGCGGTTTTCCATTGTTTCCTCACCAAGCTGACGAACAGCATACAAAAGCAGTACCCCAGCATGGCCCCCAAAACATTGCATATCAGATCGTCCACATCGGCCTGTCCACGACCAAGGACATACTGAAGCAGCTCGATCACAAGAGATGTGCCGACCCCTGCGGTCAGCATCCAAAACCACCGTCGGAAATGCTTTACCGCAAGAGGAAGCAGTACGCCCAGTGGAAGGAACATGGCGATGTTCAGCAAAGGGTTTAGCCAAATTTGCAGGGTAAAGTTATTCCACGCCTCCCAAAACGCCAAAAAGGGAAGGAGCTGGACGCCCGTTCGCATACCATCCATACGGTTCATTAAAGTGATGGCAGCAAGCCCACCCAAGTAGCACAACAGAAGGAGAAAGGCGACAGCTTGCCCTTTCGGAAAACATTTTCCTTCTCGACGGCACTTCAGATTCAGCATAACAAGAATTACTGCACCTGCCGCCAAGTCGATCAAAGCGAGGGGAATTGCATTTCGAAAAAAATAAAAAATGGTTCCGATAAAATCATGCACGGTAATCCTTCTCCCTTCAATAAAATCGTATGCGAGCGAAGAAGCACGCCGAAAGGCGCACAACGCCGCCGCCTGTGAGGATGCGAAACAGGTGGATATTTAGTTGTGTCGCAAAGGCATTATAGCATATTCTATCTGGCAAAAAAAGAGTGAGGGTAAGATAATACGATTTAAGAGTACAGATTATTGGATGGAAAGTCGAGATTTGCGTTGCAAATCAAACACAAGCTGTTGTCAGTATGGTCCAGAGCAGCCTGCGAAGTGCTCCGCTGCTCCGGACTCCGTAATGGGACTACGCAGCGCTTCGGCACTGCGGCGCAGGAGGAAACTGCATCCGCATGTGCGGACGCAGCTCCCTCCTGCTTTTTCGCTCACAGCTTATTCATTATTCAGTTTTTGCGTGACCTCATGCACAGTGAACGAATTGTGCCTCGTTGCATTTCAGTAGCGGAGTGATGTTTTTATCAAATATAGACGCAAAAAAGCAGCAGATCTTTTTCAAGACTTATTGTTTATGTGCCGATGTGATAGGCAACAGTTATTTGGCTGTAAGAGACGGCGATAGAAAGATTTGCTTCTTTAAGGTATAATGTTTATAAGAATATCCCCTTTGAAAACTGAAAAAGTGCCAACTCTACGATTCATAGGTTTCGATTCTAAGTGCTTTTTGATAAAATATAGCTAACAGGGGGCAAGAATATGGACAAAAATATAACAGGTCGCTTTATTGCCGAACTCAGAAAACAAAAGGGTTTTACACAAAAAGAATTGGCCGAAAAGCTTATGGTAACAGATAAAGCAATTTCACGATGGGAAACAGGCGGTTCACTTAGTTAAAGATACCATTTGAAACAACTCGCACTTTAGCTTACAAATTATTATATTGAGCTTATTATACCAGCGCGAAATGGTGTCATAATCTGAGTACAATAACAAATGCGTAAAAAATAGGGTACAGAAATAAATCTGTACCCTTGTTTTGTTTCCTCGTTTGAAGAAACTTCACCAGAATGACTCTGGGCGATCTTGCCGATCTAAAATCACTTTCTGCTGTGCATCAGCTCAGCGATTCCACTTGCATCATCCATTTCGATAATGCCAAGCAAATTCATTTCTGGCTGCACAACACTGTGCATATAACCGTTGCCATTCATGTTCTCATAGTCTGCGAAACACTCCCAGAATGTTTCTGACTCCATACGAGTCCACTCTTGACGCGGGTTATGCTCCTTGCTCGTGTAATAACGATAATTTTGGAGCAGTCTGTCGCGTAGTTTATTACGCTCTCTGCGCTGAGCATTTTCTTCCATCTGCAATAAGCGGCAGGTATGTTCATCCTGCGCCTTACGCAGCTCTTGGATTTCGCTTTCCAGCTTTTCTTGAATCCTAATGCTTTGTTGACGATATTCGGGGTACTTACGCACAGCTTCAAGCGCCTCTTTCAGCTCTTTGTCCTTTTCTTTTTCAGCTTCGTATTTCTTAATAAGATAATCTCTAATCTTCTTATAAGTCATACCAAGAAAAACGGATGCAAGAGCAACGGTAATCACATT
>URAZ01000034.1 GCA_900545925.1 uncultured Eubacteriales bacterium | reverse complement strand
TAAACAAATCCTCCGCATGGTCTAAGCCATACGGAGGATTAACTGTTTTACGGACACCTGTCTATCTGCCGGGGGTTCGTTTTACCGTTATGAGAACAGATAATGCTTGACCAACTCCTGAAGCAACTCATCACGGTCGAGTTTGCAGATCAGGCTGCGAGCATTGTTGTAGTTGGTGATGTAGGTAGGATCCTCTGACAGGAGATAACCGACTATCTGATTGATGGGGTTATACCCTTTTTCGCTGAGGGCGCCATATACGGCGGTCAGAATGGTCTTCATTTCCTCGCTGCTGTCTTCCGGCACCACAAACTTAATGGTATTGTCATTCATGACGGTCAGCCTCCTTCTCTTGAGCTTGTGCCACTATCATAATATATTGTACCCGGTTTGTAAATGCGTCCAACATTTCATTTGTGTTACATTTTCCCCGAAAGCACAAGATTTAGACAGAAAGCGGCAAAAAGCGCATGCAGAGGCAGGCAGCACTCATTCGTAGATCGGATGCTTTCTGACAAGTTCTGCAACAGCAGCAAGCACAGCTTTGCGGTTGGATTCAAAATCCGTTGCGATCTTATCAATGCAGTCAGCCACGACCGGCATATCCTCCGGCGTAAAGCCGCGCGTCGTGCACGCAGGCGTGCCGATACGCACGCCGCTGGTGACGCCGGGTTTCTGCGGGTCGTTCGGGATGGCGTTTTTATTAACGGTGATGTGCACCTCATCAAGCTTGGTCTGCAAATCCTTGCCAGTGATGTTCTTCTTCCGCAGATCGGCGAGCATCAGATGATTGTCCGTGCCGCCGGTCACAAGATCGAAGCCGCGCGCCAGCAGCGCATCCGCCAACGCCTTAGCATTCTTCACAACATTTTCCGCGTAGACCTTGAATTCCGGCTGCGCCGCTTCGCGCAGGCAGACGGCCTTTCCGGCAATAACGTGCATCAGCGGCCCTCCCTGTGTGCCGGGGAAAACGGCGCTGTTCAGTTTTTTTGCAAATTCCTCATCCCGCGAGAGAATCATGCCGCCGCGCGGGCCGCGCAGCGTTTTATGTGTAGTAGTCGTCACGACATCGGCATAGGGAACGGGGCTCATGTGCTGGCCGCCTGCGACAAGGCCCGCGATATGCGCCATATCGACCATGAGAAGCGCGCCGTTTTTGTGTGCAATTTCGGCAAAAGCTTTGAAATCAATGGCCCTGGGATATGCGGACGCACCGGCAACGAGCAGCTTAGGGCGGTACCGGCGGACCATGTCCTCGACCTGATCGTAGTCGATGCAGCCCGTCTCCGGGTTCACACCGTAGCTGATGCTGTTATAGTATTTGCCGGAGAGATTGACGCGGGCACCGTGCGTCAGATGGCCGCCGCTGGCAAGATCCATGCCCATGAGCGTATCGCCCGGCTGCAGAAGCGCGGCGTAGACCTCCAAATTTGCCTGCGCGCCGGAGTGAGGCTGCACATTGGCATAGGCCGCGCCGAACAGCTTTTTCGCGCGTTCAATCGCAATCGTTTCCAGTACATCTACATAATCACAGCCGCCGTAATATCGCTTACCGGGGTAACCCTCGGCGTATTTATTCGTCAGAACAGAACCCATGGCTGCAATGACGGCGGGAGAGGCGATGTTCTCCGACGCGATCAACTCAATGTTCTGCTTCTGGCGCTGAAATTCGTTTTCAATGCAGGCCGCGACCTCGGGATCCTGCGTCTGCAGATAGTTCATACTGGTTTCGAGTACGTTTGCCATGACGATGTATCTCCTTATACAACAATAAAAATGAGCAGGCCGTCTCCGGTCTGCTCATTGTAGTGCCGTATTACAAACGCTGTAGCTGCGGCTCTGTCCTTTTGCCTGAGAGATTCGGCTTGCGCCTTGCACCTTCGGCACTCAATTCAATGAGTTCTCCAGAGATTCCTTCTGTTCTCAGTCCGCATGCGCGTTCTGAGGACGATCAACGGATGTCCTGTATTTGATTGACGGCGTTATTATACACATCTCGCGCACAAATGTCAACAGGGTGTACGCAGAAATTTTATTCTGCCACCTTCGGCAGCTTTGCGATGCTTGCGGCAAGCTGCTCATCAGTCGGAATAATGTCGGTCATCTCATGGTCGTTGAACTTCTGATACGCAACAAGATCGAAGTAGCCGGTGCCGGTCAGGCCGAAGACAATGGTCTTCTCCTCCCCTGTTTCCTTGCACTTAAGCGCTTCATCGATGGCAGCGCGGATGGCGTGGCTGGATTCCGGCGCAGGGAGAATGCCCTCGGTGCGGGCAAAATACTCCGCCGCCTCGAATACACTCGTCTGCTCGACGCTGCGGGCCTCCATCAGACCGTCGTGGTACAGTTGGGACAGAATAGGACTCATGCCGTGGTAGCGCAGGCCGCCTGCGTGATTGGCCGACGGGATGAAGCCGCTGCCGAGCGTGTACATTTTCGCCAGCGGGCAGACCATGCCAGTATCGCAGAAGTCATAGGCGAACACGCCGCGTGTGAAGCTAGGGCAGGAGGCGGGTTCGACGGCGATGAAGCGGTAATCCTTTTCGCCGCGCAGCTTTTCCCCCATGAATGGGGCAATCAGGCCGCCGAGGTTCGAGCCGCCGCCGGCGCAGCCGATGATAATGTCGGGCGTAATACCGTATTTATCAAGCGCGATTTTCGTTTCCAGGCCAATGACCGACTGATGGAGCAGGACCTGATTCAGGACGCTGCCGAGCACATAGCGGTAGCCGGGGGTGGTCGTAGCCACCTCGACAGCTTCACTGATGGCGCAGCCGAGGGAGCCGGTCGTGTTGGGGTCCTTTGCGAGAATGGCGCGGCCGACGTTCGTGGTGTTCGACGGGCTGGGCGTGACGCTTGCGCCATAGGTGCGCATGACCTCGCGGCGGAAGGGCTTCTGCTCATACGAGCACTTGACCATGAAGACCTTCAGGTCAAGGCCCAGATACGCGCAAGCCATGGAAAGGGCTGTGCCCCACTGCCCGGCGCCCGTCTCGGTCGTAACGCCCTTGAGGCCCTGCTTCTTGGCATAGTACGCCTGCGCGATAGCGGAGTTCAGTTTGTGACTGCCGGATGTATTGTTGCCCTCAAATTTGTAATAGATTTTCGCCGGGGTGCCGAGTTTTTCTTCCAGACAGTATGCGCGCACCAGCGGCGACGGACGGTACATCTTGTAAAAGTCACGAATTTCCTGCGGAATGGGAATATACGGCGTGTCATTGTCCAATTCCTGCTCGATCAATTCGTCGCAGAAGACAGGGCGCAGATCGTCAAAGCCCATGGGCTTGCCGGTGCCGGGGTTCACGGGAGGCGCGGGTTTATTTTTCATGTCTGCGCGAACATTATACCAATTCCGGGGCATCTCAGACTCAGACAGATAGATCTTGTAAGGAATGTTTTCGGTTTTCATGGTTGTTTCTCCTTTCGCATTTTGGTTTCTCTACGAAAAAAGGTAACAAAAAAGACCTTCATCCACAGAGAAAACCGGCTGTCGGTTTGATCTCTTGGGACAAAAGTCTGAAAACTTCTGCGGTGCCACCCAAATTGACAATTTCTTGTCCGCTCATGACGCGCCTGCACGCATCCTCCCCTGTAACGGTGGGACTCCGTCAGCGCCTACTTGCTTACACGTTCAGCCTGCCCTCCGCAGCCCATTCGGCAAACGTCTTTCTGCTGCCTTCACACCAACCGGCAACTCTCTGAGAGAAATCCTGTCTGCTTACTCGTCTGCATCAACGGTTTTATCATGCCACGAAGTATACGCCTGTAACGCGTGTCTGTCAAGTATTTTTTGCAGTAAATCGAAAAATTTTTTCAGGTCTCTGAGCACTTGCAAAGTCTTCACGGATATGATATAAAGGCGATAATATACAGAATTCGAGGTATTCCTATGGAAAACTCCTGCCGTCGGACGATTTTGGCCTGCTATATCGGCTATATTGTGCAGGCAATCGTCAACAACTTCGTTCCCCTGCTGTTCGTTATGTTCGAACGGACATATCAAATCCCGCTTGCAAAAATCACGCTGCTTATTACGATCAATTTCTGCATCCAGTTGGCTGTTGATCTGCTCTCCGCATGGTTTTTGGACCGCATCGGCTACCGGGCAGCCATTTTGCTGTCGCATATCGCTTCTGCTGCCGGGCTTGTGCTGCTTACCATCCTTCCGGATGTGCTGCCGGACGCATTTACAGGGCTTTTGATTGCCGTTACCGTGTATGCCATAGGAGGCGGACTGCTTGAGGTCATCGTCAGTCCGGTGATGGAGTCCTGCCCCACGCAGAATAAGGAGCAGCACATGAGCCTGCTCCATTCATTCTACTGCTGGGGACATATGGGCGTCGTACTGCTGTCAACGGCTTTTTTCGCGCTCTTCGGGATTGGACACTGGAAGCTTCTTGCACTGCTGTGGGCGCTTGTTCCGGTCGCAAACGCAATTTTCTTCGCAGGCGCACCGCTCTATCCAATCCGTGCTGAGGGAGATCAGGCGCTTTCACTGCACACACTCGTCAAAAGTCGTGTGTTCTGGCTTTTCATGCTGATGATGCTCTGCGCAGGCGCGTCGGAGCAAGCGGTAAGCCAGTGGTCGTCCGCTTTTGCTGAGCAAGGGCTCGGCGTGTCGAAGACCGTGGGCGATCTGGCCGGACCGATGGCCTTTGCAGCCATGATGGGCGTTTCCCGTTTGATCTTCGGAAAATACGGTGAAAAGCTGAACCTGAATCGCTACATGGCTGCCTGCACCGCGCTGTGCATTGGCGCATATCTCTGCATTGTTTTCGTTCCGTCTTCCGTTCTGAGCCTACTCGGCTGCGCTGTGTGCGGCTTCGCGGTCGGCATTTTCTGGCCCGGAACGTTCAGCCGTGCATCCGCTTCCATCCGGGGCGGCAGGACACAGATGTTCGCGCTGCTGGCGCTGGCGGGTGATCTCGGCTGCGCAGGAGGCCCGACGCTCGCGGGCCTCGTCTCGGGCGCCTGCGGCGGATCGCTCCGCGCGGGCATTCTCGCCGCCATTATCTTCCCGCTTCTGATGCTGCTCTGTATGCTCCTGATGCGGAAAAAGGCGCGCTGAGATTATGACAAAAGATCAAGGAAGTCCTCCAGCATGCGGGTAAGTTCTTTCTGGCTCAGTTCATCGGTAATATGGAGGCTGCCGTTTTTTTCTGTGAGAAGATCGACTGCATAAGCCCAGCGAACAGCATCCGCTGCATCCTCGCTGATCTCGTCCGCGTCTTCAAACTGCCCCAGATCGACGTCCTGCCCTTCTTCTGTGTCCAAACCAAGTTGTCGAGCCATCTGGTAAAGCGTTTTGGCCGCCTCCTGCTTTGTAATGGGTGCATCAGGGTCATAGGTCAGGATCGTATCCTCGCTTTGCAGATCAGCTTGTGTCCAGTGTGCGTAAATCGTCGTATCGCCGGTCAGGTGCAACGGCGCTTGCACGTCAATCTGCTCACCTTCTTCGGTGTACCAACCGTCGAATGCGGCATCCTGCCGCTCCGGAGCCTGCACGTTCATCTCGTGTAGGCTCTTCCCCTGCTCTGCCTCAAGCGCGACAGGCTCGTCGTCTTCGCCGAGGTCCAGTGTCAGCGTATAGACCGCCTCCTGCAGTGTCAGGTCGGTGAAGCCGTTTTCACGGACAGTGCTGACGGTCATCGTCCGGTCATCGCTTGTGAAATTTCCCGAAAAATCGTCTGCATAGCCGGTCAGGATCGACTTTCCTGCCGTTCCGCTGATGCCGATCTGCGCCTGTTTATCAAGGCCAAGACTACCGATCTTGAGTGCGGCAGTCTCGTCCAGCCAAAGGTTATTCTGCGCGTCCTGCGCGCGGTTTCCGGTGATGCTGGTTGTGCCGCTCAGTTCAAGCGTACCGGCACAATACACGCCGCCGCCGAGAATCTGCTTTTCAGAGGCTTTCATTTCGCCCGTCAGGCGGTTGCCTGCAATGATGCAGCTGTCCAGTACAGCGGAAGCATGCTCCGCAACGACAACGCCTGCGCCGTAGCGGCCCGCGTTGTCGATGATGTTTACATCCGTCAGATAAAGCTTGTTATAGTCGCCCACGCTGATTGCGCCTGCCGTTGCGCCGGTAATCCGGCCGCCGGCAAGCGCGTTTTTCTCGTTTGCCGCGATATAGGCCTCCTGCCAGGCGTAGCTGCCATTGTCAAAGACGAGCGCACCGGTTTCGTCAACATAATAATTGCTGGAACTGTCCGCACCGTTGCAGTCAGTGACGGTAAGGACGGACGGTTCTGCGTCCTCGTCGCTCACGGCGACGAAGAGGATACAGCCCTCAACGCCATCTGCCAGACGGAGCGTGTGCCCGTTCAGGCAAAGCGTGACCTGCGCGCCGTTCTTAGGCACGCAGAGCGGCTCTTCCAGCGCAAGATCGTCCGTCAGATAATAGCAGCCGGATTCCAGCGTGCCGCCGGTCACGGGCAGCGCTACAAAGGATGGCTCTTCACAGCTGTCTTCGCGGTTTACAGCGTGAATATGGTTCTGTTCGCTGTCTTCTGCGGGTGCTTCTGTGTCCTCGGAGGCTGCATCCGCTTCTTCGTCGGGAGCGGATGCAGTCTCCGCAGGAGTTTCCTCTGCGACAGGTTCTTCTGCGGCAGGCTCGGCATCCGTTGTTTCATCGGCAGCCTCGTCTGCTTTCTGCGCGTCCGCCGCGACGGCGCAGACACTCCAAACAGCCAGCACCAGCGCAAACACCAGCAACAGGCTGATCCATCTCTTTCTCATTCCAATTCCTCCTCATACTATGGAGTAGATTATGTATACCAAGAGAGTAGCATATTTTTCTCCCCTTTTCAACGTTTTTCTCATGTTTTAAGCAAATATTAACCTTTTTCTGCACAAATTACAACATATTGTGTCATTTTTGCATTCAAGCACAGTATCTGGATCAGAGAAATCTTCAGAATTCTTCATGCTTCGCCGTCTTGCAAAGCTGGAAGCAGTCTGGTAAACTACAGGCAGAACAAGAATGGAGGGTTTGCCTATGCGTCCGGGAACGAAAAAGTGTATCTTGCTGCTGCTTGCGATTCTGATGCTCTGTCTTCTCGCATGGCGGCTGACGCCGCACACGTTCGAGGAGATAACGGCTTCTGATCAGAATGCGATCACCAGCCTCGCCGGAGCCGCGACATTCCTCGGGGTTCGGGATGGCAGAGCGTACACGGAAAGCTATGCGCTGCAGAACGTTTTGCCGGAGGACACGGCGTTTGAAGGCATTCTTATGCTTCTGAACTCGACCCGCTATCAAGAGGATTTCCGCAATCTCCTGCCGTGGCCCATCGAGGCGGTCAGCGCGGGCAGAGCCTTTGACGGGCGAAGCGTCTCGCTTATGCTGGTCTGGGGGCCATCCGAAGACGAGTGCTGCAGTCTTAGCCTTTCCGGCAGGCAGATCGTCGTCAGCAGACCGCACCACGACGGCTTCCTGATCTATCATCCGACAGACCCCAAGCTTCTGAATTGGCTCGCCATCTATCTGGCAAACAACGGTGAAAAGGGCTGATACGCACGGCTTCGTAGGAGTGGACGCTTCTATCCGCCTGTAGAATGCATCAATCTAACAAAAAATGTTGACGAATTCGTATGCACATCCCCACGCAATAGTAGGGGCCGATGCCCACATCGGCCCATTGGGAAGTTGCGAATTCGCCGAAGATTTCCGTAAAACCCGGTACATTCTGCCGGGCCGATGTGGGCATCGGCCCCTACGACCAAATACATTGGGGCATCTGAATTCGCCGAAAATTTCTACAGAACAGCTACATCCCGCCGGGCGGACAGAGTCGTCCGCCCCTACGCACAAATTTGAAAATCCCTCACAAAAAAAATGAGCGGCAGCAGCTTCCTGCCGCATTGTCAGCCTCCCGGCGCGCCGGGAGGCTGTTACACTTCTGACCTGTTCTGCGACTATATAGGCGTCGGCTGACAATATGAAACATGGAGGAACCTGTATGGACGAACAACAGCTGCTTTCCCGCCTGCGGCACGGAGACGAGCAGGCGCTTACAGCGGTGATCACGCGGTTCAGCGCCTACGTCGTGACGGTCATTCATAATCGGAGCCGCGGTCTTCTGTCCCCAGAAGATGAGGATGAACTGGCTTCGAGCGTATTTTTCGCGCTCTGGCAGTCCTGCCGGGCCGTAAAGGCCGGGAGCATTCGCGCGTGGCTTGGGAGCGTAGCACGGAACAAGACCATCGATCGGATGCGAAGGACACGCATGGACATGCCGCTGGATGAGGAACTGGCCGGGACGGACGATTTTCTGTTGGAGGAAACCGTCAAAAAGGAGCAGGCGCGGCAGCTGCGCGAGGCGGTCGCGCTGCTCCAGGAACCAGACCGCGAGATCATCCGGCGGTTTTACGACCTGTGCCAGACCGCGCCGGAAATTGCTGCCGCGCTGGATCTGACGCCTGCGGCGGTGCGCATGCGGCTGGTACGCAGCCGGGAAGCCATCAGAAACGAGTTATGCCGGGGAGGGTTTGCATATGAATAACATCGATACGATCCTGCAATCTGCTGATCTGCCGGAGCTTCCGGTCGAAGCGATTTCGGACGAGCGGCAGGCCAATATTTTAAGCGGCGCTTTGCAGCTCGTGCATCAGGACGCAAAAAAGCGCAGCCGCAGGCGCGTGGTGCGCATTGTGGCAGCCGCCGCGGCAGCGGTCGCGCTGCTGTGCGGAGCGGCCGCGGTCTGGCACTACGCGTCCGTTTCCAATGAAGAGAACGCCTATCGCGTAGCGGTCAAGCAAACGCTCGCAGACGGAACAACAAGAACGTATTTTAAGGATTTTACAAGCAACTCGATCCTCCGCGTCGACACAGAGGGCCGGACGGGGGGCGCCTACTGCGGCGTACAACTCGGCTGGCTGCCGGCCGCGCTGATCCCGGATCACACAGCGTATCTGTACGATGTCATCGCGAATCGAGATCCCGAGCAGCTGGACGGTATATCGGAGTCCCAGCTCGAGCTGGCAAGGAACTGCGTGTATTCGACCGACTGCCGCGCACAGGCGACATATACAGTTTCCTGCTTATCCGCCAACGAATTCGCGGGCGTCGATCTTTTTGTGGTCGGGAACGACCCGACGATCATAAAGGAGGGTATGCTGAACGGGCTATACGCATGCTGGCTCGAAACGTATGGCACGGATCGCGGCTCGGATGTGACCAGTCACTTCCTGCTGCTCTACGACCCGGAGAAGCTTTGCGTTGTAATTTTGGGCGGCGACTGGGCAGTCACAGAGAAAATAGCGGAAAACATGACCATCGTACAGACCGGCATCCCTGCGCCGGAGCCGCAGCAGGGCATCTCCTATATCGGCGCTTTTGGTTGACATAAGATTCAATGAAGCTCCATTGCACACAACGGGAGCTATCAAGCTGGCTGAGGGGGGTTCGAACGCTGCAAATTTCAAAACACCCTGAAATTTGCACCAAATCCCCTCCGTCATTTTCTCCGAAAATGCCACCTCCCCTTATCATGCAGGGCATGACAAGGGGAGGCTTTTCTGGATGCAGGCTAGGCTTCTCTCAGGCTTCCTTTTCCAGCTTTTCTTTCGCCTTTTTCAGCGCGTTCGCAAGCTGGTCGGGACAGGAGGTTTCCTTCATGCCGCAATGAATGCCGTCAAGGCGTTCGATCACGGTATCAATATCCATGCCCTCAACAAGCTTGGAAATACCCTGCAGGTTGCCGTTGCAGCCGCCAATAAACTCGATGTTTTTTACGGTCTTGCCGTCCACGTCAAATAAAATCTCCTGTGAGCAGGTGCCCTTGGTTCTGTAGGTAAAGTGCATGATTGTTTCTCCTTTTTGTTCAGTCAAATCGCAATGCGATCCGTTTATTTTGTGAGTTCTCCGTCTTTCATGCGGAACACGCGGGTAAAGCTGCCTAAAAACTCTGGGGAATAATTGTGCATAGCAACAATCAGGATATCACAGGGCAACTGCGCGATCTGCTTTTCCAACTCAACGCGCGTTTTTTCGTCGAGGCCCGCCGCCGGTTCGTCCAGCATGACAAGGCTTCCCTTCCGCCAGAGCGTCCGGGCCAGGTCAAGCCTGCGCTCTTCGCCGCCGGAGAGAGCGTGCTCCTCGCCGCCGATCTGCGTGTCCATGGACGCGCCGCGCTCGGCGTACCATTTGGAAAGCCCGGCGTCAGCAAGCGTCTTTGTCAGCGCCTCGTCCTGCTGCGCCGTACCGGAGAACATGGTGAGGTTGTCGCGGACGGAGGCGCTGTAGACGAAGGTTTTCTGCGATAAAAGCGTGACCTGTTTACGGAAATCCTCATAGCGGTAATCACGGGACGAGCGGCCATTGATTCCATATTCCCCTTCCGCGCTGCACATGGAGGCCAGCACCTTCAAAAGCGTTGACTTCCCTGCCCCGCTCTCGCCGAGCAGCGCAATGCGGTCGCCCTTCCAGAGCGTCAGATCAATGTGCTTTAAAATCTCCCGGTCGTCTTTGCGGCAGGAAACATCTTTCAATGTAACCGTCTCGATCTGCGTCAGCGGTTTGCGGCCCCAGTTGTCCGCCTCGTCCGTCGGCGCGTCCAGAAATGCGAGGACGCGCTTGCAGACCGCCGAGGCGGCAATGGTCGAGGAATAGCGCTCGCTGATGATCTGCACCGGTCCGGCGACAAGGTTCATGAGGCCGGAGAAGGTGATGAGCAGCGGCAGCGTAATGAGGCCGCGCGCGACGAAAAACAGGCCGATCACCCATGTGCCGAGCACGACGAGATTGCCGCAGCCGTAGGCCCCCGCATACAGAATTCTGCGGATACGGCGGGAGCGGAGCTTTTTCTGGTAAAGGTTTTCGTTGGCCTCGTCATGGGCACGGTTGATGCCTGAGAAGGCGTTGAAAATTTTCAGCTGGAAGAAGCCGGAGAAGATCTGTGTGATCGCCGTCAGATAGCGGGCTTTTGCCTGCTGCTCGTTCTCCTGATGCGCCTGCAGGCGCTTTTCCGTCAGCTTCGGGAACGCCGCCGTCAGCACACTGACAGCGATCATGATCAGGGTCATGACCGGCTGGATAGCAATGGCCGAGCCGACTGCCAAAAGGAAGCAGCAGATCTGAAAATAAATTTCGCCCAGCGCCGCGACGTAATCCTGCTGGATGGTGTCCACGTCATTCTGCACAAGGGACAGGCAGGAGCCGTCGTCCTTTTCGCTTTTTTCCATATAGCTGAGCGCTTCTATTTTCCGCACAGCGTCGGCGCGGAGGTCACGGCCGACACGCTGCACAATGATATCGCGCGAATAATCCAGCAGGAAAGCGAAAAAAGTCTCAATACAGAGGTAAAACAGCGTCACGAGCGCGATCTTCCACACGCGCGAGAGGTCGCCCTCCATGGCGCTGTCGGCAAATGCGCCAAGCAAAAAGGACATGAACACGGACGAACCGGCCGCCAGAAGATTGGAGACAAGAAACAGCGCGACAGACGGGCGGTTTTTGCGGTAATAGCGCTTCATGGCGGGCCTCCTCTTCGGTTTAGTAATACTTGATCTCCGAGCGGTGCGCCTCCAGCAGATCATGCAGATATTGCTCGACATATTCCGTCATCTGCTCCGGCGGGTTCACCTTTGTAAATTCCAGTCCATGCTGCGCGCAGTATTCCTGCCCGAGCGTATCGCGCAGTCTCTGCCGCAGCATCCTGCGGGGAAGCTGCTCCGCGACCATATCGAAATACTGTTCGGTGGTGATCCCCATTTTTGTGCACCACTCCTCGATATAGCTTCGCACTTCCTCATATTCTTCGTAGTTTTTCCGCTGTCCGGCCATCTCCGCATCCACCTCTTCCTGTGTGACGGAAAGGCCGCGCTGCTCCGCCTCATCGAGCATGATGAGGTTCAACATGATCTGATCCAGTGCATCCGCGTCGCTGACGGTTTTGTCTCCTGTGACGTTGATCTGGTTTTCCTTTTCATACGCGACTTCGCTCTGCAAGATCTGTGTGTCCTTGTAGGACGCAACGACCGGATCGTCCGTTGTCTGCTTCTGGCAGGCAGTCAGGAAAAGCAGAAGAAGACACAGCGCAAGTATGGTTCGTGATCGCATGGCGTTCTCCTTTCATCATTCGGTCAGGTCGCACAGGGTTGCGTTCACATAATCCGCGAGGCGCATGGGGTCGAGCAGTACCTGGCAGCCGCGGCAGCCGGCGGAAACGCCAATTTCGTCATAAAGTTGGGCCGTCTCGTCGATGTAGGTCGGGAACAGCTTTTTCATGCCAATGGGGCTGCATCCGCCGCGGATATAGCCGGTCGTGGCGAGCAAGTCTTTAACGTGGATGAGTTCGATTTTTTTGTCATGTGCGGCCTTGGCCGCTTTCTTTAAATCCAACTCACAGCATACCGGGATACAGAACACGGCGAAGCCGCCGCGCTCTCCCTTTGCGACAAGCGTTTTGAAGATCTGCTCTGGCGGCATGCCGATACCCTCTGCTGCGTGCATCCCGTTCAGGTCGTTCTCGTCAACCTCATATTCCGCTGCGCGGTATGGAATCTTTGCTGCGTCGAGCAGGCGCATCACGTTGGTTTTTGTCATTTGGAAGCACCTCTTTCCCCGCCATTATACCTGATTTCCACGTTTCTGGCAAGGAGAAAAACGCGTGCGCATTTTTTGCGAAAATGCGTTTAAACTATTCATGTGATGGCGGCAGCCTGAAGTTCGGCACAATCCCGGTAGGAACAGGCGCACCAAAGGCTCCACTTTGAATAAAGTGGAACTGTCAGCGAAGTTGACTGAGGGGATTCCGTAGTGCAGCTGCATAACCCAGAGCGTTCCGAAATTTGCACCGTTCGAATCCCCTCAGGCCCTTTGGGCCAGCTCCCCTTGTGCCCAAGGGGAGCCTTGGGTGCGGGCTTTTCACGGGATATCTATTATTTTACACAGACAGGAGCATACGAATATGGGTGAAGCAAAAAAGGAAGAACAGGCGCGGCAGGAGCTGGTCGATCTTGGTGCATCGACGACGAAGACGGCGCGGGGGACGATCTACACGCTGACGATCATTGGACAGATTGAGGGGCATCAGTCGCTGCCGGAAAATATCAAGACAACAAAATACGAGCATGTCATCCCGCTGCTTGCTGCTGTGGAGGAGAGCGAGGAAATCGATGGGCTGCTGCTGCTTTTGAACACGGTCGGCGGGGATATTGAGGCGGGGCTTGCCATCGCGGAACTGATCGCAGGAATGAAAAAGCCGACCGTCTCTCTGGTGCTGGGCGGCGGGCACTCCATCGGCATTCCGCTGGCAGTGTCAGCTAAGAAAAGCCTGATTGTCCCAACAGCCAGCATGACCGTGCATCCGGTGCGCATGACGGGGCTTGTGGTCGGTGCGCCGCAAACGTATCAGTATTTCAATCAGATCCAGGAGCAGATCGTGAATTTTGTGACAAAGAATTCGCATATTTCCCGTGAGGATTTTCTGCGCTATATGATGGCAACAGACGAAATTGCAACAGACGTCGGCACAGTTTTATACGGCGAGGAAGCCGTTTCCTCGGGGTTAATGGACGCAATCGGCTCGCTTTCCGATGCGCTGAGCTTGCTGCATCGTCAAATTGACCGGCGCAGAAAGCGTGAGAAATCCCAAAACCAGTAATTCTTGCGAATTGACAGCGGCGGTGTGCTGTGCTAAAATGCGCACGATGCGAGCGGTGGAGTCTGTCATAGGCGCTGGGAAGCGTCCTATTCGCATCGGAGCGTGTATAGCTTTTGGCAGAACCATGACTGTGGTTCTGCCGTTTTGTTTTACAGGAGGAATTGGGAATGAGAAAAACGAAGATCGTCTGTACCATCGGTCCGGCCAGCAGTTCGGAGGAAGTCTTTGCGGATATGTGCAAGGCAGGCCTCAACGTTGCACGGCTGAACTTTTCACACGGAACGCATGAAGAGCATCAGCAGAAATTCGACATGATCCGCAAGGTGCGAAAGAAACTGGACCTTCCGGTTGCCATCATGCTCGACACCAAGGGGCCGGAATTCCGCATTCGCACGTTTAAAAATAAGAAGATCATGTTGAAGGACGGCGATCTGTTCACCTTTACGACAAGGCAGATTGACGGTGACGAGACGATCGTTTCCGTCAGCTATGCAGGGCTGGCCCATGATCTTTCCGTGGGCGACACGGTGCTGGTCAACAATGGGCTGGTCATTTTTGAAGTGGAGAAAATCGAGGGCACAGAGATTCACTGCCGCGTCGTGACGGGCGGCGAACTGTCAGACTGCAAGAGTATGTCGTTCCCGCACAAGGTACTCGATCAGGTATATCTGAGTGAACAGGACAAGGATGATCTGCTGTTCGGTATTCAGAACGGCATTGATTTTGTTGCAGCGTCGTTTGTCTCGCGGAAGCAGGACGTGCTGGACGTGCGGCGGTTTCTGGACGAGCACGGCGGCAAGGACGTGGAGATCATCGCAAAAATCGAGAACCAAACCGGCATTGACAACGTGGAGGAAATCTGTCAGGAGTGCTCCGGCATCATGATCGGCCGGGGCGATCTGGGCGTGGAGGTTCCGTTTGCGGAACTGCCTGCAATCCAGAAGTACCTCATTACCAAGTGCCGCCTGCTCGGCAAGCGCGTCATTACGGCCACGGAAATGCTTGAGTCCATGATCCACAATCCGCGCCCGACGCGGGCGGAGATTTCCGACGTTGCAAACGCAGTCTACGACGGCACCAGCGCCGTCATGCTGTCCGGTGAGTCGGCTGCGGGCAAGTACCCGGTCAAAACCGTGCAGACCATGGCCGAGATCGTGGAGGAGACGGAAAAACATATCGATTATGAGCCGCTGTTCCGCAGCGAGGCGTTTCAGATTAAGAATATGGTCGATGCGATTTCTCACGCAACGTGCTGCATGGCCTGCGATATCCATGCAAAGGCTATCGTCGTCAGTTCGCTTTCCGGCGCGACTGTACGGATGGTTTCGCGCTTCCGTGTACCTGTCGATATCATCGGCATGGCGACAAACGCTCGCGTGTGGTACCGTCTGGCGCTTTCATGGGGCGTGCAGCCGGTCCTGTGTGAGGAAACGTTTACATCGACAGATGTTTTGTTCTACAATGCACTGCGCGCGGCAAAAAAGGCTATGCACCTGAAGCCGGGCGACAATGTTGTCATGACTGGCGGCAACACGACCGGAACATCGGGCAACACCAATCTCATCAAGGTCGAGACGATCTGATCGTATAGACGAAACGCAAGGCCCGCAGCGGGCCTTGCGTTTCGTTTATGCTTCTGCCGCTTTCGAGATAGCTCGCAGGAGCAGTTCTTTTTCTGCTGTGCCGGTGACGAGGATCAGCCCAGATTCGTAGTCCGCCTCGGCGGTCTGTACGCCGGGAACGGCCAGAAGCGCCTGCTCCAGCGCAGCTTTTCCGGGCATAGCCGGAAGTTCCTCCATACGAATGGTCAGCGTATGGGAAGGAGTTTCCTGCTCGGGCGGTTTCGACTCGGAAGATATCGTCTGCGGCAATTTATTTTCTGCAATACACGCTGCTGCTGCATTTTTGCACTTTCCAGTCAATACAGGAAGGAGCGTCATCCCTGTCAGGAAACAGGCAAGCAGCACACAGAACGCGGGTTTTGCTCCAAGGTCAAGTGCCGGTGCAAACAGGCCACCCGCCGCGCCTGCCAGCAAAAACGTACATACTGCACTGAATCCCTGCAGGCTGCGGCGTGTATGGACAGCACGGCGGCAGACGGAAATGGGGTCTTCTGCGTCAGCTAGTGTCTGCACAGACAGGATTGGTATCTGCTCCTGTAAATATGTGCTGGGCTCGCCTGCACGGATGCAGATCGGTCTTCCCCTCTGCGCAAGCTGCATCAGCGCCTGCTCCGGCCCAGCAGCTTCTATGACCTCCGTGTTGGTTTGCGAAGCAAGCTGTCTGATATAGAGTGGCTGACTACCGGCCGGAATAGCCAGACGGAGCCGCTGCGCAGCAAGCACGCGGCAGGCTTCCGGCGCCCCCGGAAGCAGCGGGCTTTGCAGCGCAATCAGCCCGAGATACATACCGCCCTCCATACCAAACAGAAGTGCTGTTTTCCCAGAAAGTGAAATGTCATCGGCACGCGGTGCAAAAATCCCACGTCTGCGCAGCTGTTCTGATGTTCCAGCGTAATAGCGTTTTCCGTCCAACTCGGCGCAGAAGCCGTCCGGTGTCTGCGTGCAGTGTCCTGTTGACGGCACCGTAATGCCACAGCTGTGTGCCGTATTCAAAATTGCCGTCGCTTCCGGTGCATTGCAGTCCTGCATGACCGATGCAGCAAGCGCAAGAAACTGTCCTGCCTCCATCCCTGCGGGGCGAATATCCACGGCAGTTGGTTCGCCGGTCAGAAGTCCTTCCGGACGGAGAAGCGCCGTATCGGCGGTGCCGAGAGCCTCGATTATCTTTGCGGATACAGTCGGGATGGACATACGCTGCATGGCGCGGCGGCTTGTCAGAAGAGAGATCATACGCAATGGACAAAGTGCCGACGCAGCAAGTACACAGAGTGCTCTTCCAAGAATGGCTGCCGGTCTTGCATGCAGCACGGCCCAGACTGCCGATGCGCAGATTGCGGCGGCAAAGCCTGTCCATGTCCAGACGTTCTCCGCCGTCCGCTCCGCCTGCATACCGGGAAGTTCAGCCTCCAGTCGATGCTCCAGGAGATCGAGCCATGCAGAGGCCGTCAGCAGCAGCGCTGCGGCGGCCGCCGCGTCCGGGAACACGCCAAGCGCACAGAGCACAAAAGCAAGCAGAACAGTCAGAACTGCCGTCGTATGCCGATCCGGCTTTCCGGTAAAAAGTTTGCAGATGCCTGTTTTCAGGCAGCAGAAATTCACGCCCGCAATTACAAGCAGAAGTCCCGGCAGCAGAAGCATGCGAACCAGAAGCGGTGCAAGCGGTACTTGCTCCGGATCCAGATACGTCAGTACAGTGAGCAGCGCTGTCAGAAGCATGGATATACAGGAACAAACAATCTGCCGCACGGAATGGGTGTTGTTTTTCATCGTATCCCTCCAGTTGAGGTTCTTTTATTTATTTTACCCTGAATATGACAAAAAAGCAACTGCCTGCCCATCCGCAGCGGACGTTGACAGGAAAGATTTTGGTCATTATAATAGAAGTATCTATAAAGGAGGATACGCTATGAAACGAAGCGAACAGGATATCCGGTTCCAGTGGGACCTGACGAAGATCTACCCGGACACCGCGGCGTGGGAAGCCGCAATGCAGGAGGCTGAGGCCGCGCTTGCGCCGCTGGCCGCAATTCCAGGAACGCTTGGCACGTCCAAGGAAGCGTTCAAGAAGGGGCTTGACACCATCTACGCCTCTATGTTCAAAGTTGAGTTGCCTTATACCTATGCGTTTTTGAAGAAGACAGAGGACGGCTCTGTTGCGGAAAATCAGGAAATGGCCGCCCGCGGCGAGAGCCTGATCATCAAGTTCAACGCCGCAATAGCATTCCTGAGTCCCGAGATTCTTGCCATCCCGGCAGAAAAGCTGGACGAGTGGATGCAGGACGAGGCGCTGGCGACCTACCGGCACACGGTAGACGATATCGTCCGTATGCGCGCGCATACGCTCGACGCTGCGCGGGAGCAGATGCTGGCGCTGCTGGGCGACGCAGCAGGCACGCCGAAGGCCGCGTTTGAGATGCTGACCAACGTTGACCTGCAGCTGCCGATGGTCAAAAATGAGGTGGGCGAGGAGGTACGCCTCACCGCCGGTACGTTCCCTGTCTTCCGCGAGAGCCGCGACCGCTCCGTGCGCGAGGGTGCGTTCCGCGCCATGTTCGGCACCTACCGGCAGTTCGGCGATGCCATCGCCACGCTTTATGGCGGCTCCGTCAAATTCGACACCTATTTCTCCAATCAGCGCGGCTACGCCTCCGCGTGCGAGGCTGCACTGGACGGCGGCAACGTGCCCGTCTCTGTCTATGACAGTTTGATCGAAGCCGTGCACGAGAGTCTGCCCTCCATGCGCAAATATCTTGAATTGCGCCGCCGCGCGTTGAAGCTTGAAAAAATCGATGTATTTGACCTTTACGTCCCTATCGTAGAGGATGTCGATTATCCCATTGCGTTTGAAGACGCGAAAGAGTTGGTCAAGAAGGCAACGCTGCCGCTGGGCGAGGAATACCAGAAGCTGCTTGACCGCGCGTTTGCAGAGCGCTGGGTCGATGTATATGAGAACGACGGCAAGCAGTCCGGCGCGTTCTCGTTGGGCGTGTTCGGCGTGCATCCGTATGTGCTGATGAACTACGCCGGTACGCTTAACGACGCATTCACGCTGGCGCACGAGTTGGGCCACTCCATGCACTCCTGGTTCTCGGATACGACGCAGGATTATGTTAATCACGATTACCGCATTATGGTTGCCGAGGTTGCCTCGACGGTCAACGAGGTTCTGCTGACCAAGTACCTGCTGAAGACCGAGACAGATGAAAAGCGCCGTGCATATATCCTCAACCACTTCCTCGAAAGCTTCCGCACAACGCTCTACCGTCAGACGCTGTTCGCAGAGTTCGAGCGCAAAGCGCACGACCTCTATGCCGCGGGTCAGCCGCTGACGGCCACATCGCTCAACAAGGTCTATCACGATCTCGAAGCCACCTATTATGACGGCATCGGCATTGATGCAGACATCGACCCCGAATGGTCGTATATCCCCCACTTCTACCGCGCGTTCTATGTCTATCAGTATGCGACCGGCTTCTCCTCCGCCGTGGCCATTGCCGAGCATATCCTGACGACCGGCGACGCAAGCGGCTATCTGAAATTCCTCACAACCGGCGGCAGCGATTATCCGCTCGAAGAACTCAAGATTGCAGGCGTTGACCTCACCAAGCCCGACACCGTCCGCAGTGCGCTGCGCGTGTTTGACGAGACGATTGACGAGTTGGCAAAGATCCTGTTGTAATCCACACAGATAGCAATCCGCCCGGAAACGAATTTCGTTCCCGGGCGGCTGTTTTTCTCATATTGTATCCAGAATCAGCTGAAAAACTGCGTCGGCGGCCTGTTCGCGGATTTTAGCGCGGTCGCCGGACAGGTGCAGTTCCTTGCAGAAGGAGAAACCAGCAGTATCAACCGCAATATAGACAAGACCGACCGGGCGGCCCGTACCATCGCCGTCCGGGCCTGCAAGGCCAGTCACGGACACGGCACAGTCCGCCGCAAGGCGTTCGCGCGCACCGCGCGCCATTTCATGTGCTGTCTCGCGCGAGACGGCAGTGCAAACATCAAGTATCTCCTGCTCTACACCAAGCAGGCGATGCTTGATTTCGTTTACATAACTTATCACACCGCCCTTATACACGGCGGAAGCGCCCGGAACGTCGGTCAGCAGCTTGCCGATCAGACCGCCGGTGCAGGATTCCGCCGTAGCAAGCGTCAGCCCCTGCTCTTTCAGGCGTGCAATTACTGCCTCAGCCCTTGTGTTCATCTTCATAATACCGGATCTGAGTCTTTTCAGTGTTGGCAATGGCGCGGGCGATCAGGCCCTCAACGTCCAGCTTCTGCTCCTCGGCCTCAACCTGTGCGAGAACCGGCTTTGTCTTCGGATGCTTAGGCGTAAAGACAGTGCAGCAATCCTCATACGGAAGAATAGAGGTATCCAGCGTCCCAATACGGCGGGCGACGGTGACGATCTCCTCCTTGTCCATGCCGATCAGCGGATGGAAAATGGGCATATGGACGACTGCGCCGGTCACGGCCATGGCGTCCATGGTCTGGGACGCGACCTGTCCGAGATTTTCGCCGGTGACGAGGCACTTCGCGCCATGGTCGCGGCCAATGGCCTCCGCGATGCGCATCATAAAGCGGCGCATGATGATCGTGAAGTATTCTTCGCGGCAATGGTCACGGATGGCCTCCTGAATTTCAGTAAAACCGACGATATCGACGGTCATACGGCCGCAGAACTTCGTCATGATGTGCGCCAGTTCCAGAACCTTTTCCTTTGCCAACTCCGAGGTATACGGATACGAGAAGAAATGGATGCACTCGATTTCCACGCCGCGTTTGGCGATCATATAGCCCGCAACCGGCGAGTCAATGCCGCCGGAGAGCAAAACTGCTGCGCGTCCGCCGGTTCCGGTCGGCAGGCCGCCTGCGCCAGGAACCGACGGGCCGTGGACATAGGCCGCAGTCTCACGGACCTCGATATTGACAGTATAATCGGGATTGTGGACATCAACCAGAACGTTCGGGAATTCCTCTGCCAGCCGGCCGCCGATCTCCTGTGAAATCTGGATGGAATTCAGCGGGAAGCGTTTATCCGAGCGCTTGGATTCGACCTTGAAGCTTTTGGCCATGGACAGTTCCTCGCCCAGATAGTCGCAGACAGCAGCGAACATCGCGTCAAGATTTTTTTCGCACGCGCGGCAGCGGCACATCTGGGCCACGCCGAAAATCGTACCGCATGCCTCCCACGCGCCGTCCAGATCGCAGTCGTCGGTCAGCGGTTCGACATAAAGCGTCGATTGGACGATCGAAACCTTGAACTCGCCGAACTTTACCATGCGGCGGCGGGTGACAGTTTTGAGTTTGTCCTCAAAGACGCGGCGGTTCTGTCCCTTCAGGACGATCTCACCCAATTTTAACAAAAAAAGTTCTTTCATGATGTATTGTCCTATCTACAAAATTATTTTTCCACATAATATCTGCAAACCGCATTGCAACGTCCAAAACTCGATCTTTCTGTAATGTACCGGTGCGGTCGATCCCCTAGTCCCCCTTGGAGCGAGGCGTGACTTGGTACTGCGTTATAAACCGAAATGCCGGAGTACGATCATGACGGCAAGCAGCGCTGTGCCGGAGAGGTAGGCGAAATAATCGCGCCTCTGATAGTGCAGTTCTGACAGTTTCGTCCGGCCCTCGCCGCCGTGGTAGCAGCGGCATTCCATGGCAGTCGCAAGTTCGTCGGCCCGGCGGAACGCGCTGATAAACAGCGGAACAAGAATGGGCACGAGTGCCTTGGCGCGGCTGAGAAGATTTCCAGACTCAAAATCTGCGCCTCTGGCCTTCTGCGCTGACATGATCTTGTCCGTCTCCTCGATCAGTGTGGGAATAAAGCGCAGTGCAATAGACATCATCATGGAAAGTTCATGCACCGGCGCGTGCAGCTTTTTGAGCGGAGACAGCAGACTTTCCAATCCGTCCGTCAGGGCAATCGGCGAGGTCGTATAGGTTAACATAAATGTGCCGGCAACCAGTAAAGAGATGCGGAGCACCATAAAGACAGCATTCTGAATGCCGGATTTTGTGATTTTAAAAATCCAGAACTGTGCGATTGGTTCTCCCTGTCCGTAAAACAGGTTCAAAAGCGCAGTCAAGATGATGATGAACAGAAGCGGCTTGAGGTTTTTGAGCACAACCTTCAGCCGTATCTGGCTCATGGCAATGACAAGCGCAAGAAATGCAGCGATAGCTGCATAGGAAACGAACCATTTTGCGAGAAACAGCGCGACAATGTAGACAATCACAAGCACAAGCTTTGTGCGGGGGTCAAGCTTATGGATGGGTGTCTGACCGGGGAAAAACTGGCCGAGCGTTACGTCCTTCAGCATATCCGCGCGCCTCCCTTCAGAAGCGGTTCAAGGATATCCGCCGCTTGTTCGACCGTATAGGCCGAAGCCGGAACATTTACACCAAGCTGCTGAAGCCGCAGCAGCACCTGCGTCATGCACGGCACGTTCAGACCCATGGAGACAAGTTCCGCCGCATGCGAAAAGACCTCGGACGGTGCGCCGGTCATGACGGCAGTCCCCTTTTCCATGACGATCAGTCGGTCAACATTGGAGGCAATTTCCTCCATTGAGTGGCTGACCATTACAACGGCCGCATGCTGCGCGGCCTGATAATCGCGGATATTTTTCAGAATGCTCTCGCGGCCCGCGGGATCAAGTCCCGCCGTCGGCTCATCGAGAATGAGCACGTCCGGCTCCATGGCAATCACGCCCGCGATGGCCGCGCGGCGCTTTTGGCCGCCGGAAAGATCAAATGGGGATTTGGAAAGTTCCGCCTCGGAAATGCCGACAAAGCCCGCTGCGCGGCGGACGCGCGCGTCGATCTCGTCTTTGGATAGTCCCATGTTTTTGGGGCCGAAGGCGATATCGGCGTAGACTGTTTCCTCAAACAGCTGGTACTCTGGGTACTGGAACACCAGACCGACATGGAACCGGATCTGGCGGGTGAATTTGGGGTCCTCCCAGATATCGCGGCCGTCAAACAGCACACGGCCAGATGTCGGCTTCAGAAGACCGTTCATATGCTGTACCAGCGTGGATTTTCCGGAGCCGGTATGGCCGATCAGGCCAACAAATTCACCCCGGCAGATCGTAAGATCGACGTTTCTGAGCGCCGCATGTTCAAACGGCGTATCCGGACTATAGATGTGAGAAAGCTTCTGTATCTCTAAAATAGGCGTCAAGGCTTCTTCCTCCGGGTTTTCTGGTTCAGCGCTGCGCGATGCGCTGTTGAAGCAGCTGTGCGCAAGCCTCCGGCGTCAGCGCGTCGGTCGGAATATCAATGCCGCGCCGCTTCAGTTCCAGCAAAAGCTGCTCGGTCTGCGGCACGTCAAGGCCGACGCTGCGCAGCAGCGGCTCCTGCGCGAAAACCGCCTGCGGCGTTCCGTCGGCGACGATCCGGCCCTCGGACATGGCAATCACACGGTCTGCGCGCGCAGCCTCGTCCATGTGATGGGTAATCAGAATGACCGTCATGCCGGTCTCATGGTTCAGTCGCTCGACAGTATCGAGCACCTCGCGCCGTCCCTGCGGGTCGAGCATGGCGGTCGGCTCGTCAAGCACGACGCACTGCGGCTGCATAGCAAGAACGCCCGCGATAGCCACACGCTGCTTCTGGCCGCCGGACAGAAGCTGCGGAGCATAAGTACGGTAGTCGTACATGCCGACTGCCTTGAGGGCATCATCGACGCGCTGCCGGATCTCCTGCGAAGCAACGCCGAGATTTTCCGGAGCAAACGCAACATCTTCTTCTACGACATTGGAGACAATCTGGTTATCCGGGTTCTGGAAGACCATGCCCACATGCTGCCGGACGGCAAGCAGAAGCGCCTCGTCCTTTGTATCCATGCCGTATACCATTACGCTGCCGCCTGCGGGCAGAAGAATCGCGTTAAAATGCTTGGCCAGCGTCGATTTGCCGCAGCCGTTATGCCCGAGCACGGCAACAAAGCTTCCCTGCTCAATGGACAGGTTCAGGCCGTCAAAGACGATGTGCGTCTCGCCGCCGTCCTGTCCTTCGTAAGTATAGTGCAGATCGTTTACTTGGATCGCTGTGGTCATGGTTTCTCCTTTGTCCAGCGGCAGGTCGCGCCGCACGGTAGGGCAAGGCCCGTATCGCGCACCGGCAAGCCCAGTTCGTCAGACTGGGTATAGCCGCCGTATTTCTTCGAGACGATTGTCTCCGTCAAATAGCGCATAACGGACGGGGCCAGCCCCGTCGTATACGAATTGATGATAAAAAACAGCGGATCATCGGAGAGTACACGGCTGACGAGATCCACGAACGGATACAGATTCTCCTCCAGCTTCCAGACCTCGCCGGACGGGCCGCGTCCGTAGCTGGGTGGGTCCATGATGATTGCATCATAGGTCTTGCCGCGCCGGATCTCGCGCTCAACAAATTTGGCGCAGTCATCCACGATCCAGCGGATCGGCTTGTCCTCAAGCCCGGAGACCTTCGCATTTTCCTTTGCCCAGAGCACCATGCCCTTGGCCGCATCAACGTGGCAAACGCTCGCGCCCGCAGCAGCGCAGGCGATGGTCGCACCGCCGGTATAGGCAAACAGGTTCAGAACGCGGATGGGACGGCCGGCATTTCGGATTTTCTCCATCATGAAATCCCAGTTTGCCGCCTGCTCCGGAAAGACACCGGTATGCTTGAAATTCATGGGCTTGACCTGAAAGGTCAGTTCCTTATAGCGCACCTGCCACTGTGCGGGCAGGCGCAGATTCTGCCACTTTCCGCCTCCGGTATTTGAGCGCGCGTAGCGCGCGTCATACTTCCGCCAGAGCGGATCGTCCTTCGGCGTGTTCCAGATCACCTGCGGATCCGGGCGCACGAGGATATACTTTCCCCACCGTTCAAGTTTTTCTCCGGCGGAGGTATCAAGGACCTCATAGTCCTTCCAGCTGTCAGCAAGCCACATGTTGCTCTCCTTGTGTTTTGATTACGGGGTTCTGTCGCCGTTTGCAATGCTGTCCCGAATCCGGTCAATTACACTCTGACTAGGATCTGTGTCTTCCTCGGAGTCTTCCTCGGAGTCTTCCTCCGGTTCCGGCTCGGGCAGATCGTCCTCGCTGTGGATATAGCACTCGACATTGATGGAATCAACATCCGGCGAAACGGCGGCATAGTATCCGGCCGGCAGATCGCCCGTCAGGATTGCATAGGCCTGATCAAGCACCACCACGCCGTTTTTGGGGAAAGCACGGGACACATCAAGCAGCGCAACCTTATGCGTAGCGTTGCCGGGAACCTGCGCACAGAACTCATTTGCCACATGGCCGGAGGCATTGCAAATCTCAACCAGCTTATGAGCCGTGCATTGCGTCGTCGGAACGTCATGCGCACTGAGCGTGACACGGACTGTGCGGTCGCCGCGCGGGTCGAGTGCACAAGCGTCGGACGGCAGAAGCCCGCTGTCACGGCAGACCGTGACTTCAACGAGATTCGCAGGCTGCTTGAACGATTTATCCTTCAGGCTCTGATGCACCAGGTGCATGACCTTCTGCCACATGACAATAGAGGGATTGGTGTCGGAATCCGTCAGCACGATCTCTTCCGGGTCATTGTAGCCGCACCAGACGACGCCGGTATAATACGGCGTATAGCCTGCAAACCAGCGGTCGAAATCACGCGAGGTCGTGCCGGTCTTGCCGGCGACGGTCATGTTCTCCAACTGCGCCGCCGTGCCGGTGCCCTTCTCGACAGTCGATTTGAGCATATCGGTGATATACCACGCGGTCATGTCCTTCATGGCAACGTGGGATTCCTGCGTGTTATCTAGAATGACCTGCCCGTTCGAGTCCTTCACAACGGTGTAAGTCCGGGCTTCGCGCCAAACGCCCTCGTTTGCGAACGTGGCATAAGCCGCTGTCATAGCGCGGACGGTTACGCCCCTTGTGAGGCTGCCGAGAGCAAGCGCCCAGAGGTTCACATCGGACAGCTCTTCGCCGTTTGTGGTCTTATACGAGGAAACAAGTGTGGAAAGTCCCATTTTATCCTTGGCGAAGGAATAGCTGTATTCCGGCGTCATTTCCGCCACAAGCTTGACCGGGACGGTATTGATCGACTGCTCGACAGCCTCCTCCACGGAGACAAGGCCGCGGTAGGTCGAATCGAGGTTTTTGGGCCATGTCGCAGAATCAGTGAAGGAATACGGCGTATCGTCCATGACGGTCGCAGGCGTAATCAGACCGAGTTCAATGGCGGGTGCGTAGACTGCAACAGGTTTGATGATGGAGCCCGGAGACAGGAGGCTTCTCGTCGCACAGTTCCAGACGAGGCTTCCCTGCTTTTTCCCGACACCACCTGCCAACGCAACAATATCACCGGTCGTATTGTCAACAATGACAATGCCGGACTGCAGCTGCTGTGAACTTGCCGTGGCGGGCAGGCTTGAAAGATCCTCATAGACCTGATCGACCGCAGCCTGTACATCAGGATTGACCGTGGAATAGATCTGGTAACCGCCGGTCTTGACCATTGTATAAACGATATCGTATTCATAGCCGGTTTTGTCACACAGATCGTTGACTACATCGTTAATGACCTGATCGACGAACCAGGAATAATTATCGTCGGATTTCTTCTTTTCACGGCTTGCATTCGTGAACACCAGTTCCTGCGCGACAGCCTCGTCATACTGGACCTGATTGATGTAGCCCTGCTTGAGCATCTCGGAGAGAATGACCTCCTGCCGTTCCTTATTGTTTTCCGCGCTGATATACGGGTCGTACCGCGAGGGGTTGTTGGTGATGCCGATGAGAGACGCACACTCTGCCAGCGTCAGATCTTTCACATCCTTGCCGAAATAGACGCGCGAGGCAGACTGCACGCCGCGGCAGTTTTCACCCAGCGGGATGATATTGAGATACAACTCCATGATCTGCGGCTTAGTGTGCGTTTTTTCAAATTCCAGCGCGCGGTAGATCTCGACCAGCTTGCGGCGGACGGTCACTTCCCGTTCTCCGGTAGCGTTTTTGATGAACTGCTGCGTAATGGTCGAGCCACCGGCTTCACTCTTTCCGAGGAACATTTTAAAGCAAGCACGCATCGTTGTGACCCAGTCTACGCCCTGGTGCTTTTCAAAGCGCTTGTCTTCAATAGCAATGCAGGCGTTAATGAGGTTTTTGGGAATATCGTCATATTCAACGAATGTGCTGTTCGAGCCGCCGTAGATGGCCTGCAGGACCTCGTATTTTCCGGTATCCGGATCTTCATAGTAAATAACTGAGGTCTGCTCCATGGAGAAGCTGTCGGAAGCCCACTCCGCCTGCTGGGACAGATCGTTTTTCACATAGACCGCAAACAGGCATGCAAAGATCAGAGCCGTCAGAAACGCCGTCAGGAAGATCGTACCGACAACCTTTCCGATCACCGCGAATACACGTCCGGCGCCTCCCGCCTTTTTTCCGCTTTTGTCTTTTTCTTGTCTTGCCATACGGAACCTCCATGTTTTGTTCTGGCCTACAGGCAAACGACGCACAGCGTCGCATTATCGCATTCTATCCTGATGATTATAACACATCTGTCAATTATTTTGAAAACAAATTTTGAAATCCATGCAGTCTTTTTATTCTTCCTTTTTTTGACCGGATTTCATGCAAAAAATATCGGATACCCAGATATATTCGCAACAAATCCGGCATTGTACAGTGCGATTAGCGCAAACGGTCAGCAAATTCCTCTTGATTTTATATCGGCTTCGGGTTAGAATAGGAGCAAGAAAGCAAGCAATACGGAGGAAACGTATGGAGCAGCAATATGGCGACGATTTCATCAGCATCACCGACGAAGAAGGCAAGGAATACGAACTCGAGGTTTTAGCAGAACTGGAACATGAAGGCAGCCGGTATCTGGCGCTCGTTCCGGCAGGTTCCGGCGACGACGAGGCAGAGGACCTTGAGGTCAGCATTCTCAAATCCGTAGAAGAAAACGGTGAGGAATTCCTCGAGGCCATTGAGGACGACGCAGAACTCGAAGCAGTCTACAGCGCCCTGATGGATCTGATCTACGAAGATGAGGACGAGCCGGAGGCATAAACAAAGCCGCCGCAGCTTACAATAAAATATGGTATCGTAAAAGACGTGTCCCTGCGGGGTGCGTGACGGGTCCACTTAAACCCACATTATAGTTAGGGGATGCCGGAACTTTTGCTGTCGATTGCAGGCCTCCCGCCCACGGCTCTGACCGGTGGTGGACGTTGGAAGCAGAGAAGCAGCAAAGAGGCAACCCACCTGCCCTTTCGTGCAGGTTATAATTGGATTCGCACGGCTTCTGCGGGGATACGTTTTTGCTAAAATGCGCTCTGCGGTAGCAGAGCGTGTTCTTTTTCTGCGTATTCTGCAAAATTATGCTTGCATATGGCGCAGCTTTTCGGTATAATACGCATTGAATTGCCTGAGGGGACGACTTCCCGCTTTTTTCGGGCAAAAACCCAGACTTATGAGAGGAATGATCCCAAATGAGCGCATCCCGTGAAAAAAACAAGCGCAAGGAACAGGCAGCAGTTCCTGAGACTTCCAATGAAGCAAAAAAAGGCATGAGCAAAGGCCTGAAGACAACGCTGACTGTAGTCTGTGCCGTTCTGGTCGTCTGCATCGTTGTCTTCTTCTACATGCTGACCAGCGGTTTCTTCGCCTCGCACGCCACTGCGGCAACTGTCGGCAGCCACAAGCTTACCCCGGCTATGGTCAACTACTTCTATAAGAACGCCTACAGCAGCATGCAGGAACAGTACGGCGATTTTATGAGTTATATCCTCGACACCAATTCTCCGCTTGATGAGCAGACCTATGATGCCGATACCGGCGAGACTTGGGCCGATTTCTTCACCCAGCAGGGTCTGACCACCGCTGCCGAGGTCTACACGATTGCCGACGAAGCCAAGGCCAACGGCTACACGCTTTCTGAGGAAGAGCAGGCCACCATTGATTCGCAGCTTACGTCTCTCGACCTTTATGCTGCCTATTCCAACATGAATCGGAACAGCTATATCGCAGCTGTCTACGGCACGGGCTGCAGCGAGAGGAGCTTCCGCGAATATCTTGAAGTTACAACGCTTGCAAGCAGCTACAAGCAGTCCATCAACAGCGGCTTCACCTATACCGACGCGGAGATTGCCGCCGAGTATGAAGCGAACCCCAACAGCTATGACGCCGTGACCTACCGGCAGTTCCTCGTCTCCGACTCGCTGTTCCAGACCTCGACGGACAGCAGCGACGAGACAGACGAAAATACTGAGTCCACTGAAGAACTGTCCGAGGAAGAACTGACTGCCCTCAAGGAAGAGATGGCTTCCAAGATGGCTGCCGATTCTGAGAACGACGAGCAGACCTTCATCAATGAGGCCTATGAAAATGCGCTGGATTCCGCAAAGGAAAGCTATGCGGACGAGAACTATACGCTGAAGGAAGACCAGCTGTATTCCTCGCTGAGCAGCGACGTTGCCGACTGGCTGTTCGACGCATCCCGCACGGAAGGCGACACGACCTATATCGCGAATGACAGCGGCGTTTACTACGTTCTGTACTACATCTCCCGCAGCACGAACGACTATCTGCTCCCGAATGTGCGCCACATCCTGATCTCCGTCAGCGACACCTCCGACGAGTCCGCAATGGAAGAGGCCCGCACAAAAGCCGACGAGATTCTTGCCGAGTTCGATGCAGGCGACAAGACCGCAGAAAGCTTCGGTGAACTGGCCAAGGAGTACACCAACGATTCCAACGGCGACGAGGGCGGCCTGTATGAGAACATCATGCCCGGCCAGATGGTCACAGAGTTCAACGACTGGTGCTTCGATGAAAGCCGTCAGCCCGGTGACACCGGCATTGTCGAAACATCTTACGGCGTGCATGTCATGTACTTTGACGGCTTCGGCAACTCCTACCGCAACACGCTCGTTGAGAACGCTCTGCGCACCGCAGACTACAACGCATGGCACGACGGTGTTGTTGGCGATAATACCTACACGACCGCTTCCTTCGGCATGAAGTTCACCACGAAATAACTTGCATTTCAAACAGCCGCCCGTTTGGGCGGCTGTTTCGCGTATAAAATGCCCCTTCTCACGGCAGACTATGCCATGGGAAGGGGTGTTTTTTGATGCAGGAAAACGCGAAGACGCCGCGTATCGGTTTCAGTCTGCTGGCGGGCGCGCTGGCAGGCTTTATCAACGGATTTTTTGGTGCAGGCGGCGGCATGGTGCTCGTGCCGCTCCTCATCTGGCTTTGCAGGCTCGAGGATAAGGCAGCGTTTTCATCCGCGATCGCAGTGATCTTACCGCTGTGCATCGTTTCAATCGTGGTTTATGCACTGCATGACAGCCTTCCAATCTCGGATGCACTCCCCTACCTCATCGGCGGTGCCGCTGGCGGCATCCTTGCAGGGCTTCTGTTCCGAAAAATGTCTGCTAAAGCGCTGCATCTGATTCTCGGTGCTGTGATCCTCGCGGGAGGGATTCGTCTGATCGTATGTTGACGTTCGCTGCAGCCGCTGCCGCAGGGCTTGTCTGCGGCGTCCTATCGGGCTTTGGCATCGGCGGCGGAAGCCTGCTGATGGTCTGGATGACCGCCGTTTTATCCATGGAGCAGAAAGCAGCACAGGGCGTGAATCTATTGTATTTTCTCCCTTGCGCTGCCTGTGCGCTGATTTTTCATATCAAAAACAGGCAGATCGTATGGCGTGCAGTCTGGCCCGCAGCCCTCGCAGGCAGTGTCTGTGCCGTGGGAGGCGCGATGCTGGCCCAGAATGTGGACGCGGAACTGCTGCGGAAGCTATTCGGCGGATTCCTGGTTCTGGTCGGGTTGTCAGAGATTCTTCTGAAGGGGCTGAAGAAGGAGTAGGCCCAGCAAGGCACACAGCTGTTCTGCGAATATCTTCGGCGAATCCATATGCACATCCCACCACGTTTGTAGGGGCCGATGCCCACATCGGCCCATTGGGAAGTTACGAATTCGCCGAGAATTTTTGATGATTCGGTTCATCCTGCCGGGCGGAGCGGAGCCCCGCCCCCACCAGCTGCATCTGTTTTTCGCGTTGATGGCATTGCCTGCATCGTGTATTAGCTGTTACCGGCTGTGCTCCTCGTCGCAGCAGTCGATGGCGAGAACGGTGCAGAGGGCGAGCAGCGCGTCCTGCGGGTTGGCAACCTCTAATGCATAGCGGTCGCCGAGGGTCAGGAAGGCGCGGGAAATGGCCGCAATGCGACTGCCGTTTTTTGTGATTTCGTATTCCAGACTCATAAAGTCGCCCTCGATCTCCCATCCCAACTCGTCCAGCGAATAACTGCGGGAAAAGAACGCGAAATTCCGCGTCAGGTCATAGTCCCGCCCGCCGACGCTCAGCGCATAGGTGCACGGCAGCGAAAACGGTCTGTGCTGTACGGCGGCGACCTGCCGCCCGGAGGCGTCCTGCACGATCAGCTTTTTGCCGAAGTTAAAAAACTCACGGTCCGCGCTGTAGACAAGCCGGTCGTTTTCATCCCAGATATCAAAGTGGTCGAACGACAGAAATTCCTCTTTTAAATAAAAAATCATGGTATTCTCTCCCTTCTGATGGGTTAGACGTTTGCAGATAAAAAGAGTTCCGACTGGATATCTTGCCGGATCTATGATATACTGAAATGACTTTCAGCACAAGGAGTATTCTCATGACAAATAAAGAAATCGGCGAACTGCGGCGCCGTATGAAGCCCGACCGCACCAATCTGACCGCCGTCTATGGCTGCTATGTCACATCCAGCGGCGAAGTTCTGTCCACATTCCGCGAGCCGTTTGGCCTGATGGCAGAGGAGGACAAGGAAAAATATTTGGCAATCTTTCGCCGTGCGCTTTCCGGCACGCCGGATAAAAATCTGATTGACCTCTCGTTTACCACAAAGCAGGTTGCCGACTCCAACGAGCACCGGCTGCTCATGCGCCTGCGCGAGACGGCGCTGGACGACGAGGAAGCGCGGCAGAAGCTGTTCCAGACCATCATCGGCACAGTCAACTTTGAAGAAAACTTTCTGATTTTGCTGGCGCATGAGCGCTATGACGTGCCGTTCAAGGCTAAGGACGGTGCGAAGCTGGAGGACGGCAGCGAGGTCTTTTCCTATTTTGTCTGCGCCGTCTGCCCTGTCAAGCCAGGCAAGGAGCATTTAAGTTACATAGCCGAGGAAAAAACCTTCCATAACCGTTCGGCCGGCTGGGCTGCCGGCATGCCGGAGGTTGGCTTCCTCTTCCCTGCCTTTGACGGGCGGCGGACAAATCTTTATAACTGCCTGTTTTACACGCATTCATCCGGCACGGACAATCAGCCACTGATCGACGCACTGTTCCGCGTCCAGCCACCGATGCCCGCCGATGAGCAGCGCGACACCTTCGGCGGCGTTCTGCGCAATGCGCTGGACGACGAATGCTCGCTTGCCGTCGTGCAGCAGGTACGGCAGGAGCTGAAAGACCGCATCGACGCGTGGCAGGAGGCAAAAAGCGATGATCCGCTGGTCGTGAGCGGAGACGAGCTGAAGGACGTGCTGGAGAGCTGCGGCGTGTCGGAGGACAAGCGGATGCAGTTCGGCGCGCAGTTTGACGAATCCTTCGGCGGCGGCGCGGTGCTCAATCCCCGGAATCTGATCGACGTAAAAAAATGCGTGGTCAAGACGCCGGACGTGTCCATCACCGTCAACCCTGACCGGCCTGACCTCATTGAGACGCGCACACTCGGCGGTGTCCGGTACATCCTCATCAAGGCCGACGAGGGCGTCGAGCTCAACGGCATCGATCTGGCTGAGGAGGCGTAGTTCCCCCTGTATATATCGCTCCCCTCGCCGCGCCGGCAGCGCGGCGAGGGGAGTTTCTATGCTCTATGCGTTAAAAATTGCCGATGCAATTTGACTGCCGATGCTGCCGCCGGCTGCGCGGATTGCACTGGCGACGATGCAGGCCGCTATAATGATCGCAGCAGCGAGAATGATTTATCCAATCAGGGACTGATACTCTTTCATAAATAGCTTTCCTTTCCATCGCATTTTTTCGTTTTATGGCTCAATGACTGTAAAACCAATTTTAGTATAACAGGAAACCGGACAATATGCCAGAAATCCATGAAACGCGGCGCATTCTTTTTACTGTGCTTTTTCCGAACGTATAGTAGAAATATTTCCGGATCTGTGATAATATAAATTGGTAT
>URAZ01000033.1 GCA_900545925.1 uncultured Eubacteriales bacterium | reverse complement strand
ATGGGAACGATTAGTATAGTTCTTGCAGTTTTACTTGATATGGTTATTCCATTTCATTTTGGATAAACAACTTCCAGTTTAACGAACAGGAGATGATGATCGCATGAAAATCCTATATGAACTATCTTGGCTATGGGAAACGCTGGGCATTGCACTTTTGGCTGCGGCTGTCTGCATGGCTTGCGCCGCGCTGATTGGCAAGGCAGCGAAGAAGAAACTCAGCAAAAAGTTGTTGGCAGTCGTAGGGACTGCGGCATTTGTGGGCGCGATTCTGGCGGTCATTCTGATTGCCCGGACACCGATGCCGCTTTGACAGGATATCCGGGATGATATGATTCTGGATAACAGGTATTTATATGACATTCTGACCGAAGGAAAATACCCGGAAAGAATCCCGCTGAACAAGCTGCTGACCGGCGCATAATAAGTGACCGAGGACGCCGGTTCTCTTCTGATATCACACAAGGGCTTCGGGCTGCCGATTCTGTAGACCGAAGCGTAGCAAGAATCTATACATATCAGGCACTTGACACCATAAAGATTAAAACAAGCAATCAGACGGTACAGGAGATTCCGGATGAAATCTGCGTCCTGTAATAGAAGCTCCAATTTGTCAAGCAGAGCTTGCGTCGAAGCCATAAGCTGCGGATACCACACGGGAGAGAATCGCAATCAGATTCTCTCCCGTGTGGTATTTCCGCTCTATTCTCTGGGCGGCATTCTGCCGCAGGAATGCTTCTCCGGGCAGAAACCGATGGCTCTGCACTTTGGCATGAAGTAATGGCTGACTGTGTAGTCCCACTCCTCCGAGTAACCGCTCAGCTCCCGACATAGGTCGCTGAACAGTGCGCGGTATTCGTGATATGCACGGCTGCACATCCTCTGGCGCGACATATCCATGAGATTCCGCAGGTTGTGCTTGCAGACGATCCTCGTCTCCATGCCGAGCGGCAGCCCCATCGCGGAATCCTCGCGCGGGACGCCGAGCTCGTCCAGCCGGGCAAGATGCTTCTGAATTTCCGCCATCAGTTCATCGTAGACCGCCTTTGCGGCCGAACGCTCCGCAATGCTGGCCGGCGTCACATAGTCAAAGCCATGCTCATAGTTGATATAGCGCGTGCTGGCCTGCAGCCGCGTCGGCTGGCCGCCGATGTGCGTGTACCACTCCCGGATCACCCTTGCCGAATATCCCTCCAGCGTCAGATAGACATCCGGAAACTCAAACGTTCTTCCATGCCCGCTCTCCAGACAGTCCAGCCCTCTGCGATAGTTCTTTTTTTCATCCGCGGTGTCCGCACCCCAGCAGATCCCCGCCTCAAACCCGATCATCGTGATCGGGTTCTTGCATGTATAATTCTGGATGGTAATTTTCCCCATTGTCCATTCCTCCTGTTCTGCACCAATGCCGTTATGCAATTCTGACAAGCCCCCAGCTGATCCAGTCCCATGCGCTTTCCCGTCCGCTCCGTTCGGTGATGACAAGCCGCTGCTGTTCGTCAAACTGCCACGCGGCGGCATCCAGACCGATATCCGAGGCCATCCATGCCGGGCGAAAGTTCTTTCCCGTCCAGTCGTAAATATCAATATGCTGCGACCAGCCCCAGTCCGGTTCGGTTTTCCAGAACGGCCGGCTTTTTCCGAACCGCCCCCATCGCCAGACGAGGAGCAGCAGCTCCGGCGCTCCGTCATGGTCGATATCGCACCAGAGCAGGCTCTGCACCTTCTGTCCTGCCACCGAGCGCCAGATCTCACTTCCGTCAGAGACTGCACGAAGCGTTTTTCTGTGCAGACTGAGCTGCTCCGGGCCTTCCTCCGCCGTACAGAAACAGTCTGCCTCCTGCCAGACGATCCAGCGCGGCAGGAAACAGCCCAGCCGCCAGAGGAGCAGGCCTGCGCCGCAGACAGCCGCCAGTACCGGAAGCAGGAGCCATTTTCTCACCCCTGCACCCAATAGCTTTGCGTCCACCACGGCTTCTCCGGCGTTTCATCCTGATGGAAGCGCCCGTCCGGCGACATCCATTCGCCGATCATCTGCCGCCATTCACTGTCTGTCAGCCGCGCGGACAGCGGCTGGCAAAACTGATAGAAATTATACACAACGCCGGAGGCAATGCGGAGCGCCCCCTCCACCGGCACGATCACATAGATCTGCGCCGGGCGGCCGTTCGCAGCCTGTAAGACCGTTCCGTTCGGATCCGTTGCGATATCCGTCACCAGAGACGCCGGGATCTCCCGTGCGTCGAGATACTCCGCATCTGTCCGGTCTTTGACAGCTTCGATCCAGAAATGCTCCAGCGTGCCGCCGTATTCCCGGATGAGGTCATATTCCTCATCCGACAGCCGCTCGTTCCGCAGCTCCTTCCGGCTGATCGTCTCAAGGCTCCGCGCGAGCGAAGCGAGGCGTGTCAGATTTTCGCGGTCAGCAGGATCCAGAATTCCATATGTCTGAAGCCCGTCTGCCGTCTGCTCCGCCAGTTCCGCGAACCGGCGATAGACCTCCTCCTCCGGCTCCACATAGCCGCGGTCATCCAGCTCCTCCGGAGGGCCGCCGCCCATCTCCGCCATCACCTGCTTGCCATAGAGTACCGTGTCGTGCTTGAGTTCCGTAAAGCTACCCGCGTAGGTTTCCAGCGCCTTCTTTTTCCACTGCTCCGTCGTCATGAACGACGGGTATCCGGCACCCTTTTCCACCAGAAGAGGATTGAGCGTGTACAGCCATCCCGAGTAGAGGCTCGCCGACCACAGCTCCTCCGGCGCGCTGCGCACTGCGCTTCGGAGCATCTGCATCTGCTCCGGGTAGTGTGCGTAAGCCGTATCGCCCTGCTGCGTCAGAATGGACAGCGCCGTCTCAGAGCCGAGCGCCGCC
Organism: uncultured Eubacteriales bacterium; assembly: GCA_900545925.1. Classification (GTDB taxonomy): domain Bacteria; phylum Bacillota; class Clostridia; order Oscillospirales; family Oscillospiraceae; genus CAG-170. The sequence continues at coordinate 29,627 of URAZ01000033.1, read as the reverse complement.
GGCATATCCAACACATCCGGCAGCATCCGCCGTTCTCCCTGTGCGTTTTCCCTGACCTTGTTGAACACCAGCTGCTGCATCACGGCGGCATCCAGCGTAAAACGCTGCCCCATGAAGCGGAAGCCCTTTCCTGCCTGTGCCAGATCGACGGTTCCCTCCGGGTCGATCACCGGGATGGAGTTGATCTGCGGCGCAGCAAGCGTCCTGATCTGTTCAGTATAGTGTTGATAGGCAGTCTCATCCGCGCGCAGCAGTTCCGTGTCTGGAATGGTGCCGTAGGCAGCCTCGATTGCCGGCAGATACTCATAATAGCCAAGATCGTCGCTGACACCCGCAAAGAATGAGGTCACGGTGTAGAGCTTTTCCCAGCTGTCCGACGCTGTGTCGTGCAGCGCCAGTGTGATCAGCAGCGCCGTGCGGTTCATATCCTCCTTCTTCTGCGTGAAATTGATCTGCCCGTACCACATCATCGCGCGGAAATACGCCTCCAGCGTCTCGTCGCCTTCATAGTAGCCGCGCGGCTTGAACTGGGAATAATCCAGAAGATCTTCCGTTACAGCACACGGGGCAATACCCTCTGCTGCATAAATGGCAGACAACTCCTGCGCAGCAACATCCTTCACCTGCTCCGGTACCTGAATCTTCGGATCCTGGAGCGCAGCACCCACCGCGAAATACGCTGTGCTGCGCTTTGCCGCACTCTCCCACGCTGTTCCGGTCAGTACGTCCAGCTGTGCGGCAGATGCGCGCAGCATGTCTTTGCTCAGCGTTTGCAGCTGCGCGGCAAGCTGCTGCTTTTCCGTCCGGTTCAGAAGCAGGCTGAAATACAGATGATAGGTGTGCATCATGGAATCTACCGTTACAAAATTCGGGATCTGCAGATAGCGGTTCCATTCATAGCGGCCGAAAAACTCGGAATAAAAATCCGGCTCGACCACAAACAAATTCTGCGCAAGGATGGCTTTGGCCGTGTCGGAAAGCCCGTTCCACTCCATCCATTCCAGATTTGTGATCTCATGCAAGTCCCCGGATACACTGTAGTCCGGCACAGCTGCAGCCGTCTGCGCGTCAGCGGCCGTGAACCTGAGAAACTGCTGCCGCGTTAACGGCTCCACCGGAACCACTGCCGCTGCTTCCCGCCTGTCCACCGTCAGTTCCTTCCACCGGGCTTCTTTTTTCCGCTGTGCAATCTGATACACAAGTACCGTGCAGGCCAGAAGCAGCGCCAGCACACCGGCCGCGATGGCAATCAGCTCCATAGGCTTGATTCTATGCCGGTTTCCACGTCCATGGGCTGTGGCAGCGCCGCAATACGGGCAGCTGCGCTCATATTCCCGGAGTTCTTTTCCGCACTTTGGACAAAACATGATACCGCCTCCTTTTCTGCGCTTCTGTTTCACCTCTTTTACAGTTCGAGCTTACCATACAACCGCAATTCTGGCAAGACAAATCTAGAAAAAAGGTTCCTGCCGGCCTAAGCTGCAGAAACCTTTTTCTTAATCTATTGATTGAATTTTCGCCGGTAGGCCGCAAAGGCCTCCCGGATCACCGCGACGGCCTCAGCACGGCCATGGACACTGTCGACTTCCGCGTTGGTATCCGGCTCCAGATGCTTGTAGACGCTGAAAAAATGGCTGATCTCATTGGAGATATGTGCCGGCAGATCGGACAAGGCAGAGTATCCGTTGAACATCGGATCGCCAAACGGGATCGCGAGAATTTTGTCGTCCATCGCACCGTTGTCGCGCATGGTAAAATATCCGACCGGATAGACCCGCACCAAGCTCATCGGGCGAATTGGCTCGCTGCACAAAACCAGCACGTCCAGCGGATCTCCGTCATCGGCATAGGTGCGCGGGATAAAGCCGGCCGTTCTGGAAAACCGAACCGGACTGGGGCTGGTCGCAGCATATTGATATTTACGACTGGACGGGAAAGAACTTTCGCCCGGCATGGATGGCCTCGGATATCGGTCTGGATGCCGCCGCGTGGCAGTTTGACGAACAGCAGCGGCTTGTCATCACCGAACGGAGCGGACGGGAAAGCGCAGGCGCTTCTTCGGCTGCGGCAGGTTCTTCGGCAGCAGGGGCTTCTTCTGTCGGAGTTGTTATGGTCTCGGCGGGCTGCGTCTGAGCAGGCGTTTCCAGCCCCGCAATCATCCGCAGCAGCGTCGTCTTACCGCAGCCGGAAGGCTTTTTGCAGTCTGAAGATCGTGCAGTACAACGCCAAAAATGACTTTTCTCAACCGCCTGCTGCGCAGATTTTTGACATAGCTTCCTTGACATCTGAGAGGCTTATTTTATAATAATGTAAAAAGTTGAATCTGGGAGAACGGAGCCGATGGAGGGCTATGTATGGGCGACAATTATTTTCTTCTGACAAATCTGCTGTCGGAGGACGAGCGCAAGGTGATCACCAGCATCACGGCGCACATTGAGCGCGGCGAGAAGCGCGTAGGCATCCAGCAGATCGCGGCGGAAAACTATCTGTCCACGGCGAGCATCGTAAAGATGTGCAAGCGGCTGGGCTTCGACGGCTACAGCGAACTCTACTACCATCTCAGCCGTCAATTCGCCGCCTCTGAAAAGCCGACGGAGGAGACACTGCGGAGCCTGATCGACAACTATTCCGGGGATCTCATCAGTGGCTTCTGCACGCTGCTGCACGAGCGCAGGCGGGGAAAAATCTTTACGACCGGCGAAGGCTTTTCCAACATCGTCGGAGCCTATATCGTCCAACGCATGTCGATCTGCGGCTTTATGGCTTTCAGCAACGTGCATTTTTACGACTACATGCTCTTTCAGGAAGCGCATCAGCGCGCGGACGCAGACGAGAGCGCAATCATGTTCGCCGTCAGCCAGAGCGGAGAAACCGAACCGGTGCTCAATGACGTACGCCATGCCAAACAGCATGGACAGAGGATCATCTCCTTCACACGCCGGAGTGACTCCACGCTTGCACAGCTTTCCGACCTCGTATTCGTCGTGGACGGTGCGAAGCAGACGCTGGCAGGCAGCCTGCCGAATCTATTCTTTGGGCATATCATCCTGATCTTCGAGGAACTGATGGCGCGGTTCTTCTCACCGGACCCGATTGCGCAATAAATACTTTTTTTACGCAAACGAAAAATTTTTTCCTCTGTGCATATGTTATAATTACAATGCGGAATGAGGGTTTGCTCCCCGCCGCAGTCCATCGCCCCAAGGCATCTGCCGGAAGGGCGGCACAAACAGAAACAGACAATCTTAATGGAGGAAGTATCAATGAAGAAAATTCTTGCACTTTTGCTTGCGCTCGTGATGCTGTTCGGCGTTCTGGCCGGCTGCACTGCAAAGAGCACGGACGCTACAGACAGCAGCGATCAGGCCGCACAGGACGCGCAGACACCCGCTGAATCTACTGACACTGCCGACACCGCTAACACCAATGATGCCGCAGAAACCACCGACACGGCAGCCAAGACCATTGAAACGCTGAAGGTCGCTTTTGTTCCCTCCCGCGAGCCGCAGGAGATCATCACTGCGACTGAGCCGCTCAAACAGCTGCTCAAGGACGAACTGGCCAAGGAAGGCTACGACGTCAAGGACGTTGAGATCACCGTCGGCACCACCTATGAGGCGGTCGGCGAAGGTCTGGAAGCCGGCACCATCGACGTTGGCCTGATCCCCGGCGGCACCTACGTTCTGTATGATGACGGTGCAGAGGTTATCCTGACCGCGACCCGCGACGGTCTGAGCAAGGACTCCGACAACGCCAAGGACTGGAACGACGGCCAGCCCACCGAGGCTTCCGACAAGCAGGCTGTCTCCTACCGTGCACTGTTCATCGCCGGCCCGTCCGAAAAGGGTCAGGAACTGGCCGCCAAGGTCAACGCCGGTGAAGAACTGACCTGGGATGATCTCAACAGCGCCAACTGGAGCGTCATGGGCACGTCCTCCCCTGCCGGTTACATCTACCCGGCTCTGTGGCTGCAGGATCGCTACGGCAAGGGCATTTCGGATCTGAGCAGCGCTGTGCAGTCTGATTCCTACGCCAGTGCGTTTGCCCGTCTCGCTTCCGGTCAGGTCGATGTTCTCGTGACCTACGCCGACGCCCGCCGCGACTATGCCGAACGCTGGAACACCGAGTTCGGCCGCGAAGGCTCCATCTGGGAAGAGACCAATGTTATCGGCGTCACCGCCCCGATCTACAACGACACCATCTCGGTCAGCAAGAACTCCGAGATCATGGATGCCGATCTGATTGCAGCCCTGCAGGATGCGTTCATCAACATCGGCAACACCGAAGAAGGCAAGCAGGTCATCGCCATCTACAGCCACAACGGCTATCAGAAGGCACAGGCTTCCGACTATGACAACGAGCGTGCCGCGCAGAAGCTCATTCAAGAGCTGACTGCAGCAGGCTGATAATCGAACTTTCCCAACGCGGGGAGGACTTGCACGGCAGATACCTTCCGCTGTGCGGGGCCTCCCCGCGCTTCTTATAGAAATGAGGACGCTTTATGATCGTATTTGACCATGTATCCAAAGTATATCCCAACGGCACGGTCGGCCTGGACGACGTCAGCCTGCGCATCGATGACGGTGAATTCGTCGCCATCATTGGCCGCTCCGGCGCGGGCAAGTCCACGCTGCTGCGTGCCGTCAACCGCATGCATCAGATCACATCCGGCACGCTGACAGTAAACGGCACCGATGTCACGGGCCTGTCCGGCAAGCGCCTGCGGCAGTTCCGGCGCGGGATCGGCATGGTGTTCCAGTCGTTTAATCTCGTCACGCGCACGAGCGTGATCAAAAACGTGCTCGCCGCCTGCGTGCCGGACATGCCGTTCTGGCGCGTGCTGCTGGGCGCGTTCCGCAAAGAGGACAAACTCAAGGCGCTCGAGTCTCTGGACAAGGTTGGCATTCTGGACAAGGCCTATATGCGCGCGGATCAACTCTCCGGCGGACAACAGCAGCGCGTCGCGCTGGCGCGCACGCTGACGCAGGACCCGCATATCATTCTCGCGGACGAGCCGGTCGCCGCGCTCGACCCGGTGACAGCCAAGCAGGTCATGGAGGACTTCGTACACATCAATCAGGAACTGGGCATCTCGATCCTGCTGAACATCCACCATGTGGAACTGGCGCTGGAATACGCCGACCGCGTGATCGGCATCCGCGCCGGCAGGATTGTCTACGACGGCCCGTCGAAGCAGGTCGATCAGACGGTTCTGGATGCGATCTACGGAGAGGACGCCGTCTCGGAGGCTGCCGTATGAGCCTGTATGACCGCATATTCCGGCCCCGCCGCTATACGCTTTCCGACGGCACCGTCGTCGAGGAAAAGTGCAGCCGCGCGCCGCTGGTGATTTTGATTCTGGTGCTGCTGACGGCCGTATCCGTCCGCGTGACCGGCTTCAACTTTTCCGTTCTGGTGAAGAAGGGCAGCAAATTCTTTGACATTCTCAAGGCCATGTTCCCGCCCAATACCGCGTATTTGGGAAAGATCTGGCAGCCGCTGTGGGACACGATCAAAATGTCCTTCCTCGGCTCGTTTATCGGCGCGGTGCTGGCCGTTCCGTTTGCCATCGCCGCGGCCAGCAATATCGTGACGAACCGCGTCGTGGTGTTTCTGGTGCGCCTGTTTTTGAGTCTGGTACGGACGCTGCCGACGCTCGTCTGCGCACTGATTGCGACGTATATCTTCGGTCTCGGCACCATGGCCGGCACCTGTGCCATTGCGGTCTTTACGTTTGCCTATGTCGGCAAGCAACTCTTTGAGATCATTGAAACGGTCGATATGGGCCCGTATGAGGCGCTGGAGGCCCTCGGCGCGACGCGGCTGCGCGCGTTCGTCACCGCCATCTTCCCGCAGGTGCTGCCGACATATCTGTCCGTGTCCCTGTTCTGCCTGGAGGGCAACGTGCGCTATGCGTCCATCCTCGGCTATGTCGGTGCGGGCGGCCTGGGCCTTATTATGAACGAAAAGATCGGCTGGCGCGAATATGACAGTCTGGGCATGATCCTGATCGTGCTGTTTATCACCGTCATGATCATCGAAGGCGTCAGCCACGCGCTGCGCAAGCGCCTGACGTAAGGAGGAAACGGCCATGAACGAAAAAATTCTCAAAGCCTATGCCTCCGCGCCGAAGGCTTGGATCTGGAAGATGCTGGCAGCCTTTGGCATTGCGTGCCTGCTGGCATGGTCCGGCTCTGCCGTCAGGGTCAGCAATCCCACCGGCAACGGATTGGAGGTTGCGGGCAACATTCTCTCCGGCATCTTCCATCCTTCGGCAAAGCTTCTGTTCACGCTCGGTACGGACGGTGTGCCATATTTGCTGCTGGAAACCTTCTGCATCGCATTTCTCGGTACGATCGTCGGCGCGGTCATTTCGCTGCCGCTGTCGTTCCTGTCCGCAAGCAATCTGGTGCCAAAGGGCGTGGCGTTTATCGGGCGCGTGCTTATTGCGGCGATCCGCACCATTCCGGCCTTTGTCTACGGTCTGATGTTCATCCGCGTGACCGGGCCGGGCCCGTTTGCGGGCCTGCTTACGATGTCACTGTGCTCGATCGGCATGGTATCCAAGATGTTCATCGAGAGCATTGAGGATTTGGATAAGCGAATTTTGGAATCTTTGGACGCCGCGGGCTGCACGACCTTCCAGAAGATCCGCTATGGCATCCTGCCGCAGCTGACCGCAGACTTCACCTCCACGATCATCTACCGCTTTGACATGAACCTGCGCGACGCGACCGTCCTCGGTCTTGTCGGCGCGGGCGGCATCGGCGCGCCGCTGATCTTCGCCATGAGTTCCTACCGCTGGAACGAGGTCGGTGCAATCTTACTGGGGCTCATCGTATTGGTGCTCATCATTGAGTGGATCTCGGCAAAGATCCGCGTCAAGCTGGCAAGGGGGTAACGATATGCAGGAACGAAAGCTGACAATCTACTTTACCTCCGATCTGCACAGCTACATCTATCCCACGGATTACCGCAGTCAGAAGGAACAGGATCTCGGCCTGTTCAAATGCGCCAGCCAGTTCCAAAAGGACGGCAATACGCTCATCATCGACGGCGGCGATCTTCTGCAAGGCTCGCCGCTCGGTGCCTTCTGTCACGATACAGTCGGCAGCGCGGCGCAGTTTGCCCAGATCATGAACCGCTGCGGATACGACTATGTGACGCTCGGCAACCATGATTTCAACTACGGTATGCCGTATCTGGACAGCTATCTGAACGCGCTCCGGGCACGCTGTGTCTGCGAGAATATCCGCTGGGACGAGGGCGACGTCCGTTTTCCCGCGCGCGTGCATATGCTGGAAAACGGACTGCGCGTCGGCATCGTCGGTATCGTCACCGATTATGTAAACATCTGGGAACGTCCGGAGCATCTTTCTGGAATCCGGATTGAGGATCCCATCCCTGCGGCCGCCGCAGCGCTTGCGGCGCTGAAGGGCAAGGTCGATCTGACCGTGTGCGTCTATCACGGAGGATTTGAGCGCGATCTTGCCAGCGGCCGGACGCTTTCCACGACACATGAGAACGTCGCCTACCGCATTTGCCAGGAACTGGGCTTCAACATTCTCCTGACCGGCCACCAGCATATGTCCGTGCCAGGCCAGATGGTTCGCAATACCTTCGTTGTGCAACCGTCGGACAAAGGTCAGGAGTTTCTGCGCGTGGAAGTCTCTGTATCGGACAGCGGCGCGCAGTTTTCCAGCCAGACAATCCACGCAGGCGGCCCATGCTGCACAGAATGGCTCACGGAATTTTCAGAGATAGAGCGCGGTGCGCAGGACTGGCTCGATCAGGTCGTCGGGCATCTGGAGGCGCCGCTGACGCTGGATACGCCGCTGCACATGGCTGCGAACGGAACCCCGCTCGCAGACCTGTTTAATACTGTGCAGCTGGCCGCAAGCGGCGCGCAGATCTCCGTCACGAGTCTTGCCAACGACGCGGCAGGTCTGCCGCAGACCGTGCGCCGCCGGGATATTTTGAACGCCTATCCCTATACGAATACACTGACGATTCTGCAGATCACCGGTGCGGTCCTGCGCCGGGCGATGGAACGCAGCGCGGAATATTTCATCCGGAACGCAGACGGAACGCTTCGTATTTCCGATGCGTTTTTGAAGCCGAAGGTCGAGCATTACAATTACGACTACTATGCCGGTGTGCATTATGTCTTTGACTGCTCCCGCCCGATCGGTCAGCGCGTCACGGAACTCTGCGTAAACGGCCGTCCCGTCGCGGACGACGATGTTTTCACCGCCTGCCTCAGCAGCTACCGCGCCAGCGGGACCGGCGGGTATGACTGCTATGTCGGCTGCCCGGTCCTGCGGGAGATCGGCACAGAAATGTCCGACTTGCTGCTGGACTTCTTCCAGCCCAACCGCCCTCAGCCCACTTTCACGCACTGCGATTTCCGCGTGATCTGATGACAAAACCGGCGCACCATCCACTCGGGCGGTGCGCCGGTTCTTTTTGCACAGGTTCAGGGCCGGACCTGTTTTTCTTCCTGCTCGATCAGCTTCTTTTCCAGTGCAGACTGCTTGGCCAAGATGGCGTTGACTTTGTCGTAGAGGTCTTCAATCATGATTTCGGTCTTGAGATTGACCTTGTAATCATTCTCCGCGCGGCAGCGGTCTTTTTCCTCCTGCCGGTTCTGGCTCATCATGATGAGCGGCGCCTGAATGGCAGCGACGCAGGAGAGGACCAGATTGAGAAGAATAAACGGATACGGGTCAAAGGCTTTTGCAGCCAGAACCGTATTGACGACCATCCACAAGATCAGCACGCCCGTGAACGAAAAGATGAACGCCCAGCTGCCCGCGAATTTTGCGATCGCATCCGCCGCGCGCTGTCCGAGCGTGTATTTTTCCGCGGTGGGGCTTTCGGAAATTTTACTGTCTGCCAGCAGATTCAGAACTTCCTCGTCCGTCATATCGTGCCGGATGTCCTTGAGGACTTCCTTCAGGAGCCTTCGGTTTTCTTTCATGGGATTTGCCACTCCTTTTGGGGATTTTTTCTTATTATATTCCGTCGGCACGACCCGGTCAAGCACCGCACATTCTGCTTTTCACGTTTGTGCTTTCTGCACAAGCGGCAGGCTTCTTTACTGTTTCAGAAGCTTTTTTCCGACGATCCCAATGCCCGCCAAAATTTCCACGACGGAGAGCCCCATCAGGATGCCGGAAATGAAATCCCGCACATCGGTCCCTCCGACCGTCCCCGACATAGCGCTGCTGGCAATGCAGAGGGTGATAAGCGCGACGCCATAGAGGATCCCCTTCTGACGTTCGAGTTCCTGCGTGCGGTGCAGAAGGTCGAGGATCTGCGCATCGTCATAGACACACACGCTGTCTTCTGCCGCATCCTCGCCGTCCATCAGTTCCGGGCGCGTCACATGAAGCGCGTCGCAGAGTTTATGGATGATGCTGTAGTCCGGCATACATTTGCCGGTTTCCCACTTGTAGATGGTCGTTGGACACGCCGAGCTGCTGCGCCAGCTGCTCCTGCGTGAGATTTTGTTCCTTACGCTTGCGCGCGATGTATTTGCCGATGGTTGTCTGGTTCATTTGGAATGCCTCCTGTTTCTTCGGATGCAGCAATTCTATCGAACATGCGGGGAATTTTACATCCCCCCGTGGTAGAATTTGAGGGAAATTGTATACAGCTTTTCATTATGATATCCTGACAGAAAGTTGTGACAAAATCTTGCCGAAAGCATGACCACGTTATGAATTTTCAGATGACGTTTTGGGCAGGAAGAAATCCGGCCCCTTCACTTCAAACAGCAGAAGAGACACGCTCCGCAGTAGCAGATCGGCGTGCTGCGCCGACTCATTCAGCGGGATGCCGAACTCCTCCTGCATCCGGCGGATGCGGTAGAGCACGGTGTTTCGATAGGTAAAAAGCCGGTTTGTCCAGTGTTTTCAACGGTTTCTGGAATGTTCAGCAAACCAACAGCCGTTCAATCGCTGTGGGAATTTTCGTATGCTCTGCGGATGTCCTCCGGCAGGTGATCGGGGATCATCGCCGGGATCGCGTCCTCGTTGCCGTCTTTGATCGCCTGCTCATAATACCAGCATTTGAACTTCAGCATATCGAGCGTCCGGTTCATGCGCTCGATCTCCGCCTCAACATGCGTCCGCTGCGCCTTAAACATCGCCCTGCGCTGCGGATAGGTCGAAGGTCCCTCCATGCACCAGTCCATGAACTGCTTGATATCCTTAATTTCCATGCCCGCTTTTTTCAGACATTCGATCACCCGGAGCGCCTCAATCTCCGTGTCGCTGAATTTCCGGATACCGGATACCCGTTCCATGTGCGGAAACAGCCCCTGCTTGTCGTAATAGCGCAGCGTGGAGATGGGCAAGCCGAACATCTCCGCCACCTGTCCAATCGTGTACATAAAAAGCCTCCAAAAATTTTCTTGAAAAAGCTTGACCTAAAGTCAGGTTTATGTCTTATCATGAGTGTAGCACACCAGAAAACAAAACGCAAGGAGTGTTTTACGATGAATAAAAAGGTGTTGATTCTTTCCTCCAGCCCGCGCAAGGGAGGCAACTCGGAGACGCTGGCGGCAGCCTTTGCCAAAGGTGCGCAGGAGGCAGGCAATCAGGTAGAACTTGTGCATCTGCGGGAAAAGCAGTACGGCTTCTGTAAGGGCTGCTTTGCCTGTCTGAAACTTGGCCATTGCGTCATCAAAGACGATGCAGTAGAAATCGTATCCCAAATGCACGACGCGGATGTGTTGGTATTTGCCACGCCCGTCTACTATTACAGCGTCAGCGGTCAACTCAAGACGATGCTCGACCGCGCGAACCCCCTCTTTGACACAGACTACGCTTTTACCAAAGCCTATCTGCTGGCAACAGCAGCGGAGGATGAGCCAGGAACCGTGGAGGGCACCGAAAAGGCCGTGCAGGGCTGGGTAGACTGCTTCCTGCGCTGTCAGCTGGTGGAGACGATTTTCGCGGGCGGCGTAAATGATGTCGGCGAGATCGCCGGGCACCCTGCATTGGAACGAGCCTATCAGGCCGGAAAGGAGATCTGAACATGGAACAGCTGCATTTGACACAGGAATGGGACAAGGTGTTTCCCAAAAGCGATAAGGTCGATCATAGAAAGGTGACCTTTCACAACCGCTACGGCATCACGCTGGCAGCGGATCTGTACGCACCGAGGGGCGCAGAGGGCAAGCTGCCCGCCATCGCAGTCAGCGGCCCGTTTGGCGCGGTAAAGGAGCAGTCCTCCGGGCTGTACGCGCAGAAGATGGCGGAGTTGGGTTTTCTGACGATTGCCTTTGACCCGTCCTATACCGGCGAGAGCGGTGGTGCACCCAGATATGTTGCTTCGCCCGACATCAATACCGAGGATTTCTGCGCAGCGGTGGATTTTCTGTCTGTGCAGGATCACGTTGACCCGGCGCGTATCGGCATCATCGGCATCTGCGGCTGGGGCGGTATGGCGATCAACGCCGCGGCCATCGACACGCGCATCAAGGCGACCGCCGCCATGACTATGTACGACATGACCCGTGTGACCGCCAACGGCTATTTTGACGCAGAGGATTCCGAGCAGGCACGCTTTGAAAAGCGGAAGGCGCTGAATGCGCAGCGCACCGAGGATTACAAAAACGGAACCTATGCGCTGGCAGGCGGTGTGGTCGATCCGCTGCCGGAGGACGCACCACAGTTTGTAAAGGACTACTACGCCTACTACAAAACTCCGCGCGGATACCATCCCCGCAGCCTGAACTCCAACGGCGGCTGGAATGTGACCTCCTCGCTGTCGTTCCTGAATATGCCGATTTTGCAGTACAGCAGCGAGATCCGCTCTGCCGTGCTGCTGGTACACGGAGAAAAGGCGCACTCCCGCTACTTCAGCGAGACGGCTTACAGCAAACTGACCGGCGACAACAAGGAACTGCTCATCATCCCCGGCGCGAGCCACACAGACCTTTATGATCAGATGGACGTGATCCCGTTTGAAAAGCTGAAGGTGTTCTTTGACGCGTATCTGAAATGAAGCGGATCGTTCTTTTCTGCCTGCTTGTAAGCGAAATGCATTCGCTTGCAGCCTGCGCCGCAAAACATGTTCCGGATGCCGACACGGTTACAGTCGAACTATCCGTAAACTAAAATCGTCCCGGTTTGCGCCATTTGTGCAGACCGGGACAACGTTTTCAGATTTCCAAGCTGCTCTGCATGATCTGACTGTTCGTTTTCTTGTTCTTATCAACGGCGTGGTATAGATGTCCAGTGCAGTCATCGGTTGGCTGTGACCGGGGAGCCCCGCGACTGTGCCGACGTCTGTGCCGCTGGCAATGAACAGGCTTGCCGCCGTGTAACGCAGACTGTGGACATTCAGGTCAGTCGGCAGATCGTTTGCTTTGAGGATTTTCTTATGCTGCCAAAAATGATACAAATAGGTGCCGCAGTTATTGGCGTGCAGGCCGTAGGACCCATAGGAACTGAACATTCCCCGCTGGTCAGGAGCCACGGGCTGCAGGGACACATTATCCTACCCGCTGGGGCGCGATGCTTCTTTGCTATTTCTGTTTCAATTTTGTTTTAATTTGCTTGCACAGCAGTTTAAGCGCGTCTTTTATCATGGTATTGTCCAAGATAGAAGACGCGCTTATTTTTGTCTGGAGGTAAGACTATGAAAGAAAAAATTATGCGCTGGAATTACAAAAAGGCATTCATCACAATCGTTGTGCTTGCGGTGGTGCTGGCACTCGTCAGTGTGATCGCAGTTCCGCTGAGCCTGTCGCAGCAAATCCGCGACGCGCACGCGTGGGAGCAAACGTTGAAAACCGAACGGCTGCAATCCGGCGAAAATCAGTCGGAGCACGCCGGCGAACGGGAACACGGCGATTGGGAGAAAAATATTACGCCGCTGTCGGTTGGTCACTTCGTGCTGTTCGGAAGTTTAATCGTTTTATGGCTGGCGCTCGGCGCGGTGTACTGGCTGCTGGTGATGGCATGGTTGTACAAAAGCGCAATTTGCGAGGGCATGAACAAGTCGCTCTGGCCGATTCTCGGCTTGTTCTGCAATATTTTTGCGGTGTTTGCCTTCCTGATCGTCCGCGACCGGCCGGGTCGTGTCAAGCCGGAGGGTGGAATCGCGCAATGAGAAGCGAAGATCATCTGGCGCTGGGACTGTATCTCCTGTCACAGAGGAACAGCCCGCAGCTTCGGCGGCGCTGCATCGCATTTCTGATTGGCTGCACCGAGCCGGACTGCAACCAGTTCAGTTATCTGCGCGGCATCGTCCATCACCGCAAGTTCCGCGGGCACAATGCGGAACACAGTATGGAACCAGACTGCCGGTTTATTTTCGCCGCCTGCTCGTCGCTTCTGCGGCAGGAACTGGAGCGCATCCCGGCGGAAGCCGTGCAGCCGGATAGCTTTGCGGCGCGGAACTGGATGATGGATGAGCTTCCCTCAAAAGCGGAGGCTGCACTATGAATTTTGATTGGACAATCCTTCACTGGATTCAAAATACGCTTGTCTGCCCGGCGATGGACTTCCTGATGCCGAAAATCACGCTGCTCGGAAACGGCGGCGCAGTCTGGATTCTTGCGGCGGGTGTTCTTCTGGCGACGAAGAAATACCGGGCAGGACGCGTATATGCGTTCTGTCCGGTTTGCTTACATGTACGGAACAGGTGCTTGCAGCGAAGTTGATGCAGATAATTCAGAAATACAGTGACAAATAGGCCAGGCTTGTTGCATGCAGTACATATGCCCTACGCCTATTTCCAAATCGAATTGCGGTAAGCGGACGGCGTTACGCCGAAGGAGCGTTTGAATACCTTTGTGAAATAGCTGAAGTCCGTATAGCCGACCGCTGCGGCAATGACGCTCAGGCTTTGATCCGGCTGTTCAATGATCATACGCTTTGCCTTTTCCATGCGCACGTCCGTCAAATAGCTGCACGGAGAAACGCCCTTATATGCCTTGAAGATCTTGCTGATATACGAAGGAACAAAGCCGAATTTCCGCGACAGGAGTTGGTTCGTGATATCCGTTTGGTAGTTTTCGCGGATATAGAGATCGATCTCATGCGCGACGCGCACGGTGGCGTTCGGCGACTCGCTCTGCGAAAAGAGCGCGGCAAACAGCGCAAGAACAGAACGGCAAAGCTGCTCCTGATTCTGATACCGGGAGAAGCACCGCTCCATCTGCTCCCCCCACTTCTGCGGGATCTGCGCGCCTGGCAGATGCTGCGCAACACTGATATATTGAAATTTAAGCCCATTCAGCATGCTCAGGCATGTCGCGTTTTCCGCGTAGGCCTTTGCCAGAAGCTGCCGCAGCCGCATCTGGCAGAGTGCCGGGTCCAGGCTTTCGGCGCTGCGGATCAGTGTTTCATCGACAGTAAACGGCGGCGCATCCGTCCCGGTATTTGCATGCTCCCACCAGAGCGTGAACTGCATCTTGCCGGGTTGGATTTGCTGGCGGATCTGCTGCCGGAGTTTTTCGGCAAGTTCCGGCAGTGTCTGCGTCTGTCCGGCCGGAGCAAGGAGGAAAAACACACCGGGAGTGGTGGCGGAACAATCCCGACAGGCCGCCTGAAACAGGATACGCACCGTCTGCACCGCCTCCTCGCGGGTCTGCGCGTACAGCAGCAGGTATGCAAGGCCGAACCGGCTGCCGGCAAAGACGCTGTCTACGTCCAGCCCGGATTGCTTGATGTATGCACGCAGCGCGGCGGCGTCCGTGCCCTTGTCTCCGGCGCAGAAGGGATAGTTCCCGAGGCAGGCAGCCAACAGGTATGCCTCCGCCTGCATCTGCGGCAGTGGAGACGGCTTCTGCAGTGCAATATCGAGTGAAAAGCTGCCCGCCTGCAGATCCAGGGCCTTTTCCAGCAGATCCAGCGTCTGCTGGCACTGTGCCGGAAGCAGGGGCTTGAGCAGATAGTCAGATGCACCGTACTTCATGGCAGTCCGCGCATAGGAAAAGCTGCTGTAGCCGCTGATGATGACTGTCTTGATCCGGATGCCGCGGGCATCCAGCGCTTGCAGCAACTCCAGGCCGTCCATATACGGCATGCGGATGTCGGTCATCAGCACATCCGGGCGCAGCGCTTCAATCATGCGCAGTGCGGCTTTGCCGTCTCCGGCGCAGCCCGCGACCCGGAAGGACGGATGCTCCTCGACCATGGCTGCGAGCGCGCGGCGAATTTCGCTTTCATCCTCCGCGATCAGGACGGAATAGACTCGTTTCATAGCAGCTGCCCTCCCACTCTTGTGATGCTGACGCCGTCCTTTGTTTCAACCGTAAAGCTAATGTTGTTGTTATCAAGCAGCCGCAGCCGCGTGATAGAGTTCAGAAGGCCCAGTCCGCCAAGATGCAGATGGCTGCGGCCGTCGAGAATGCTCCGGTAGATCTGCTCACTCTTTTCCAGCGTGTCGTTCAGTGTTTCCTGCGGCAGCGCAGTTCCGTTATCCTGAATCTCGATCATCCACTGCTTCTGCTCAGAGAACACGCGGATGTTGATGAACCACGGCTGCGGCGTGTCCCGGAAGCCGTGCTTGAAGCAGTTTTCCACAATCGTCTGAATCAGCATGCGCGGCAGGGGAATATCGGCGCAGTCCGGCTGACAGGAGGTCTGGAAAAAGAAACCGTCAGAATAGCGGATCTGCATGAGTTCCATATAACAGGTCGTGTATTGCAGTTCTGTCTGGATTGTGCCAAACAGTCCGGAATAGTCGGCAGCGTAACGCAGCAGCTGAGAAAAGCTGTCGCAGAGCCTGATCACAGTCTGCGTTTCGCCGTTATACGCGCAGGCGCTGATATTGCTGATGATGTTGTAGATAAAGTGCGGGGAGATTTGCGACTGCAGCGCAAGATACGATGCCTCCTGCTCGTTGAGCCGGGCCTCAAGCATCTGGTTCGTCGTGGATTTAAGCTTTTCTGTGATCGCGTTGTAGGCGTCCTCCAGAAATTGCAGATCACCGCCCCGGAAGGAAATCTGCAGTCCGTTCTCTGAATCCGTCCAGGAGAGTGACTGCAGCGAATCGACAAGTTCGCTAAGCGGCTTTGTCAGCCGGTGGCTGATGAACAGGCCAAATCCGATAGACAGCGCACACAGCAGCACGCCGCAGAGCACGACCAGCGCAATATACGGAAACAGCACCCGGTCGGAATACGGTTGCAGCGCAACGGCGTACAGTCCCCATTTATCCGACCGGGAAACGGCATAGAGATACTGCGCGTCCGCGGCCTTGTGAAGCTGACCGGACTGTCCGGCACGGAGCGACTCCAGGCAGCCCGCTGCCGCATCGATATCCGCCTGCAGCGCTTTCGCCGAGGACAAAAGCAGCGTCCCCTCCTGATCGAACACGCAGATTGCCTGATCGCTGGTACTGACCTCACAGCACAACTGCAGCTTTTCCACGCGCTTAAGGATCTGCACCTTTCCAAGCACCTTCTTGGTGTTGTAATTGATGTAATTCCGGGTCAGGGAAATATACGAGTTGCTGTCGTAATAGTCCGTCGTCCAATAAGCGTCGTGCGGCCCGGAGAGAACCGCCGTATTGGCGCCGCCAAGTTCCTCGTCAAGCTGCGCAAGCAGCCCGTCTTCCATGGAGGTCTGAATTCTGTTCCAGAAGCACTGGGTATAGCGGTTGGAAATGAAGGCATTCCGGTTATACAGGTTTACAATGGTATCGCTGTTGCTCGTGCTGACAATAGAAAAAATGCGGCTGCGCACGGTGTCCTGCACAGCGTAGTGATTCTCGAAATACTCCGACTGGTCGGTGGATGCGGCGGCGTCCTTCATGGCCTCAGAAATTTCCGAAGAAAAAAACAGGCGCGCGGAAATGCGGTTCATTTCATCAAACGTCATTTCCAGCTGCTGGACAGCAGCGTCACCGACAGTCTGAAGCAGAAGGCCGCTTTGCCGCAGCGAACTGTCGCGGTAAAACTCAGCCAGTACCACGCAGGCAACCGCCGTAATGAACGCCAGAAGCAGGGAAAAGCAGACGGAAATTTTTGTGTTTAATCTTGCATTTTTTAACATAAACATGCCTCATATCCAGAGTCGAGAAGTACTTTTATTCTATCTGTCTCTCCGGAACAATGCAATCATCTGTTTTCTTTTTTACCAAACTGGTTTAAAATTTTCTCTGCCATTTGCGGCGCGGGCTTCCTATAATAAAGCCAACAGGCACGAACCCGTGCTGAAAAAACAGGAACAGGAGAAAAGAAACATGAAAAATACCATGGCAATGAAGCTAATCTGCATGCTGCTGTGTGTCGTGATGCTGGGCGCAATGCTCGCCGGCTGCGCATCCGGCAAGCAGGAAACCGCACAGACGCAGCCTGCCGCCGCAGATCCCGCAGCCACGTCTACGCCCGCGGCAGAAACGGATGCACCCGCAACTGAGGAATCGCCCCTGACCGGCACGATCTCGATCATGAGCACGAAGGATTCCTGGTATCCCGGCTTTGACGATGTATGCGAGCAGATTGAAAAGAACTACGGTATCGCGGTCGATCTGACGCTGGTCGATGACAGCAGCATGGGCGAAATCCTGGGTGTCAAGTTCTCCACCGGCGACGCCCCCGATATCTTCCTGCAGAACGCACCGCAGGTTGTCGAGCAGTATGACGCGCCCAACAACTGCGTGGTGCTCGACAATGAGCCCTGGGTCTCCCGCTGCACCGACGCGGATTATCTGCGCTACAAAGGCGACGGCCATATCTACGCCATGCCGGTCTATCAGCCGTCCAGCTTCTTCGGCGGCGTGTATTACAACAAGGAGGTCATGGCTGACTGCGGCATCACCGACCCGAACCCGCAGACTTATCAGGAGTTCCTTGACATCTGCCAGACCGTCAAGGATCACGGCTATACACCTATCTGGATGACCGATCAGGACAGCTGGACCACGCAGGTCTGGACAACCGTCGGCTGGGGCGTAGCCCTCGACGCGAAGAAGGACACCATCTATGACGACCTGAACACCAACAAGGTTGACTTCCAGGATGTTCCCGAGATGGTTGACGTACTGCAGAAGCTGCAGGATCTGTATACCGCAGGCTACTGCAACGCAGACCACCTCTCCTCTCCGTATGCCAGCGGTCAGGTCGCCATCGGCGAGAAAAAAGCCGCAATGGTCATTCAGGGCGAATGGTTCGTCTCTGCTTGCCAGGCCGCATATCCTGACGTACAGCTTGGCTCGTTCGCTATCCCGTTTATCGACGGCGCTGACAACAAGATCGCTATCGGCGCATTCGTCCTTGGCGGCTATGTCTGCAAAGGCGAAAACGAGGAACTTGCCAAGCAGTTCCTGAATTACTGGAGCCAGCCGGAACAGATGGCGCTGATCTATGCAAAGAACGATGTCTATCCCGCCTTTGTTGACTGCGAGGGCAACAAGATTGACCCCAGCATCGAGAATCTGGTTGAAAACTACGTCAAGACCGGCAGATACACCTATGAGTTTGACTCCTACTTCGATTCCGCGCGTCCCATCATGACCGACTACCTGTTCGGCAACATCGTCGAGTGTGTGGCCGGCAGCAAGACGCCGGAGCAGGCGCTCACAGACTGGAATATCAAATTTGAGCAGTATATGGCTGAAATGGAATACGACGGCTTCTGATGCTTCCGGCAGCCTGACAGTCAAATAGAACATCTGAATCATTCCGCGGCCGGGGAGTGCAGCCTCATTCCCCGGCCGCACAGCTATTCTGAAGGAGACGGAAGCAAATGAAGCAAAAGAAAAAAGCCAGGCCGCGCGGCCGTCTGGAGCATCAACTCTACCCCCGCTATCTGACGCTGCCCGCGTTTATCCTGTTTACGGTATTTTTTATCCTGCCGATTCTCGGCGGTGTTGGGATTTCTCTGACGAATTGGACGGTCAGCCGTCCCAGCATTACCCGCTTTGTCGGGCTCAAAAACTACATCACCATGTTCCAGGACGACGACATTCTGCTGGCCTTTAAAAATACGGCCATCTTTACAGTTGCGATCGTAATTCTGCGCAATCTTTTCGCCATTCTGCTGGCGCTGGCGCTTGTCAAAAAGCTGTACACCAGAACGTATCTGCGTACAATTTTCTATATTCCTGCCGTTTTGAGTTACGTCGTCGTCGGCATCATGTTCACCGCGATGTTCCAGATGAACGGCACGTTCAACCAGATCCTGAACGCGTTCGGGATCCCGTGCACAAAGGAATGGCTTGCGAGCGGCGACACAGCGCTGCTCATGGTCATTGTGGAGGACGTCTGGAAATGGACAGGCTTCCATATGATCATCTATATCGCGGGACTGCAGGCCATCCCGACTGATCTGTATGAGGCGGCAAAGATCGACGGCGCATCAGCTGTGCGCACCTTCTTCAGTGTGACGCTGCCGCTGCTTATCCCGTCTCTGACGATCAACGTCACGCAGGCGATCATCGGCGGCTTCCGCGTGTTCGAGCAGGTGCTCACACTGACAGACGGCGGTCCGGGCCACCAGTCTACGGTCGTCAGTATGATGGTCTATGAGTATTTCGGCCGCGGCTTTTACGGAAAATCGACCGCGATCAGCATGATGCTCTCGGTCATTGTCCTGTTCGTCACGCTTGCTGTACGCGGATATTTCAACAAAAAGGCGGTGAGTTATTGACATGCGGAAGTCCAAAAAGCTTCATCCCGGCAATCTGCTCCTGGAATTCATCCTGCTGCTGGCCAGCCTGCTGGTCGTTATCCCGCTCCTAGTTGTGATTTTCGGCTCACTCAAATCACAGGCGGAGGCAATGCGGTTTGATCTGGCACTGCCGTCCGAGTTGCATCTGGAGAACTTCGTCAAGGTCGCACAGAAGGGAAACGTCCCGCTGGCCTTCAAAAACAGCATGATCGTGACAGCGGCCGTCGTACTCGTCGTGACGCTCTGCACATCGCTGTCCTCATTTGTGATTGCCCGGCGGAATGACCGTTTTTCCAGCTTTCTATCCGGCTATTACTCGCTGGGCCTGATCGTGCCGTGGGCTATCGTCCCGACGGTCCTGCTGCTCAAGATCCTGCATATCCAGAACACACAGCTGGGGCTGATTGCCGTTCTGATTGCGCTGAATATCCCATGGGGCAGCTTTATCATCACCAATTTCATCAATACCATCCCGCGTGAACTTGACGAGGCCGCCGCAATCGACGGCTGCGGGCCGCTGACGTTGTTTTTCCGCGTCGTGCTTCCGCTGCTCAAGCCGGTCGTGGCAACCAATACGATCATCGTCGGCATGGGCGCGTTTAATGAACTGCAGGCGCCGTTATATCTGCTCAGTTCCAGTGCCCTTACGACGCTGCCGCTGACAGTCTACAATTTCAAGGGTCGGTATTTTTCGGAGTGGAACCTGATCTTCGCAGATCTGCTGCTCGTGGCGCTGCCGATGGTGATTCTCTATGTGATCTGCCAGAAATACATTGTCTCCGGTGTTACAGCCGGTGCGGTCAAGCAGTAAAGAAGGGGGCTTTCATGGATCAGAATTTGACCTGTGTCCTGCACGGCACAGCGGACGGCTGGCCGAACGCCGTATGCGGAGAACTTGCGTTTTCCTGGCTCGCGGAGGGCTGCGCGGGATGGCAGCAGGCATACCGGCTGTGCGTCATGGAAAACGGCAGGCCCGTCTGGGATACCGGATGGACAGAAAGCCGCTGCTCTGCCAGTGTGGAATACACCGGGCCCATGCTGTGCTGGAACAGGGACTATACGGCGCAGGTTTGCCTGCGCACATTACTTGGGCAGGAACTGACCAGCGCACCGCTTCATTTCTCTACAGCACTTGACCCTTCGGCAGACTGGGACGCAGATTGGCTATGCTCCGGCTTTGTCCTGCCAGGTACAACAGCACCGATGTTCCGCAAGCAGTTCCGGCTGGACGCGCTTCCGGCGCGGGCAAAGCTGTTTTTCTGCGGACTTGGTTACCATGAGGTCTATCTGAACGGCCGGAAGGTCGGCGATCAGCGCCTGAGTCCGGCGTGGACAGATTACCGCAGGCGCGTCAATTATGTTGTCTATGATCTGCTGCCGTATCTGCGCAGCGGAGAAAACGTCATTAGCGTCATGCTGGGAGCCGGATGGTACAGCAATGAGGAATCCAAACCGCGCCCGTGCTTTACCGCGCAGCTGCATCTGACGATGCCGGACGGCACGCAGAAGATCCGCCGCACCCGCGTGCAGGACGGCTGGCAGTGCTGCAAGACGCCATTTCTCACGCAGGCGAGCATTTATATCGGTGAACGGATGGATGCCCGGCTGGAAGAACCCGGCTGGACGGAGCCTGACTTCGTGTCCCGGCTGGAATGGGGGCCGGCGCTGGAATCGGAACCGCCCGAAGGCCGGCTCGTTCCGATGCGTGTCGAGCCGATCCGCGTAGTCAGCTGCCTTGCTCCCTGCAGTGTCCGGCAGCTGCCGTCCGGCGCGGCGGTCGCGGATTTCGGACAGAATCTGGCGGGTGTTGTACAGCTTCGGATGCACGGGCTTACACCAGGGACATGCGTCACGCTGCGATTTTCCGAGGTCATAACGCCGGATGGTGAACTAAACACAGAAAACCTGCGCACAGCGCAGCAGTGTGACGTGTATCTTGCGCGCGGCGGCGAGGAAACATATTGTCCTCGTTTTACCTACCACGGCTTCCGTTATGCTGAAATTTCCGGGTTGCCGGATCCGCTGGCGGCGGAGGACGTCTGCGCGCTTGTGCTGCGCAGCGACGTTGCTTCGCGCGGCAGCTTTGACTCTGGTGAGCCGCTCATCAACGACATTCAGCGCATCTGCCGTTGGACAGAGAGCAACAATCTGCACAGTGTCCCGACCGACTGCCCGCAGCGCGACGAGCGCCTCGGCTGGCTGAACGATCTGACCGTCCGTGCGGAGGAGGCCATGTTCAACTTTGAGATGGACTCCTTTTATCGCAAATTCGTAACCGATATGCTGGACGCGCAGGGCAAAAAGACCGGCGCGATTACCGACACCGTCCCCTACGTCCGCTATGGCTCGCAGCCCGCCGATCCGGTCTGCTCCAGCTTTCTGCTGCTGCCGTGGATGCTGTATCAGCAGTACGGAGACAAGCAGACACTGCGATCCGCGTATCCGGGTCTGCGTGCGTGGACCATGTATCTGACCCGGCAGCGGGAGGACGGGATTGTCTGCTACAGCTATTACGGCGACTGGGCCTCACCGGTCGGCGGCAGCGTGCGCGGCAGCTACGGCTCCGGTGCAGTGTCGAGTATCACGCCGGGCAGGCTGATCTCCACGGGGTATCTGTATCTTAACTGCATGCTGCTGGCGCAGATGGCGGATGTCCTGATGCTGGAAGAGGATCATGCCTACTTCCAGGAACTGGCTGCGCAGACATGCAGCGCGCTGAACAGAGCCTTTCTGAACCGGGAGGGCGGCTTTTATGCAGGCAATTCCCAGGCTGCCAACACGTTCATGCTCTATCTCGGTGTTGTCCCGGAGCAGTTCCGGGCACAGGTGCTTCAAAATCTGATCCGCGATATCCAGCAGCACGATACGCATGTGACAACTGGAAACCTCTGCACACGATACATTCTCGATGTCCTGGCGGATAACGGCGAGATCGACCTTGCCTATGCGCTCGTGACGCAGACAGCCTATCCGAGTTGGGGGTATATGCTTGCCTGCGGCGCAACGACCGTCTGGGAACGCTGGGAATACGTCGATTCCGGCGAGTTGGTCGGCATGGCCTCGCATGACCACCCGATGTACGCCGCGGTCAGCGGCTGGTTCTACCGCTGCCTGGCCGGGCTCCGGCCAGACGCACCCGCATTTTCCCGTTTTACGCTCCAACCCTACTTCCCGCGTGAACTGCCGGAGATCCGATGCACGCTGCACACGGTAAAGGGTGAGATTCGAGTGGAGTGGACGCAGCGCGGCGGAGAGGTCCGTCTGTTGGTGCGGATCCCGTTCAATGCCTCCGCCGTATGGAAGCCGACACTCACCCTGCGCAGGCTTTTGATTGACGGTGCTCCCGCGCCGGACGCGGCGGAGTACCCGCTGGGTGCAGGCACACACAGCATAGAATTTGAAAGAAATGATCAATAAAAAGGAGAATATAACAATGAAACTGGTCAAAGACAAGCAGATCCTGGTTGCGGCAGATTTCGCCGGCCTTGCGCTGAAAGATGCGGTTGTGCAGCATCTGAAGGAACGCGGCTGGACCGTCACAGACGTCGGTATGAAGGCCGATGACACCGGCACTCCCGAGATGTATCACCGCATTGGCCTGCGCGCGGGCGCAATGATTGCCGAGGGTGAGTTTGAGCGTGCGCTTCTCTTCTGCGGAACTGGAATGGGTATCCATATTGCGGCGAGCAAGTGCCCGCATGTCCATGCAGCCGTCTGCGAGACGGTCCCAGCCGCGCTGCGCTGCGTGACGGCCAACAACTGCAATGTTCTTGCGATGGGTGGATTCTATGTTGCCCCGCGCACCGGCATGGCGATGGCCGACGCATTTCTGGAGCATAAGCTCGGTGACGGCTATGAGGACTGGGACGGCTTCTATGCGTTCCATAAACTCGGCTATGACGAGTTGGAACATTTCGACTATGAGGCCTATAAGGCAAACGGCTTTGAGATTCCCAATCCCGGCTGCGCACCCCTCGGCCCTGAACCGCTCGGCCACGCTTATTAAAGGTTCCCTGAAACAACGCATCGCACAGGAGATTACCGGAGTGCTGAACACCGTGTGATAGAAAAAGTAAGATCATCACCACGCAGGAACTGCCGACTCCGTGCTGAATATTATTACGGAAAGCATGGTATGGTGATAATGAAAGCGCGGCGGCTCTGAACATCAGAGCCGCCGCTTCGGATACCCTTCACCGGTCAATGGCACTATCTCTTCCGACAATCATGGCAGAGTCACTCAGCATCATCGTTGCAGCACGCTGCCTGGACCCGAAGATCGTCTCCGTGGTCTTCACATACCGCCTATCGGCAAATCCCATGCCCTTCAGCTTTTCAGCACCTGCCGTCAAATCTATACGAACGGCACATCTTCAAGTTCAGGCAGCACCCAAAACCGACTGTGTCCGACCCACAGCTTGTCGATCACAACACTGTCGTAGATATTCATGACTTCGAGAAACAGCAGGGCCTGCCAATAAGCTTCACCAAACTTGGAAACGCTGTTCCTTACTCCAATGATCAGCACAGGAGCGGCAAGCACCACGATATAAAACAAAATCATAAAGCGCCTCCGTTTCCGGTTCATCGTATTGCGGTCGATCAGTCCCCTCTCGATGGCCCGATCCTGCAGCGCTTTGGCAAAAAGAACAGCCCATTGACTGCACCGCCGATCACAGCAACTTTTACCATTGCGGTGAACAGCAGACAATCACGCAATACTTGCCGTACGATTATCGCTTTTTCCAGTCTGTTCGTCAGTTAGGTAATGATGCGCTCCATATGTCTATTCTCTCACTGCATTCAGAAAACTGCGGATTGTACGAATATAACCGTCTGTTTTCAGCACCGTTGACAGATGGCCGCCCGAAACATAGGAGATCTGCGGATTGTGCATCCACATTTCGAGCGTATTCATCCCGCCGTTCAGGAACACAAGCGTTTTACCGTCAGCTTCCCCTTCCAGAATATAGCGATATCGCGCGCCGCCAACGGTTATCTCCTCGCACGGATGCGTGGCCGTAAATGCCTTTAGCGTCAGCTGACAAGGGCACACATGGTTTTCCCATGCCTGAACAGCAGCTGGCCGCGTTATCCTCGTTGATGGGCGTCAGCCCATCTGCCTCGTCTGCCTTGCCATCTGCTGTCCATGCTCCGGGAAAACTCGAAGACCCGCCGGGCGCTCCGGCGCGTTTTTCGCAAGGCAGAGGACGCAGGCAGGCTGTCGCCTGTCAAGGACGATAACGCCGCGAAAGGCGTGCCGGTGCGCTCCGCGGGCATGTGCACCCTTGTCAACTGACGCTACCTTTTCCGAATACAACATCATTATTTCCTCCTTTATACGCGCAGATAGCGAAATATCCTCTCATGCCCCGGCTTTGCGCCACGCACGACATCAATGAGCGGCTATCCGTGGTATAGCATCTCGCCGCTCTCCGACAGAACAACTCTGCCTCCATTTTTGCAATTCTCCGCTCAGTGCTGGTTAGAGCATTCTAACCAGCGCTGATTATATCACCAGTTCTGCACAATCACAATGATAATTCTCAAATTTTTGAAGAAAAACTTCAAAGGGTGCGGTTCGTTCAAAACCGTACCCTTTGGTAATATTACTCGTTTTTCTTCTATACGCGCAGCTTCCAATCTGCCGCGGCGGTCGTTTCGTCCAGCAGCATGACACCCTGCGGCGGATTGCAGTCAATGGCACCCACGATGCGGTGGGACACATACGGCTCCTCCAGATAGGCGATATCCTCGTCCGTGAGTTTAACTGCAAGCGCAGCGGCGGCATCATCCAGATACTTGGCTTTCGTCGCGCCCACGATAGGCGCGGCCACACCGTTGGCCCAATGCCATGCCAATGCAATCTCCTGCATCTGCACGCCGTATTTCTCCGCTAATTCGTGAACACGGGTGACAATCTGCATATCCTGTTCTTCAGTGCGGTCATATTTGCCCATGGCAACGCGGTCCGTCTTGCTGCGGAGCGTATCAGTGGTCCAAGTGGGCCGGGTCAGGTGTCCCGCCGCCAGCGGGCTGTACGGCATCAGGCTCACGCCCATCTGCCGGCATATGGGAATAAGCTCCCGCTCGTCCTCGCGGTAGAGCAGATTATAGTGGTTCTCCATCGCCTCGAATCGAGCCCAGCCGTGGTTGCGGGCACAAAGCTGCATATTGTAGAACTGATAGCCATACATGGCAGACGCGCCCAGCGCCCGGACTTTGCCCGCCTTGACCAGATCGTTCAGTGCCTCCATTGTCTCCTCAATGGGAGTTTCGTAGTCAAATCGGTGGATAATATAGAGGTCAAGATAGTCCGTTCCCAGCCGCTTCAAACTGCCGTCAATCTCCCTGTGGATGGCCTCCCGGGAAAGACGGCCGGGATTGAAATAGACCTTGGACGCGATCACGGCTTTCTCCCGGCTGATATTCTTTTTCAGCGCACGGCCCAAATATTCCTCGCTGGTTCCGGCAGAATAACCGTTTGCGGTATCGAAAAAGTTGATGCCAAGGTCAAGGGCGTGCTTCACCACTTCCTCGGTAGCCGCTTCGTCCAGCGTCCAGTCGTGCATGGTTCCTGCCTTGCCGAAACTCATACAGCCCACGCAGACCTTGGAAATTTTAATATCGGTTTGTCCTAATTTCGTGTACTCCATCTGAATTGCTCCTTTATGCGTTCTCCGGCAGGATTTCGTTCACGCAGCCCAGTACATTGAGGGTACGGGGGAAACCGATGTAGGGCAGGCAAACTGTCAGCGCGGCAAGCAAGGTTTCCTTGCTGTTGCCCACAGCGGCATTGCCGCCCACATGTGCCTTGACCTGCGGCTCGCAGCCGCCCTGTGCCACGAGAATGGCAAAGGTCAGCAGTTCCCGCTCCGGGATGGTCAGGAACTTACGGGTATAGAAGTCACCAAAGCAGTAGGCGGAAAGATAGTCCTGAATGTTCTTCTGATTTTCCGGCGCGGCGGCACGCATGGCGTCGATATGCTCCCCGAAAATGGATTTCTGTGCGGCGATGCCATCAGGCAGTCTGCTTTCCTCCGTGACGGTCTGACCGCTCGGCCCCGGCAGGGCAACGCCTTTTTCCGCCAATACCTCATTGACAGCGTTCACAGCATTTTCAGCTTTGCCAAGACCGACATAATGCGCACATGGTTTCTGCGGCTTTCTCTGTTCTGTTCATTATGATTCCTCCTGATCCGAGCACAACTCTATTTCATCTTTCACGATTCAACTCGCCGGACAGCTCCAGTACGGCAGCCTTCGCACACGTTGAGCCAATGTCGATTCCGATTCATCCAGACAGCACAGGCGTCACTGCCCCGCCGCATCACGGGCGAACCACCAGATCAGCCTGCATCTGCTTTTCGGTAATTACATACATATTTGTGACTGCGCCGACCTGCAGTTTGTCCGTCAGGCCGTAATAGTTGAGGCAGGTGCCGCAGGTGAGAATTTCCACGCCGAGTTTCGACAGCGACAGCAGATCCTCCAGCGAGGCCGAGCCTTCGCAGGTGAGGCTTGCGCCGCCGTTATAGAACAGAATGGTGGACGGCAGCTTTTCCTGCTGTGTCAGCGCGAACAGGAAGCCCTTGAGCAAAATCTTGCCGAGTTCGTCGTTCCCTTCGCCCATATGGTCAGCAGAAATGACGACCACAACCGTTTTCTGCTCGGTAGGCGTCGTGCAGAGGTTTGCTTCATCACCTGTGCGCTCGACAGCTTCTCCCGTGGTGAGCGTGACGCGGTATTCCTTCTCCGAACGTTTTTCCGTCTCGATCGTGCAGCCCTTATTTTCTGCGAGCCGCGTCAAATTCTGCACGGCAATCTCGTTATCGACCAGAACCTCGACCGTTCCTGCACCGCCAAGTTCTTTCAGCGCATTCATCGTCTTAATCACGGGCAGCGGGCAAGTGTCGCCCAGAGCATTGACCTGAACCATGATAAAACCTCCTATAAGCTTTTTCGGTCTTTGCACACTAAATTATGGTACATCGTCGTATAAATTACAAGAAGGCGTCAAATTTACATGGCGGCGCAGAATATTGCGGCTGCGTGTTCAGCAACTGCACCTGCAAAGAGGCCGGTGCAATGCGGCGGAGCACACAAACACAGAGCAAACCGCAAAAACACTATCGCCGCGCATATAAACGCCGCCCGCAATTCATACGGATGGCGGCATGGAATCTCCGTCAATTTGCAGGATTTCCTCATCATTCTCTAAAATAACAGCAGAGCATCAAAGAAAGAGGAGGTTCCTCTCATAGCATTTTCTCTCGACAGCAAAGTAAAGGACATTCTGAAGAATCCGGCGGCAGCGACCATTCTGGACAAGTTCTGCGAGGGCACATCTAAAAATCCGCGGATGAAGCTTGTCGGCGGCATGACCTTACGCAAACTCGCCAGCCTTCCGCAGTCTGCCTATCTCCAGCCGCATCTGGAGGAATTTGATAAGGAACTTCAGGCAATCAAGTGCGTCTAAAAATCGTCCAGCTGACACGCTTGCTTCATTAAAAATTTTGATTTTAATGATTTTGCCCGTTTCATCCCTTCAATCATTACCACTGGCCGTGCCGGTGGTTTTCTTTATACAAAAACAAAATCGTAACCCAACGAAGTGGTTACGATTTTGAACGAAGAAAGACCTTTGGATGTCAGATGAACGCGCTTGCGTGGTCATCTGACATCCAAAGGTCATTTCTGAGTGGCAGGGGCACAAGGACTTGAACCCTGAGCCTACGGTTTTGGAGACCGCCGCTCTACCAATTGAGCTATACCCCTATCTACATCTAAGTGGTGGGCCTTCGGGGACTCGAACCCAGGACCGACCGGTTATGAGCCGGCTGCTCTAACCAACTGAGCTAAAGGCCCATAATCTTTGATAATATGATAGCCGCCACATTTGTGACGGCTATCAGTGGCTCCCCCTGTTGGACTCGAACCAACGACCCCCTGATTAACAGTCAGATGCTCTACCGGCTGAGCTAAGGAGGAATATATGTTGGCACTACCTATTTTCCCGGTCAGTCACCCGACAAGTATCTTCGGCGCATGTGAGCTTAACTTCTGTGTTCGGTATGGGAACAGGTGGACCCTCACACCAATCAGCACCAACTATATATGTTAACGACTTTTCAGTCGGTAACAACTGATTCAGCATGCCGCGCTTTTAAAAAAGGTGGTGACCCGTACCGGATTCGAACCGATGTTAAAGGCGTGAGAGGCCTCTGTCTTAACCACTTGACCAACGGGCCAGCATGCTCTATATGAAGCGGAATCCGCTTATATACATGGTCCGCCTTCAGGGACTCGAACCCGGGACCCACTGATTAAGAGTCAGTTGCTCTACCAACTGAGCTAAAGGCGGATAATGGACTACACCCTGAAAACCGAACACCATGGAACTTTGCAGATTCGAGAAAGCACTTTACAGAGCCTGCTAACTACCAATTTGTAGGTCAAGCCCTCGGCTTATTAGTATCAGTCAGCTACACACCTTACGGCGCTTCCACCTCTGACCTATCAACGTCATAGTCTACGACGAGCCTTACTCCATAAAGGATGAGAGATCTTATCTTAGGGGGAGTTTCACGCTTAGATGCCTTCAGCGTTTATCTCGTCCCGACGTAGCTACCCAGCTATGCTCTTGGCAGAACAACTGGTGCACCAGCGGTCAGTCCATCCCGGTCCTCTCGTACTAAGGACAGCTCCCTTCAAATCTCTTACGCCCGCAACAGATAGGGACCGAACTGTCTCACGACGTTCTGAACCCAGCTCGCGTGCCGCTTTAATTGGCGAACAGCCAAACCCTTGGGACCGAATACAGCCCCAGGATGCGACGAGCCGACATCGAGGTGCCAAACCTCCCCGTCGCTGTGGACGCTTGGGGGAGATCAGCCTGTTATCCCCAGGGTAGCTTTTATCCGTTGAGCGATGGCATTTCCACTCACATACCACCGGATCACTAACTCCAACTTTCGTTACTGCTCGACC
>URAZ01000032.1 GCA_900545925.1 uncultured Eubacteriales bacterium | reverse complement strand
CCATCTTCATTATACATCAACAGTGATAAATTATCAACCTTTTTAAAAAGACATTAGTATGAACTTCAAAAACCGGAAAAACAGCAAATCATGAGGATACGAAAATGAACGGAGTTTTATCAGATTTATCGCCCTTTCTTGATCAGAATGCGCGGCTGCTGGCTTTTCCAGCCAAGCACAAAAAGAAGCTGCTGGCACTCTGGTATTTGGCCGGAAAAATTGAGGCCGGGCGGCAGTATACCGAAGCGGAACTGAATGATCTGCTGGATGAATGGACGCGGTTTCACAATCCGGCGACGCTTCGCCGGGAGTTATACAACAAACAGCTTCTCAACCGGACGACCGATTGCAGTCACTATTGGAGAGCAGACCCGCTCCCGGTGCTTACGGATTTTATCGGGCGCTATGTTTAATGATCTTTTGTACCGGCAATACGGGCTTCACATCCATCACGCGCAGCACGCCCTGACCGGCGCGGGCTCTGATACATGGCTTCTGACCTGCACAGAGGGAGACTATGTATTAAAGTTTCCGGCGTCCGGTGCGATCAATCACCCGGAGGCGGAGCCGAAGTTGTGCGCATTTCTGTGCAGGCACGACATTCCCGCCTGCGCATTTTTAAAAAATCACACAGGCGGATATCTCTCCCTGGATAACGACGGGCGCATGTTTACCGTGCAGCAGCGTTTCCCGGGCCATACACCACCGAAGCCAGCATCACACTGGACGTCATGCTTCACATTGTAGCACCCCTTTTCCGTTTTCCTCTATGACGCAGAGGAAGATTATTAGACGGAGAACAGGTGATAGAATAAAGAACTGAGCCAGGCACATGAAATCCCATGTGCCTGGCTTTTGATCAATCTTGTCGCTGAATTTTTATTGCATTTTTCTCAACTTCAACGGGATCCACCACCACTAGAAAGAAATGTTGTCGGAAGTGCCGGAGATAAAACCAGTTTGAGACTGCCTGCGCTGTTCCACACTCTTCCAATAGCTGAACTACAAAACTGCTTTGCTTCCTCATATCCGTCGTCAAAGAACCTCGTAATCCAACCCTTATTTTTTGCATAATCCACGAAATTCTGCTCACCTACGATTCGCAACTGAGCAAGATGCGTCAGATATCTGTCACTGACCAAATGATCCGCTGCCTTGCAATCATAGCTGAATCTCGTTTCGACCAGTGTTGAGAGCGCTAATTCTTTTACGGCCTGTATCATACTTTCCCAGCACAACGAATTATCTATACACTCTGCCTTGTGGGACATCCCCAGCAACAAATCAAGCACATCGTACGCCGCCTTGGCTGCTTTTGTATAGGGGTTAAGTTCAACAAACTTTGATACAGCGTATTCTGTTCCACCCATTAGGATATCATGCACAACTGCAAATCCAAGTTGCGCGTTATAGTCCTTAAATCCACTTGCGAAAACGCCATATATTTGATTGGCGGCGTCGCGCACCATTTTTCTGTCACCGTTTTCCGCCAGATATGCGATGATATCCAAGTTCTCCATATAGGCCGCCGTATTGGCATTAAGTTTTGCGTATGTTTTTACCGTATCTGCAATATTGACCGACGTATCGAAAACAGAAGCAGCTACTGCGATAGTCTCTGCATTTGACAAACGTGTAAAGTTCTTTTTGTTCATCAAATGCTGGTATTTATCAGCAAAATCGGTAACCTTTATAGATATCTTCTTGAAAACTCCATATTTTTCTAACTGCTTGTTGATCTGAATAAAATCGTCGGCAAGTTTATCTAACCGTCCTTCATCACCCAAAGTGCCTGCTGCAGCAATTCTTTTTTGAATTGTCTTCAGCTGGCTCCTGAGTATATATAATTTATCCAGTTCCTCGGTAATTTTGTCTACAACCTTATTTCCGCCTTTAATTGCCTTAATAACCTTATTTATCGCTTCTAAAGTATCATGGGTATTCTCAGCGATTATAGCTTTTGCATTCTCTTCGGCATTTACATTTATTGTATTGTTGGCATAATCATAGAAATAGTCCATGCAAAGCTGCTTACAGGCTTTCACCGGAGTCCAGTTAAAACTCAGCACATCAGTCAGATTCACCGCAATAGCAGTAGCAATGCTATTATCGTATGAATCAGTGAGCTGATAATCCGCGAAAATCCCATCAGTAAAAATCCAGTCAGCAGCTATGGAATCATATGAGTACTTTAATGGATCCATCCCAAGAATACTTTCTTTTTTGTCATCGTATCCATCAAGATCACTGTCAGGCATCGTCGGATCGGAGATCATTTTAATGAACACCTTATCTCCGGATTGCATAATGACGAGTTCTTCACCGTTTTTCAAACCGTCTCCATCGTAGTCATCCGAAAGAACACCGTTTTCGTCATAAGTAAAGTCATATCCGATAAAGCGGCTCAAGATACCAGTGCTTAGCGGAAGCGATCCATCGCAGATTAGTTTGTTATAGTAATCCGGAATACCGTCTCCATTCGTATCTGTTGTCAAATCAATCGTATTGCTCTCGATTTCTTCAAACACGTCATCCAAATTTAAAATATTGTCGGTGTCAAAGTCTTCTGTTGTGGCATGATAGTATTTACCGTTTGTTCCATCTGCAATTTTTTTCAGTACCGTTTCGGATGCGCTTCCCATTCCGATTGTGTAGACCACAACATTGTTTTCAGAGGCGCTCTTTATCAAAGCATCATATGAATAGGTGTACCGGTTATCCTCGCCATCGGTAATAAAAATTATATACTGGTACTCAGACTCCGATTGTGTTAGTTCATTAAGAGCCATATGAAGCCCCGTAGAACCATCAGTGCCGGAATTGGTATTATATCCGCTATCATACGATATGCTGTCGATGGCGGCATTCAGCTGCTGTTTGTCTGTTGTCAGCGCAGAAACAAGTGTAGCCGTCTTTATGAATTTTACAACTGCCGCCTGATCCGTATCTGCACGAAGTTTTGAAATGAATCTTTTCGACAATGCTTTGAAAATCTGCTTGGGATCATTATCATCCATGCTAGCCGAGTAATCTATAACAAAGACAATATCAAGCTTAGCATTTTCATCATCTCCATCAAAGAGTGGCGGCTTGATATCTGCTGCCCATACATCGTCAAATTCAATTTTATTTAGCAGAATGTATGTTGAAAAGTGTTCAACCGAAACGCTGACTTTTCCATCAACAACCGTTTGATTTGGTAATTCCTCCAATTCCTGCGTCTTTTCGTTGTAATAGTAGATTCTCGGCTGGAAGTCGTCTCCGATGCTTCCTAAACTGCGATCATAAGAAAACTCCAGCACAGCAGCCTTGATATTTCCGTCAGCGTTGAAATCATATGCCGCTCCTAAATATCCAGGAACGTTCTCAGTAAGCAGTGGATTATCAAGCATGCTGACCGCAGATACTCTGACACTTCCCAAAACAGAGCCGTCAACACTGGCTGTTACGGAAGCGGAAACAGGGTTGTCTTCCGACAGCGGAGCGCTACTGGACGTTTCCGTAAATTCATTTTGTGCTACCAGAGGATCAGTACCATAGAGGATTTCTGTTCCATCATCGGCCCCATCTCCGTCCGTATCCTTGATTCGCGGATCTGTATGATACAGTTCTATTTCATCTTTATCACTCAAACCATCAAAGTCGGTATCTTTAACTACCGGATTTGTCCCAAGTTCAATTTCCTGACCGTTCGAGAGGCCATCTTGGTCGTAATCTTCATCGTAGTCCGAAATCCCGTTTCCGTCACTATCCTTTTCCAACGGGTTATAGCCAAATATCATTACCTCCTGATAATCTGTTAATCCGTCGCCATCCGTATCCTGCAAATTGATATCCGTTTTTTTGCTATCTCTAAATAGTCGGCAAGGCCATCTCCATCGGTATCCCCTAACGAGTCTTCCGATACCCAATACGCAAAGAGACTTATATTTGCGTTAATTGGTTCGTTATAAGCATTAAAGAGATCATTACATTCTTTTGACGTAGACCAACCAGCAAAATAAAAGCCGTCACATGTCGGTTCTGCTGGGGCCGTCATCATCTCGCCCTGTTTTACCACTTGCTGCGGTGGAACCCCCTGTACATTTTCTCCATTTCCATCAAATGTAACCGTGAAGGATTGTCCCGGGGTAGGATCGGGATCCGGGGTAGGATTAGGTGCGGGCGGGAGGACGGTGCCGGTACTGGATGCGGGCTTGGATGCGGGAGTAGACGCGCCTGCAATGTTCTTGCAGAACCGGGCGAGGATGGCCGCTACCTGTGCGCGGGTTGCGCTGCCCTTCGGATCAAGCTTGCTGCCGGAGCCGTTGATCAGTCCCTCTGCGCTTGCCCATTTCATGGCTGCGAGCGCATAGCTGCCGACCGTACCGGCATCTGCAAATCTGCTGATCTCGGCAGAAGCTGTCACGGCGTAGCCGCAGAAAGTGGCATAGCGGTACAAAATTGCCGCCAGCTGCTCACGCGTGATTGCATTGTCCGGGCCAAACGTGCCGTCCGCATAGCCGCTGACGATCTTGTTTTCTGCCGCCCATGTGATTGCCTTCTCATAGTACTTCCCTGCCGCCACGTCGCCAAACGGGCATACGCCGGAAACAGCAGGCTCGCCGGAAAGGCGGTACAGGATCGTCACGATCATGCCGCGGGTCGTGGTGGCCTTTGGGCTGAACGTGCCGCTGCCCGTTCCGTTCATCAGGCCATTTTCGCATACATATCGGACATCATCATAAAACCAGTCGGACGTTTTCACATCAGAAAATGTGCTGTCTGCCGCCAATGCTGACATTGGCAGCATCCCGAGCAACAGGACCATGCTCAGGAACAGGGCAAGGATTCGCTTTGATCGTTTCATGCCATTTTTCCTCCTATTGTGTGTTTTCTCTCATCTGTGTGTATCTTTCATGGTACGAAGTATACACTACTCTATATTGATTGTACCGGACATTTCCAGTGAATGCAAGGATTATTTCTCCATTTTAGAAATATTTCTGGCAATTTCGTCAAAAAGCGCCTATTTGCTTAAAAACCCCCGCAGAGGCGGCCCGGCCAGCCGCTCTGCGGGGGTTCTCACTATGTAAGATTAAATTCAATGCAGATGGGGCGCATCGGTCAACCTAAAATGGCTTCGCCGCGCTCATCAAGCTGCTGGTTGCAGGCGACAAGACTCATGCCGTTGTCGAGCGCGTAGAACAGGATGCTGTCACGCGGGACCCAGTCATAAATCTGCGCGTAGCCCGCATGCAGCAGAAGCTTCTGCGGCTCGTCCGCTCGGAGGCCGACTCTGGAGCACAGGCAAAGCAGATCGTCACAACTCGGACGCCAGATGCAGCAGTTCCGGCAACTCCTGCGCACACAGCGCGAGTGCATTCTGCACCGGTATGCGAGCGCAGACGTGCCGTGCTGTGCATATCGTGTGCCATTGGCGGCGTCCGGTTTGCTCTACAGCAGCTGCGGCAGGAACCGGAGATATCCGCACAGGTGCAGAAGCAGACATCGGAACTCGACCATGAAGCCGTCACACTGCAGGAGCCGGATCCGCTCACCGCCGCGGCCTGGCCGGGCGGGGAACTCCCCCTTTCTCGCACCGTTCCTCTGCGATCTGGATAGCGACGGGCAGTATTTCTTTGCCGTCGCCGCTGGCTGCCTGTCGGATACAAAACTCTACATCTATCTATATCCAAACGTTGCCCGCAGCTATCAGCCGGTCGAAGCAGCGACACAGATACGAAACACTTTGGAGACAGCATACACGCCCGCGAATGAGAGCGGAACTTAAGGAACCGATGCTTTAAACGGAAAGCGCTATCAGCGGTTTCTTAATCCCAGCGGTTCGTTCTGTGTGGAAAATCGGATGCAGCCGGTAGGGGCCGTCCGCCCCTACAAAAACCTGAATGCTTGCAGTGCAGAACAGGTTAAAAGGCTTTTAACGGCCTCGGCCTGGACACATTCGTGTCCGGGCCGGTTTTTTATGCAAATTCGATCTCGTCGCAGATGATTTTCGTATCGATCAAGTCGGATGGGCGGATTCCCCGGTGCGCGGGGCCTGCCGGGGCATCGAACAGGATGTGCACCTCGTAGCCCATCCCGCTCTTATGCCGGTAAAGTTCCCGGTACAGCCAGACCGCACCGACACGGGGCGGCTCCTGCTTGAGCCTTGCACCGCGGAAGGTCACGGTATGGTATTCGGAATACGGGCTGTCAATGCGAAGCGTGAGATCCGTCCCGGTGATGATTTCCCGCACCACGCCGTCGTGGAAGAAAAATTGCTGTAACAGCCCGTCCGGCAGCGTCTCGCGCGTCTGCGCGGCGCAATAGGCCCGGTCAATCTCGTCCAGCTGCTTCTGCACCTCCGGCGTCATCGGGTCAGCCTGACAGGCGATGTACCATTCCTTTGTAAGATACCGCATAACTGCCTCCTCTATTTAATGGATACAACCCATTCCCCGCCGCAGAGCAGGTATTGGAATTCCGTCAGTCCCGGCGCGTTCATCATGTGCAGCATCTCTTCGAGATCGTCCACGGTTTTCAGGGACGGAAGCTGGCTGTATTCTACCCACTTCATCTCCCCTTCCTCCGATGACGTCAGCGTTCCTGCCCATTCCACAGCCTTGAACAGCAGCACAACGTACCGGCCGGCTTCGATTGGGAACTGCTTGACGCCGACCAACTTCGGGTTCCGGATCGTCAGCCCTGTTTCTTCCCGCATCTCCCGGATTACAGCGTCTACAAACGATTCTCCCGGCTCCACATGCCCGCCCGGCAGCGCCCAACCGTGCCAGTCTTCCTTTTTCCGGTTCTGCAGCAGTACTTTGCCGCCGTCCTCCAGCAGACACACCACGGTCAGTTCCACATTTTCTGTTCTGTGCATGCTCCCATCCCCATCATTCCTGTTTTTGCACACTGCGTCTTCCTGCCATGCTGTTTTCATTGTAGCAAAGAAGAAACAGCGGCGCAACCGGTTTTTCCGCAGCAAAATCAAAGGCAGATACTGTCTGTGCGCGCTGCCAGCTGCCAGAAAGCCCTGTGGTCCATCGCCATAAAATCGCTGATATCTTTGAACTGCGGCTGCTCGAACAGCATCCGAAGCGTGAATGCTGCGGCCACCTCATGCTTGCAGAGTTCCGGATATGGGCAGTCGCAATAGATATCCGTCATCATGCCGTCACTGAAGCAAAAATCGACTCGATACCATTTAGTGCCCTTCACATATGCAACGTGTTATGAGGCATCTGTCGCAACGGTCTAGCGTTTGCTTGAAAAGTTAGAAAAGGACTCGAAATCTTTCGATTTCGAGTCCTTTTGCCTGTGCCATGTGAACACTATAGATCAACTGCTGAAACTGAAAACAAAACCACAATCCAGCGGCAGCGATTGTGAGTTTGAGCGGAGGAGTAACGGAACAAGTGAAAGATGACTTTTTGATGCGAAGCATAAAAAAGTCGTCGTGAACTTGCGCAGTCCACGACGACTTGGTCCGAGTGACTGGATTCGAACCAGCGGCCTCTTGAACCCCATTCAAGCGCGATACCAAACTTCGCCACACCCGGATAGCTATTGAATTAGCTTATGTATCATAGCATATCCGGTTGGTTTTTGCAAGAGGTTTTTTTATTTTTTATGCAAGAAGCTTTGCTGCAGCTTCTGCCAAGAGGGAAAGCTGCGCGTTTGACTCTTCCACGGTCGGCTTGACAGCGGACAGGTACGCCTTGATCTTCGGCTCTGTGCCGGACGGGCGGATGATAACCTTATCGCCGCCGGGCAGGCGGTACTCCAGTACGTTTGCCTTCGGCAGTCCCGTTCCCTCGGCTTCGTAATCCGTATAGCCCTCAACCGGAAGGCCGGCAATTTCGCGCAGCGGCTGCTTCCGCAGGCCCTGCATCAGCCCAGCCATTTTTTCCATGCCCGTCTCGCCTGTGAATGCAAAGCTTTTCTGCATGTTGCAGTAGCAGCCGAACTCCGTGTACAGCGCGTCGATGGCATCGCCGAGTGTCATACCCTTTTTCGCATACCACGCAGCAGCCTCGCAGATGAGAAGCACGGCGTTAACCGCGTCCTTATCGCGCGCATGCGTGCCGGAGAGATACCCGTAGCTTTCCTCAAAGCCGAAGATATAGCGTTCCGGATGGCCGCCCTGCTCCAGCAGCGCGATCTGTTCGCCGATATACTTAAAGCCGGTGAGCACGCGCCGCAGTTCGACACCGTATTTTTTTGCGACAGCTGTGACCATATCCGTCGAAACGATGGTCGTAACGGCGACAGGATTTTCGGGCATCGTACCGTTTGCGATGCGGCTGCGGCAGATGAAGTCCAACAGAATAACGCCCATTTCATTGCCGGAAATAAGCCGGTAGCCGCCCTTGCCGTCCGGCACGGCCGTGCCGCAGCGGTCACAGTCGGGGTCGGTGCCGATCAAAATGTCGGGGCGGACACGGTCGCAGTATTGCAGTCCCAGTTCCATGGCCTGACGGATCTCCGGGTTCGGATACGGGCAGGTCGGAAAATGACCGTCCGGCTGCTCCTGCTCTTTTACGATGGTCATGTTCCGGATTCCCAGCTTCTGCGTCAGCTTTTTGACGCATTCAAGTCCCGCGCCGTTGAGCGGCGTGTAGACAAGCTTCAGATTCGCAATTCCTTCTCCGCTGCCGACACGCTGCGCGTAAACGGCATCTACAAACGCATCCAGTACCCCGTCTGGGATGTACCGGATACTCCCGGCGGCCAGCGCCGCATCAAAGTCCATGGTTTTTGCGCTGGAAAAATAGTCCATGTGCTCCAGCAGCGCAACCACGCGCTTTGCCGCCTCCGGCGTCATCTGGCAGCCGTCGGCGCCGTAGACCTTATAGCCGTTGTATTCCGCCGGGTTGTGGCTGGCCGTAACGCAGACGCCGAGGCCGCAGTGCAGATGGCGCACGGCAAAACTCAGCGCCGGAACCGGCTCAAGGCGGGGGTAGAGATAGGCTGTGATGCCGTTGGCCGCAAAAACTGCTGCCGCTTCACGGGCAAAAACATCGCTCTTGATGCGGCTGTCATGGCCGATGGCAACGGTCTTCGGCAGATCCGTCTCATTGAGATACTGTGCAACTGCCTGCGTTGCGCGGCGGATCACATAGACATTCATCCGGTTCGTGCCCGCGCCGAGCACGCCGCGCAGGCCTGCCGTACCAAACTCCAGATCGCGGTAGAACGCGTCGGTGATCTTCTCTGCATCAGACTGCATCGTATCCAGTTCCGTACGCAGTTCCGGCTCCAGTCCTTGCTGCGCAAGCCACTGCTCGTATCGTTTTTCTGCCAGTTCCATATCTGTAAACCTCCATTTTTCAGTGTAATTTGTGTATATGCTTATGCCGGGCTTCCGCCGATGGCGTTTGGAACAGACGCGCCGGACTCGATCAGCGGCAGATACCAGTCGTCGTAGAAATACGGCAGAAGCGACTCGTTATCCGCACGCACATCCTCCCAATCCATGCCCCATGGACGCAGATAGATCGTATAGACGAAGGAATTTCCGCTATCCTCCGGATCCGTATAGACGCCGGAGATGCAGATCATATAGGGGTACGGCATCGCCTCAGGCGCAGCCGCGTCAATATACCATGCGTCTGCCCCGCTCAGCGCGCAGTCAAAGAAGCTGCCGTCCGTCGAAACGAGCCGCCCACTTGTCGTGAGGTCAGAATCTGCCTGAACCTGTGCGTCCGCGATAGTCTGACCTGCCGCGCAGGAATCGTCCCACAGGGTAAGCGTTCCGCTTCCGTCCGAGCCGAGGTCGATTCGCGCGCAGGCGTCCCACCAGCTGTTCGCATGGTCTTTGTAGGCGCCGGTTCCGGATTCGATTATCCACCAGCCATACCAGCCGCCGTTCCAGAACGAGGTCTGTGCAGTGATATTCGGGGAGGGATCGACAGACTCCGACTGCCAGTAGGGAGCAAACAGTGTTCTTCCGATCAGCCCCCAAAGCACGGCGGCCAGCACCAGAACTCCCGCGATAATTCCGATGACCAGCGGCGCTTTGGACTTTTTCTTTCGCTTTTCCGCATGCGGAGCCTCGCTCTGCGCGGCAGACTGCTCCGGCAAAGGCGGAATACTTTCCGTATACACAAACTCCGCCGGTTCCTCCTGCGCGGGGACGGACTGCGTAAGTCTCGCGCCGCACTGTGTACAAAATTTCGCTGATTCCGCGATTTCGCTTCCGCAATAGGGGCAAAACGCCATGACCAGTTCTCCTTTCTTATTTCGCCGTCTCGAACGAGTCCGGCATATCGGTGACGCCCTGCGCCAGCAGCGGCGCATACCAGCTGTCATAATCCGGCGGGAGCATATTGCGGTACAGGCAGCCGCTTGTATTGCCAGTGCGCACGTCTTCCCAGTCCATGCCCCATGGGCGCAGATAGAGTCGGAAGCGCACCCAGCCGCCGTTTTCATCCTCCGCGCGACCCGAAATCAAGATCATATGCGCAAACGCCTGCACCTCGGACGCGCCGGGATCGCACAGAAGGCCATCCGTCAGATCGCAGCCCAAATAAGCGCCGGCGTCCGCCGTCATGCACCCGGCGTCGGTCGTACCGGGGGAAAACTCGACGCTTGCCCGGAGCAGAAGTTCGCCGGGGTCAGTTTCCGTATCCCAAACGGTGAGGGTTCCAGTGTCTTCGCGGACACGAATCCGCGCGCAGGCGTCCCACGCGGTGTCCTTCAGATATTGCAGTTCCTCGCTTGCATCGATCACAACATGCCAGCCGTACCAGTCTCCGGCCCAATAGGCCGCATAATCCGATGCTGCGTCAGTATTTGTCTCCGCATCCGGCTCTGTGTCCACTTCTGCTTCCTGCGCCTGTTCTGGCAGCGGAAGCGCGGCAGAGGCCGGGCGGAAAAACTTCATGCGGATATCGGCATCAAAAAAGTCGATATCGATCGTATCCGCGCTGATCGTTCCTTCGCAGCGCGCGCCGCCCATCGTCAGCGTAAGCCGTCCGTCTGCCGCTGCCCATTCGACTGCGGCGGCTTCGCCGTCCACGCAGAAAACGCCCTCGCCGCCTGCGTTCAGTTCAAGATAGGTCAGACCGCTGTAGACCTCGCCGATTGGCTGCCAGTCGCCGCCGTAGACGCTGACCTGCTCGCCGGTAAATCTTCCGATCTCCGCGGCAGGCCGTGTTTCGCGCTTACAGGCGCAGAGGGTCAGGAGCAGTACAGCAGCAATTAGAAGCGCGCCCGCTCTTCTCATCCTCCTTCTCCCCTTCCGCCTGTTTTTTCCCTTTTCAGTATACAACAGTCATAAAAAAAGCGCAAGAAAAAGTCTCCCGGCCAAAGGCCGGGAGAGGCTGCCATAATATATTATGCTTCGTGTGCTGCAAGATACCGCGCAACATAGACGCCGCTGGCGGAGGCGTGGGACAGGGAATGTGTGATGCCGCTGCCGTCGCCGATGATGAACAGGCCCTTGTGCGCTGTTTCCAGATTCTCATCGACAGAAACTTCCATGTTATAGAACTTGACCTCGACGCCATAAAGCAGCGTATCGTCGTTTGCTGTACCCGGAGCGATCTTGTCAAGCGCGTAGATCATCTCGATGATGCCGTCGAGAATGCGCTTCGGAATGACCAGCGACAAATCGCCCGGCGTGGCCGTCAGGGTCGGGGTAACGAAAGATTTGTCGATGCGCTTCTGCGTTGACCGTTGGCCGCGGATCAAATCGCCGAAGCGCTGCACCATTACGCCGCCGCCAAGCATGTTGGAAAGCCGTGCGATGGACTCGCCGTAGCCGTTGGAGTCCTTGAAAGGCTCTGTAAAGTGCTTGGAGACAAGCAGGGCAAAGTTTGTGTTTTCGGTCTGCTTGGCCGGATCCTCATAGCTGTGGCCGTTGACGGTCACGATGCCGTTTGTGTTCTCCGTCACGACCGCGCCCTTCGGGTTCATGCAGAACGTACGGACCAAATCCTGATATTTTTCAGTCTTGTAGACGATCTTGCTCTCATAGAGTTCGTCAGTCAGGTGCTTAAAAATCTCAGCGGGCAATTCCACACGCACACCGATATCGACGCGGTTGGATTTTGTCTCGATGTTCAGTTCGCGGCACACGCTCTCCATCCACTTGCTGCCGCTGCGGCCGACGGAGACAATGCACTGCTTGCAGAAATAGCTTCCGCTGTCCGTGACGATCTCATAGCCGCCGTCCGCCACCAACACCTGCCGTACGGGCGTGCGGAAGTAGAAATCGACCTTTGGTTCCAACTCGGCAAAGAGATTTTTCAGCACTACAAAATTGATGTCCGTTCCAAGGTGCCGGACAGACGCATCGAGCAGATGCAGATTGCATTGCAGGCAGCGAGTCTTGAACGCGCTGTTGGCAGTGGAATACAGCCGTGTGTTCTCCCCGCCGTGGCTGACGTTGATCGCATCGACGTAGTGCATCAGTTCCATAGCCTGCTTTTTGCCGATATATTCATAAAGCGTGCCGCCGAAATCGTTCGTCAGGTTGTATTTTCCGTCAGAAAACGCCCCCGCGCCGCCGAAGCCGTTCATGATCGCACACGTCGGACAGCCGACGCAGTGCTTGACCGTTTTGCCGTCAATGGGACATTTGCGTTTTTCGAGCGGCTGTCCCTCTTCAAACACAGCGATTTTCTTCTCCGGACAGAGTTTTGACAACTCATATGCCGAGAAAATTCC
The DNA here is from genome assembly GCA_900545925.1 of uncultured Eubacteriales bacterium. Taxonomy (GTDB): domain Bacteria; phylum Bacillota; class Clostridia; order Oscillospirales; family Oscillospiraceae; genus CAG-170. Next base: position 20,199 of record URAZ01000032.1, on the reverse strand, counting down.
GCCGGGGCCTGCGCCGATTATGATCACATCGTACTGCATGAAAAAATTCATCCTTTCCATAGGGCATTCGTATTATACTATATCACACCAGTTCCCGTGCCTGCAAGCGAAACAGCCATAGAAAGCGCGAATGGCCGCCATAAGCGCGTCTGCGCAATCATAACCACCGGCCGTGCCGGTGGTTTGTGCAGGCCCCCTTGGGGCCTATTACTAGCTGAGCCTATAGGCTCGTCGATTTTGTATCGCTTGCGTGGAGTGCCCTGCTGCTATTTGAAATAGCGGTAGGGCATCTCTTTTTACATTTGCGAAACCCATAGATTTCCTCTCTATTGGTTTTAGTAACGTTTCCTCGCTTTGCTCGGATATTTTATTCTGGGCATAGCTAAAGCTTTTTGGAACCACCGGCATTGCCGGTGGTTTTCTTTATACAAAAAAGATCCGCACCCGGTCCAGGTGCGGATCTTTGGTTGGCAGATAGAACTTAGCCCTGAGCCTTCATGCGGGCGAAGCAATCGCTGCAGTAAACCGGGCGATCGGACTTCGGCTCGAACGGGACACGCGCTTCGCCGCCGCAGGCCGCGCAGGTAGCGGTGTAGTACTCTCTGGGGCCGCGGGTCGCGTTCTTGCGGGCGTCACGGCAGGCCTTGCAGCGCTGCGGCTCATTCTGGAAGCCACGCTCTGCGTAGAATTCCTGCTCACCGGCAGTGAAAACGAACTCTTTGCCACACTCTTTGCAGACCAACGTCTTGTCTTCAAACATTTTTGTTACCTCTCTTTTGCGATAAAAAATGGATTTGCCCTGCAACTGCGGCGTACGCTCGTATGCGATAGGGCTTTATATGCGATCAGGCTCTGCCTGATTTCGCCGGGAAAAGCGCCAGTCAATCTTGCCATGGGTCCATACACGAAGAGAGGGTGCAACGGAATGATGAAAGATCTGCGTGGCTCTGGTTGGAAATTTTTATTACCCAACACTAGCGATTATATGCGATATTTTTCCGGTTGTCAATAGTAAATAAAACTTATTTTATTTCTCTGATAATTTTTGTAGATTTTCGACGTGCTGCACAAGCGTCTCTGTGACCGCCTGTGCCTGCCGCTCCGTGCCGGCTTCGACCATAACGCGGATGAGCGGCTCCGTGCCAGACGGGCGAATGAGCACGCGGCCATTTTCCCCAAGTTCAGCCTCCGCCTTTTGGATCGCTTCCCGCAGAGAATCCGACCGCATGATGGCCGCTTTCTGTTCGTTTGAGGTCACGCGGACATTCTGCAGCAGCTGCGGATACTGCCGCACGGCGGCAGACAGTTCGCTGGCTTTTTTGTCGCTGTGCGAAAGGATATCGAGAAATTGCAGCGCGGCCAGCTGACCGTCTCCGGTAGGCATGTAGTCCAAGAAAATGATATGGCCCGACTGCTCGCCACCGAGGCGCATCCCCTCCTTCTGCATCAGTTCCAATACGTTCCGGTCGCCAACTGACGCACACAGGAGCCGCAGACCGTGCCCTGCGCAGTATTTGTGCAGGCCGATGTTGGACATGACCGTCGCAACGAAGCCGCCGCCCCGCAGGCGGCCTCTTTTCTCCATCGCGTCGGCGCAGATTGCCATCATCTTGTCACCGTCAATGACGCAGCCCTGTTCGTCTACGGTCAAACAGCGGTCGGCGTCGCCGTCAAACGCAATGCCGAGGTCGTAGCCGCCTGCTTTGACCGCATCGCAGAGTGCTTCCAGATGCGTCGAGCCGCAGCCATTGTTGATATTGACACCGTTCGGCTTGTCGTTCAGATACTCTGCCTCCAGCGGAAAGCGGCCGAATAAATACCGCGCCGTGGTCGAGGCCGCGCCGTTGGCGCAGTCGATGAGAACGCGCAGCGGCTCAAGGCTCTCGATGGTCGAGGCCAGATGGTCAAGATAGTATTCCGCCGCAAAGCTGCCGGACATAACCTGACCAATCTCTCCATGCGTTTTGACAGGCAGCTCTCCGTCCTGCAAAATCAAATCCTCGATGCGCGCTTCGAGCGCGTCGCTCAGCTTGAAGCCCTCGGATGAGAACATCTTGATGCCGTTGTGCTCATACGGATTGTGCGAGGCGGAAATGACGATGCCTGCGTCCGCATGCAGATAGACCGTCAGATATGCAACGGCAGGCGTCGGGATCACGCCGAGCAGAATCGCGTTGCAGCCGCAGGCTGTCAGTCCCGCGACGAGCGCGCCCTCGAGCATATCCGAGGAAATGCGCGTGTCCTTGCCGATGACGACGGTTGGCTTCGTGCCGGAATCGTCGCAGAGCGAGATCGCCGCCGCCTGTCCCACGCGGTAAGCAAGCTTCGCGTCCAACGTTTCATTGGCAACGCCGCGGATGCCGTCAGTCCCAAATAATTTACCCATAGTATGTATTGCTCCTCAAAACTCAGAATGAAAGCTGCGTCCCGGCAGGCTGCACGGGAGACGGCAGATGAAGATGCTCATACGCCAGCTGCGTGACGCAGCGGCCGCGCGGCGTGCGCGTCAGAAACCCGATTTGCAGCAGATACGGCTCATAGACGTCCTCCAGCGTGACGGCCTCCTCACCGATGGTCGCAGCCAGCGTCTCAAGGCCCACTGGGCCGCCGCCGTAATTTTTCACGATGGCGGTAAGCATGCGGCGGTCAACCGCGTCGAGGCCCAAATGGTCAACCTCAAGCTTACTGAGCGCGTGGTCGGCAGCCTCGGACGTAATCACACCGTCGTGGCAGACCTGTGCAAAATCGCGTACACGGCGCAGCAGGCGGTTTGCGATACGCGGCGTTCCGCGCGAACGGGACGCAATCTCCCGCGCGCCCGCAGGCTCGATCTCAATTCCAAGCAGCGCGGCCGATCGCATGACGATGCGCTGCAATTCCTCTGTGGTATACAGTTCCAGACGCAGCTGCACGCCGAAGCGGTCACGCAGAGGGCTGGACAGCTGCCCGGCTCTGGTCGTTGCACCGATGAGCGTAAAGTGCGGCAGATCAAGCCGGATGGAGTTGGCCGACGGGCCCTTGCCGACGATGATATCGATAGCAAAATCCTCCATGGCCGGATATAAAATTTCCTCAACTGCTCGATTCAGCCGGTGAATTTCATCAATGAATAGAATATCGCCCGGCGCAAGATTCGTCAGCAGTGCGGCCAAATCACCGGCCTTTTCGATTGCCGGGCCGGAGGTCACACGGATGCCCGCGCCCATTTCGTTGGCGATGACGCCTGCGAGCGTCGTCTTACCGAGGCCCGGCGGGCCGTAGAGCAGCACATGGTCGAGCGGCTCATTGCGCCGTCTGGCGGCTTCAATATAAATGGCCAGATTGCCCTTGGCCTTTTCCTGGCCGGTATAATCGGCCAGCAGCTTCGGGCGCAGGCTGACCTCGCCGTCGTCCTGCGGGGTCAGGCTCGTGGCGACAATGGGCGCGTCGTATTTCTGCGAAAAATCCAGACTCATGCCGTGCCCTCCTTACTGCTGCGCCGCGGCGCGCAGCGCCCGGCGGATCACGTCTTCGATGGAAAGGTTCTCAATGTCGATGCCTTTGAGCGCAGCCGCAGCCTCCGTCTGCGAATAGCCGAGGCCGACAAGCGCGGCGGTCGCCTCTGCTGCTTTGCTGCCGCGTGCCAGCACGCCAACGCCGGCGAACTCCGCTGTATTCAGTTCCAGCTGGCTTGCGCCAAGTTTATCCTTGAGTTCCAGAATGATGCGCTGGGCCAGCTTTTTGCCCACGCCCTGCGCCATGGTGATGGTTTTGTCGTCCTGCGTCATAACAGCCAGCGTCAGCTGCTCCGGCGAGACGACGGACAAGATCGCCAGCGCCGCCTTCGGGCCCACGCCCGTCACACCGAGAAGCCGCTCGAAGCAGTTCAGTTCCTCGCGTGTGGAAAAGCCGAAGATGTCGAAGGCATCCTCCTTGATGTTGCAGTAGGTGAAAAGTTTTGCAGGCTTTCCCAGCTGGAGTCGGGCAAGCGTATAATTTGTTGTATGACACGCATAGCCCACGCCGCCGCAGTCCACAACCGCGAGATTGGCGTCGAGCAGCGTAATTGTTCCATTCAGATAATAAAACATTACCGGTATCCTTTCTGCGCCAGAAGCGAGGTGGAACTTCGCGCATGGCAGAGCGCAATGGCAATCGCGTCCGCCGCGTCGTCCGGCCGCGCGACCTTTTCCATCTTCAAAATGCGCCGCGTCATTTCCATGACCTGATGTTTATCCGCGCCACCGTAGCCGACGACGGCCTGCTTGACCTGATTGGGCGTATACTCGAAAAGCGGCGCACCTGATTTACAGATCGCCAGCAGAATCACACCCCGGCCATGGCTCACGCCGATGCCGGTCGTGACGTTATGGCCCCAGAACAACTCCTCGACCGCCACGGCGTCCGGCTTGACTGTCTCGATCAGCTGCGTCATATCGTCGTAGAGCACCACGAGCCGCTCCGGGAACGTGAGCGTTGTGGGCGTTGTAATCGTGCCGTAATTGAGCAGCTGGACGCTGCCGCGCCCGGCCTCCAATATTCCAAACCCGGTCGTGGCGTAGCCGGGGTCGATGCCAAGAATGCGCATATCAGAACTTCCCGAAGATCTCCCAGTAGCACATACCGAGGACGCCGAACACCACAATGGCGATCAGCACCCACGCCAGCACGATCTGGTGCTTCGGCCGGGGTGTATATTCCCCCCGCTGCTCTTTTTCGTTCCGCTGTCCGCTCTGATAGTCCAGCCGCTCGGTGCTGTGGTCGTTGTTCATGGGTGATCTCCTGTCTGGTTATTATGGTCAAGTATTTCGTGCCTATGATTCCCGGCGAACCCAGCGAAGCGGTTCGATGGGAAAGAGGAGGAAACGGGCTCAAAGGATAAGAGGCTTTGCGAACAGCGGCGACTCGTTCCGTCGAGGCCGTTTTCGACGTGCCTCCGGCGGCCCTATCTTTTCTCTCGCAAGCGATATGGAAGAAAAGAGTGCCTGGACACGGTTGGTGCATCCTGTGGGTGCGGTTCAGGCAACCCCTGATTTTTAGTCGCTGCGAACACACAGTCACCTTACGGGCGCTATACTACGCGCCGCCTGTTATGGTACACCAAATTTGTGAGTAGTTGCCGTTGAATGGCTGCGGTAAAAACGCTTTGCGTTCAAAATTTGTGAGGCAGTACGGATTTGCCGGAATTCTGTAGGGGCCGATGCCCACATCGGCCCAATGAGAAGTTATGAATTCGCCGCAGATTCCCGTAAAATCGGCGTATGTCGCCGGGTCGGTGTGGGCATCGGCCCCTACAAAGCTTTACACGGACAGCGGCTGAACGTTCAGACTGCTTCAGATTTTGCGGAAATATTATAGCACACCCCGCCTCAAAAGAACAGTCTTTCTCTCAACAGCACAGAATCACCGGGCAGCCGCCGCCGGAAAGGCAGGACATTGCAGCGCACACACCGCAGCAGGCACGGCTCAGGTCGATGTGTTCAAAACCGAAGCCGGTCTGACGGCTGTGGTAGACTGTGCCGCTGCGGCCGATCTGGTCGCGGGCGGCGGCGTATTCTGCGTTCGCCGGGTCCATGGCGCAGGCTCTTGTGATCTGCTCATAGCCGAGCACCCGGTTTCCAAGGTTCGTGTTGGCAACGGCGGCAAGATAGTACCACTGCGCTGTACGCTGCGCCTCTGGGACAGTGCTCAACTCGCGCAGCGCCCGTTCGTATTCCTGCACAAAGATGTACCGCCGCGCAGACTCCATTGGATCGCCGCCCGACCACGCATCCTGATAGCCTTGCCGGTACCAGCCCGCGAAGGGATCCTCCTGATAGCTTCGCTGCTGCGTGTTCACACGCGGCTGCGGATTTTTGATCTGGTCATAGGCGGCATTGATTTGATTCATCATCTCCGCCGCATGCTGGTCGCCCGGATTCATGTCCGGGTGATATTTTTTTGCCAGTGCGCGGTAAGCGCGCTTGACCTCTTCGTCGCTTGCGTCCGGCGTCAGGCCGAGCACGCTATATGGATCGTCGATCATGTTTGTCCCTCCTGCTTTGCCGCAAAAGCCGCGTCAAAGCGCGTCCAGACACCGGAATATAGGATGTTCTGCAAGAGCGCCGCGTCCTGTACGATCGGCAGGCACTCAAACGCCTCTGCCGCATCACCCGCTAAAAGCGTCAGCTGCGGGCGGAAATCCGCACCGCTCTGTATACCCAGCAGCGCCAGCGGATTGTATTGGTTCTTTTTTCGATCTGCCTCCAAATCACAGGCAGCATCCATAAAATAGATCAGCTTACCGAGACTCCGTCCAAACTGCCGCAGGACGGGCGTCCAGCGGTCTTCCTTTACCGTAAACAAGTCTGCCATCAGACCGCCGAACGCATTGGCAGGCGTTTCGGAATAGGCCGTGCGGTCTTCCTCTGCCTGCGCGATCATCTGAAGCGAAGTGCGGATGGCGGCAGCCTTGTCCGGGTACTGCGCGGCGGCCCGCTTCGCGCCGCGGCCCAGAAGCCCCGCTGCGGCAGCGGCGGAAAGTTTCCTGTCGTCGTGCCAGTCGTCGCGGCGGTTTTCGTAGGCAAGCAGACAGTTCATCGCCGCCGCGTAGCCGGTCAGTTCTGTCTGCGTCCAACTTTGCGCTTGTGCCGGGTGGCGCAGGCAGCGCGCCGCGCCCGTTTTTTCAGCCGGTTCATAGAGCGCAGACAAAAACAGCGTCAAAAACGCCATGTCATACGTCAGTGCCAGCGCTGGAACCGGCCCATAGCTGTGGAACAGCGCACGGCAAAGGCCGCAGTAAACACTCTTGTAACGCGTCCTCTGCGCCTCATCCAGCCGCGCAAGGTCGGCAATCACATATCCGAACATTCCGGCTTCTCCTTCTTTTTCTTCCAGTCAAACAGCGCATGGTTCAGAAGCGCGCCGTAAAACAAAATGGAGATACACGCATACAGCCACAGGAGCATCAAAAGCAGCACAGACAAGCTTCCATAGAGCGCCGAAGCTTTGGCGATGTGATTAACATACCAAGAATAGATTTCCGAATAGATCACCCACGCGCAGGCTGCGCCCGCCGCGCCGGGCAGAACATGGACAAACCGCTGCCGCTTATCAGGCAGGGCCAGAAACACGCCTGTAAACAGCGCCGTCAGCAAAACAAGCGAATACAGATGCAGGTTTTGCAGGACCGGTTCGAGCACGGCTGCAAAAGAAAAGCCGCGTGCGAGCAAAAATGTCAGCAGCGCCTGTCCGCCGACATAGAGTCCCAACGTCAGCAGCAGCGCCAGCAGCATCCCGACCGTGTACAGCACGCACAAAAGCCGCCTGCGCAGATACCGGCGCGTTTCGCGCACCTCCAACACGGCATCAAGCCCGTACAAAAGGCTCAACATCCCCTTTGAGGCCGACCAGAGCGTCAGCACGACGCTGACCGAGATGATTGCCGCCGAACTCGACTTATAGAGTGTCCTGATAAAATATTCCAGCAGTCGCATCAGCCAGTCCGGCGCAAGCTGCGCGCAGAAGCCGAGCAGATGCTCCAGCGTCAACGGCGTATACGGAAGCAGGGACAGCAGCAAACTCACGATTGGGAATACGGACAGCAGCAGGAAAAACGACGCGTTGCCCGCGTAAATGGGGATCTGCATGGCCGCAATGCGTGCAAGCAGCTGTTCGACCCGCTTTTTCAGTTCCATCCGTTCCCCTCCTATACCCGAAAGTTTTCGACAAAAGCCGCTCCGGCTTATACAATTCTTCCAAAACGCGTTTTATTTTTCCGTAAAAATTATCAAAAATCCCGGTAGTTTTGTCGAATCATGCGAAATTTTTTGGTTTGCGAATTGCAGAAGTTATGGTTCAATAGACTTGGGAGGGAGAACACCATGAGAAACAAAAGCCTGATTCACACAAAAGACATCAAAACACAGGAGGGCACGCCGCTGCATTTGGAATATTATCTGCTCAATGACAGCGTGCTGGGCGGCTGCGCAGAATGCTACGGCGTAGAGATCCTCGCGCAGACCGGCGAGGCGCAGTGCTACGCCGGTATCCCGCGCATCACCATGCGCGGCACCCGCATCTTCACGCTCATCGATCAGCTGGCCTACTTCGCCGTTACGCCGGATTCGCTGAACGACGTCCTCCAGGACTGGCTGTAGAAAAAAGTAGACAAGGCCTCTCTTTTTTGCTACAATCATAACAGAAAATGGACAGATGCGCAAGATGCGCGTCCGCCGAAAGAAGAGAGGAGTTTTCGCCATGAAATGCCCGTACTGCGGCTATCAGGAGAGCAAGGTCGTCGATTCCCGTCATTCGGACGACGGGGTGAGCATTCGCCGCCGCCGTGAATGCCTGCAATGTCAGAAGCGGTTTACTACATATGAAACAGTCGAAAGCCTGCCCATCGTCGTCATCAAGCGCGATAGCAGCCGGCAGCAGTTCGACCGCAATAAGATCCTCAACGGCATGCTCCGCGCATGTGAAAAGCGCCCCGTCCCGCTGGCTGAACTGGAAAGAGCCACCGACGAAATCGAGCAGGCCATCCAGAACTCGCTTGACCGGGAAATCTCCACAGAGAAAATCGGCGAACTGGTCATGGAGCGTCTCAAGCCGCTCGACGAAGTCGCCTATGTCCGCTTTGCATCCGTCTATCGCCAGTTTAAGGACATCGACAGCTTCATGCGCGAACTGAACAAAATTCTCGAAGAACGCTAAAACACTACGCCCCGCTGCGCCAGCGGGGCGGTTTTTCTTTAAAGCGCCTGCGAAAAGCAAACGTCCAATGCAAACTCGTAGGGTGTATCTGAAAACTCCCAATGTGACCGGCAGCGAGAAATTTTTGCGCTGAGCAAGATATTTTTTCGCAGGAATACTGACGTATTTCAAGGAAAAATGGTGCAGCGCAGCGTGAAAAGGTCCGCTGTCCGGGTGCGTTGGGAGTTTTCAGATACACCCTAGGCATTTGCCCACTTGACCGTAGGGGCCGATGCCCACATCGGCCCGCTGGGAAGTTACGAGTTTGCTGCGGATTTCTGTAAAAACGCTGCATCCTGCCGGGCGGAGCAGAGTCCCGCCCCTACCAACTGCGTTCCCTACATCACGTTCTCCACCGTCGGCAGTTCCATGCGGCGGACGTGTTCGAGGCGGGCGGTGAGTTCGCCGCAGGCGGCGAGGTAATCGTCCAGATCTTCCAGCTTGATAAACGCCTCGAGCTGCGCAAACAGGGCCAGAATCTCGTCAACCTCCTCATGGTGCAAAAAAATTCCAAGAATTGTTTCGCGGCCCTCCCAAACCTGCTTTGCCTGCTGCAGCGACGCCGCCGCTGCGGTGTAGTTCTCCCCTTCCGCCTGCCGGATAGAACGCTCCAGCAGCGCAACTGTTTCCTCGCCGGACGCGCGCACATAAAACAGGGAAAACAGCCCCACGGCAAGGCAGAGCGCAAACACAAGACACGCGATCAGAATATGCTTCATGTCTCATCCTCCCGCATGGCAGCAAAATACAGCTTGCCGTCCGGCTCGCTCGTGAGCAGGTACACGTCCTGCACGCGGCAGTTGTAGTTTTTCAAAATATCCTGCACCCACGCCTCATCCCGGCCCAGAAGCGTCAGATTCTGCCGCATGAGCCGCCCGGAGGCAATGACGGTAATGGGCAGCTTCCGCCCGCTCACCTGCACACCGGCGTCCTTGGCAGGCGCGGGTTCATATTTCGGATAGAGGAACGTTGAGATCGCGCCGCTCGTCTCCAGAATGGCGTACTGCACCTGCGAAAGATCCGTCACGCCCTGGATGCGCAGATATTCTGAAAGCTCGTCCGTGTTGACGCGCGTTTTTTTGAGATTCTGCTGCAAGAGCCGCCCGTTTTCGATCAAAATAACTGGTTTGCCGCACAGGAACCGCCGCATGCCCACGCTCCGGTATGTCAGCACGGACAAAACCAGTTCCACGCTCAACACGACCAAAATCGGCAGCAGGCCCGCCAAAAGCGGCGTGCCCGTTTCCTGCATCGGCACGGCGGCCAGATTTGCAATCAGCATCGTCACAACGAATTCCATCGGCTCCATCTCGCCTAGCTGCCGCTTACCCATGAGCCGGACGACGAGGATCAGCGCCAGATACAAAATCACAGCGCGAATGAGTGAAATCAGCATAAAAAACTCCTCCCCGCCTAGCATTTACACAAGGCAGGGAGGATATACCTGAGAAACCTCTGCTTCTATTTTGCCAGATACTCCGTGCATTTTTTCTGCGCGTCGCGGGCGAGCTTTTCCTCGTCGATGCAGGCGAGGCGGCCTTCGCGGACGGTGATCTTTCCGTTTACGACCGTGTAATCGACCGGTCCGCGCACACCGACGGTGGCGAGGACGGATTTCGGATCATAGCAGGCCCCGACAAGTTCCATCCGGCGGCTGTCAATCAGGAACAGGTCGCAGCACTTGCCGACGGCAAGGCTTCCGATGTCGCTGCGGCCGAGCAGCCGCGCGCTGCCGCGCGTAGCGATTTTCAGGAAATGGTAGCCCGAGGGTGCTTCGCGGCTGGAATTGAGCCGGTGCAGTAAAAACGCTGTGCGCAGTTCCTCCATGAGACTCGAACCGTCGTTGGACGCGGAGCCATCAACACCGAGGCCGACCGGCACGCCAAGCTTCAGCATGTCCGGAATGCGTGCAATGCCGGAGGACAGCTTCATGTTGCTTGCCGGGCAATGGCACACGCCGGTGCCTGTTTCGGCCAGAAGCTTCAGTTCTTCATCGTTAAAATGAATGCCGTGCGCGTACCACACGTCTGGGCCGACCCAGCCGAGCGTCTGCATGAAAGCCAGCGGGCGCATGCCCTCGCGTTCGAGCATATAGTTCTCCTCGTCTTTCGTCTCGCACAGGTGGGTGTGCAGGCGGACATGGTACTGCCGCGCGAGCATGGCGCTCTGCCGCAGAAGTTCCGCCGAGACAGAGAACGGCGAGCACGGCGCGAGCGCGACCTGCCGCATGGAGCCAAACGACGCGTCGTGATACGTTTCAATGAGGCGTGCGGAGTCAGCCATGATCTCATCGACCGTCTGCACAACCGAATCTGGCGGCAGACCGCCATCCTTGACGGACAGATCCATAGAGCCGCGTGAGCAGTGCATGCGCATGCCAAGCTGCGACGCGGCTTCAAACTGCGTCCCAATCAGATCGCCCGCACCTGCCGGGAAGACATAATGGTGGTCAAAGCAAGTCGTGCAGCCATGCTTCATGAGTTCGCCCATGCCCGTCAGGCTCGACAGGCGGATAACCTCCGCGTCGAGATTTTTCCAGATCTCATAGAGTGTTTTCAGCCAATCGAACAGTTCCATATTCTGCACCTGCGGCAGATTGCGGGAAAACTGCTGGTACAGATGATGGTGCGTGTTGACAAGGCCCGGATAGCAGAGCATGTGGCCGGCATCCAGAATTTCATCGGCCTGCCGTTTGAGCGCCGGGCCGATGGCGCGGATCACGCCGTCCTCGGCGTAGAGATCGACGTTTTCATATACGGTATCCTGCTCGTCGCAGGAGACAAGGGTTTTGATGTTGCGGATCAGAAGTCGCTGCATGGCAGGAACCATCCTTTTCGTTCAGATATCTCTATTTTATCATGTGTGCGCGGAAAATCAACCTTTTATGCGATGCCGCTTGCGGACGGACATGCGATATGATAGAATACATGCAGAGTAAATGACATTTACGCAGGAGGTGATACGATGACGCTTGGACAGAAACTCAAGCAGACGCGGCTCGCGCGCGGCATGACGCAGTCGCAGGTCGTAGGTGACCGCATCACACGCAATATGCTCTCACAGATTGAAAATGACCTGGCCTCTCCGTCGGTCGGAACGCTGGAATATCTGGCGTCGGTTCTGAACGTCCGGCTTTCGTGGCTGCTGGCGGACGAGCAGGATGAGGCGGAGGCCGAGCGCACGCAGCAGCTGCGCGACCGTTTAAAACGCGGCGATTACGCCGCCTGTCTCGATCTTGCGCCGGAGCACGCGCCGGATGACGAACAGGCTCTGGCACTGGCTATAGCCGCAGTGCAGTGCGCGCAGCGGGCGCTGGAGGCGGAACGGTTTGACACGGCGCGTCATCTGGCGCAGCAGGGACTCTCATGGAACGCCGGAAGCGTCTATGAAAGCACGCAGCTGTCGCTGGATCTGCAGGAGATTTTAGCCCGGTGCGCGCAGCACACGGGTCTGGGGCAAGAGGAATCTGCTTTCGCGGACTACCGGCAGGCCTATGCCGCACAACGCCCCCGCGCCCGATACCATCTGACAATGGCCCGCTATCAGATTGAACGCGGGAAAACCGTCGCCGCAGAGGCAGAACTTCGCGCGGTTTCCACGCCGCCGGAGGAAGACCGGGCGGAATACCGGATCCTGCAGGCACGCCTCGCGTCGGCCTCCGGCCGGTACGCGGAGGCTATGACCGCGCTGCGGCAGGCCGAACGGACAGGCCCGCTGCCAAAGCTGCTCGAACGGGAGCTCCTGCAAGCTATGGAACTCGCCGCCCGCGAACTTCAGGACTACAAAACCGCCTATGAATGCGCCGCGCGTCAGCTGAAGCTGTAACGCATTGCCCTGAATTTTGCGAGGCACGGCGATATATGTATAACCTTGGTAGGAGCGGACGACGCTGTCTGCCCCTATCGACTGCGTCCGTTTTCTGCTGCGATGAAGCCGGCGTGAATCACCCGTCCAGCCGTCTCATCCAGCGTTTGCGGCGGAAGACCGCCATGGAGATTGCGAAGCGGACGCATTCCTCCAGCGACAGGAGCAGATAGACGTACGCGATGGGCAGTCTCCAGACAAACGCGCCCAGAAGGCCCAGCGGGACGCCGAAGGCCCATGTGCCGAGCATATCGATACCCATGACATAGGCTGTCCGCCCGCCGCTGCGGAGAATGCCGCCGCCGAGAATCATATTGAGCACCTTGAACGGCGCAGCCATCGCATAGACAGAGAGAATCTGCCGCGTCATCAGCTTGACGGTAGGGCTGACCCGGTAGATCTCCACATACGTCCCGCTCGTCAGGAGCACCACGGTGCAGAGCACGGCGGCTCCAACAGCGCCGTAGACCATCAAACGCTTCGCCGCATGGTAAGCCTCGTCATAGTCTTCGCCGCCGCAGCCGCTCCAGCTGCTGCCGGTAATACGCCCAGCGTTCCTCTTTCTGCATGGGTACGAGCAGCAGCTGGGCCGCTCCGGGCGCAGCGCCATGGCGGAAGCCCTCAATGCGCGCCCGGTCAATGCCCGTCTCATTATCCGAGACGCACAGCAGTTCCCGGTGTCCCAACTCACGAAAGTGGCAGCCGACCAGATAGCCGCCGCCATAATTGTCAATGGAGAGATTCAGCATCCGTTCCAACTGCCCGCAAAGGCCGTCGTAGACTGCAATGGGAATTCGGATGTGCCTGCGCAGGTCCATATAATCCTGCTCACAGAAGCCGATCATGACGATTCCATCCATGTTCCACATGGACGCGAACCGGACGACCTCCCCGGCGCACTGGGCCTTTTTCACCATCATAAACTGCCCGCCAGCCTCTATTTCCGTGGAGAGCGCATCCAGCGAGGCTGCGATAAAGCCGTCGCGCAGCGTATGTCCCGCGTACTTCGGATGATCGTTGACGAACACGCCGATGATCCCGGAACTGTTCTGGGCCAGCAGAATGCCCGCCATGCTGGGAATATACTGCCGCTTTTCGAGCAGCGCCGTCACGCGCTGAACCGTCTCGTCTGAGACTTTATTTGTTTTTCCGTGAATCACGTTGGAAACGGTCGCCGTGCTCAGGCCCAATTCCTCTGCAATGTCACAGATCCGTACTCGCTCCTGCATGTGATCTCCCCCGTTTCTGCTGTTATTTTATCCGTCCTGCGCAGAGAAGTCAAAGGCAGCATAGGCAAAATCACCGGATTTCGGAAAAAGATGCTTGTGTTCTGGGGCAGTTTCGCATATGATATGTATGCTGACCGCTTTTTGATCTGCGGCGGCGGAAAAGAGGAGCCTGTTTTGAAAAAACTGAGCGTTTGTGTGCTGTTCGGCGGCGTTTCGTCGGAGCATGAAGTCTCGCTGCGGTCAGCAGAATCTGTGCTGAACCGCTTGGACAAAGATAAATATCATATTTTCCCGGTCGGCATCACGAAGGATGGCGACTGGATCCTGTTCGGCGGCAAGGATTACGGCATGCTGCCCGCCGGAACGTGGCAGAACTGCGAGGATAACCGCCGCGCAGCGCTTTCCCCCGTGCGCGGACAGGGGCTTTTAAGCTTTGAAAACGACTGCGTTGTGCGTGAGCGCATCGACGTGGTCTTCCCCGTGATGCACGGCGAAAACTGCGAGGACGGCGCGATTCAGGGCCTGCTCCAGATCGCGGGCATTCCCTATGTCGGTCCGCACGTCGCGGCCTCCGCCGCCTGTATGGATAAGACCATCACAAAGCTGATCGCCGACGCCGCAGGCGTCCGGCAGGCAGCATGGCAGCTTGTCACGCGCGAGGGCTTCGCGCGCAGCCGTGAGAACGCGCTGAACACCGTCGAGGCACGTTTCGCCTACCCGGTCTTCGTCAAGCCCGCCGGGACCGGCTCATCCGTCGGCGTCGCAAAGGCGAAGGACCGCGCCGCGCTGGAGGCGGCGATCGAAGCGGCGCTGAAATACGACCGCAAGGTGCTGGTCGAGGAATTCATCAGCGGGCAGGAGGTCGAAGTTGCCGTACTCGGCAACGACAATCCGTTCGCCTCCATCTGCGGCGAAATTGACTCCGGCGCGGAATTTTACGACTATGACGCAAAATATATCTCCGACTGCGCCCACCTGTACATCCCGGCCCGCATTTCCGAGCAGACCACCGAGCAGGTGCGTGAACTTGCCGTGCGCGTCTACAAGGCCATGGGCTGCCGCGGCATGTCCCGCGTTGACTTCTTTGTAAAATCCGACGGTGAAGTCGTCTTCAACGAGATCAACACCATCCCGGGCTTCACATCCATCTCCATGTACCCCAAGCTGTTCGAGGCCAGCGGCATCCCCTATAGTGACCTTCTGGACGATCTGATCGCGCTTGCGCTGGAGGCGTGATGGTACAGGCCGCAAGAATTTCCATCACCGGCACGCAGTCCATGGAGGACGCCGAGCCGCAGACACTCAAACTGGTGACAGACGGCTCATACTGCTATGAGCCCGGGTTTGCGCTTTTATCCTACGTCGAGTCGGAAATGACCGGACTGGAGGGCGTTGTGACCTCCTTTCAAATCGAGGACGGGAAGACCGTCACGCTGCGGCGCAGCGGAAAGGTCAACGCCGAAATGGTCTTCGACCGCCGGCAGGCGCATGACTCTCTATACGACGTCGGCTTCGGCGCGATGATGATCAGCGTCGTGACGGAGGATATGACCGTTCTGCTCAACGAACACGGGGGCGTTCTCGATCTGGACTACCGCGTGGAGGTCGAGCATGCGCTTTGCAGCCGGAACCGCTATCATATTGAAATACAGACGATATAAAGGAGCGAGCACAGATGAAACAGCCGCATATTTGTCTGGATGAAACGCTGGGCGTCCGGTACGCCATTCTGCCCGGCGACCCTGCCCGGCTTGACCGCGTGGCCGCGCAGCTGGAATCCGTGCGGGAACTCGCGTACAACCGCGAATTCCGCAGCCTGACCGGCACTTATAAGGGCGTGCCCGTGCTGGCCGTTTCCACGGGCATTGGCGGCTCGTCCGCCGGAATCTGCGTGGAGGAGCTGCACAACATCGGCGTGGAGGCCGCCATCCGCATCGGCTCCTGCGGGGCCTTGCAAAAAGGCATTGCGCTGGGCGATCTGATTCTTGGCTGCGGTGCGATCCGCGACGATGGGGCTTCAAAGGCCTATGTCCATCCGGAATACCCGGCGGTCGCCGATTATCAGCTGCTTGGCTTGTGCGTGGACGCCGCAAAGGCGATCGGCTGCCCGTATCATGTCGGCATCATCCACAGCCACGAGAGTTTTTATCACGAGGAAAACGACGCGGAGAGTGCCTATTGGTCGCGCAAGGGCGCGCTGGGCGCGGATATGGAGTCCGCCGCGCTGTTTACCATCGGCCGTCTGCGCGGGATGAAGACGGCTTCCATTCTCAATAATGTCGTTGTTTACGGCGAGGATACGGCAGATGCCATCGGCGGCTATGTAAACGGCGAAAGCTTGACTGCCATCGGCGAGCGCAATGAGATTCTGACCGTGCTTGAAGCCTTTTACCGTCTGGAACAGGAGCGTACACAATGAAAAACGTTCTGTTTGTCGATTGCTGTATCCGCCGCGAGGCGTCCAACACCCGAAAGCTGGCCAAGGCGTTTTTGTCCGCACTGCCGTCAGACTGCGCCGTGACGCGGCTGGATTTGATGGCAGAAGATCTTTCCTACTTCAAGGACAGCTATTTTGACCAGCGCGAGGCATTGCTGGAAGAAAACCGGCGCGATCATCCGCGCTTCCGGTATGCACACCAGTTTGCGCAGGCCGATTTGATCGTGATCGCCGCGCCGTTCTGGGATCTGTCCTTCCCGGCGCTTTTGAAGGTCTATATTGAACAGGTGTCCGTCGATGGGATCACGTTTGGTTCTACGGAGGAAGGGCTCAAAGGCCTCTGCCGGGCTTCGCATCTGGTCTTCCTTACCACGCGCGGCGGCTTTTACACCGGCGACACCATGGAGATGGGCAGCCGCTATCTGGACGCGCTGCACACGTTCTTCGGCATCGGCAAGTATACCTGCATCGCTGCCGACGGCATGAACGTCGCGGGCTTTGACGCAGAGGCTTCGCTTTGCCGCGCCATGCAGGAGGCCGCGCAGCTGGCCGTATCGCTGTAGATAATTTCTGTTGCAAACTGTAGGACAGTTGGGTATAATACGACTATAAAATATACACAGGAGGTCATTTTTATGGCTGCAAAGATCGAAAAGACTACCATCATCGGCGATGTTCTGGATATCGCACCCGAGACTGCTCCGCTGTTCATGGCCATCGGCATGCACTGCCTGGGCTGCCCGTCTTCCCGCGGCGAGACCGTCGAAGAAGCCTGCATGGTGCATGGCGTTGACGCCGACGCGTTCCTGGCGCAGGTCAACCGCTTCATCGAGGCTTCTGAGGAAGCCGAGAAGGCCAAGTAACAAACCGAAAGGAAAGGGCGGCCCGCCGGCCGCCCTTTTGCGTGAAACGATGAAGGTTCCGATCTCCAACCGGCTGCTGCTGTGCGCCGAATTTGTCCCGCGCGGGACCCGCGCCGCCGATATCGGCACGGATCATGGATATCTGGCCGTGTACCTGCTGCGCGAGGGTATCTGCCCGTTCGTCACGGCAGCAGACCTGCGCGAGCAGCCGCTGCAGAAGGCCCGCGAAAACGCCGCGCGCTTCGGCGTGTCCGAAAACATGCAGTTTTTCCTGTCCGACGGCCTGCAAAGTATCCCGCCGGGCGCAGCGGATACGATTATCATGGCCGGAATGGGCGGCGATCTGATGGTGCGCATTTTGGAGGCCGCGCCGTGGGTCTGCGATGCGCGCTATACGCTCATTTTGCAACCGCAGAGCGCCGGGCAGGCGCTGCGGCAGTATCTGGCGGAACACGGCTTTGCGATTGAACGCGAAGCGCTTGCAAAGGACGGCCACTTTTTCTATACCGTCCTGCGCGCAAAAAAGGGGAGCATGCCCCCGCTTTCGCCGGGACAGCAATACGCCTCGCCGCAGCTTCTGCGGGAGGGCGGGCCGCTGCTGGGCCCGTATCTGGCCCGGATCGAGGCGGCTCTTGCCGGCACAGTACAGGGGCTGCAAAAGGCCGATGAGCCGGAAAAACTCTGCTACTATGAAACCGCGCTTGCGGAAATCAGAGAAATGAGGAAGCACCATGACGACCGTTCGTGAGATCTATAACACGCTTTTTGCCTTTGCGCCCGCATCCATGAAAATGGACTGGGACAATGTCGGTCTGCTCTGTGGGCGGTTCGACGCGCCGGTCGATACCGTCCTTGTCGCGCTCGACCCGATGCCGGACGTGATCGCTGAGGCGAAGGAAACCGGCGCACAGTGCATCGTGACGCACCACCCGCTGTTTTTTGACGCGCCCAACGCAATCAACGACGACAGCTATGCGGGCCGCTGCCTTCTGGAACTGGCAGAAGCGAAAATCGCCGCGATTAACCTGCATACGAATCTCGATGTCTGCCCCGGCGGCGTGAACGACACACTGGCTGAAACACTGGGCCTGACGGATGTGTCGGTTCTGAATCCCGTCGGAACGGACGCACAGGGCAGGCCCTACGGCCTCATCCGCACCGGCATGGTGCGGGAGCAGCGTCTTGCCGAATTTGCCGCGTTTGTAAAGTCGGCACTCTCCTGCCCCGGACTCCGGTTTGCGGACGCGGGGAAACCCGTGCGGCGCGTGGCTGTCGGCGGCGGAAGCTGCGGCGGCGCGATTGACGACGTGCTGGCAGCGGGCTGCGATACGCTCGTGACCGCTGACCTCAAATATAATCACTTTGAAGAGGCAAAATACCGCGGGCTCAATCTCATCGACGCAGGCCATTTTGAGACAGAAAACCCCGTCTGCGCCGTTCTGGAGCGCATTCTGCGCGAAGCGCTGCCGAACCTGACCGTTCTGCGGGCAAAAGCGCATAAAGATGAAACGCAATTTCTATGAAACAGTTGACCTCTGCCCGTTATCTGTGATAAAATGACAAGAGATATTGTAACGAAGGGAAGAACACCTCATGTCCGGACATTCCAAGTGGCATAACATTCAGAAAACCAAGGGCGCACAGGACGCCAAGCGCGCGGCTGCCTTCACAAAAATTTCCAAGGAAATGATCGTGGCCGTCAAGGAGGGTGGCGGCATCGCCGACCCCGCGTATAACTCCCGCCTTGCAACCGTCATCACCAAGGCCAAGGCCGCCAACATGCCGAACGACAACATCAAGCGCGTGCTGGAAAAAGCGGCGGCGTCCGGCAGCGGCGACAACTACGAAACCATCACCTACGAGGGCCACGGTCCCTGCGGCATCGCCGTCATCGTCGAGACGATGACCGACAACCGCAACCGCACTGCGGGCAGCGTCCGCCATCATTTTGACAAATACGGCGGCAGCCTCGGCACCAGCGGCTGCGTCAGCTGGTCGTTCGACCGCAAGGGCGTCATCGTCATCGATAACGAAGACGAAGAACTGGACGAGGATACCGTCATGATGGATGCACTCGATGCAGGCGCATCGGATTTCCAGCCCGAGGACGGCTGCTTCACCGTCTACACTGACCCCGACGACATCAACACCGTCGCCAAGGCGCTCGAGGATAAGGGCTACAAGTTCGATTCGGCACAGATCGAAATGGTCCCGCAGACCTACCAGAAGCTCGACAAGCAGGAAGACCGCGACAACATGGAAAAAATGCTCGACCTGTTTGAAGAGGATGACGACGTGCAGAACGTCTGGCATAACTGGGATCAGGAAGAATAAGACACTGAAAATTACACACAAAAGGCAGAGGGGGATATTACCCTCTGCCTTCTTGTTTCATGTGATTGATGTTGGAGAAAATCGATGACGAAACGCCTCGCAGGACCAGCTATGCTGTTCTGCTTTTTTTCGTTTCTCCTGTCGGCGTATTTTTCGATCTGGCATTCCCAACCGCTGTTCTTCATAAAGTTTGGACATCCGTATCAATATCCATTTTCTGTTGCGGCATAAGAAGCTTGTTCGTATGTGAAGCCTTCATATTCAAGCTGTTCGATTAGGCTTTGACGAGAGAAAGACATCGTGGCTAGGTACTGCTCAGCAGATTTCACCGCCTGTTCGTTCCAATTCGCGCCGCAATTATCTGCTGCATATTTTGCTTCAGAATCAGAATATCCTTCGTACTCAAGCTGTCCTATAAGTCCGGTGTAAGAAAAGGGCATACTATTCAAGTATTGCAGCGCAGACTGTAGCGCGTTTTGCTCGCCAACAGTTGCCGATCCAGAACTTGAAGAATTTGCAGCTGCAGCAGTGTCTGAAGCCGAGGAATAAGCTTGTTCTGCCCCATAAACAGCCTGTTCGTGCGAATAGCCTTCATACTCTAATTGTTCAATCAGTCCATCTTTTGAAAAGGACATCGTTTTTAAGTATTGCTTTGCAGATAAAACAGCCTGTTCATTCCAATCCGCGCCGCAATTCTTTGCAGCGTATTCAGCTTCTTCTGCGGTATAGCCTTCATATTCCAGTTGATCAATCAGTCCAG
>URAZ01000031.1 GCA_900545925.1 uncultured Eubacteriales bacterium | reverse complement strand
CTAACGACCATCCTCTTTTGCTGCTCTGTGCAGGACGCGGCCAGATGCGTAAGCTGCACCAACGTCGGATCAGCTTCGGTCAGCTCCGGATAAAATATCTGGTCGGCGGAAAGGCCGAGGCTGCGCAAGAGCAGCTCCAGCGAGTTCATGCTCGGCCCCTTTTCGCCCAGCTCGATCGCGGAGATCTGTCGGTCACTGACTGTACTTTTTTCAGAAAGCTGCTGCCGTGTCAGTCCCTGCGCTTCGCGGTTTTCCCGCAAGATACTGCCGATCCGCTCAGAAACCGGCTCATGTAATTCTACCACCGATAGATCACCTCCGTCGACGATATTTTACATGAAATAGCCCAACCAGAAAATGCTCTACAGGTGGCGAAATATAACCACCAATAGAGCATATAAAGGATACTCCCATTTCCGCCATATAAAAAAACGGCGGAGTTGGGAGTCTACCTGTATGACCCTAGGCACTCCATTTCCGCTAGGAATGGAGTGTTTTATGCGTTCTGTGGGGATATGGAAGCGGCAACGCCGCTTCTTGCGGTGATCAGCTAACCAGCATACTGTAGCATGGCTTTTGACCCAAAAAACTGCTGCAGGATGCGACAAGAACCCCATATATGTACGGCATACACTATCAGATGTAAAAACTAACGGCTATCAGTGCATATCTGCTGGAAAAGGCAGATGTACACCGATAGCTGTTTTTTGTATCCATCCCCGCGCGCCTCCGCTTTTGAAATTTTGGTTTTCTCAAAATTTCAAAAGATTGGAGGAATCCGTAATGGGATTCAACTGTGCACAGGAAAAGGCAAAATTTTACCGTGAATGGCTGCGCCTTCGAAAAGAATATACAGATGCCGGTATGAGTGAAGCGGCAATACAGAAGATTTATGAATACGACTGGTACTGCTTCTGTCGTAACCGCGCTTATGAGCGCAGGGCGACACAAATGCCGCCACTGGAAATTGACAGCCCAGACGATGAGCGCCGGTCTGCGCTGTTTCGGAAAAACGAGGCGCTTTCAGCTTCTTTTGATGAAAGTGCATTTCCAGGCCGTTATGCATGGATTGACACATTGGAGGATGCGCGATTACTTCGCGCTATTATGAAATTAAACAAAAAAGACTTGGAATTGCTTACCTATGTCACACTCGAAGGACATGGGCAAGAAGAACTTGCACGAAGATGGGGGTGTACTCAGGCAGCAGTTGCTATCCGCATGAAAAAAATTAAAAAAATTTTTCAAACGACCTTATAAAAAAGCCGTTCCCGTGGCCTATGCATTGAGGGGACATTTTCAGTCCGCCTCGTGCAGCTTGAAAAGTACATAGCCAGCGACTGAATGACATCAAGCGGATGAGCCTGAAAAGGAACAGCGATACGGAGGATGCGCGAAGACCACCTGTGCAGGAAACTGCATAAAAACGGCCCAATAAGGTGACGAGCGGCACTCATCCATCCAAAAGCAGCTTTGGCAAGCTGCCTCGCAATGATCTCACCTGCGGACAATGGTACTCCTGCCCAGCCACAACGGAACGTAATGGGGGCAGCTCGGAGAGATCCTCGGAGGGGTGCAAGACCCGTGAGCGGTGCCAGCCGCCGTTCAGCCGCTGCCTTGGCTCCGGGAAGAAGCGTCGAACAGGAGCGAGTATCAAAATTTCAAAAGCAGGGGCGGCTCTGCGTTTTACAGAGCCGCCCCGTGGCTAAAGGAGAATCATATGAATCCAAACATTGATTTTTTAGGCATCTGCCAGCTACTGAAAGCACTCCGAACGGTCGGTTTTTCTGAGAATGAAATCAAAAAGATCGCACGGCGGATCGCTGTCGAGCTTGGTGCAAATTTCACACTTTATGCTTGATTTTTCTCCGTTTTGGTCATAGCTATTGCACCGATGGTATGGTAGTGTGTATTGCTATAGCCGAAAGTGGCTACGCAGAGAAATTGATTATATATTAATGAATGAGCGTTATGCCGGAAATGCCATTTTTCAAAAGAAATATACAAGGGCAGAGCTGCCAAGAACAGTAAAGCGCAACCATGGCGAGCGAGCCATGTATTATGTATCGGACAGCAATGCACCAATTATTCCTCAGAATGTATTTGATCGTGCGCAGGAATTGCGCAAACGCAGAACCGTGAGCAGATCGGACGAGCCAAAAGTGTATTCTGGCAAAATCCAATGCAGCTGTGGTTCTCGCTGTCGGGCAAAGACTTCAAACCAAATCTGGTATTGGTCATGTGTAGTGCATGAGGAACAACGGAATGCCTGTCACATCAAGCAGGTACCGGAGGAAACTATTAACGCAGCGTTCTGCCGTCTGTACTACAAACTCAAACACCACGGAGAATCCATCTTCACGCAGATGCTCTCGAACATCCAAAAGATCCGCTATAGCCGGATGCTCTGGAGCGAGGATGTTATCTCTCTCAACAAAAAAATATCCGATATTCTCAGTCAGGTTCAATTCCTCACCCAGCTTCAACAGGTGGGCGGCGTTGATCCTGATACTTTTATCTCATCAAACAACAAGCTTAACGAGCAGCTCCGCAGGCTGAAACAGGAAAAAACAAGGCTTCTCGATACCGACAGCGACGATCTAGCGGATCGCACCCGTGATCTCATGGACGTGCTGACGGATGGGTCGAATTTCCTCGACCGGTTTGATGCAGAGCTGTTCGATGCGCTTGTAGACAAGATCATCGTGGACAGCAACGAACGCCTGCGCTTCCGCCTGAAAAACGGCTTGGAGCTGGCAGAACAGATTGAAAGGACGAAACGGTAATGGGGAATCGAAAGCTGCCGTTCGGCTATCAAATGTGCATGGGCGAGATCATCCGCAGCGAACCGGAAGCGAAGGCTGTGCAGGACATTTTCCTGCAATACACGCTCGGCGCGTCGCTGAAGGAAATCGCAGAACAGATGAGAAAGACCGGCCCCGTCTATGACGAGGGCAAGAGCTGGAACAAGAACATGATCGCACGAATCTTGGAAAACACCAAGTACACCGGGGCAGACAGCTATCCGAGATTAGTTGACATAAAATTATTTGAAGCAGCCGTCGAGAAGCGCCAGACCAAGCAGCGTCTGCCAGAGCGGACACCCGCGCAGAAGGCGCTCAAGCGCGTCTGCTCCAAGTCGCCTACGCTGGAGATCGAGCAGCAGGTTTGGCACCTGCTCGGCAGGCTGGCAGAACAGCCGGAGCGCATCACACAGCCAGAGCGAACATCCAAGCCGACACATACGAATACGCAAGCCGAGCTGGATGAGGTTCTGAACACCCAACCGCTCGACGAGGACGCTGCCAGAAGCCTGATCTGCAAGCTGGCGCAGGAGCAATACGACGACATCGGCAACGAAGAATACGAAACCGAGCGCCTGCGGCGGCTGTTCACCGCATTTGAATGCACGGCAGAACTCAACGCGGCGCTGCTGCAAAGCACAGTCTCCGCCGTGCTGGTGACGCGCCAGGCGGTGCGCTTGCAGCTTAAAAACGGACAGATCATTGGAAAGGACGATTTGGTATGACAGACGAAAAACCGCGCGTCATTATCATTCCGCCAAAGCCGGAATTGCAGCAAACGACCACGGTCACAAAGCAGCTCCGCGTAGCAGCGTACTGCCGTGTCTCGACCAAGGAAGAAGAACAAGCCAGCAGTTATGAGGCGCAGTGCCAGTATTACACCGACAAGATCATGTCCAACAAAGAGTGGACGATGGCTGGCATTTTCGCAGACGAAGGTATCACCGGCACGTCAACAAAAAAGCGCACCGAGTTTCTCCGTATGATTCGTCAGTGCAAGCAGAAAAAGATTGACCTCATCCTTACAAAGTCCATCCAACGATTTGCCCGCAACACGCTCGACTGCATCAATTATACGCGCATCCTTCGGCAGCTCGGCATTGGCGTCCTGTTTGAAAAAGAGAATATCAACTCCCTGCCGCCCGACAGCGAGTTCATGATTACCATGTACGGCGCGATGGCGCAGTCCGAAAGTGAATCCATCTCCGGCAACATCCGGCGCGGCCGGCAGATGCACGCAAAGGTCGGAACGCTCAAAATTTCCTGTTATCGGCTTTATGGATACGAAAAAGACGCAGATGGCAAATTCCGCGTCATACCAGAACAAGCAGAAATTGTGCGCGAACTCTACAAGCGATATGAGAGCGGTGCCAGCCTGCGAAATCTACAAGACTGGCTGGAGGAAAATCAGATCAAAACAGTTCTCGGAGAATCAAAATGGACAACAACATCCATCAAGAGCATCCTGACAAATGAAAAATATTGCGGCGACGTGCTGCTTCAGAAAACATTCCGGACAGATGTCATCAGCAAGAAGGTTATCAAAAACGTTGGACAGATGGCCCAATACTACATGCCAGACCATCATGAGGGCATCGTCAGCCGGGAACAGTACAATGCAGTGAAGGCTGAAATGGCGCGTCGGAGTGCCCTGTGCAGCCCGTCCAAAACGGCTGTGACAGGACGCTCTTGTTATACAAGCAAATACGCTTTATCGGACAGACTCGTGTGCGGTGAGTGCGGGACACTCTACCGAAGATGTACATGGACATCCCTCGGACGGAAATATCCCGTCTGGCGCTGCACCAGCCGCCTGAACTACGGCACAAAATACTGCCACGAGTCCCCGACGATCAAGGAAGAACCGCTGCAAGCGGCAATTCTGGCGGCGATCAACTCCGCCATGAGCAACAAAACGTCCCTGCTCGACCGTATCAAGAATGTGGTTTTCTTAGAGCATCTGCCAGTGCAGGGTCAGACCAAGAGTCTTGCCAACATTGAACGCCGACTGGCGCAGCTCGACGGGCAGTTCCAACAGCTTCTGGCGGAAGCCATTGATGCAGAAGATAAAGAATCCTGCAATACGCAGTTCGCAGAAATTTTGGCCGAGCAGACCACGCTTAAAAAGCAGAAAGAAGCGATCCTGCAAAGTAGCATGGATGCTGACCGCGTTTGCACCCGCATGAAGCAGGCAGAGCAAGCCGTAGAGAACGCCGCGCAGACGATCACAGAGTGGAATGAAAACGCCGTCCGGCAGATTGTAGAGCGCGTGACCGTCCTGTCCACTGATGAGATTCTGGTGCAGATCAAGGGCGGCGCGGAAATCAAGCAACGATTGGAGCGATGAAAATGATATATGCAACCGGCGATCTTCACGGAAACACTCTTCGATTCCAGCCGCGGTATTTCCCAGAGCAAGCCGAGATGACGAAGGATGACTACATGATCGTCTGCGGCGATGCAGGGCTTGTTTGGCATGGCGATAAGAGCGACGATCCTCAGCTCGACCGACTGGAAGCCTTGCCGTTCACTGTCTTGTTCCTGGACGGCAATCATGAAAACTTCGATGCGCTGAACGAATATCCCGTGGAGGAATGGCACGACGGAAAGGTGCATAGAATTCGCCCGCACGTCATTCACCTGATGCGCGGTCAAGCGTTCGAGCTGCAAGGCCGCACGTTCTTCACAATGGGCGGCGCACAGAGCCACGACATTGCAGACGGCATTCTGGATATGGACAGCCCGGATTTTTATGAGCGATACGATTCCATGCGCCGCAATCGTGGACAGTTCCGCATCAACCATATTTCGTGGTGGCTGGAAGAATTGCCGTCCGGCAAGGAATATGCCGAAGCCCAGCAGACGTTGGAACGACTGGACTGGAAGACCGATTACATCATCACACACTGCGCACCGGCAGCAATTCAGCAGAAAATCAACCCCAGCTTCAAGTCGGACAAGCTGACAGACTTCTTAGAAGAAATCCGCAACCACAGCCAATTCCACTATTGGTTATTCGGGCACTGCCACGACAACCGGATCATTGATGAAAAGCATGTTCTGCTCTACGAGCAGTTGGTGCGGGTGCTATAAAAGAAAAAATGATTACATGAGAACACAAGGCAGCACATAGATGCCGTAAGTATTTTGCTTGCATACCAGCTTGTCTGCATTTATAATGAAAACAAACGAAACGGAGGGCTTGCAGCATGGAACGTGCCACAAATTCCAGCCTGATTTTATACACGACAGAGGACGGCTTGACGAAAATCGAAGCTACGTTTGACCGAGATACGGTCTGGCTTTCAATCGACCAGATGGCGGACCTGTTTCAAAGAAATAAGTCCACAATTTCGCGCCACATCGGTAATATTTACAAAGAAGGCGAATTGGACAAAACTGCAACTGTTGCAAAATTTGCAACAGTTCAGATGGAAGGCGAGCGGCAGGTGGAACGGCAGATTGAATACTACAATCTGGACGTTATCATATCGGTTGGATACCGTGTGAAATCCCAGCGAGGTGTCCAGTTCCGCATGTGGGCGACCGCGATCCTCAAGGAGTTCATGAAAAAAGGCTTTGTGCTGGATGATGACCGCTTGAAAAATCTCGGCGGCGGCAACTACTTTGATGAGCTGCTTTCCAGAATCCGGGATATCCGATCTTCTGAAAAGGTATTCTGGCGAAAGGTATTGGAGATTTATGCGACCAGCATTGATTATGACCCCAAGGCCGAAAGTACCGTTTTGTTTTTCAAGCAGGTTCAAAACAAAATGCATTGGGCAGCACACCAGCATACAGCGGCAGAGGTTATCTACCAAAGAGCGGATGCAGAAAAGGAACATATGGGACTGACCTCGTGGCGTGGAGAACAGATCCATCGTGCAGACGTTGAGGTGGCAAAAAACTATCTCAGTCAGCCAGAACTGGACGCGCTCAACAAAATCGTAACTGCATATCTGGACATTGCAGAAGTCCGCGCATTAAATCATGAGCCGATGTATATGAAGGATTGGCTGGAAACCATAGACGATTACCTGAAAATGACTCGCAGAGAGATTTTAATAACCAGCGGGCATGTGTCGAACCAGCAGGCATTACAGAAAGCCCATGCTGAATACGATAAATACAAAAAGCAGCAGGACTTGCGGCTGTCGCCGGTTGAGCAGAGCTTTTTGGACAGCGTGGAGCAGTTGGAACGGATCGAAGAACAAGCGCATTGAGCATAAAACAGGGCAAAGAGAAGCACGGTCACTGAACCGTGTTTTTCTTTGCCCTGCAAAATATGTGAGATTATCGGTGTGATGTATTCAGCAGTGCCGTTGTCCGTGCGTTGATACCCATAAGTTCCCGTTGTGTCTGCCGGTTTGCCTGGCATATGGGCATCAGAAAATTTACAGCTTTTCGGATCTGTTGCAAATCAGAGGAAGTGAGCGCATTCTGGTGCAGATGCTCCAAGACGCGGCGGTAAGCGTCTTTCAAAGACGCAGATACGGCAGGCTGAAAGAAGTAGGTTGAGATCAGGCCGCCTATCAAGGCGGCTTCGTTATCGGTGTACTGCATGATTGCTCTCCCTTCGCAAGAATCAAACGAACGAAGCAATCATACCACAAAATATTGTAGCAGGCTATTCGCAAAACGACGAAATATATGATGCGCAGCGGCGCGGAAAGGAGAAGCCATGAACGTCAGAAAACCTGCTGATTACAGCGCCATGTACCGCGAACTTACGGAAATTCTCGCCCGAAAGCTTCCGCAGATGGACGAAATCTACGCCATCGGCAAGACTATCAGCCAGCGTCCGGAGAAAGGTGCAGCGGTCGCAGCGGCAGAATTTTTGCAGGCTAATTTTCCTGACCGCACAGGCTTTTCCCCGCGCAACGTGCGCCGGATGCGCGATTTTTACAAGACTTATGAAAATGGCCAAAAACTCTTACGGCAGAAGTAGTTAGATGTGCTGTATATTCCGTAAAAGCATGCGCTATACTGTTCCGCTCCGAAGATAGTGTGTAAGAATCCGCAAGAACTGCGCAGAGGATGGGGCGGTCGTCAGCGGACGGCAAGTAAAGCTGCGCAGGAGAACGGCGTTTTTACGCCATGAATCACAGGCAAACCCGTCAATGTTTCGGACAACTTGAAGCGGATTGGTGTTGTATTGGTCTGCTACTTCAGGATATAGCCGCTGCGATGGCTTTACCAGCCAATGCGGATTGAGTGAGGCGAGATAGACCGAGTAGGAAAGATGGAAAAATGCAGTGTTGGTTGCAGAGAAACCGAGTCGGTACAACAGATCATATACTTCGACAATGTCTGTTACGGCGTTCATGCTGCATCCGTCCCCTCCAGTGCTTGAACACGATCCATAAACTGTTGAACCAGAGCGCCCTGCGCCTCCGCATCCAGCATGGAAAAGAGAAACAGCAAGGTCGGGGCGGAGGCGGCATATCTCCCGCGCTCCAAATCACTGTATGCGCGGCTGGAAATACGAAGCTGCTCCGCCATGGCCTCCTGAGTCAATGCCTTCTGCTGCCGCAGAGAAGACAATTCTTCGGAAAGAAGCTCTGCGAGCAGCGCCGGGTATGGTTTCATTCTGAAGACCTCCATAGTTTATAATAGATCAACTATGGAGATTTTATGTCGAAATGAAGCACGCTTCCACGAAGCGCACTTCATTCTCACCGTTCAAATCTTGTGAAAAAGCCGAGTTGAAGCACGCAAAACAGTATTATTCGGTGAAACAACAGAATATCCAATGCGCACCAGCGCGGAAAGGAGAAGGCATGAACGTCAGAAAACCTGTGGATTACAGCACGATGTACCGGGAATTGGCCGCAATTTTTGCGCAAAATCTTCCGCAAATGGACGAAATTCATGTCATCGGCAAAGCTATTAGCCAGCGCCCGGAGAAGGGAGCAGCGGTCGCAGCCGCAGAGTTTTTACAAGCAAATTTCCCTGACCACACAGGCTTTTCCCCACGCAATGTGCGCCGGATGCGAGATTTTTACCGGACTTATGAAAATGACCAAACGCTCCTACGGCTGGCAATGAAAATCGGCTGGACGCTGAATGTGGTCATTATGGAGTCAGAACTGACAAATGCACAGCGGATATCCTGTCTGCAAAGGGCTGCAGCTGAAAGACTATCGAAAAAGAAACTTTTGGAGATCATTTTGAACGACACATTTGCGGAAAAGCCTATCGACGAGCCTGACGAAATATGCTATAATATTACAAACACAAGCGAGGACGGAGCCGATCAAGCACAATTCGAGTCACCACTGCGTTGCGTGGCGAAAAGAAAAAGAGGGGTTGTACGATGCGGGCGAAGAAAAATCTCGTCATTGGTTTCTTATTGCTGCTCCTTGGCATCGGGCTTTCTGAGCACAGCTTACTGCTTTCCATATTTGCAGGCGTGGCTGGGATCGGCATGATGATTCTTTATGCTGCGGGTAAGCTCAAGCGGAACACTTCTGAGACAAGTGCTGTGTCCTCCAAAACCAGCAAAATTCAGCCACCGACAAAAACACAGCAAGCCGATACGCAGAGCGTCTCATTTTCGCCGGAAGCGCAGCAGCTTTATCAGCAGCTTGCGGACCAATACAACCGAATCGTAAACAATGGTTGTTTCGGGTCGCTGGCACAGATTGAGGAAAAAATGGATCGCTGCAAGTGCTTCCTAGAACAATGGATGGAAGCACTCTGTAATAAGGACTTTGTGGCGCTGCTTCAAAACAAAGCAAAGTACGACGAATATTTAAAGGGCTTTCGTCTGCCGCAGCTTGGAACATGGAGGACGATTCAGGCAGAAGGCAGCGATGCCAGTATTCCAGATGGGCTGACCAAGGCGCTTATGGGGCGAATTCAAGGAAAGCAGAAAGCGCTGCAAGAGTTCTGGGAAACGCAGAAGTGGTTTGAAGAAATGATACCATCTCTTCAAACCTATGAACTGACTGTCCAACCAGATGCGGAGCCGTTGCCAAAAAAGTTGGATTATGAATATCCGAATACAAATAACGTCACAAGCAGAACGCCACTTGCAAAATTCAACGACTTCTATGCGATTGATTTGGAAACGACCGGCTTGAGTGAAGTAAAAAACGAAATCATCCAAATCGCCATTATCAAGTTCCAACATTTCCAGCCGGTCGAAATCCTATCCAGCTATGTGAAACCACGAAAAGGGCTGAAACTGGAAGCAGCGGCGATCAACCACATCACAGAGGATATGGTTGCAGACGCGCCGTATATCGAGCAGATCATGCAATCCGTGGATGCCTTTATCGGTGAGAAAGCACCAATCGTTGCGCATAATCTCCAGTTCGAGTATAAGTTCTTGGCTGCCAATGGAAGCGAAAATATTGTAAAGAAGCGGCCGCTTTATGACACACTGGAGTTGTCCAAGCGGATCTGGCAGCTGGAAAGCTACTCACTTGAAAATGTATGCCGAAACACCTTCAAATTTACGCCAGCACTGCATAACGCAGAAAACGATGCGTTGACCTGTGGGCTGCTGTTTCGTGAGATTTGCAATAAACGAATCGGAGTGCCGGAGGGCTGCTATGATTGATGCTGGTATTGAAATGGTACGAATAGGAATCGACTGATTAATTGATTCTATGGCGTATGATTTTTTACAAGGGTCAAAGTCAAGGCGAAAGGTGGATAAATGGTGTATTACACGGAACGAAATGGGATGCGTAAGCCAATAGAAAGAACATACGACATTTCAACTGACAAGTATGCACTGCTGCTGGATTGCTGTGAGAAGTATTACAATAATCTCGCATGGAAGTTCCCGGAGCAGTGTCCCGACGGTCGGGGCTGCTGCGGCCTTGATGAGGAGAAGTTTAACAGATCCCTAAAATTTGATATTCCTACACTGTATCGAGATGTATACGGGAAGATTGCTGCGCCTGCGACACATACGGATTACTTCGCAGATGAAGAAACAACTGATAAATACGATCAGTTTGCATTGCTGGATCTCATTGAGCTCTTTGCCAACAATATACATGATGTGACGACAGGAACCTATCATGAATATTTTGGACATAATCATTTGATACTTCACAGCAGCAATGCGACTGCGATGTTATTTAAGGATGAAATCAATGAGATTTTTCAGAAAACAGGGCTGCTTTATTGCCTAAACGATGATTGGCAGATCGAGCGTATTGTTGAAAATAGTCCACTCACGTCTGAAATAGAAAAAACGATTGTGGGAGTCAAAGAGCTTGGAACACGGGAACTCTTGCAGGAAGCAATAGCCTACTATAAGGAGCCGCGTCCAGGCAACCGTCAGATCGCCGTTGAAAAGATGTGGGATGCACTTGAACGACTCAAGACATATTACCCATCGGACAAGAAAACTTCTGCTGACAGAATAATTGCTGATATGGCTGGTGGAGAAGCAGCATATATCGAGCTGTTTACAACGGAGTTTTATGCACTGAGAAAAATAGGAAATAACTTCAGGATAAGACACCATGAGAGAGACACAATTGATATTTCGGATCCGCGCCATTATGATTATTTTTTTAATCGGTGCCTGTCACTAATTGCTCTGGCAATTCAATACTTGCAATAATGTACTAGAGAAGTTATATGCTGCTTGGAGAGTATAGTAAAGAAATTTTTGCAGAAGTGTTTTTGATTTTGTAATTGCTAGAAGCTACTTCGACAAGTCGAGGGTTCATCTATAGTGTAGCGAAAACACATCGTCGTCGCGGACTTCGCTAGTTCGCGACGACCTTTTTGTTTAGTTGAATAGTTGGCCGATAAGCCTCGGACAGCACGACGCCTCAAGTTCTTCGGAATTTGAGGCGTTTTTGTTATCAGAGGCGCAAACTTCTTCCTTCTTTTAACCTTTCACTAGGCCGACGGCGTGTCTGGTGCGGTTGCGGTTTCGTGAATATGCAATAAAAACAGGTATGAAAATCGGCAAAAGGTCAGTTGACATACAACATGTTTGTTATATAATAAGATTGTCAGACAATAAGATATAAGAAAGGACGTGTTTTACCCATGCGCACTGAAACCCTCTGGCTGAACAGTCCGTGGAACAATGCGGAGGAGGTCAGACAGCAGCTGAATTTTGCGGAGAAGATCCAGCTGCATGACGTGACGCTCCGCGACGGCGAACAGCAGGCCGGGCTTGTCTTCTCTCATGACGACAAGATCGCCATTGCGGAACGGCTTGCCGAGGTGGGAATCCATCGGATTGAGGCGGGCATGCCCGCCGTTTCTGCGGCGGATGCAAAGGCCGTCGCAGACATCGTCAAACGTAATCTCGGGCCGAAGATCTTTTCCTTTGCGCGCTGCATGAAGGCAGATATCGACAAGGTTGCCGACAGCGGTGCGGAGGGCGTTGTCATCGAAATTCCGGCCAGCCGCCGCTTCATTGAACGCGCGTATGGCTGGACACTGGAAAAGGCGATTGCGCTTTCCGTGGAGGCGACCAGCTATGCACGCGAACGGGGACTGTATACGGTCTTTTTCCCCATCGATGGGAGCCGCGCACAGTTTGACGATTTTATGCAGATCGTCACGGCTGTTGCGAAGGATGGCCATATGGATGCGCTTGGCTGCGTAGACACCATGGGCGTGCTGTCTCCGAGCAGCATTTCCTTTGCAATCCGAAAAATGAAGCAGGCGACAGGAAAGCCGATTGAGGTGCATTGCCACGACGACTTTGGAATGGGCAGCGCCAACACGCTTCTGGCGCTGGCCGCAGGTGCGGATGTTGCGCACACGACAGTTTCCTCGCTCGGCGAACGGTCCGGAAACGCCTCCTATGAGGAAGTTGCGCTGAGCCTGCTCTGCATGTACGGCGTGAATCTCGGCCTACAGTATGATAAACTCTATGAAACGGCGCAGGCCATACGGAAGATCGCCGGCATTGAAGACCGCCCGAATCGGCCCATCACCGGCCCCTGCATCAGCCAGATCGAATCCGGCATCATTGCCGGCTGGTACAAAAACTGCCAGGACGACCCGCGTGAGATTCTCCCGTATCTCTATCAGCTTACTGGCCATCCTGGTCCCGAAATTGTGCTCGGCAAGAGCAGCGGCATTGCATCGATTGAACTTGCGCTGGACAAGCTTGGACTGGAATGCAGTTCCAAAGAGATTAAGCGTGAACTGCTGGACGAGGTCAAGACGCTTTCTGCTGAGCGAAAGGCGCTGATTTCGCTGGATGAGTTTCAAATCCTTGCACAGAAGATTTTTGCACGCAATCACTGAAGAAGAAAGAGAGGAAAATTCAAATGCTGATTAAAGTCGGACAGAAATTTGAAACATGGATGCGAAAGGTGCTTCCGGATCCGCTCGTGATCGCAATCATCCTGACGCTGATCGTCGGACTCCTGGCCGTCATCTTTACGCCGACCACGCCGATCCAAGTCGTGGAGAACTGGTCGAAGGGCTTTTGGGAACTGATTGCCTTTACGATGCAGGTTGCGTTCGGCCTGATTGCGGGCGCGGTGCTTGCAAAATCGCCGATTGTCAACCGCGGCATGGTCAAGCTTTGCAGTCTCCCGAAAAAGAATTCTAGCGCCGTTTTGCTGCTTTCGTTTACCACGCTTGTGCTCTGGTGGGTCAACTGGGGCATCGGCCTGATTGCAGGTGCGTTTCTTGCAAAGGAAATGGCGGTACAGCTGTCCAAAAAGAACGTTCCGTATCACCTTCCGCTTCTGGCGGCGGGCGGATATTCGGGCATTATGACTTACGAGATGGGCCTGACTGGTGCGATTCCGCTTCAGATCGCAGCAGCCGGACACCGGTTTGAGGAATACATGGGCGTAATTCCGCTGAGTCAGACGCTGTTTGGCAGCTTCAACCTGATCTGCACTGCCGGCGTTCTGATTCTGATCCCGCTGAGTCTGCTTCTGATGAGCCCGAAGGATCCGAGCAAGATGACCATGC
This sequence comes from uncultured Eubacteriales bacterium, assembly GCA_900545925.1. GTDB lineage: Bacteria > Bacillota > Clostridia > Oscillospirales > Oscillospiraceae > CAG-170. Next base: position 20,508 of record URAZ01000031.1, on the reverse strand, counting down.
TCGATCCTGCGATTGTCGCCGCGGAAAACGCGCGTAAGGATGCGCGCAAGCAGATGCGCAAAAAGGGTTCCTTTGCCGAAAAGGTCGAAAATATGCGGTTCTGGTCTATTTTTGTCGGCATCATGGGCATTGCGTACGCAATCAATCACTTTGCCAAGAACGGCTTCAACATCGACCTCAACGTCTTTAATCTGATTATTCTCTGCCTCGGCATGCTGGCGTGGCTGTATCCGCTGGACTATGCCGAATCCTTCAAGGAGCAGACGGTTCAGTCCTGGGGCGTCCTGCTGCAGTTCCCCTTCTATGCCGGTATCATGGGCATTATGACCTATTCCGGACTGGTTCCCGTGATTGCAAATGTTTTCGTTAAGATTGCAACTCCGAAGACCATGTCTGCGCTGTCCTTCCTGTCTGCCGGCTTTGTAAACTTCTTCGTTCCCTCCGGCGGCGGCCAGTGGGCGGTTCAGGGCCCGGTCATGCTGGAGGCGGCAAAAACGCTTGGCGTGGACATGAAGAGTATAGCCATGGCTGTTGCTTACGGCGACTCGTGGACAAACCTCTGCACGCCGTTCTGGGCGCTGCCGATGGCAAACGTGCTTGGCATCAAGGTCCGGGACTTCCTTGGCTATACGCTGATCGTGACCATTCTGGTCGGACTGTTCTTGGTCGGCGCGTTCCTGATTGCTGCCTGAGCGCGGCTTATCGAGGTGACGTATGTCCTACACATACAATATTTTTGCCCGGACCGCAGGCGTTGACTCCGTACATGCGGGCGAGGCCTATACCTTCCGGGTGCCGCGGCGGATCCTGTACGCATGGCCAGCCCTGAGCGACTGGTATGAAGCCATGATCCGGGAGAAACTGGGCGGAACGATCACAGACCCGGAAAACGTCTATATGACACTGGATCATATGCTGCCCGTCCGCAATCAGACACAAGAGCGCTTTATCTCCGAAAGCCGCCGCTGGGCCAAGGAGCAGGGCTTTCACCTCTCGGAAGGAGAGGGGATCGGGCACATCCTGGCGATTGAGCAGCAGTGGGTCGAGCCCGGCATGCTGGTGCCGCATTTTGACACGCACATCAGCTGTATCGGCGCAATCGGGGCGCTCGGCGTCGGCTGCTTGAAGGAAATGCTCCGGCCGCTGACTCAGGGACTGCTCTGGATGGAGATTCCGGAGGTCGTCCGCGTTGAACTGCACGGCAGCTTCCAGCCCGGTGTTATGGGCCGCGATCTGCTGCATACGCTGGTGATGGAACTGGGGCTATCCCGGTGCAGCGGCAAAATTCTGGAGTTTGGCGGACCCGGCGCGCGCAGCATGCCGCTTGCCAGCCGTGTTACCGTCTGCAACCTGATCAATTATCTCGGCTGCGTTTCTGCTGTGTTTGACCCGGATGCGGATGCGCAGACAGAGAATGCGTATTCCGAACTGATTCATCTGGACCTCGGATGTATTGAACCCTGCCTTGCCGCACCGCCCTCTATTGCAAACGCGGTCCCGCTTTCAAAAGCAGCCGGTACGCAGATCGATATCGGCATCATCGGCACCTGTGCGGGCGGTGGTCTTGAGGATTTGGAAGCCGCGGCGCATGTGCTGTCCGGCAGACGGCTTGCGCCCGGGCGCAAACTCTATATCTCGCCCGCAACAGCAGCCATTCAGAGCGAGGCTATCCGGCGCGGGTATTATCAGATTTTTTCAGACGCCGGCTGCTTCCTGAGTTCGCCGACCTGTGACTTCTGCTACGGTGCGGCGGCATACCTTGGCGCAGGCAAACGCGCAATTTCAACGCAGACGCTCAATGTCAGCGGCCGGCTGGGAAGCTTGGACAGTGAGATCTATCTTGCCAGCGCTGCTGCCGTTGCCGCCGCGGCGGTACAGGGCGAGATCTGCGACCCAAGAGACTTTTGGAAGGAGGCGGAGGCATGATCCTGCAAGGAAAAGCAGCATGGGTGTTCCCGGACAGCTTTGATGTCGATTATATCATCGGCATTCCCAACATTGGCCTGACAGATCTGAAGCAGATCACGGCCTGCCTGATGAAGGACTTTGACCCGGAGTTTCTTGACTCCTGTGCACCGGGCGATATGCTGATTGCCGGGAAAAGCTTTGGCTATGGTCATGCGCATCCGCAGCCCATGGCGGGAATGCGGGAGATCGGGATCCGCTGCGTCGTTGCGGAATCCTATCTGTTCCCGTTCTTCCGCAGCGAACTGGCCTCCGGCATGATGCTCTTCACCTGCCCGGGGATTACCGCCTGCGTGCGGCGCGGAGATAAATTGCAGATTGATACCGAGCGCAGCCTTGTGACCAACCTTACGACCGGCGAATGCCTTGCCCTGAAGCCGCTCAGAGGCTATCCGGCAGAACTGCTGGAGGCCGGCGGCGTTGTGGAGTATCTGCGCAGGCAGCAGCCGGAATTAGACGGCCGATGAACGTGCGTATCGGACTTGCCCAACATCGCATTGGGCCGGATATGGAGGAGAATCTCCGGCAGGCGCAGCGCGCGGTTCTTGCTTGCGCCGGGCAGGGTGCGCAGCTGGTTCTGCTGCCGGAAATGTTCTGCTGTCTGTATCAGCTGGAGCGGCTTCGGGCCTGTGCGCAGCCGCGCGGCGGCGAAATCTGGAAGCATCTGCGCGCGCTGGCGTGTCAGGCAGGTGTGTATCTTCTGGGCGGCAGTATGCCGGAACTTGATGCACAGGGCCGCATCTATAACACCAGCTTTTTCTTCTCCCCTGCAGGCGAGGAACTTGCATGCTACCGGAAATGTCATCTGTTTGACGTCTCACTGCCGGGCGGACTGTGCATACAGGAAAGCAGCGTTTTTACACCCGGCGAGCAGCTGCGGGTTGTGGAATCTCCCTTCGGGAAGATCGGCCTTGCCATCTGCTTCGATCTTCGCTTTCCGGAGCAATTCCGTGCGCTTGCTGACCGCGGCGCGCAGCTGGTGCTGGTTCCAGCAGCGTTCAACTCGACCACAGGACCGGCGCATTGGGAGATCAACTGCCGCAGCCGCGCGCTGGACAATCAGGTGTTTCTCTGCGCTTGTGCGCCTGCGGCTGCGCCGGATGGCCCGTATCCCTATTACGGCCATTCCATGGCGGTAGACCCATGGGGACGGATTCTGACGGAACTGACCGGCGAGGCATGTGAACGTGTTGTCACGCTCGATCTGGGCGAGACAGCCCGAATCCGGGCTCAGCTTCCGCTGCTGAAAAGCCGCCGTCCGGAACTTTATCGGCAATAAGGGCGTTTCCTTCCGCGAAGCTGCGCCGGGTGCGCAGCTTCGCTTTTCGTGTTTCCGGTTTTCGCCTGTAAAAACAGGAAAGACCAGAAAAGATTTGACTATTTTTCTGAAATGTATTATCATAAAAAATAAGCATTTATGTCGCCTGTTGGCGGGAACCCTTTTTGCAAGGAGCATTTTCATGAACGAACGCAGTTTTTCCCCAACGCCGCTCAACAAGAGATCGCTTTCTGACGAGATCGTATTTCAGATCAAGGAAATGATCGCCGACGGCAGACTTCAGCCCAACCAAAAGCTTCCGACGGAGCAGGAACTCTGTCAGGCCTTCTCCGTCGGCCGGACGACCGTGCGTGAGGCGCTCATGGGCTTGACGGCCCTCGGACTGGTTCGCCGCGACAAACACAATTCCTATGTCACGGACGCGGTAGAGCATCCTCTGCAGGAATTCTATCTGCATCTGATCATGGACAACTATGACATTGCGCAGCTTTATGAGGCACGGCTGATGCTCGAAGGAAGCGTCATCCGGCTGGCCTGCCGCCGTGCTGCGCCGGAGCAGATCCGACGGCTGGAGGAACTGACCGAGCAGATGCAGACCGACAACATTGAGGCGTATGTCAAGGCGGACGTGGAATATCACAACGAGATCATGCGCGCAGCGAATAATCAGGTCACATATGAAATGTATCAGGTGATCCGGTTCCTGCTCAAAAAGGCGCAGATGCAGATTGCCAAAAACGAGCAGACCCGCACGACCTCCTGTGCCCAGCACCGCCGGATCATTGAGGCGGTCAAGGAACGGAACGAGGAGTTGGCATCCAAACTGATGACCGAGCACATCCGCACTATGAATCAGTTCCGGATCCAGTCGGAGCAGGAGACGACCTGAGCCTGCGGGCGGCGAAAACCGCACAGATCAAAGGGGAGAGGCTTTGCCGCTCCTCTTTTTGCTGTATAGAAGCGGTGACATGCCGGAAATCTGCGAAAATCTAATTTCTTTTGCGATTTCCAGTTGACTTTTCCGGAGTTTCCAGCTATAATAAATCGGTCTGCGAAGCGCAGACAATCCTTGCCGCAGGCGAGTCCTGCGGCCATATGTCCAGAAGGAGGTGCAACATCAATGGCAAAACTTTCCGCAAAGTATGAGGTCCTCTATATCATCGACCCCGCGCAGGGTGAAGAGGGTATCGCGGCTCTCGTGGAAAAATTCAAGGGTATCGTGGAGGCTCACGGCACTCTGACCAGTGTTGACGAGTGGGGCAAGCGCCGTCTTGCGTACCCGATCAACGACCTGGTTGAGGGCTACTACGTCTACATGACCTGCGAAGTAACGCCCGAAATGCCGGCTGAACTTGATCGTGTCTTCAAGATCACCGACGGCATTCTGCGTTCCATCATCGTCGCTGTTGAAGAGTAAGGAGGCGCTCACATGCTGAACCATATCGTTCTCATGGGCCGACTGACTCGTGACCCTGAGCTGCGCCGGACCGGCAGTGGCGTTGCGGTCGCATCCTTTACCCTCGCTGTTGACCGCGATTACGCGGCACAGGGCGCGGAGAAGGAAACAGATTTCGTGGATATCGTCGCATGGCGCAATACCGCTGAGTTCGTCAGCAAGTATTTCACCAAGGGCCGTATGGCTGTCGTAACAGGCCGGCTGCAGATCCGCAACTGGCAGGACAAGGAAGGCAATAAGCGCCGCTCGGCGGAGGTCGTTGCCGACAATGTCTATTTCGGCGACAGCAAGCGCGACAGTGCTGACGGCGGTTCGTTCAACCAGTCTCAGGGCTACGCGCAAAGCTTCAATCAGGTTCCGCCGCAGCAGCCGGCATATCAGGCACCGCAGAATGTCTCTGCTGCTCCGTCTGATTTCTCCATGCTTTCCGACGACGATCCCGATCTCCCGTTCTAACATTTTTCCACAAGACCAAAGATAGGAGGATTCACTATGGCAATGGCTAATGATCGTGTTCATCCTCGCAAGCGTAAGAAGGTTTGCTCCTTCTGCGTTGATAAGGTGACGCACATCGATTTCAAAGACACTGTCAAGCTCCGCCGTTACCTGTCCGAGCGCGGCAAGATCCTGCCCCGCCGTACCACCGGTACCTGCGCTGCTCATCAGCGTCAGCTGACAGTCGCTATCAAGCGCGCCCGTCAGATCGCCCTGCTGCCCTATGTAGCAGACTAAGTTTTTCATCCAGAAGCCTGTCCGTCGCGGACAGGCTTTTTGGATTTGCGGAGGTTTTATGTTTTCCATCACGCTCATCTGTATGGGAAAGCTGAAAGAGCGCTTTTATACCGAGGCTGCGGCGGAATACGCCAAGCGATTGAAGGCCTATTGCGACTTTCAGCTGATCGAACTGCCGGAGTGCCGTCTGCCGGAGGACCCGAACGACGCGCAGATCGCACAGGGCCTGCAAAAGGAGGCGGAACTCATCCGCGCGAAGCTTCCGAAGGGCTGCTTTTTCTGCGTCCTGACGCCGGAGGGAAAGCTGCTGTCTTCTGAGCAGCTGGCAGATACGCTGCGGCAGGCGAAGGGAAGCGGCCGCTCCAGCGCCTGCTTTTTGATCGGCTCGTCGTTCGGAATCGCGCCGGAAATCAAAAAGCTTGCAGATATTCAGCTTTCCATGAGCAAGATGACCTTTCCGCACCATCTGGCCCGCGTCATGGCTCTTGAGCAGCTTTACCGCGCCGAGGCCATTCAGGCGGGCAGCAAATATCATAAATAACAGGAGGAATTTGCGATGTTCCAGATGAAAAATGACATGCAGACTGCCGTCAAGCACAACATCCGCGGCGGCGACGGCAGCCCCAGCTTCCGCTATCTGTTCTCTGCCGAGCAGCTCGGCAGCCGCGCGGAGATGATGGCCGTTATCACGCTCCAGCCCGGCGAATCCGTCGGCGTCCACCCGCACGAGACGAACGGCGAGGCGTATTACATCCTCGAGGGTGCGGCCACCGTCACCGAGGACGGCGAGAGCCGCGAACTGCACGTCGGCGACGCGGAATTCTGCGCCGACGGCCATACCCATTCCATTCGCAATCACACCGGCTCCGTCACGCGCTTTCTGGCCGTGATCGTCCCGAACCGGTGATCCAAAACCGCCCCGGCTAGACAGTCGGGGCGGTTGATACTGTTTTTTCAAGCAAGAGCGACGGAGGGAACGGCAATGGTCTTCTTGGAAACAGAACGGCTTTATCTGCGAAATACAATGTCCGGTGATGCGGCTGTCATGTTCGACTATAGAAATAACGAACGCTGCTCCCGCTATCAGAGGGGCCAGACAAAAGATTATGCACAGATCGCAGAACTGGTCGAACGCCGGGCGCATGATACGCTGTCGGCAGAGGCACCCTGCATGCTTGCCGTGGCGAGAAAGGAAACGAATGAAATGATCGGCGAGATCGTTGTCGTGCCGAAGGACAATACGATTTCTCTTGGATACACATTTTCCTATCAATATCATCGTCATGGGTACGCGTTCGAGGCTCTTTCGGCCCTAATCGACCTTCTTCATCAGAAAGCGCCTGACCGGGAATTTGTCTGCTTCACAGATCCGCAAAATGCTGCAAGCATGGGACTGCTTCTGAAACTGGGCTATCAGGATCTGGGCTATGTTCCGTCCATGGAATCCCAGGCATTTGGAAAATGGACAAAAAAGAGCGCGGAAGAAAAAATCGCGGCGCACATATCATCGGATGGCTGATAGAAGGTATCGCGGTTCTGATGTTTATAGGTGCGGCCATTCTTGCTGCATGGGATGGTGTCAGAAGCGGATTTGATGGCAGGCCATGGAACTGGCGCTATTTCATAAACTTTTTCACCAGCCCGAGTTTTTTCTCCGAATACGGGTGATACCGCATCGGAAGATCGAGCCATGTCGATTTTTTGACGATGCTGCGTGCGTGCGTGAACGTGTCGAAGCTTTTTTTGCCGTGGTAGCTGCCCATGCCGCTGTTTCCTACGCCGCCGAAAGGCATGTGTGTAGTAGCAAGATGGATGATCGTGTCGTTGATGCAGCCGCCGCCGAAGGAGCAGGTATCCAGCACGCGGCGTTCGGCTGCCTTGTCAGACGTGAACAGATACAGCGCCAACGGCTTTTCCCGGCTGCGGATGAAATTAATGGCCTTGTCCAGTCGGTCAAATTCCAGCATGGGCAGGATTGGCCCGAAGATTTCTTCCTGCATAACGGGGCTGTCCGGGGAAACTCCGTCCAGTAGCGTGGGCGCAACGAAGCGCGTTTTTTCGTCAAATTCTCCGCCGACCACAGCTGTCTGTCCCTCCAACAGCGCCGTCACGCGGGCAAAGTGCTTTTCCGAGACGATCACGGGCATTTCGTCCATTTTGCCGTCCGGGAAGAATTCGCGCAGCGCCTGCCTGTATGCCTCGATGAACGCGGGTTTGACCGATTTCTCAATCAGCAGATAGTCCGGCTCCACGCAGGTCTGACCGGCATTCAAGACCTTGCCGAACGCGATGCGCCGCGCGGCGAGCTTCACATCGGCGGTTTTATCCACAATGGCGGGGCTTTTGCCGCCAAGTTCGAGCGTGACGGGCGTGAGGTGCTTGGCCGCAGCCTCCATCACGACCTTGCCGACGGCGACGCTGCCGGTGAAGAAAATGGTGTCAAAGCGCTGCGATAACAGCGCGCTGTTTTCCGCACGTCCGCCTTCGACAGCGGCGATATAGCGCGTGTCAAAGTTCTCGGCAATCAGCTTCGCAATGGCCGCACTGGTTGCGGGTGCATAGGCCGACGGCTTTACGACGGCGCAGTTGCCACCGGAGATCGCGCCCACCAGCGGCGACAGGCAGAGTTGAACGGGATAATTCCACGGCGAGATGATCAGCGCAACGCCATACGGCTCCGGCGAGACGAAGCTTTTTGACGGGAACTGCGCCAGCGGCGTCGGGACGGTGCGCTCACGCATCCAGCCCTTCAGGTGCTTCAGATGAAAACGCACTTCCTCCAATACCATGCCTGTTTCGCACATGTAGACCTCCATGGGGGCCTTGCGGAAGTCCTGATACATGGCCTGCTCCAGCAGCGCTTCATTTGACCGCAGCGCCTGCTGTAATTTTTTCAGCTGCTCCATTCGGAACGCATAGGAACGCGTTGCGCCGGAGAGAAAATATGCCCGCTGCGCGCGGACGAGTTCTTGAATATCCATATGGATTCTCCTTTTCAAAACGCCGGAAGCAATCGCTTCCGGCGTTTTTGAATCACGTTACTTGCTGAAGGAAAGCAGCTTCTGATATGTGGCTTCCCATTCCGGCGTGTGATGCGGCTCATAGGTGCTGACGGCCTCGGAACGGCGCACAACGGTGCGCAGTTCGTCCATCGTCGTAATATCGCCCAGCGCCATGGCCTGGGCCAGCAGATTGCCGATGGCTGCGCCCTCGATGGGGCCGGTGATGACGGGCCGGTCGATGGAGTCCGCGACAAACTGATTGAGCAGCTTATTCTGGCAGCCGCCGCCGACGATGTTCAGCGTATCGATACGCTGGCCCTTGATCTCCTCCAGACGCTCGAGCGCCCAGCGGTATTTAAGCGCCAGCGATTCATAGATGCACCGCGCGATCTGCCCGACGGTTTCCGGTACCGGCTGGTTCGTCTTGCGGCAGAAGTCCTGAATTTTCTCGACCATCCGGCCTCCGGCAAAGAATTCGCCGTAATCGGGGTCGAGGACAGAACGGAAAGACTCGGCCTTTTTTGCTTCCTCGACAATGTCGCTCCAGCTGAGGCTCATGCCGGCCTTCTGCCAGTCTCTCCGGCACTCCTGAATGAGCCACAGGCCCATGATGTTTTTGAGAGGCCGGAAACCGCCCTGAATCGTGCCTTCGTTGGAGAAATTCGCGTCGCGCACGGCGTCCGTCAGAATCGGTTCGTCCGTCTCCACACCGAACAGCGACCAAGTGCCGCTGGAGCAGAACGCGAAGCTGCCCGTGCCGGGGATAGCAGCGACGGCGGAAGCCGTGTCGTGCGTGCCGACAGCGGCGAAATTTGCCTGATTCATGCCGAGTTCTGCGGCCAGTTCCGGACGGAGTTTTCCACGCAGCGTGCCCGCACGGTCAAGCTTCGTAAAGATTTTCCTCGGCAGGCCCAGCGCGTCGATCGTCTGCCAATCCCAGTCCTTCGTGGTGGGGTTATAGAGCATGGAGGTCGTTGCGTCGGTGTATTCCGTCTTTGCTTCACCCGTCAGGAAGAAGCCCAACAGGTCGGGCAGCATCAGCAGTGTCTGCGCTGCGTCCAATGCGGGGTCGTGCTGCCGCTTGCGGCGGTAAAGCTGGTAGACGGTGTTGAAATTCATGGTTGCGATGCCCGTGCGGGCGAAAAGCGTCTTAAAATCGACGATTTTCCACGCCTCTTCCATATCTGCGTCAACCGCGTAGCGGTACGAACGCGGATTGGACAGCAGCTGACCGTTTTGGTCAAGCAGGCCGTAATCAACGCCCCAGGTATCGATGCCGATGCAGTCGAGTTCGCCGACATTTGCATTCTTAAACGCAAGCAGACCCTGCTTCAGCTGGTTGTAGAGATACGGCAGATCCCAGTAGAACACGCCGTTCATCTCAATGTAATTGTTTTCAAACCGATGCAGTTCGCGCATGGTGATTGTCTCGCCGTCGAACTGGCCTAAAATCGCGCGGCCGTTGCTCGCGCCGAGGTCGAACGCCAACAGGTTTCTCATGGTGTCATGCCCCTTTCGTTTTGGCTCAGCAGATGGCAGAGCCGGTCTTTTCGTGCTCGATCAGCTTCCAGGTCGCGTCGATCAGGTTGGAGAACAGCGGGTTTTCCATGGCCTTGATGACGAACGACTGGCGCGGGGAGTTGATGTCCTCGCCCGAGACCTGGAACAGACCGTTTTCGTCGCAGAGACGGCGAAGTCTGGTCAGCTGCTCCGGCGTGTTGCGCGTCGGCATATAGGTGACGGCGCGGATGCCGCAGCTTTTGACGCAGGCGATCACGTCGTCCAGGTAATCGTCCTCAAACTTCTGCGCCTTCTTGTCGCCTGTGACGGAGGCCGTCACGTCGCCAAGATACGCGTAGCACAAAAGCGCGTCGATGTCATTGCACAGCTTGGCCACGTCGCGCACGTTCGGGCATTCCTCCGTCGCATCGATATAAATTTTCGGCACGAACGCCGATTTTAAAATGCCCAGCAGGTCATACTCGTAGAACGGGTATGCCGTGTCCAGCATCTGGGCCTGCTGCTTGGCAGACAGGTTCAGACCGATGGAGGCGAGGTAGTCCACCATTGGCTGGCCCTTTCCGGCTTTTACAACCATTTTCTTTGCCAGCGCGTACATGAGATGGCGCTCGGTTACGCCGCCGTCCTCCTTCGCCTCCGACAGCGGGAGCACGTCGCGGTCATAGTCCAGCGCGATGCCGTCCAGCAGCGCGTTGATTTTTTCAACCATCGCGCGGTTCCGGCGGCCTCTGGCCGCGCGGTAGGGCGCGAACCATGCGTTGAGCGTTTCAATTTTGTCGTGCGGAACGGACTGGATGGTCATGTAGCTGACGCCGACCTGATCGGGGTTGTTCGTGCGCTTGCTCTGCATCGCCGTGCTGTCCATCGATACGCGGCACTCCATGCCGACGGTCACCGGCATGCCGACCAACTCTGCCGCCGCGAGGAATTCCCGCGCGCCGGAAATAGAGTCGTGGTCAATGATGCCAGCTGTGCACAGGCCTTCCATCCGCGCGGCATAGACCGCGGCGGTGGGGGAGTAGGGCGAGAACGAATAGGTCGTATGAATATGATTGTTGATGTACTGCGGCACCATGGGCGGGAATTCGGTGGTCTTCAGAATCTCTTTGAGATTTGCAAGGCGTTCTTCCCGCGTGGGCGCGTTGAGTTTGTTCAGAATGTCGATCTCGATCATCGCGCGGCCCTCAGTTCAGCATGACCTGACCGCCGGTGACGGGGATGGCCTGACCAGTCTCGTACTTCTGCTCGACGCAGTACATGACGGCGCGCGCCACATCGACAGGCAGGCAGCCGCGGTTCATCGGAACCTTGGCCTCGTAATAACGGCGCACGTCCGCGACGGCCTTTGCGCCGGGAACCTTGCCAGCCTCGAGATACTGCACGAACAGACCGCGCACCGGGTCGGACCACAGCGGGCCATCGAGGAAGTTGCCCGGGCAGACAGCGTTGACCTTGATGTTGTACGCGCACAACTCCAGCGCGAACGACTGCGTCAGACCGATGCCGCCGAATTTGGAACCTGCGTAGGCAAAATTCTTGTTCGAGCCCTCAAGGCCGGACTTGGAGTTCAGCGTGACGATATCAAACATGGCCTCGGGGTCCGCCTCGTGCTCGGCCTCCATGATGATGGCGGCGTATTTTGCACAGAGGAAGAAGCCTGTGTAGTTGACGCTGGTGACGAAGTCGAAATCCTTCTTTTCCACATGCGCCAGAGGGCCGGAGCGGACGACGCCCGCGTTCGAGAGCATCAGATCAAGCCCGCCGAACTTCTCAACCGTCTGCGCGACCATGTTCGCAACGGATTCTTCGTCGGAGACGTTGACCGCGATGGCAACGGCGCGTTCACCCATTTCCTCTGCAACCTGCTTTGCCAGCGGTTCGTTCATATCGGCAATGACGATGGTTGCGCCTTCTTTATACAGTTCCTCCGCAATGCCCTTGCCGAAGCCCTGGGCCGCGCCGGTCACGATGCAGATCTTGCCGCCGAGCCGGCCCTCGCCAGCCGGACGCTTGCCCATATTGGCCTTTGCAATCTCGCACCATTTGGTCATATCAACAGACATAAAAGTACCCTCTTTCTTGAAGTGTACCTCTATTATACCTGCATCTGTATGTTGATTCAAGACCGTTTGATTTTATTTTTCTGGTTTGTTGCCCGTTTTGCCTAAAATGAGGATGCAAAACACGATCACACCCGTGACCAGAAAAATGCCGGTCATGCCTTTGCCCATGATGGGCAGCGTCTGTAAGAATGCTTCATAATTCATAGTCTTTCCCTCACACTAAAAGATTCAGCAGCAGACCGCCCGCGATGACGGATGCGACCTGCCCGGATACGTTGACACCCACGCACTGCATGAGCAGATAATTCTGCGGGTCTTCCTTAATTGCCATTTTGTAGACGACGCGCGCGGACATCGGAAACGCTGAAATGCCGCAGGCGCCGATCATGGGATTGAGTTTTTTCTCCTTCGGCAGGAACAGATTGATCAGCTTCGCAACCAGCACACCGCCCGCTGTGTCGAAAATAAACGCCACCAGACCCAGCGCCATAATGAGAAGCGTCTGCTTTGTCAGGAAATACTCTGCCTGCATGCGCACGGCGATGGTGAGGCCCAGGAAGAGCGTAATGAGATTTGAAAGCGTCTTCTGCGCCGTCTCGGAAAGAGAATCCAGCACGCCGCACACCCGGATGAGGTTGCCGAACATCAAAAAGCCTACCAGCGCCACGCTTCGCGGCGAGACGATGCCGCAGACGGCGGTGATAATGATCGGGAATAAAATCTTCGTGCGCTTTGTAACCGTGTGCTGATGGTATGGCATGCGGATCAGCCGTTCGTGCTTTGTGGTCAGCGCGCGGATGACAGGCGGCTGCACAAGCGGCACGAGCGCCATGTACGAATACGCCGCGACCATGATCGCGCCCAGATAGTTGGATTTCAGGAAATTCGCCATGAAGATCGCCGTCGGGCCATCTGCCGCGCCGATGATGCCGATGGCCGCCGCATCCTTGATGGGGAAGCCCAGAAGGGCTGCAAGGCTGAAGGTGAAGAAAATGCCGAACTGCGCCGCTGCACCGAAGAACATCAGCTTCGGGTCGTTCAGCAGCGGCTCAAAATCGATCATTGCCCCGATGCCGACGAACAGCAGAAGCGGGAACAACTCGTTTGCGATTCCCGCGTCAAACAGCACGTTCAGAACGCCGATCTCCTCCACGCCGTCGATGATCTGTGTCACCGCGCCGGACAGCGGCAGATTGACCAGAATCGCGCCGAAGCCCATTGGCAGCAGCAGCGCGGGCTCCATATCCCGTTTGATTGCCAGATAGATCAGGATCCCGCCGATCAGCCACATCACGGCCTGCTGCCAGCTGAGATTGCTGATGTTTGAAAATAACTGTGCCACAAAAAGTCCTCCTGTTTTGTTTTTTGATAAAAAGAAAAGACCTTTACCCAAGCATACACAATGCTTCGGTAAAAGTCTCACAATTTCAGTCGGCTGCGGGCATTTCTGCCGTACTGACGCAGCCGACGCGGGGGAAACCGCCTGCTACTCCCTTTTATCGCACCTATTAAAGCAGAAAAATGCCCGGCCGTCAAGTCGGCCGGGCACATCTTAGCGGAATCTTAAGGAAGTTCTGATTCTGGGGTTCCTTAGTAGCTGCTGATGGGGAGCGTCTCGTCGTCCGAGCCCTTTTGCACGTCGCGGATGATGATATCATAGCTGTAATTCTCATTCACATGGACGGTCACGCGGTCCCCCTTTTTGTGGCCCATGACGGCCTTGCCGACGGGCGATTCCTTGCTGATGAGGCCCTTGAGCGCGTTCTGGCGGAGCGTGGTGACAAGTTCAATGGTCTGCTCCTCGTCATCCTCTTCGATGTAGATCGTCACCTTGTCGAACAGACCGATCTCGTCCGGGTTCGAGCTGGCGTCAATGACCTTTGCGGTCTTAATCATGCGCTCTAAGTACCGGATGCGGCTGTCGTTGCGGCTTTTTTCGCGCTTGGCGGCCTTATACTCAAAGTTCTCGCTGAGATCGCCGAACTCCCGCGCGGTCTTTACATCCTCAAGCAGCTGCGGCCGCAGCTGAAGACGGCGGTATTCGACCTCCTGCTCCATTTTTTTGATATCAACGGCTGTCAATTCGTCATTCATATACTCTGCACCTCCAGTGCATCACTATTTTACGCGCGTTATGCTGAAAAGCAAAACGAATTTTGATTTTTTCGGAAATTGTGCTATGATAGCGTCAGTTGACAAGGGTGCACATGCCCGCGGAGCGCACCGGCCCGCCTTTCGCGGCGTTATCGTCCTTGACAGCTGACGCTACAATCAGATTTTTTAACAGGAGCGACCGCCATGAACATCGAACCCATTGCCCGTATCCATACCGATTTTCCCACCAAGTTCGGCGTCCCGCGTCAGTCGGGGCTGGCATCCGGGCTTGTCTCGACGATCGTATTCGAGCCGCTGTACCGCAATCCGGACTGTCTGCGCGGCATTGCGGATTTTTCACATCTGTGGCTGATCTGGGAATTTGATAAGGTCGCGGGCGCGGGCTGGTCGCCGACGGTGCTGCCACCGAAGCTGGGCGGCAAAACGCGCGTGGGCGTGTTCGCTACGCGCTCACCGTTCCGGCCGAATCCGCTGGGGCTTTCCTGTGTGCAGCTTGTCAAGGCCGACCTTCGTACGAAGGACGGCCCGGTCCTGTATGTCGCTGGAGCCGATCTGGTGGACGGAACGCCGGTCTATGATATCAAGCCGTATCTTCCGTATGCGGACAGCTATCCGGAGGCCGTTGACGGCTTTGACGGCAAGCGCGACGCCGAGCCGCTGACGGTCGTGTTCCCACCAGAACTCGAGGCGATGATCCCGGAAGACAAGCGCGAGGGACTGCGGCAGGCGTTATCCTGCGGGCCGGTCCCAGGCTATCAGCACGATCCGGAACGCCGGTACGGGTTTAACTTCGCGGGCTTCGACGTGCGCTTCCATATCCGGGAGCGGGTGCTGACGGTTGTGGAAATTGTGAGGTTATAACGAACGCTGCTCTCTCCGTGTTGTCTCCGACGGCCCTATCTTTTCTCTGGTAAAAACGCCTTGCGTTCAAAATTTGCAAGGCAGTACGGCTTCGCCGGAGCCCTGTAGGGGCCGATGCCCACATCGGCCCGTTGGGAAGCTGCGAATTTGCCGAAGATTACCGTAAAATCGGTATATTCTGCGGGCGAACAGAGTCGTCCGCCCCTACTGGGTACATGTGCATTGAAGTCTCGCCGTAGAGGCCGACGACTCTGTCGGCCCGTTTAGGAAGTTACGAATTCGCTGAAGATTTCCATAAAAACGGCGCATTCTGCCGGGCCGATGTAGGCATCGGCCCCTACGACACCTTCAAGGACAGTGTCGGAATTTTTGAACTGGTCTTGGTTTCGCAGGAAAGATTCAAGAAAACCGAGTCGGTTTTCTTTCGGAGAAGCAAAAGAAAAAGTTGTACCGCAGTTGCAAATTCGTAGAAGACTTTCAGCCTTACAGCAGGCTCCTTTAATAATCCACCCGCATCAGACACAGCCCCTGCGGGGGCGCGGTATACCCGGCCTGCGTTCGGTCTTTCGCTTCGAGCGTCTGCCGGACGCTTTCCGGTGTGCGCTTGCCCTGTCCGACCTCCAGAAGCGTTCCGGTCAGGATGCGCACCATGTTCTGTAAAAAGCCTGTGCCATGATAATTAAAATAGATATAATCTTTCCGCCGGATGATCTCGATGGAATCGACGATCCGCACGGTGGATTTTTTCATCTGCGGGTTCGAGCAGAAGCTTTTGTAATCATGTTCGCCGGTGAGAATCTCCGCCGCGCGCTGCATGGCGGCAAGATCCGGCTGGTAATCGAGCACGGTGACGTATTTCCGGTTGAAGACCGGCTTCGTATTGCCGACATAGCAGGTGTAGGTATAAAGCTTGCCGACGGCGCGGTAGCGCGCGTGGAAGCGGTCAGCGGCAAGCTTTGCCTCCTGTACGCAGATATCGTCCGGCAGGTACCGGTTCATGTAGTCGCGGATCTCCTCCGGCGTTTTCTCCATGTCCATGTAGGCGTTGGCAGCCATGGCCTTTGCGTGGACGCCTGCGTCTGTGCGGCCCGCGCCGATGACCTGCACGTCCGTACCGCACATCCGCGTCAGAACGGCTTCCAGCTTGCCCTGGATCGTGTCGCGGCCCGGCTGGCGCTCCCAGCCGAAATAGCGGGAGCCGTCGTAGCTGATGATAAATTTGAAATTTCTCATGACCGCTCTTCAAAGTCCTTCGTGTACCGGCAGGCCGGGTAGTTGGAGCAGCCCCAGAATTTCTTTCCCTTGCGCGCGCCGGTCTGTCCGGTGCGCAGCACCATGCGTCCGCCGCAGCGTGCGCAGATGGGAACCTCATGCGTGGCCGCACGGCGGATGTGCCGCTCTGCCGCCGTTTCAGCTGCGGGTTCCAGATGCAGCGCGTCATAGCGGATGGCGGTGCATCTGGCCTTCATGGCGATCTCGACGGCCAGCATATCATAAAGCCGCCGCAGTTCGGCCTCCTGCATGCCGCCTGCAAGCTTCCGGCGCAGATACTGCTCAGGCTTGCAGCCGACTTTTTTTTGAAATGCACCGTAGAATTTTTCCCGGTCGCTTTTTGGCTGTTTTTTCGGATACATGGCTTTCCCTCCCATGTGTACTGCATCCAGTATACCACAACCATCCTATGAAAATCTACCGTGTTTTGTTTTCCTTGACGCGGGCAGTTCAGGCTGTTATACTGTGAACGAAAGTTTTGAAAGCCCCCGGTGTTCGGGAGACAGGAGATGTAAGGATGAAAAAAACGATTTGGATCGTGCGCACGGCGGTCTGCCTTGCGCTGCTGCTTGTTTTGCAGGTCGCAACAAAGAGCCTCGGGCAGTTTGTGACGGGCTCGTGCGTCAATCTGGTGCTGGCGATGGCTGCGCTCACCGGCGGGGTCTGGTCGGGCGTGATCGTGGCGGTTATCTCGCCGTTCTGCGCCTATGCGCTCGGAATCGGCCCGGCGTTTTTGCTGTTTGTTCCGTGTGTGGCGCTTGGCAATGCGGTTTATGCGGTGCTGTTTGCGCTGCTGGTCGGCAGATTCCTGACCGCACAGCACCTGACTGCATGGGGCTGCATGGCGTTGGCGGCAGCGGCAAAGGGGCTGGCACTGTATCTGGTGCTTGTGAAGCTTGTCGCGCCCATGGTCGTTCCGGCGGCAAAGCTTGCAGCTGTCACGGCGGCCTTTACCTGGCCGCAGCTGGTCACGGCCCTGATTGGCGGGGCGCTTGCCTGCCTGCTTGCGCCGGTCGTAAAAAAGGCGCTGGAGAAGCGGAACTGATTGAAAACTCGAGCGGGGCGGTGGTTACCGCCCCGTTTTTTGAAAATAACCGCTTTCCAAGAGCAGCGTGAGGCAGGTGTTGACCTCCTCGTCGGTAAAGAGCGGACCATATTTGCCCTTGACGGCGCTGGCCTCCGCGGACAGATCGAGCCGGCCTGCCTGCACAAGAGAATCAAACGCGTCGGATGGGCGATTCCGCCTGCAGGATTCCCGCACGGCAGCAACGCCGCCGGCAGTCTGCACGCTGCGCACAAAGCGCGTCACGGGGCTGCCGCACAGGATGCGGGCCTGCTGCGCGTTTTGCAGCAACTCCTGCTCCAATAATAGTTCCAGTCTGCTTCGTTCCATACCCTGCTCCTATCGCATGCTGAACTGGATCTGGTCGCGCTGGCCGAGTTCGGACAGGCGCGTTTCAATCGCGCCGACGCTCCGCCCGTGGCGGCGCGCAATCGTCTCGATCGGAAGCCCCATGCCGTATTCCTGCAGCAGCTGAGCTTCTTCTTCTGTGCTCCAGTTCCGGCCCGCGTTGACAGCGGCAGTGCTGTCTGCCCGCCCCTGCAGTTCCTGCAGGACGCAGTGCAGTGCCCGGATGATCTCCGGCCGGTTATAGACGCTCTCGTCCGGCAGCGGCTGTCCCGTCATGGGGTCGATGCCATCGGCAAGAGCGCGAAGCAGTTCGGCTGCGCGATTGATCTCCATATGCTCACCTTTTCGCTGTTTTCTTTTATTATAGTATGAAAAACGCTGCGCCGCAAGACCTTTTCCGGCAAACTGGAAACATTTGCTGTGCAGATGACAGAAAACCGCCCGCAGCCAGACTCGACTGCGGGCGGTTTGGTTTTGATTACACGTTGAACAGAAAGTTTACGACATCGCCGTCGTGCATGACGTATTCCTTGCCCTCGCTGCGCAGCAAACCCTTCGCCTTTGCGTTTGCCAGCGTGCCGCAGGCTTTGAGATCGTCGAAGGCGATGACCTCGGCGCGAATGAAGCCGCGTTCAAAGTCGGAATGGATCTTGCCGGCAGCCTGCGGGGCCTTCGTGCCCTTTTTGATCGTCCACGCGCGGCACTCGTCCGCGCCGGCTGTCAGGAAGGAGATGAGCCCCAGCAGCTCGTAGCTGCACTGGATCAGCCGGTCAAGACCGGACTGCTGCAATCCGAGCTCCTCCATGAACATGGCCTTCTCGTCCGGGTCGTCCAGCTCGGCGATGTCGGCTTCGAGCTTTGCGCAGATGGGCAGAACCTCGCTGCCCTCCTTCGCGGCCAGCTCCTGCACCTGCGTGAAATACTTGCAGGCTTCGGGCTGGTTCACGTCGTTTTCACTCAGGTTTGCGGCGTAGATCGTCTTGCGGAGCGTCAGCAGATCACTGGTGGCGATCATGGCGGCGTCGTCCTCGGAGCATTCAAACGTGCGGGCCAGATTGCCCTCGTTCATATAGTCGCGCAGGGCCGTGAAAACCTCGACCTCGTGATTGAAGCGCTTGTCGCCGCCCTTGGCGTTTTTCTGCGCCTTGTCGATGCGGCGGTCGATCATCTCAAGGTCAGCCATGATGAGTTCGGTATTGATAATGTCAATGTCGCGCAGCGGGTCGGTCGAACCCTCGACGTGTGTGACATTTGCGTCGTCAAAGCAGCGCACAACGTGGACAATCGCGTCGCAGCCGCGGATGTTGGCAAGGAATTTGTTGCCCAGACCTTCGCCCTTGGACGCGCCCTTGACCAAACCCGCGATATCGACGAATTCAATCACGGCGGGGGTGAATTTCTTGGGATTGTGCTGGTCGCGCAGCCACTCAAGCCGCTTGTCCGGCACGGACACGACGCCGACATTCGGGTCAATGGTGCAGAACGCATAGTTGTCTGCTGCAACGCCAGCATTTGTGATTGCATTGAAAAGCGTAGACTTTCCTACATTGGGAAGTCCGACGATACCTAATTTCATTTGTACTCATTCTCCTTCAATTTTCCTTGATTTTCAAGGGGTTTCAGCGTTTGGCGTCTTGGCTGTTACACCATTTTTACACCATTTCCGCATTTGGCTTTATTGGATTTTATCAGACTACACCATTTTGCTGAAATTGCTTGATGGCATAATCCAGCGATTCGGCAGTCACATGAACATACCGATCCATTGTTGTTTTGATGCTGGCATGACCCAGCAGTTTTTGCAGCACCTTCGGCTGCATCCCGCTTTCGATTGCACGCGTTGCGTAGGTGTGGCGCAGCGCGTGCATACAGAATCGCCGGATTCCTGCTTCGTCGCAGAGTTTGTAGAGATGGGTGTCATAGGAACTGTTCTTTGCCGGTTCTCCGGTACGCCAGTTGATAAAAACAAGGTCACGCATGACCAGCCGGGAGATTGCCCCCGTTCGCCGGTCGATATATTCCAGTGTTTGCGAGAGCAGCGGAGATTCCTTTTGCCAAGGGCGCTTATCCTTGATTTCTTTCAGAATTTCATAGGCCCGATCTGTCAGCGGGATGGTGCGATAGCTCTGCTGCGTTTTCGGAGGTCCTGCACGCCAAAAGTGCTGCTTGTGACGATACTCCAGGGTTTTATTGACCGTCAGCGTCCGATTTTGGAAATCTATCGCATCCCACGTCAGTCCGATCATCTCGCCGGTGCGCAGTCCCGTTTCGAGGATCAACGCATATTAGTTATAGTTGTGAGAGCGTCTGGCTGTTTCCAGAAAGATACGCTGTTCTTCGCGGGTGAGGAACTTGATGTCGGTTGCCGCACGGACCGGCTTGGTAAATCGAACACCGTCCATGGGATGCTTGGAGATGAGATCGTTCATCTTCGCCGCTTTCAGCAATCGTCCCCATGGTGATGTGCGCCTGACGGATGGTGGATCCGGAATAATCGGCATCCATTTCGATGAATACCTTTTTGCAGTGCATGGGTTTCACATCCGTAAGTTTTATCCTGCCGATCACCGGCTGGATGTTGTGCTTGTATCTGTCACGGTAGTTGCGGAGCGTATTGGGAGCCAAATCTCCGACAATATTTTCGATCCAGAAATCAAACCACTCATCCACCGTAATATCGGTGCCGACAAAAACCTCCGCGTGTGTATCCGCATACTTTGCATCGGCGATCCAGTTTCTTGCTTCGGGAACCGTCTCCGTATCATCGTCCATCACCTTTTTCTCCCTGATTGCTTCAGGAATCTCAGGATATCTGGTATCAATGAAATCAA
>URAZ01000030.1 GCA_900545925.1 uncultured Eubacteriales bacterium | reverse complement strand
CTATGCCCTTTTTGATCCGTCTAAAATTTTTACCACTCCTCACATTTCAGACTTGACATTTAATAGTTAGTCTTTCCAGAACACAAACGCTTTGCCGGTTTGTGTTTTGGGTTTCAGTGCTGCTCAAGCCTATCTAAAATATAGCAAGAAAGAGGTCTGTAACCATGCTGACAATCTGCATCATCCTGATCGTGCTTTTGGCGCTCGATCTGCTGTTCACGCTGGCGCTGAGGTGCCGGAAGGGGCATCAGAAGTGGGAAATCCTCAAAAAGTACCGCTATGCCCACCGAGGCTATCACGACAAGCCCGTCATTCCCGAAAACTCTCTGCCCGCTTTCCGCCGGGCGATTGAGCGCGGCTTCGGCGCGGAGTTGGACGTGCATCTTTTAAAGGACGGCACGCTTGCCGTGTTCCATGACTCTGATCTGAGGCGCTGCGCAAACGTCGAGGGCGAGATTGAGGATTTGACGCTGGACGAACTGAAGCAGCTTCGTCTTGAGGGTACGGATGAGCAGATCCCGACCTTTGACGAGGTTCTCGCCCTGTTTGAGCATGCAACGCCCCTGATTATCGAACTCAAAACCGCGCGCGGCAATCACAAGGCGCTGGCCAAGGCCGTCTGCGAGCGGCTGGACAGTTACCAGGGCGAGTTCTGCATCGAGTCGTTTGACCCCTTCGCGCTTATCGACGTGAAAAAGTTCCGCCCTGCGATCTGCCGCGGGCAGCTTTCCATGAATTTTGAGAAGGACAAGTCGGGCCTGCCGTGGTATAAGCGGTTCATTGCGGGCAATCTGCTGCTGAACTTCCTGACGGTCCCGGACTTTATCGCGTACAAATTTGAAGACCGCAGCAGCTACTGCCTGCGCTCGTGCGTTCGTGTCTGGGGTGCGCAGGAGGTTGACTGGACGATCTGCACGAAGGAAGACATGCTGGCCTGCGAAGCTGCCGGAGGCATCCCGATTTTTGAGCGCTTCGATCCGGAGGCGTGACCATCCATACGACCAGGCTTTCTGTGAATTCGTACTGCTTTGCAAGATCCAAACGCAAAGCTGATTTACCGCAGCTGCAATTAAATTGAAAGAACTGCCATCCGACCGGATGGCAGTTCAGTCTGTCAAAAAACCATGAAAAGCAGTTGGATGATAGAGCAGCAGGGAAAGAGTGAAGGGGGCAAAGAGCCCCCTTCGCGTTCAATCAACCAGTTTTTCAAAGTTTGAAAAACTGCTTCAGCGGGGCGAAAAGACTTTTTCGACACGCTGGAACTGCCATCCGGTCGGATGGCAGTTCTTCATTTTTCTGTATGCTTGTGCGCCGAAAAAGTTTGCCTTATAAAAATGTTCCTACGGCAGTCAAGACCGGAGTAATAGCGGCGTCATTCCTCTTCTAATGGGATCCGGGTCACGACGGGGTGGCCGTCGGCGCCGAGCAGCGGAGTCAGGCCGCCGGCATAGCCGGAAGCGACCCAGAGATAGTTGACGCCGGTCAGCCGATCAACCCAGATCGTGCGCTGCCAGCCGAAGGCGCTGCCCTCGTCCAGCACTTTGATAAAGCGGTCGTCCTTCTTTGCCATGTTACGTTGTCTCCTTTACCGTCTCGACAATGCCGGAAGCCAGACCCGCAAAGCCCTGCAGCTCGGACGGGATGATGATCTTCGTGGCCTTGCCGTCCGCGACCTTCTGCATGGCCTCAAGCGCCTTGAGCTTGAGCACCTGGTCGTTCGGGGCCTTTTCGTTCAGCAGCGCCAGAGAATCGGCCATGGCCTTCTGCACGGCCATGATGGCCTGCGCTTCGCCGTCAGCTTTGAGAATGGCTGCCTGCTTTTCGGCTTCTGCCTTGAGAATCGCGGCCTGCTTTTCCGCGTCTGCCTTCAAAATCGCGGCTTCCTTTTCGCCCTCGGCGACAAGGATCTGGCTGCGCTTCGTGCCCTCGGCCTGCAAAATCGCCTGTCGGCGGTCACGCTCGGCCTTCATCTGTTTTTCCATGGAGTTCTGGATGTCCTGCGGCGGCAGAATGTTCTTCAGCTCCACGCGGTTGACCTTGATGCCCCAAGGGTCGGTCGCTTCGTCGAGAATGGCGCGCATCTTGGTGTTGATGACGTCGCGGGACGTGAGCGTCTGGTCGAGTTCAAGGTCGCCGATGATGTTGCGGAGCGTCGTGGCCGTGAGCGTCTCCATGGCCATCATGGGCCGTTCGACGCCGTAGGTGTAGAGTCTCGGGTCTGTGATCTGATAATAGACGACGGTGTCGATCTGCATGGTGACGTTATCCTTGGTGATCACGGGCTGCGGCGGATAGTCGAGCACCTGCTCCTTGAGGCTGACCTTCTTGGCTACGCGCTCAATGAACGGGACCTTGACGTGCATGCCGACCTGCCAGACCTTGCTGAACGCGCCGAGGCGCTCGATGACGTAGGCGCGGGACTGCTGGACGATGTGAATGTTGCTGATGACGATGATGAGCGCCAGAACGGCGATCACAACAATGGGGATCCATTCCATAAAATTTGTTCCTCCTTCGGTTTTTTCAGTTCCTTCGGTTGTTTATGATGGTTATGCTTTTGTGCAGGGACATTCTGCGGGCTTGACATAGAGCTTCGCGCCCTCAACGCGCTCGATGGTCACATGGCGTCCTGCTTCCACGCGTTCGCCTGTTGTGCATTTCGCTGTCCAGAGAACGCCGTTGATCTTTACGGCTCCGGTATCGGCGCAGGCGTCGATGGGCTCCGCGACCATGGCCGTTTCGCCGACGAGGCGGTCGGCATTCATACGCTCCGGCTTTTTTGCCCACTTTTTTCGAGCCGCCGGGCACGCGAACGCCAGCAGCGCCGCCGAAACGACGAGAAATACCGCCAGCTGCACGCCGAGTCCCGCGCCGAGAATTGCCGCGATCAGCGCGCACACCGCGCCGCCGATGAACCAGACGGACACCAGCGCGACCGTCGCGGCCTCTGCCACGATGAAGACGACGATGGCGATCAGCCATCCGATCACTGCCTGAGACATGGGAACCTCCTCCTCTTTTTTGAATTTCTGTGCTGCTTCCAGTATACCGTATTTCCGAACGCTTGTCACTTTAAATAAATATAAAGTTTTTCCTCACATTTTACAAAATCGTAACAGATAGGGTTTGCTATTTGCGCCGGGATTCCGTATACTTAGAGAAACTATAGAATGCTTGGAGAGAAAACTATGGATACGATGACTTTCTGCGTGCCGTGCCTGTTTGGGCTGGAGGGTCTGGTCGGCGACGAACTGCGGCGGCTGGATCTGCAAAACGTCCGGGTCGAGGACCGGCGCGTTTTTTTTGAAGGCGATTTCGCCGCCATGGCGAAGGCCAACCTCTGCTGCCGCATGGGCGAGCGCGTGATGATTTTGCTGGCCGAGTTTGACGCGCACAGCTTTGAAGACCTGTTTCAGGGTGTCAAGGCTGTGCCGCTCGAGCGCTTCATTCCGAAGAACGGTGCGTTCCCTGTCAAGGGCTACAGCCTGAACAGCCAGCTGCACTCCGTTCCGGACTGTCAGGCCATCGTCAAGAAGGCCGCCGTCACGCGGCTGGGCGAGAAATACGGCCTCGGCTGGCTGCCGGAGACGGGCGAGACGTACCAGCTGCGCTTTTCCATCATGAAGGATCATGTGGAGCTGTTTCTGGACACGTCCGGCGTAAGCCTGCACAAGCGCGGCTACCGCCGCGAGGCCAATCTTGCGCCGCTGCACGAGACGATGGCGGCCGCCATGGTCAATCTCGCGCGCTATCGCGGGCGGGACTTCTTCTGGGATCCGTTCTGCGGCTCGGGAACCATCTGCATCGAGGCGGCGATGATCGCGCTGAACCGCGCGCCGGGCCTGAACCGGTCGTTCATGGCGCAGAAGTGGTCCTGCGTCCCGGAAACGGTCTGGCAGCAGGCCAGAACGGAAGCGCTCGACCGCGAGTACCGGGGGGAGTATCACATCCTCGGCTCCGACATTGACGCGGCTTCGCTGGAGATCGCGCAGCAGAACGCACGCAAGGCGGGCGTCGGCAAGCTGATCGAGTTCCGCGAGGCGGACGCGACGAAGATGAGTCTGCCCGCAGATAAGGGCCTCATCGTCTGCAATCCGCCCTACGGTGAGCGCATGCTTGAGCAGCGCAGCGCCCAGCGGCTCTACAGTGCGTTCGGCCGGCATCTCAAATACGCGGACGGATGGAAAAAATACATCATCTCCTCCGAACCGGAGTTCGAGCATTACTACGGCAAACAGGCCGTCAAAAAGCGCAAACTCTACAACGGGCGCTTGCAGTGCAACGTGTACATGTACTATTGATTACCGCCTGTACCCATAAGACGAACAGAACAGGAGAAAGTTCCGCTATGAAGCATATTTTTATCGTCAATCCCGCGGCTGGGAAGTCTGACCGGACGGCAGAATACCGAAAAATGATCGAGGCCGCCTTTGCGCCGCGCGGGTTAAGCTATGAATTGCTCGTTTCTGGTGCACCTGGTGAGTGCCGGACGCTGGCGCGGCAGGCGGCGCAGTCCGGCGAGGAGGTGCGCCTGTACGCTTGCGGCGGCGACGGAACGCTCAACGAAGTTGTAAACGGTGTCGTGGGCTATGGCAACGCTGCCGTGACGCACTTTCCCGGCGGCTCCGGCAATGACACAATCAAAATTTTTGACGATCCCGCCGCATTCACCTCCATCGAGCGTCTGCTGGACGCGGAGGAGGCGCGGTTCGATCTCATCCGCTGCAATGGGTCCTACGCGCTGAACGTGCTGTCCATCGGCTTTGACGCGCGGGTCGGCACGGATATCGCCCGCTTCAAGCGCCTGCCGCTCGTGAGCGGGAAGGGCGCGTACATCCTGTCCATTTTCTCCAATATGCTGCACGGCCTGACGGCGGATTACACCGTTACGCTGGACAGCGGCGAGGTGTTCTCGGGCCGGAAGACCATGATCTGCGTCTGCAATGGCCGGTGGTACGGCGGCGGTTTCAACCCCGTGCCGGAGGCTGAGCCGGACGATGGGCTGCTGGATGTGCTTGTGGTTGAAAAGGTCAATCTGCTGCAGGTTGCAACCGTCGTCGGTCACTACCAGAAGGGCCGCTACGCCGATTATCCGTCGCTGATCTATCACGCCCGCTGCCGCTCTCTGCGCATTGAATGTGTAAAAGAATCTGTTGTCAATATCGATGGCGAGGCTGCCTACACAACGGACGCAAAAATCGAACTCATTCCGCAGGCCATCCGCTTTTTCTACCCGAAGGGGCTGACCTATCACACGAAAAATTCACAGTCTGGTCATAAATTTGCCGAAATTACCCCTTGACTTTTTGGCGCATCTGATTATGATATAGGTGTTAGCAGTCAGAAAGACTGAGTGCTAAAAAATCTTGTAAAACGCGCTGTATGAAACAGCGACTGGATACTGGAGGTAATTGTTATGAAGCTGACCCCGTTGGCAGACAATGTTCTGCTCAAGCACATGGAAGCTGAGGAAAAGACCGCGTCCGGCATCATCCTCTCCACCGCCAATAAAGAAAAATCCGTGATCGCGGAAGTCATCGCGGCAGGCCCGGGCACCGACGACGTCAAGGTTACGGTCAAACCCGGCGACAAGGTTGTGACTGGCAAGTACGCAGGCCAGGAACTGAAGCTTGACGGCGAAGATTACGTCATCGTCAAGATGGCCGACATTCTGGCAGTTGTAGAATAATTCGTGTTTGATTGAAAGGAAGCAATTCTTATGGCAAAGCAGATTGTTTATGGCGAAGAGGCCCGCAAGGCCCTGCTGTCCGGCATTGACCAGCTCGCCAATACTGTAAAAGTTACCCTTGGCCCGAAGGGCCGCAACGTCGTGCTCGGCAAGAAGTTCGGCTCTCCGCTGATCACCAATGACGGCGTGACGATTGCAAAGGATGTAGAACTTGAGGACGCATTCGAGAACATGGGCGCGCAGCTTGTCCGCGAGGTCGCAACCAAGACGAACGATATCGCAGGCGACGGCACCACCACCGCGACCCTGCTGGCGCAGGCCATCGTCCACGAGGGCCTGAAGAACGTCTCCGCAGGTGCGAACCCGATGGTCATGCGCAAGGGCATGGAAAAGGCTGTTGAGACTGCCATCGACACCATCAAGGCAAACTCCGAGACGATCAAGGGCTCCGACGATATCGCAAGAGTCGGCGCTGTCTCCTCCGGCGACGAGTCCGTCGGCAAACTGATCGCCGAGGCCATGGATAAGGTCGGCGCGTCCGGCGTGATCACCATCGAGGAATCCAAGACTGCCGAGACGGGCCTTGAGGTCGTCGAAGGTATGCAGTTCGACCGCGGCTATATCTCCCCCTACATGGTCACCGACACCGACAAGATGGAAGCCGTCATCGATGATCCGTATATCCTGATCACTGACAAGAAGATCTCCTCCATCCAGGAGATTCTGCCCCTGCTCGAGCAGATCGTCAAGACCGGCAAGAAGCTTGTGATCATCGCAGAGGACGTCGAGGGCGACGCACTGGCCACCCTGCTCGTCAACCGTCTGCGCGGCAACTTCACCTGCGTGTGCGTCAAGGCTCCCGGCTTCGGCGACCGCCGCAAGGAAATGCTCAAGGATATCGCCATCCTGACGGGCGGCACTTATATCTCCTCCGAACTCAACATGAACCTGCCTGATACGCAGATCACCGATCTCGGCACGGCTCGTCAGATCAAGGTCACGAAGGACAACACCGTCATCGTTGATGGCGCAGGCGATGCCAATGAGATCAAGGCCCGTATCGCGGAGATCAAGAACACCATCTCCGTCACCACGTCTGATTACGACAAGGAGAAGCTGCAGGAGCGTCTTGCTAAGCTGTCCGGCGGCGTAGCCGTTATCAAGGTCGGCGCACAGACCGAGGTTGCCATGAAGGAGCAGAAACTCCGTGTGGAGGACGCACTGAACGCAACCCGCGCAGCTGTCGAAGAGGGCATCGTGGCCGGCGGCGGCACTGCCTATGTCAACGCAATCCCGGCTGTTGAAAAGCTGGTCGCCAAGCTGTCTGGCGACGAGAAGACCGGCGCGCAGATCATCGCAAGAGCGCTGCAGGCTCCGATCCGCCAGATCGCCGAGAACGCCGGCGTTGACGGCTCCATCGTCTACGACAAGATCCGTTCCAGCCGCAAGGTTGGCTATGGCTACAACGCCTACACCGAGACGTACTGCGACATGATCCCGTCCGGCATTGTTGACCCGACCAAGGTCACGCGTACCGCTCTGGAAAACGCCGCGTCCATCGCCTCCTGCGTCCTGACGACCGAATCTCTGGTCGCCGACAAGCCTGACCCCAAGGCCGACGCTGCCATGGCAGCCGCAGCCCAGGGCGGCGGCATGGGCGGCATGTACTAATAGCCACTTAAAAGTCTGAATCCCAATCATTAAAACCCGGCGCCTGCCGCAAAAAGCAGGCGCCGGGTTTTTTACTTCTTTTCCCGAAACGGTAGGTATTCTATAAATTTCTGCACCGCACCGCGGGAGGCAGGGCTTTCATGCGTTTCATTGCCAGCCCAATCGGGCGGTAATACGGGGTTTGCAGGGAGCGTATCTCAATTTGATAGGGGATACTTGAGCAGAGAATTTTCCATGCAATATCCATTCCATTTTTTGATTTGAATTATTTGAATTATTTATAATATTCCGCCCAAAAACAAAATCGCAATCCGCACGAACGGTTGCGATTTTGAAACGAAGAAACGCCCCGTCTGGCATCGATCCTCGCCGCAAGGCGAGGATTCGTGCTGTAAGGGGCAATTTTAAGAAAAAACAAACCTGCAATCCAGCGTCAGCGATTGCGGGTTTGAACGAAGAAAGACCTTTGCTGTCGAGATGGACGCGCCCTAAGCGGTCATCTGACATACAAAGGTCATTTCTGAGTGGCGGAGCGGGTGGGATTCGAACCCACGGTACCGTTGCCGGTACACCTGATTTCGAGTCATTTAAGGTTCACGCCACTTGACGTATTTTTACCGCATTTCAAGCCGGATTGAAGAATCCTGCGACCCATTGATTTCACAGAGTTTTATAGAATCTCGTTTCGTGAATCCCGAAAAAATAAGAACCCACAGAATTTCCCTCGTGGAAGGCCAAAAATCACGCTTTTTTTGACCATGCGGGAGAAAAAGGGGAGAAAAAGCGGGAGACGCAACCACCTGCCATTGCTGAACTTTTTGAGGGTGGTGCTTCCATGACGGGAGAAAAAAACGATGGGTTCGTATTTATCGACCGGTTTATCTGTCTGGAGGAGCTTTGTAAGCTCTGTCATATCTCCAAGCGCAAAGCAAAATGGCTGCTAGACAATGAGATCATTCCCTGCGTCCGCAGCGGAAACAAACGGCATCGATATAAGATAAAGCTTTCTGATGCGACGGCGTTTCAGAAAGATCAGGAATCTGGCTGCGTAATTTACACATATCCAAAGGGGCAATTCTCGTCAAAGCGTAAACGGGAGTCCAGCCGTGCGACCTACATAAGCCGAATGGTTTCAATCGCCAAAACCGAACGAGGGCAGGCTGCACTACGAAACTTCTATCAGAAAGAGTTCGCAAAAGAACCTGATTGTCTCTATGCCAGAGATGTTGTTTCGCTTACCGGCTTTTCTGTTTCCAGCGTCCGGGCATGGATCACAGCGGGCGAATTGAAAGCCTATTCTTATGGGGTTCATCGGATACCAAAAGAATATCTGATCGACTTCGTTTGTTCTGGCAGATACATCTGTGCCCACGTGCAGTCAGAAAAGCAGCGCGAAACAGAAATGCGTTTTCTGAGGACTTACAAATCGAATAAAGGAGTGTCAAAATGACGGAATATAAACTTGAAATCAAGCAAATCGTAGACTACCCCAAATGCCGCATCTACCGACAATTCATACAGAGTCTAATCGCAGACCGGAGCATCCGTACAAATGGGTGCTCCGGCCTTTTTCATTATGCGGTACTTTGTTGCTATGCGAACTTCCGCACGTCCTATCAGCGGTATGACGGCATCAGCTACGTCGTGCATCCCGGCCAGTGGATCTGCCCGCTGCGGGAGCTGCGGACGTGGTTCCGTGCGCGCACAAACCGTCAGCTTTTGCGGCAGCTTGAGTTGCTCCAGCGGCACCACTTCATCGAATACGACCTGATCGGCCGCGGACAGCTTGTGCAGTACCGCATCCTTGACTGGCCGCGTTATAACACCGTGCTGGATTATAGCTGCCCGTGCCAGAAGGATTCCGGATTCTTCTTCCTGCCCATGAGTGCGGCGTCGCGACTGCTCAGTCTCGGTAGATGCTCCGAGATGGACGCTCTGCTCGATCTTTGGCTGAACGCGATCTACAATGACCATCAGGTCGCCGGTTCTGAGGCTGGTCCTGTGGTCTATCTGCGAAACGGCACCGGCAGCCCGCTTGCTTCCTATGCAGAACTGGGCAAGCGCTGGGGCGTGTCCAAGGCGACGGCTGGGCGTATCCTCGGCAAATTCGCACGGCTGGAATACATCAAGACGTTTTCATTCCCCGGCCGCAGCGGAACGGCGATTTATTTGCAGAACTATCTATCCACCATGTTCCAGATCTCCGACGTCATGGTAGACAAAGAAGAAGTTGCGATGGCGCTGAACCTCTGCATCCGCGTACAGGACTGCGCACAGGATAT
Source organism: uncultured Eubacteriales bacterium (assembly GCA_900545925.1). Classification (GTDB taxonomy): domain Bacteria; phylum Bacillota; class Clostridia; order Oscillospirales; family Oscillospiraceae; genus CAG-170. The sequence goes on along the minus strand of URAZ01000030.1, from coordinate 24,922 downwards.
GGCGCAGCCGGACTGCGCATCAGATTGCTCGATCAGCGTTTCAAAATCGCACACGGAGATTCTGATTGCCGAAGTCCTGAAGCTCTTGAAAACACAGGGCGTTTGCTGCACGACCTGCCCCCGGTTCCAGTATAGGTTATATCCCTTATCCGATTGCGCCGGAGTCTTATGGGAACACGAAACGGAGAAGCTTCGGCTGGGTCTGATGCTCTCCTGCGGCAGCACGCAGACGCGGTATTTTGAACTCACGATCCGGCAGAAAGGAGCGAACAGCAATGGCGAAGAATAAGCTGCCTGCGGCAGATGTGACCGAAGATCCGCACTATCACGATACCTGGACACTGCTGCGGAAGTACCGTGACGTGGTATGGAGTCTGGAGGTTTCCGTGCGGCAGGTTCGGAATCGGTTCCGAATCGACTACGGTAAAACAATCGAGGATTTTCTGGAATCCGTCTATCTGGCCGGCGCGGATCTCTCCGGCACGGAGCTGGAGCATCAGGCAAAGTGCATCGAGCAGAGCCATAAAATGCTCTGCCTTGTAGACAGCGCCGTAGACCTCATGCGCTCCAAGCACAAGAACGGCGAGGAGTTTTACTGGCTGCTCTACTACGCCTACCTCTCCCCGCAGGAGCTGCAGAACGTCGAGGAGATCATCGACCAGCTCCGCCCGCACATCCGCGACATCAGCGCTCGGACGTATTACAGGAAGCGCAAAGAAGCCGTCGAAGTACTCAGCTCGGTGCTGTGGGGATATACGGCGCAGGATAGCGCAGGGATCGTGCGGGAGTTTTTGCAGTAAGTTGAATATTTGCGGGCGAGACACGCTGAAAAATGTTGTGCTTGTAAATCATTCGACCCCTTTTTGCATATTTCACCTACTAACCTATGAGACCATGATCGGCAATCTGCTCACGATGTCCGAGATCATCCAGATGGTGACAGATGTGCGCACGAAGGACGCGGGTATCATTCAGAAGATGGCTGAGATTATGACCGCCTACGCTGAATACGAGAAGAACCGCCTCCCCCCTGTACCGCAACGCCGCAAAGGACGCTGCGGGCAGCTTCGGCCGCCGGGCGGACGCGTTCTTCTCGGACTAAAAAACTGCCCACCATGAGCGAATCACGGTGAGCAGTTTTGTTTTGAGAGGATTCAGACAAGCGTGTCATCCAGCAGGAAGTCAATGACGCCGATATTGAGAATGCCGCCTTCATCATACCAACGCTTACGAATGTCATGACGCACGATGATCTTCGGGAAAGAATCGCCGGTCAGCGTGAAGGGCTTATTTTCAGTGATTGCCTTTTCCTCCGTTCCCAATGCGTAGGCGGACTGAATGTAGGTCTTCTTGCCGCCGGAAGCTGCAATGAAGTCGATTTCCCGCACAACCGGAGTGACCTTTCCTTTGGCATTTTTCTCATTGCCATAGACGATGCCGATGTCAACGGCACATTCACGGATCATCAGCTCATTGAAAATGATGTTTTCCATGATGTGCGTCATTTCCTGCTGGCGGAAGCCAATACGGGCATTTCTCAGTCCAATGTCCTCACAGTAGTATTTGTTGGGATAGTCAAAATAGCTCTTGCCCTTGACATCCCAGCGTTTGCATTCGGTGAAGAGGAAGGAATCCGACAAGTGATCCATATAGGCTTTCACGGTGTTCAGGGCAACGACATTCTCCCCGCTGCGCTTCTGCACGGTATTGATAGTGGCGGCAACCTTTGTCGGATTGGTCAGAGAGCCGATAGACGAACACAGCAGATCAAGAATCGCAGACAGTACATCCTCGCGCTTGATCTTTTTACGCTCCACAATGTCCTTCAGATAAACCTCGGAAAACAGCGATTTCAGATAAGCCATCTTCGCAGCGTCTGTGGGACGGGAAAGAATCAGCGGCATACCGCCGTAGAAAGCAAACTCATCAAAAGCATCCTGTTTATCTCCGCCGACAGCCGAGTAGTATTCGGCAAAGGAAAGTGGATGCACACGGATCTCATCGCTACGCCCTCTAAACTCAGTCAATATGTCAGAGGACAGCATTTTGGAGTTGCTTCCGGTCACATAAATGTCCAAGTTGGACAATGACTTCAAATCGTTGAGCGCATCGTAGAAGGTAATCTTCTTTCCGTCCGGATTGTAGGGATTCGGAACTTCATCCGACATCTGAATCTCGTCTACAAAGAGATAATACTGGTCTGCGCTGTGTTCCACGATCTCCCGGACATGAGAGGCAAGCTCCAACGGATTGCGATAGCGAATATCGCGGGTCAAATCCAGCTCAAAGGACAGGATGTGGTCTTCTGCGACGCCCTCACCAAGAAGATAGCTCTTGAACAGATTGCGAAGCAGATAGGACTTACCGCATCTGCGAATACCGGTAATCACCTTTACCTGCCCATCCCACATAAAGGAGATGATTCTCTTCAAATAGCGATCTCGTTTTATTTCCATAACCCAACCTCCATTGAAAACTTGCCGGTATTATCATGTTACTTCTCAATAAATATTATACTCCAACGCGAGAGAAAAATCAACGGCCTCGCTGAAAAGTTCAAAGATAAACCCGACAACATTTCAATGAAACAGCTGCGGAAGTACACGATCATATCCGACCTTCTCTTTGATGTTCTTTTGCCGAAAACGAACACTTTATTGGGATGCCTATATTGACACGCATTCCCGGTTGACAAAATAGAAAATACGAAAAAACGATAATCAAGTTGGCGGCGGCATCGAATTTAGAAGCGAAAAGTGTGTATTGTTACAAAAATCACTTCTAAAATGGTAGCCGTAAATAATGAAAAACGCGCCACAGTATTGACACAACATTGGCACGGTTTTGCTCTTTCGGCGCAAATCCGGATATGCTATACTGAAGATGCTCAAAAGCATATAAAAACTGAATCTTGTTGCGAGCAGACGCCTGAATCGGGCGTCTGCTTTTTGCATCGGGAAAAGAAAAGGAGGAGCATCTTTGAACACTTCCAACAACTTACCGCAGCTTCCGCCGCCGAGGAAAAGTCCGGGGCGCTGGCTCTATGCCGCATGGCTCGGCGTCAGCATTCTGCCGCTTCTGACACAGCCGGCTTCGGCCACGACGATCTGGGAAAAAGCAACGGAAATCATGAAGGACGTCTACCAGCAAATTCTTCTCATCTCCACCATCGCCGCCATCGTCACCGCATCCGTCGCGCTTCTGATGATGAACTTTTCCCGCAGCGGCCGGACGGTCGAGGAATCGCGTGCATGGCTCAAACGCATCGCAATCACCTGGGCGATTCTGAACGGTCTCGGCTTCATCATGGCCTACGTCACGCCGTTCTTCTCCGGCGGTCAGTGGACGGCATAAGGCATGGGGATTCTTGACGGCGTTGTCGAGTGGATCTCCGAACAGATCATGCACGGGCTGGACCTCATCAACACCTCGGTACTCGGTGCGCTCGGCTGCGGGATGGAGACGTTTCTGCGTTACTTCCCGGCAGCTGAAACAATGTATGATATTTTTACTGCCATCGGCATCGGCCTGATTTTATTGATGTGGGTCTGGAACCTGTTTAAGAATTACTGGCTGGGCGCCGGCTTTGAAGCGGAACACCCGGTCAAGCTGACCTTTCGCGCGATCATCTTCATCACGCTCACATACTGCGCGAAAAGCATCGTCGAGATCGTCCTGAAGATCGGCGGCACGCCGTATGACTGGATCTTATCATCCGAGCTGCCGCCGCTCAGCTTTGCGGATTTCAATTCCGTCATGCTGGTCATCATCGGCGCCTGCGCAAACGGAGCGGTCACGCTGATCGTGCTCATCATCGTTGTGCTGCTGGCGTGGAACTATCTGAAGCTGCTCTTTGAAGCCGCCGAGCGGTATATCCTGCTCGGCGTTCTTGTTTACACCGCGCCGGTCGCGTTCTCGATGGGCGGCTCTCAGTCCACAGCAAACATCTTCAAGGCATGGTGCCGGATGCTGGGTGGGCAGGTGTTTCTGCTGCTCATGAACGCCTGGTGTCTGCGGCTGTTTACCAGCATGGTCGGCACGTTTATCGCAAATCCGTTGTCCATTTAAGGAGTATCCATGAGAAAACGATTCTTTTTGAACTGCCTGCTGATTCTCGTCCTCGTTGCAGTTATGTCAACTAGCGCGTTCGCCATTTCGGAAAGTGACGTAGAATCTGCAGTCAGTGCTTCGGGCAAGGAAGCCGTCTCCGGCAACGTGCTGGTGTGGTTCCTGTGCGCCATTGCCTTTTTGAAAGTGTCGCAGAAGATCGACAGCTTCTTGTCCAGCCTTGGCCTGAACGTCGGGCATACCGGCGGCTCCATGCTCTCAGAAGCAATGATCGCCATGCGCGCCATCAACACCGCAACCAGCGCAGTCGGCAGCGCATTGGGCAGCCGCAGCCGTCACGGTTCTGCTCCTGCATCCGGGAAATCCGGCAGTGGAAGCGCGGCTGCGGCAGGCTTTTTCAGCGGCGGTCTGGTCGGAATGGCAAGCCGCAAAATCGCAAGCGATGCTGTGCGCACGGCGACGACAGAGAAAAACATCGTCCAGCCGCAGCAGGCCGAGGCGACTGTCAGCCGGACACACGCGAGCAGCGATACCCATTCCGGTTCGCAGACGGCTTCTGAGCAGCAGCGGCAGAATACCAGCCAACTTGACCAGAATCAGCAGACGGTTTCTTCCCGCGCCGTAAACTCGGAACAGCGTGAAAAGTCCCAACAAGTGCTCCATGAATCCCAGCATTCCATGGATGCCAGCCAGCTGCATCAGGATACACAATCCGCGCAGGAGCAGCAGTTCCACGCGGCGCTGCATACGGAGGATCAGCAGGCATCGCATCTGGCGTTCCAGTCGGAACAGGGCGAGTTTGTCGGCACTGTGGTGCAGTCGGATGAATTTGATGCAAGCAGCGAGGAGGCCAGAACGGAACAGTCGCAGGTCATGCAGTCCGCCTTGCAGCAGGAGCAGATCGGTGTCACGCAGCGTGAGCAGGCGCAGCATACCCAGCAGGAGACGCAAAGCTCCACTTTCGGACAGGTGGAATCGCAATCCCGACAGCATACTGTGCAATCCGACAAACAGTTCTTCTCCGTCCGCAATGGACTTTCCAAAACCACCATTGCAGAGCGGACTGTTCAGGCGCAGGAGCGCCCCGGCAGATTCCTGCACAGCAGAACGCCGTCGGCTGCCCCCGCTTCTGCCCCAGTCAGCGAAGCGCCCGCTGCCCGGCCTGCGCCGATCCCGTCTGCACCGACGCAGTTCCGCAGCTTCGGCGGAACGCTGTTCGCGAAATCACTCTATCAGGGCGGCGCGTTTGCCAACGATGTGATCGGCACGGTCGCCAAGGGCGATTACCGCACGACCGGCTCCATCACCGGCGAGACCGCGACGCGCTCTCTGCTGTCCTATATGGGCTTCACAGCGCTCGGCGAACACGCAACCAACATCCCGCGCTATCAGGACGTGGAGATCGGCGGCGGCCGCATCACAGGACGCGAGTTCACGCCAGAGCATCCGGGCGGCATTGATTTCTGTATGTACCATGCTGACCAGTACGCCCAACCGAAGGGCGATTACAGCAAGGTCTACTCCGCGGACGACGCCGCATGGTATAAGCAGTACGCAGCGGACACTGTAGAACGAAAGCCCTATCAAACGGAGGACGGCAAGATCGCCTATCATGAAAAGATCGTGCAGAAGCTGCCGAATCCACCGCAAAGAAAAGATCGGATGTGAGAACCTATGAGTCAGGAACAGCGGGACAGCTATGTGATCCCGCCAAACTTTATTGAGGGCGGTTCGTTCTTCGGCGGCTTATTCAAGGCGCGAAATGTGGTCGAGGCGGTCATTCTTGCCGCCGGCACCGGGCTTCCGATCCTGACGCTCTCGTTGACGCTGACCGTCCGGATCATCCTGCTCTGCCTGACCTCGCTGCCGCTGGCGCTTCTGGCGCTCATCGGGATCGCGGGGATGCCGCTTTCCTCCTATATCATTCTGTTTTTTCGTTTCCTCCGCAACCGCAGAACCCTGAGCAAAAGCGGCGGCAAAAGCAGCCGAAAGCAGTCCATTCTCCCGACATGGGATAAAAAGTCCGGCCCCAGCACGGCTGTGCAGCCTGCCGCCTATAAAAAGGACGGCAGCCGCATCCGTTTTGCAAAGGACACACGCCGCCTGATGCTGGACACCGCTTACCGGCAAAAGAAGCAGGCGGAACGCCCCGGCAATCCGCTTGCGGCGTATGTGCCCATCCAGAAAATCGAAAACGGCATCGTCTATACGACAGATCACCGTTTTATCAAGATTTTAGAAATCGTGCCGATCAATTTTCTGCTTCGCAGCGCAAGAGAGCAGCGGAATATCGTGTATTCATTCATCAGCTACCTCAAAATCGCACCTGTGAAGCTTCAAATCAAGGTTATCACCAAGCGCGCAGATATGAACCGGCATATCGAAACCGTGCGCCGGGAGATGGCGCAGGAGACGAACGAAAGCTGCCGGATGCAGCAGGAGGACTATCTGAAGCTGCTCAAAAAGCTCGGCTCCAGAGAAGCCATCGCACGCAGGTTTTTCCTCATCATGGAATATGAACCGCTCCCCGGCGCGAAGAAAGACCGTGAAGAAGCGGATGCCATTTCGTCACTGCAAACAGCGGCGCGGACGGCGGCAAATTATCTCCGGCAATGCGGCAACAGCGTTGTCCAGCATGAGAATGAGGACGAAGCTGCCGCCGAAATGCTCTATACATTTCTCTGCCGCAGAGAAAGCACGGATATTCCGTTTTTGCAGCGCATCTCCCATATCACATCCAACTATATAAAGTCGGGCTGCTCCATCGACGAGATTCCCGTCGGTGATTTTTTTGCGCCTTCGCAGCTGGATTTCACGCATGGCAGCTATCTTTGCATCGACGGAACGTACTATGCGTATCTGCTGGTGCCGTCGGACGGGTATAAATCCGAGGTTCCCGCGGGCTGGCTGAGTCTTCTGGTCAACGCCGGGGACGGCATTGACCTCGATGTATTTCTGACGCGGCAGCCGAAGGATCGCATGATCCGCAAGCTCGGCCAGCAGCTTCGCATCAACCGCAGCAAGATCAAGGAAACGAGCGACACCAACACGGACTTTGACGATCTCGACAGCGCCATCCGAAGCGGCTATTTCCTGAAGGATGGTCTGAGCAACCATGAAGATTTCTACTACCTGAATCTGCTCATCACCGTGACCGCAGACAATCCGGACGATCTGGACTGGAAGTGCGCTGAAATGAAGAAGCTGCTCATTTCGCAGGATATGAATGTGCAGAACTGCAATTTCTGTCAGGAACAGGCGCTCCGCTCGTCTTTTCCGCTCGTGAAGCTGGATAAATCGCTCTTTGAACGCAGCAAGCGGAACGTGCTGACATTGGGCGCGGCAAGCTGCTATCCGTTCACAGCGTATGAGCTGTGCGACGACAACGGTATTCTGCTCGGCGTCAACAAGCATAACAATTCTCTCATCATCGTGGACATCTTTGATTCGCGTATCTACAAAAACGCCAACATTGCCATTCTCGGCACGAGCGGCAGCGGCAAGACCTTTACTATGCAGCTCATGGCGCTGCGGATGCGGCGCAAGGGCATTCAGGTGTTCATCGTCGCGCCGCTCAAAGGGCACGAATTTCATCGGGCCTGCTCCAACATCGGCGGCGCGTTCATTCAGATCTCGCCCGCATCCCCCAACTGCATTAACGTCATGGAAATCCGGCAGACGGACCGCTCGGTCGATGAACAACTCGACGGCAGCACCGTGGAGCACTCCATGCTGGCCGCCAAGATCCAGCGGCTGCACATCTTTTTCAGCCTGCTGATCCCCGACATGAACCATGAGGAGCGGCAGCTTCTCGATGAAGCCATGATCCGCACCTATGCCAAGAAAGGCATTACACACGACAATGACACGCTCCGCGACCCTAAGCACCCGGAGCGGTACCGCGAAATGCCGATTCTGGGCGATCTCTATGCAGTCCTCAAAGAATCTTCTTCGACGCTGCGGCTGGCAAACATTCTGAACCGGCTCGTCAGCGGCTCTGCCAAAACGTTCAACCAGCAGACGAACGTGTCTCTCGATAACAAATACATCGTTCTAGATATTTCGGAGCTGACCGGCGACCTTCTGACCGTCGGCATGTTTATGGCGTTGGACTTTGTGTGGGATAAGGCGAAGGAGAACCGCACCGAAGAAAAGGCCATCTTCATTGACGAGTGCTGGCAGCTCATCGGCGCTAGCAGCAACCGTCTGGCAGCGGAGTTTGTGCTGGAGATCTTCAAGATCATCCGCGGCTACGGCGGCTCGGCCGTCTGTGCAACGCAGGATCTCAATGACTTCTTTGCACTGGAGGACGGCAAATACGGCAAGGGCATCATCAACAACTCCAAGACCAAGGTGATCTTGAATCTGGAGGATGAGGAAGCCCAGCGCGTCGGCTCCATTCTGCATCTGTCCGAAGCAGAGCTGATGGAGATCACGCACTTTGAGCGCGGCAGCGCCCTTATCAGCACGAACAATAATAATGTCGCCGTTGAGATTAAATGCAGCGAACTGGAAAAGGAACTCATCACCACCGACCGCAGGGAGCTTCAGGAATTACTGAAACGGAACGGCAAAATAGAGCGTGTCTGATTGGAGGATTGGAAGATACTGTGATACTCTGCTTTGCGGTGCGGTCTGCCCTCTTTCTTTTGGTTTTGGGTATAAGAAAAGCACCTCCGCAGAGATGCTTTCTTAATACTGCTTGAAATTGTTCAGATTAGATTGCTCGGGATAAAGCAGTTATCCGCGTCGATTGGAATCGGCTCCTCACACATACAGATGATACCGCCATTTCCACGCTTCAAGGATGCCTTGTCGATTACACTGTACTTTTTGACCTCCCGGCGGTCGGGCGCAGCACTCTTTTTGATTTCGAGCGGATGAATGACATTGTTTTCCTCAACAAACACGTCGATCTCTTTTGCGTTGGAATCTCTAAAGTACGTCAGATTCACCTTGGACTTCGCGTAGGCGTAGTTCTTGACCAGCTCCATTACAACATAGTTCTCGTAGTAATGCCCGCTTGCAGCGCCGCTGCGCAGTGTATCCGGCGTCAGCCACATAGACAGATATGCACAAAGCCCGGTATCACAGAAGTACAGCTTCGGCGTTTTGCTGAGTCGTTTGAGTTCATTGTTGGAATACGGTACAAGCAGATAGACGATGCGCAGTCCGACAAGCACGTTCAGCCATTCCTTCGCCGTACTCGGGGCAATGTCTGCAGACTCCGCCAATGTGGAATAATTGACCTGCTCCGACACGAGCGAGGCGCATCCAACAAGGAACTTTCGAAAACGCACAGCATCGGTGATGCCGCCGGCTTCGGTTGCATCACGCATTAGGTAGGTATCGATGTAGGAGTTGAAATACTCCTGCCTGAGTTCATCGTCCACGCCCTGCACCTGCGGCATGCCGCCCTCCCAAATGTGCTGGAACACCTGAATCACATCGTTCTTCGGGACTTTCTGCTGCCTTGCCTGCAGCGTGGCAAGTGAGAAATCCAGATCCGTATCAAATACAAGCCCTGCTTTTTCTCTCGCGGATAGGCTGTATAGCTCCAGAATGCCAATTCTTCCGGCAAGCGTTTCCCGCACTTTCTTCATCATATTGTACTGCTGCGAACCAGTCAGCCAGATCAGCCCTTTTTCATCGCTCTCGTCGCAAATGATCTTGATTTGCTCAAACAGTTCCGGTGCTTTCTGCACCTCGTCAATGAGGATGGGTGGCTTATAGGTCTGGAAGAACAGTACGGGGTCAGACTGTGCAAGCGCTCTTGCCATTGTATTGTCCATCGTGACATAGGTTCTGCTGCTTTCTGCAAGGTGCTTTAACATCGTCGTTTTACCGACCTGCCTCGCACCTGTAACAAGGATGACCTTGAAAAAATCATTGAGCTTTAAGAACTTGCGCTCAAGCTCTCGTGTGATATATGCCATAACGAGCCTCCATGTTTTTAGGATAATCTATGGTCTATCATATTTTATCATAATTTCTCCATTTCATCAAGAGAATATACGCATGATGGCTTTTAACTTTTCTGTAAATGCTCAAAAATCCGAACGGTTCATTCACATGCAAAGTCCTCTACGCAAATCCGTAAAGACTTCGGACGCGGCGCTGGAACAGTCCGCCTTTGCAGCACGCAGGCCGTCTCGCATCATGGCGTTAAATTCAGCATCCGTCATTTCAGCGCGTACAAGTGGCTCTGAAATATCGTGCTGCTTCTCAATCCCATCCGTCAGATCTTCTGCATCGGGTTCTGCGTGAGCCGCGAGAGTTACTGTTCTCGTATCCAAACAAATCGCCTCCTATTTGTGTCCAGCATATATGAATACGCCTAAAATTGCAATCAATTTTACAGCTTTGAAAGCAACATTCTTCTCCAATCATCTTTGCGTACACAATACGTCCTTTATGCGTATAGCTGCCATCTTCAAATCTGACAGCTACAGTTTGTACGTATTCTGTGCGGCAGTTATACGCACAAAAATTAGAGGTGACGACTATGAAAACCCGCGCACAGATCTACTCGCACGAAGCCAGCGGCATCCTGCGGGATATTTCCACCTATGGCGTTCTGACGCAGAAACAGATTTCAGGTCTGTACCCGCAAAAAGACGAGCAGATCAAAAATCTACTGTCCTATCTCTGCAAGCAGAAGCGACTGTTCCTTGTGGACGGCTTCTACTCCCTGACGCCGGAGCTGCCGAAAGACCGTGACCGTGGATTGGAAGCAGCGGTCACAGTTTTAGCAGATTTCATGGAACAGGTTGAGTACCATGCTGCGGGAGAATATCCTGTGAAGATCATCTTTCTTGCCGGCGGCGAGGTCTATGAAATTCTCTACGCCGAACCGGGCAAGGAAGCCATTCTGAATCTGCTGCTTGCCCGCCCGGAACAGGAGCCACCCGTACGGCTGGTCATTCTGGAAGACGCCGCGCAGGTCGATCTGCTTGCCATCCAAAATGTACGCGCATACTGTTTGCTGGATAGCGACGGCAATATTCAATATCTTCAGGAAGAAACGGAGGGATCGTTTTGAATCGTGCGCTTTTATCCAAGCGGATATCCTCGCTGCTGGCGGAGGTCTCGCGGCTGAGCAATGCGCTTTGCGCCATGAACACAATGGACTTGCAGCGGTATCCGGAAAACTATGAGCTGCTTTCCACTGACGCAGCGCTCCGCGCGGAGCAGATTGCCTGCAGGATGCGGCATCTGGTCTACGGCTTTACCACCGTGCAGAAACATGAATATCTGACCTCTGCCGCCAATGTCCTCGGCATCACGATCACTGCGCAGCCGGGGTTGGTGGAGATCACACTGCCGGGCCTGCTTCCCAAGAAAAAGCAGCGCAGTGCCGAATATCTGACAGACCCACTGGGGCAGGCGCTTGGACAGTTTGTTAAAGATCATCCGCTTTCCCATTTTGAGTCGTGCATCATCTGCTTCTGCCATATCTATGCGGTGTCTGGTGGACGCGGTCGCATCCGGGACTATGATAATCTGGAAATGAAGCAGATTCTGGACGTTGTTTGCGCCTATCTTATGATGGACGACAATGGGCTTTTATGCAACGTCTATAACACCACGGAGTTAGGCGAGGAAGACGTCACAAAACTCTATGTGATGGATCAAGATATGTTTCCGGGCTGGCTGGAAGAGCATCAAAACGCGCTGGAAACCATGTCGGATTTTTAAGCATTTTTCGTCCTTCTTTTTCAGATACCGCTGCACATGACGTTTTCCCTTGAAACATCAGGCGTTTTCGCTTGGCCAACGGCGTAAAAATTACCGAAGTTAAGAGCCGATACGGTAAAAGAGGTCACATTTTATGAATCCGACGCTGCTTCCCGCTGAGGGTACACTTCCACTTCTCATACTGCAAATTATCGCCGTCTCCGGCGAGTTCCCGGCCACCTTTTCCAGTCAATTCCCAGGCGGCAGCAGTTACATCGAAAGCGTGATCGGCAAGCTCAAGAAGGACGGACTGCTCCGTTCGTATACCAAGAACGGTTTGCGCGGACTCAGGCTGACTACAAACGCCAAACGGCTGCTGCTTCAAAAATATCCATTTGACCTTGCGCCCTATCTTACAGGCGCGTCCGAGACAAATTCCCTGAAGTCCGAACCAGAGCGCCGGCTGCGGCTGCACCGGATGGCCGAGGCGCTTCTGATCCTGCACAACGCGCAAATCCCATCGCTGCCTTGGGAAAAGCCATCTATGCAAGACTGGCTCTCAAATCCCACTCTATTTCCGGTCTACTATTCCTCCCGCGAGTTCAAAGCTCTTGGCAGTCTTTGCACCAAAATCCGCAATTCCCGCATGACGGGCGTGCTGTTCACAGAACAGGCCATCTTCCCGGTTTACAACATGGCTTCAACCTTTCCAAGATGGGCGTACAATGCCGAGATCCGATTAAAAGCTGTTTTACAAACAGATTTTTGCCGCAATGCACAGTTCGCGATCAGCGGCATTGTATTCGGCAGTTCTCCCATGCAGATACCTGCAATCCTGAATGACATGACGCAGAACCATTTCCTTTTGGATGGCAGTTATCCGCATTTCTATTTTCTGACGCTCGACCACGTTGGTGAGGTTGGTGCATTTCAGTTATGTCAACCAGATGTGCAGGAGCAGTTGAACAAAATTCTTTCCGAAAACCTCCTGCCGCCGTCTCCCGCAATGCCAATCGAACATGACGCGCTGGAGCAGGACGGGTCGCCCGTCCTGTTTTCGTATCTCTGCGACCTGCCAAGACTGCATCGGTTCCGCTGTGCGCTGACGATGCACAATCAGACCGGCAGCATTCTCTGCTTTGACTATCAGGCAGAGGCGCTGCGGGAGGTGTTTGGCGCGCAGGTCAATATCACAAGCATCGACTTTGCCGCTTATGAAAGGATGATGCTCCATCAATAAGAAACAGAAGATCACGCTGGCCTGTTTTCTACCCGTCGCGCTGGCCGCGCTTTTCTATGCTGGCGGCTATCTCGCGCAGTTCATTTACAACTACCAGACGTGGACAGCCGAAGGCGGCACGCCGTACAGCGGCACTTCGCCGCCGTTGCCAGACGCTTCGTTCGGCGTCTGCCTCCGGTTCGTATTCCGCTTTCCATACGGTCTGTACGGCATGGGCATCTTTCTGGCGGCAATCGTACTTCTTGTCGTGGCGATCATGCACATGGGTGCCGGCGGCGACGGACAATATGACAAAATCAGAAACCTGACATATTCCCACAAGGGAACCTACGGAACCGCCGGTTTTCTCAATCCAAAAGAAGCCGGACAGGTACTCGACTTTGTACCGGACCTGCGCAAGCACCACGGCACGATTCTCGGTGAAGTGGATGGCCGCGTGGTCTGCATCCCGGAGAAAACGCGCTTCAATGGAAATCTTGCCGTCTATGGCGCAAGCGGCTCGAAAAAGACGCGCGCATTCTGTGTCAACATGATTCTTCAATGCGCGGCACGGAAAAACTCACTGGTCATCTGTGATCCTAAATCAGAGCTGTACGAGAAAACCAGCGCGTATCTACGCGATCAGGGCTATACCGTGCGCGTGTTCAACTTAGTCACGCCTGCGTCGTCAGATTCGTGGAACTGCCTGTCCGAGATCGACGGACAGGAACTGATGGCGCAGCTTTTCTGCGACGTTATCATCCGCAACACCGGCAGCGACCGCGGAGACCACTTCTGGGACAGTGCCGAGATGAATCTTCTCAAGGCGCTCGTCCTGTTTGTCGAGCGCAGCTATCCACCGGAACGGCGAAACATTGGCGAAGCGTATCAGCTGCTTGTAAGCTGCTCGGAAAAGGAACTGAACGAACTGTTTGACGCGCTCCCGCTGGGGCATCCGGCCAGAGCGCCGTACAGCATCTTCCGGCAATCGTCGGAGAGCGTGCGCGGCGGCGTCATTATCGGTCTCGGTTCCCGGCTGCAGGTGTTCCAGAATGCGGACATTCGCGCCATCACCAGCCATGATGAGATCGATCTGGAACTACCGGGCAAGCAGCCGTGCGCTTATTACTGCATCACGAGCGATCAGGACAGTACCTTTGATTTCCTGTCCTCGCTGTTTCTGTCGTTCATTTTTATCAAACTCGTCCGCTACGCCGACCAGAACTGTCCGGGCGGCTGTCTGCCGGTTCCCGTCCATGTGCTTGGCGAGGAGCTTTGCGCCTGCGGCGTCATTCCCGACCTCAGCCGAAAGATCTCCGTGATCCGCTCCCGGAACATCAGTATGTCCTGCGTGTTCCAGAATCTCGCTGGTCTGCAAAACCGCTATCCCAACAACCAATGGCAGGAAATTCTCGGAAACTGCGACGTGCAGTTGTTCCTTGGCTGTACGGATGCACTAACGGCAGAGTTCATTTCCTCACGCTCCGGCGAGGCAAGTGTCGCCGTGACCAGTCAGGCCAAACAGCTTGGTACATGGCGCATTTCCAACTACACCCCGGAATACCGCGAAACGAGCGGTGTCGGCCGCAGGCGGCTGCTCACGATGGATGAGGTCTTACGGCTGGACGTGGATAAGGCGCTCGTTATCATCCGTGGGCGAAACATTTTGGAGGTCGATAAATTTGACTACTCCAAGCACTATGAAGCAAAGAAGCTGCGCCCGGACAAAGCGGCGGCACATATTCCGCACTGGAGAAGCGAAGCGTCTCCAACACCTGCCGCCCCTGTTCCGCGCACAGCCCCAGCGCCCCAAAAGGATACTCCTGCAAAAAAGCAGAAGATCATAACCACCAGCAAGGAATCCATTTTATCCAAACCCAAAACAGCAAAAAAGGAGGAATGACCCATGCCCAGAAAAAAGGAATTACCTGCCCCGGACAGCGGCGAACAGGACGACCTGCTTTCTACTGAACCGCAGGAGTCTCCCGATGCGCCGCTCACCGAACCGGTGGTGGAACCCATCCCCACAGAAAGTCCGCCCGATGAAGGCGCACCGGAGGATGATACGCCGTCGGAGGAATACACGGAATTTCTTCAGGCGCTGAACGAAGCTCCCGCGCAGGAAGATCCGCAGTCTGCTCCGTCTGACGAAACGGAATCGCTGCCGGCGGATGAGAAACCGGCGCTGACCATCCCCGCAGAAGAACCGTCCGGTGAAGCCGCACTCTCGGAATCTCCGCCCGCGGCGCGCAATGACGCGGTTCTGACGATTACCGCCAGAACGCGCATCAAAAGCGAGGCCGAAGCCACGGACGAACTCTGGCACGAGATCCGCAACGCCTATCGGACACGGCGGATCCTGACCGGCACGCTGGACGGCATTGAGCAGACGACAGGCGGCAAGACGCTGGCGACGGTCAGCTTCCGCGGCTTCCGCATCGCCATCCCGATCCGTGAGATGCTTGTGCTGGAGGAACGGATGCCGTCCGGCAGAGCATATGCCGACTACATGAACCGGCTGAACCGCATTCTTGGCACGATGCTCGGCGCGGAGATCGACTTTATCGTCAAGGGAATTGACTCGACCACACACAGCGCCGTTGCCAGCCGCCGGGAAGCCATGCTCCGCAAACGGCAGACATTCTATCTCGGCAAAGATGTTTCCGGAAACCCCTACATCTATCCTGGCCGTCTGGTCGAGGCGCGCGTGATCGCCGTCGCGGAGAAGGTGCTGCGTGTCGAAGCCTTTGGCATTGAATGTGCCATCTTTGCGCGTGACCTCTCCTGGCAGTGGGTGTCCGACGTCCGCGACCTTTACAGTGTCGGCGACCGGGTTCTGGTCCGCGTGCAGGAGATCAGCGGTGAGGATGCCGAGCATCTTTCCATCCGGGCAGATATCCGCAGCACGTTTTCCGAAACCAGCGTGGATAATCTCAAAAAGTGTCAGGTACAGAGCAAGTACGCCGGCAAGGTCACAGATCTTCGCGGCGGCGTTGTATATATCCGTCTGAACAACGGCGTCAACGCCATTGCGCACACCTGCTACGATTCCAGAATGCCCGGAAAAAAGGATGACGTCAGCTTTGCGGTCACACGGCTGGATGAAGAACACGGCATTGCCGTCGGCATTATCACGCGGATCATCAAGCGGAACCTGTAATCCGGCAGCGTTCTGCCTATGACCGATTTCATGTTCCTTGCAGCGTCCACACTGGAACCGCTGCTGCGCCGTCTGAGGGTGCCTCCCTGACGGCACTAAACTACAAAAGGAGTTTTCTCTATGAAAGCCAAAGAAGAATACGTTGACGCCCCCCGTGAAACACGCTCTAAGGACATTACCGTCTATGCGATTATTTTCCTCGTCCTGCTGGTCGGCGCGGGCATTTTCCTCGCGGTCAGGCTGCTGCATAAGCCCGCAGATACGGCGCTTGCAGACAGCAAATCCGGCATTGTCTATGATTCCAGCGCCGTCGAAGGCGGATGGGATCAAATGACACCGGAGGAGATCGAAGCTGCGCTGAACAGCAAGGTCGCAGAAGGCATGATCAATATCAGCATGAATACCGCACCGTACTTTGAAGATGGCACAGCAGAGGGAAATTTGATGCTCGTAAATGAGAGCATCAATCTTTATCCTCAAAAGGTTCAAATTGTTCGCAATGATACTGGCGAACAGATTTATGAATCCGGTGCTATCGCCATCGGCAGCAAGATCGAGCGTGCGCGGCTGGATGTTGACCTGCCCGCCGGTACATACGAATGTACTGCGTATTTTCATAACTTGGACCCGGAATCTGGTGCGATCATCGGCACAGCTGGGGCCATCATCACCATCACCGTGAAAAACTGATTTCACGACACTACAACCAATTAAAATATAATATTTAAAGGAGATTTTACCATGAAAAACACCAAGAAGATTATTTCCCTCGTTCTCGCAATTTGTATGCTCGCGTCCCTCGCCATTTCCGCATCCGCCGCCAACACCGTTGACGTTTCGGGCGGCACCGGCACTTCTTCCGTTACTCTGTCCAGCACCGCTGACGGCAGCATCGGCGGCGACCCCGCAGCTACCAAAATGAGCGTCACTGTTCCCACCGTCCTGCCCATCGCTGTCGACACCGACGGCACCGTTTCCACCGCAACGGATGCGAAGATCGTCAACAATTCCTTCGGCGCCGTCAAGGTCAATTCCGTGAGCATCGAAGCCGCGCAGGGTTGGTCGCTGGCTGCGTTCGGCGACAAGGCCACGCTCGCCCATGAAAAGGTCAATTCTAATAAGTTTGGCTTCTCCCTCTGCCTCGGTGACGGTGAAAAGAAGCTGACTGACGACAAGAACGCTTCCAAGCAGACGCTTCTGGATGCAGCTGTGGAAGGCTGCTTCATGTCCGGTGTGGGCGATACCTCTGCCAACTCTATCGGCATCGCCTATGATGCAATCGTTACGCCGGTCAGCGAAGCCGTGACGAACACCGCCATCGCAAGTGTCCTGTTTATCATCGCTTGGGATGCAGTCTAATCGCAATTTATTCAAGGGGAACGCTTGCGCGTTCCCCTCACCTTATGAAACGGAGGACTTCAAATGAAACGCAAACGAATCCTCGCATTATTCCTTGCGGCGGTATCCTGCTTATCGCTGGCAGTATCCGCGTCGGCAGCAGGCACGACTACCCGCAAAGCAACCGATTTCAAGGACTATGACCGTACCGCATGGTATGCCGAAGCCGTGAGCGCAGCCGTGGATAACGGTCTGCTTTACGGCAAATCCAGCACCATTATCGACCCCAACGGCGATATGACCCGTGCGGAGATGGCAGCGATCATCAACCGCTCGTTCGGGTGCTATGTCAAAGCCGACATTTCCAAGTACACGGACGTGTCCAAATCCAAGTGGTACTACGATGATATTGCAATGTCTGTCCAGATGGGAACGTACAATGGGCGCTCTGCTTCTGCAATGGCCCCAGACGCGCCGATTTCGCGGCAGGAAGCCATGACCGTTGTGGCGAGAGCGTTGGAGCTGGACTACGATTCGTATTCCAAAACAGATCTGTCCGCGTTCTCCGATCGAAGCGAGATTTCCAACTGGGCGCTGCCCTATGTGCGCGCGATGGTCGGCGCTGACTATATCCACGGTCGCGGAAAAGTCCTTGCACCGCAGGACAATATCACCAGATCTGAATTTGCACAGATTTTCCATAACATTATTGGCAGCTATATCACCGTAAAAGGAACCTATGACAAGGACATTAAAGGCAGCGTTCTCGTTCGCACCGACGATGTGATTCTCAAGGATATGACCGTGGACGGCGATCTCATCATCGGCTGCGGCGCAGCGGATGGAAAAATCACGCTCGACAACGTGACCGTCAAGGGCAGATTGCTTGTCTGGGGCGGCGGCACGAAAGCCGTGTACTGCAACAACGGCACGAATATGCCCGCTGTCGTAGTCGCGCGTGTGGATGATGCAGTCAAGGTCATTTATGACCGTGACAGTACGCTCGCCGTCATCGACACCATCAAAGTCAGAATTACAGAAAGAGCCAAGCAACACAAGGAAACAGAAGTCATTTTTTACGACGTTTCCGGATTGCGCGAAGCCCAAAAGCAGCTTAACGCCATCGTCGCGGACAATCAGATTGCTCTTACTGCTCCTGCTCATCTTTATGCGCTTGTCGGAGAACAATCCGTAAAGGCTGAGTTCGTCAACAACAGCAAATCGGACACCTACAAGATCGAGATTCGCCGCAGCAAGGACAATTCCCTCATTGTGGAAGCCTTTGAGCTTGCCGCTGGAAAATCGATTTCGATGCTGACGCTGAACGAAGCACCCGAGTTCGGCAATGTGGATTGCACGGTCACAATTACGGCTTATCGTGACGGCAAGCAGATCGGCACGCTGAACACGGAGCTGACCTTGCATACGGCGTATCTCTGGCCCAAGGAGGTGCAGTAACGTGATGAAAACCTATCAGAAAGCGGCGGCGCTGCTTCTGGCGCTGGCACTCATTTTTGCATTTCCCGTCACAGCTTCGGCAGCAGAAACAACGGAAGCGCGCGTACCCGTTACGCTCACCGTGGTCAATACGGTTTCCCCGATTTCGTGTACAGTTCCCGCCGCGCTACCGGTTTCTCTCGTTGACGGCTATGTGGTCTGTGCCAACAATGCCGCGATTACCAACACCGGCAAAACCGGCGCAATTCGCGTCACGAAAGTCGATGTTCAGGCTGGCACGTTTGAGATTGGAAGCTACGATGATTTCTCGGCATCTAAAAACAGCATTGCGTTGTCTATCAACGGTTGCAGCACAAAAGGCGCAGGCAGCCTGACACTTGTGGATGGTGCATTTCCGTCTATCAGCGCAGAGAAGTCGCTGGCAATCCGCTACAAAGCGAAGGTATCTGCCAGTGAAGCTGTTACAAACATTAACGCGGCAACCGTGATCTTCACGATTGCTGCCGTCATGGAGGAGGGATAACGCATGAAGATTAGAAAACTGACAGCCCTGCTTCTGACCCTCTGTATGATCTTTTCGCTGTCTGTGGCCGCATTCGCCGCTGAACCGGAAGTGCACACGATCTACGACAGCGCCCCTGACGAAGAAGCTACTGTTTCTGCCGAAACAACTACCTCCGGCACGATCCCCGGCAGCAAGATCAAGTGGGAGCTGAACGAACACAACTGGCTGACGATCTCCGGCTCCGGCGACTGTGAGCCGTTCACAAGCAAGGATGACCAGCCGTGGGCGGCTGTCCGGGATCAGATCACGCAGGTCTGGTTTGATGATATGGACGCATTGCATATCGCTGACCTTGCGTACTGGTTTGAAGACTGTGTCCATCTGACCACAGCCGAAATCCCCAGCACCACGCCGACGATTGGCAAACACGCCTTTTACAACTGCCCGAAGCTATCCACGCTCACGATCTATTACGGAGAGGACATTCTGGAATCCATCGGCGAAGAAGCCTTCTGGCAGGAAAACGACAGCGGCGATACACTCTATATCGGCTATATCATCGGGTATCCCAAATCGTCGGTGCCGTTCTACACCTATGATTGGGCGGCTTCCAACCGCAGCAACCGGTATTTTTATGATCTGTACGGTGTGTATCAGAACGCAGACGCCGCCACCACTGCACCCAACGGCATCAAGAAAGCGCCGGGTATCTCTGTTCAGTCCACCGGCTCCATCATTGGCAACTGCCCTTCATGCGGAAAGTATTCGTTCCAGGGCACATACGTTGAAGTCGCACATTCGTCTCGCGGCCATGCAAACTATAATGAGTGTTATCTCTGCCACTACGTCCAGTACCTTGGCACTTATACCTATAAGAGTCACGGCGCTGGTGGTTACGGTTCCGGTACCTGCCCGGACTGCGGCAGCCATACGTGGGTGCTGCAAAGTCAGCAGGCGTCTACCTGTACCAGCAATGGTTACAGAAGCTATTCGTGCGCCTGCGGTCAGACCAAGAGCGAAACCATCTATGCAAGCGGACACAACTATAGCTATGGCTCGTGGGAGCAGTATTCGTCCAGTCAGCACCGGCGCGAAGCCTATTGCCGGAACTGCGGCGATTCGGATTACGAATACGCCAGCCACAGCATGAGCTATGGCTCGTGGAGCAATTCCTCTTCCAGTCAACACAGCCGAACGGCATCCTGCCGTACCTGCGGATACAGCACTACGGATTACGGTAATCATAGCTATTCTACCGGTTCGTGGAGCAAGTACAGCGATGCACAGCACCGCAGAAGCAAGACTTGTTCCGGCTGCGGCGCATCAACCTAGAAGGATTTGGAGGACAAACCTATGAGGACAACCATCCAACAGCTTGCAGAATTTCTGACCGCCTGCCGCGGGAACTGGCGAAATGCCTGCTTTATCTCCTGCGGCGTCTGCAAATGTCATTCGCCGTGTTCCGGTTATCTGATGAGCGCAGATGCCGGCGGCAAGCCTGTTCTGATCTCCGCTGCCGAATATGAACGTCTCACCGGGCAGCGGATCGACCCAAGCGAATGCCGCGAAAAACTTTCCCGCAGCGCCTTCGAGGACATTTATGCGCTGTACCTCAACTGGTGCTTGTCAGACGATGCAGACTGCTGTTTACAGATACTCTCCCTTCTTCCTTCTGAGTAATACATAGGAGGATTTCCATTTGAAAAAAGCCCACATTACCTGTCCATACTGCCACGCGCCGGCGCAGCTTCGCCCGGCCAGCAGCATTTATGGCATCCACACGAAAGACCGGACAGCGAAGCTCTACGTCTGCTCCCGGTATCCCGCCTGCGACGCTTATGTACAGGCGCACAAGGCGACTGGTCTGCCGATGGGGACGCTTGCAGACAAATCGCTCCGACAGAAGCGGATGCAGGCACATCGGACCTTCAATCAGCTTTGGGAAAAAGGCTTCATGCGCAAACAGGATGCTTACGCATGGCTGTGCGTCCGGCTCGGCGTCCCGGAAGCGGACGCACATATTGCCAACTTCTCGGAGTATCGCTGTGACCAGGTCATATCGCTCTGCAAAGAATTTCTGAACGCACAAAGGAAGGTGAAATATAATGGATCGAAGCAGTATCGTATTGACCGCTGAGCAGCAGTTTCTCGTAGAAAACAGCCTTGAATTTGTCCACTGGATGATTGCAAATCTTATTCCAAAAAGCAACTGCCGTATGGAATATGACGATCTCTTTCAGGAGGGGTGCGTTGCGCTCTGCCATGCAGCGGCAAGCTACCATGGCGGCACATCGTTCAAGACCTATGCCATCACGGTCATCCGCAACCATCTGATCGACTGCTGCCGCAAGCAGACAAGCTGGCGCAAATACATCTCAGAGCAGTCCTTGGATGACCCGGACGCAGGTCTCCCCATGCCCATATGTACAGACCATGCGCATTTTTCCGGTGTGGACACCGGTGCAGTGCTGACCGCCTGCAAGAAGCACTATCGCGGCGTGGCGAAGCTCGGCGTTGATGCGCTCGTTCTTAAAACGAAGGGCTTTGACTGCAAGGATATTGCGGCGCTCTATCACACCAGTTCCAACAACGTCGGCGCGTGGATCTCCCGCGCGGCAAAGAAACTCCGCAGCGACCCGGATTTTCTGGACGCTTTCGACATCGCCTGTTGAAATTCTTCGGGTGCATTCGTAAAAGAAAAATAAAAACACATTGGAGGTACTGTTATGGAATACACGAAATACGCTGCCGTCGGGCATTTCAAATGCCATCGCACACTGGACGGCAAGAAATATCCCGTTGTCATTGTGGGGCGGAAGGAATATATGCTCGACGTGCAGGAAATGACCGTTTGGAGCAGCCTCGCATGGCGTATCCTGTCACGCAGGCAGATCGCGGAAACCTATCTGAAGTTGACGCGCGGGCTGTCGTTTACGTCACGCCGGACACTGGACGACTGCATCGACCGGCTCGTCACGCGCGGTCTGGTCGCGGAGGGACGCGGCAACAGCGAGTATGAAGCCCTCTATGATCTTCTTTCCTGCCTGTATATCGCACCGGTATCTGCAAATCCGTTTCTGCGGATTGGCGCGTTCCTGAAGCTCTGGCTTTGGGATGGTGCACCGTTCTCTAAAGCAATTCGCCTGTTCTCACGCCCGAAGCACAGCGCAGAGGAGCGGCAAATCGTGCGGCTGGCGAATCAGGCGCTTCTCAGCAGCGCAGAGCTGATCAAATGCGCAGAACGCGGCGTGCGGACGCTTCGCTCTGATGCGCAACTCATGGACTGCCTGTATGACGATGAATTGACCACCAGCGAGAATCTTCCCATCCTGATGGCAGCCTCCCGGCAGGCGCGCCCTGTCTCGGCGGCAATCGCAAATCTTTATCTGCACAAGCAGATCGTCTTTGAGCGGTGCTGAATATGAAAGAAATCCTTGCGTGGCCCGCGCCGCTGCTACAGAAGTGGCTGCTGTCGCTGTTGCTCTGCCTGCCGTTTCTGGCTGCAGCCATCGTTTCCGCATTCTCCGGCGATCGGACGTTTCTGATCCTCAGCGCATTGCTCTTGCTTTTTTGCGGCGTTCGCTGCGCAGAGCTTTATGTAATGCTCGCGAACGAACGCTATTGCGTGGAGGAAGGCATTTGTCTTTCGGTTTCCAGCATTCCGTTTCAGCGCCAGCGCAGGGTCATTCTGCAAAAAGCAGACGGAGAACAGGTCATCTTCTGCGTCGAAAAGAACAAGCGGCTGTCTGTGGGGCAAAACTATCGGGTCTATTTGCCAGTCAGTACAGTTGTCAGCGAGCTCAAAAAAGCATATCTGCCGCAGCCCTGCGCGTTGGCCGTGGAGAAAATCGAAGCAACGATTCCCGATTTAGTCGAGGTCGCAACTGAAAATGCTCCGGATTCTACTCGATAATTTCGTTCGATTCTATTGCACATTTCGTTCGATTTGGATATAATATAAGTGAACCAAATCACGAAGGGAGGAATCAGATCATGTCGATTACTGCGACGGAACTGAAAAGCAATCTCGGAAAGTATCTTCTGCTTGCAGCGACGGAGGATATTTTCATCACGAAAAACGGCAAAGTTGTCGCCAAGCTCTCCAATCCCCATCAGGACAGAGTGGACATCGCCAAGTCCCTGTTCGGGATTCTTCCGGCTGATGTGACGTTGGAGGAAGCGAAGGAAGAAAGGCTGAACCGAATATGAGAACTGTCATTGATACCTGCGTCATCGTGGACGCGCTGCAAAGCCGTGAACCGTTCTGCAAGGAGGCCCAATCGATTTTCCTGCTCTGCGCCAACCGGCAGTTTGAAGGCTTCCTGACGGCGAAAGCCATCACGGACATTTACTATTTGACGCACCGGCAGACGCACAGCGACAAAGCGACCCGCGATGTTCTGACAAAGCTCTGCGCGTTGTTCGTCCTGCTGGACACCACGGCGCTGGACATCCGCAAGGCGATCTCAGCGGAGATTTCCGATTTTGAGGATGCCGTGATGGTCGAAACGGCGGTGCGCTCCGGTGCAGACTGCATCGTGACGCGAAATACAAAAGACTACGCCAAAGCACAAATAGCAGTCTGCACTCCCGAAGAATTCATCCAGCAAATCGATGAGGATACCGGCCTGTTCTCTGAATAATTCTCACCGAAGCAGACCGCATTGTAGTGTTGTATGCTGCCCATTGCTATGACAATAAGAAGAGGATTCTTGCAATGCCAATGGATGAAATTGAAATCATAAAGCAAAGGCTCATTGAACAGGTCGATCCCATTTGTATTTATCTGTTCGGCTCTTTTGCAAACGGCACAGCCCATGCGGAGAGCGACCTTGACTTCTACATCGTTGTAAACGATGGCGAAAAAGATCTCCATGCCATAGTTGCTTCTGCACACAAAGCGATCCGTAACGTGAAGCAGCGCCCCGTGGATATTCTGGTTGGTACAAAAAGCGGCTTTGCCGAGCGCAAGGACCAGTTTACTGTAGAAAACGAAGTGTCCCATAAAGGAATTCTGATCTATGAATCAGAACGTTGAAAGAGTGATACGATGGATAGAGACGCCGAAATGAAATGGTATCTGGATCAGTTCAGCGGTTCACGCGAATGGTTTTATGAAATCCATATGCAGATGTGCCGCAAGTTTGGCATCAGCTGGAGCAAAGCCACCTCCAAAGAGCGGCAGTTCATCGAGGAAATCACAAGGTTCACCTTCGAGCGTGAGCAGGCCCAGAAAGCCGGGCTTCCACTGGATACCGTGAAACCAATGATCACAGTTGCATAACCGAAGCGGTCGCAGATCTGCGGCCGCTTTTTTCTGTATTGTGCAGAAAAATCGTATTGCCGCTCTATTTTATAAATAGAGGACATCTTCTATCCTTTGCGAAATCTACATATAGTTTTATCATAATTGACAATCGCAAGATATTGTGCTACTATACTCATGTAATTGATATTTGTGCAGTTCATCGGAACGCAGACCGTATGGTCTGTGCGT
>URAZ01000029.1 GCA_900545925.1 uncultured Eubacteriales bacterium | reverse complement strand
CCTGCACCGGTTCATCCGGCTCATTTTCTGTTTCCGGCTCTTCCGGCTGCGGCACCGGCTCCGACGGCTGCGGGTCGGGGCGCGTCAGCAGTTCCTGTTGCGCCTCTTCGGCCTTTTTCAACTGCTCCGCCAGATCAGAGCCTTCCTGCGCGAGCGCGTTCACCTGCCCGGAAAGCGCGTCGTTGTCCGCCTGTGCCTGCTCCAGACGCTTCTGCAGACCTGCCAGTTCGACCTGAAGGCGCGCATTTTCAGCGGCAAGCTTATCGCGCTCGTCAGTCAGCTTGCGCAGGGCCTTCTGGTGCTCAATGGACGTCGATTCGATATAATTGACAACGTCGGTGCGGTTAAAACCGCTGACCGCCGTGCGAAACTTTGAAAAATCAGCCACCTGCTGTTCCTCCTGATCTCCGATTTTGTCTCAGTATATCACGAAAAGCGACAAAAAACAACTGGGCGTGCCGCCCGTGCGCCCGCTTTCGCACAGATTTTATGAATTGTTCACAGACGCTGGTTTTTCATTTGTATGATTGCAGACCGGCAGAAAGACTGCTATAATAAATCGCATCTGAAAGACAGCGAGGGAGCAAACGATGGAATACAACAAGCTGATCGCCGAGATGCACACCGGCGACGATGTAGAGGGGTTCTATGTCCTGAAAGACGCATTTTTGAAGACGACGGCGGCGGGGAAGCCGTTTTTATCCGGCGTTCTGGCAGACCGATCCGGTGTGATCGATCTGAAGGTCTGGGACTACTCCGGCCCCATCGGTGCGCGACCAGAGGATATCGGCCGCGTCGTCAAGATTCGGGGGCAGGTATCGGAATTCAAGGGCGCACCGCAGCTGACGGCGGGCCGCATCCGCATGGCGGACGGGAACGACCAGTATGACCTTTCCGCTCTCGTGCCAACCGCCCCGATTGACACGGATGCGCGTGTCGCGGAGATTGAGCGCATGATCGAATCCATGGAGGATGCGGATTATCAGTCCGTCGCCCGTGCGATGCTCGCGCGGCATCTGGACGCGTTCCGCTCCATTCCGGCGGCCAAAAGCGTCCATCACAGCTTCCTGTCCGGGCTTCTCATGCACACGTCCAATATGCTGCGGCTGGCAGATTTTCTGTCCGGACTTTACGGCGAGATCATCGACCGGAGTCTGCTGCTGACGGGGACGCTGCTGCATGATTTCGCAAAGGAAAAGGAATTTACATTCTCCGGCCTTGGGCTGGTCACAGATTATTCGCTGTCCGGCCAGCTGATCGGCCATCTGGTGATGGGCGCGCAGGAGGTGCAGCAGTGTGCGCAGGAACTCGGCATCCCGGAGGAAAAAAGTCTGCTTTTACAGCACATGATCCTTTCACACCACGGCGAGCCGGAGTTCGGCGCGGCCGTGCGCCCGATGTGCGCCGAGGCAGAACTGCTCTCTGAGATCGACCTGATCGACAGCCGTATGGAAATTTACGCTGAAGCGCTTCAGGATCTGCCCGTCGGAAGCTTTTCCAACCGTATCTTTGCACTGGACAAAAAAATCTACCGCCACGGGTGATTGCCCGCAGCCGCCTTTGAAAAAAGGGGAGGCGGGCGCCGCAAAATAAAGAAAGATTTTACAAATTCTCTGTAAATTAAGCAGACAGCATCTTGCATTTGCAGATCACTTCGTATATAATTATTGTACAAATACTAGGGGTAGTGTAGGCTACTGTGACATTTTGTTACAGTTTTGGATCTGACAGAAAGCCAGACCGAGACAAGGGAGGAATGCGAAGAATGAAACGCAACCGAATACTGGCCATTGGTATCGCACTGCTGCTGGCCGTGCAGCTGCTGGTGCCGCTTGCCTGCGCCGCAGGTGCGACGCTGAAGTTCACGGCCCCGGACAAGCTTCCGGAGGTTGGGCAGACCTTTACCGTTACGGTTGACTTGTCCGGCAACACAGGCCTGTGTGCTGTGCAGATCAAGCTGGGCTATGACGATTCCGTTGTTGAATGCACCGGCGTTGAAAACGGTGAACTGATCGGCGACATGCTCTCTGCAAACAATACGCATGCCACGCGCGACGGTATCGGCGCGATTATCGCGGCGGCGGGCACCAAGACCGTCAAGACCGACGGCAGCCTTGTTGTGTTCACCTTCCGTGTCAAGGCTGCGGGCGACGCGAAGCTGACCCTCGCCGATGCGCTCCTTTCTGACATTGACGGCAAGGCGCTTTCGCTTTCCTATTCGCTCCCGGCGCTGATCGCGCAGGGCAGCGGCTCCGACAGCGGCAGCGGTTCCGGCTCTGACGCCGAAAAGCCGGGCACGGACGATAAGAAGTCCGAGGATGATAAGAAATCTGAGGATGAAGAAAAGCCCGAGGATGAGGAAAAGCCTGCGGATGGCGCGCAGGAGGAAGTCAAGTCCGGCTCCTTCCGCGACGTGACCAGCACGCACTGGGCGTTTGACTCGGTCGAGCGGGCAGCGGAACTGGGCCTTGTCACCGGCTATTCCGACGGCACCTTCCGACCCGACACCCCCGTGACCCGTGCGCAGTTCGTTCTCATGCTCTGGCGTATGTGCGGCAAGCCCGCCGCAGCCAAGGCAGCCTCGTTTGCCGACGCCAGCGCCAGCTGGTATCAGGACGCGCTGAGTTGGGCCGTGGAGAAGGGCTATGTGAACGGCCTGTCCGATACACGCTTCGGCCCCGACGCGCCTATCACGCGCCAGCAGGCCATGGCCATTCTCTTCCGTCTGAACGGCGGCCAGAGCGGCTCGGAACAGATGCTGACCGGCGTTTATGAGCAGACCTTCACCGACAGCGGAACCATCGCCTCCTGGGCGAAGGATGCGACATGGTGGGCGGTTTACCACGAACTTGTTTCCGGCACCGGCGGCAGCCGCATCGCGCCGGAAGCCAACGCGTCCCGTGCACAGATCGCGGCGATTCTGCTGCGGTATGCAGATAAATTTATGACGATGGAGGAAGCGGCATGAAAAGAAGAATGCTTGCGCTTTTGCTTGCGGTGCTGATGCTCGCCATGCTCACCGCCGCCGCATTCGCAGAAGACACAGTCCTTGGCGTTTACAATGTGACGGGGCCCCTGACGGTGCTGAACGGCACAAAGAATGGCAGCTTCTACGCAGACGCGAACGAGTTTGAGTTGAACTGCAGCGGCCTGACCGGCGAGTATTCACTCGTGCTGCTTCTCGAAGGCGACAGCCCCGTCCCCACAGACGGGAACATCCAGTACATCGACCAGATGAGCATCGCAAACGGCGCAGTGAAATTCACACTGAAGCCTAAAGCGCTGAAGGTAGGTACATACAACATCTACATCAGCACGACCGACGAGGCGCTCAAGAAGGTCGCATCGTTCAAGTACGGCGAGAAGCCGCTGATTGAACTGGGCGATGCAAATAACGATGGCAAAGTAGATACAAACGATGCAACCGCGATTTTGCTTTATGTTGTTAACAAATACACAATGACAGATGAGCAGTTGATGGCTGCAGATGTGAATGGCGATCATACGGTCAATACAAATGACGCGGTTGCAATTCTACTTCAGATTGTCGGAAAATAATGACTTTAAATGAGAGGTAAGAAACTATGAAAAGAATTCTTGCGCTGGTGCTGGCAGTTACGTTGCTGCTGTCCCTTTTTGTGGCACCGGTTGCCGCTGAAGGCGGCGAGATCAGCTTCGAACCCGCACCGTCGGTTAATTTGACGGCTGTTTCGTATGTAGTAAAGAGCCACACCTATATTTCGGATACAGGCGCAATTACAAGTGCCAAGCCGAATGAGTTGCTTGCGGTGAAGCTTACGCTTACGAATAACGCTGAGAAAACTTTGAACTGGGCAGGCGGCCAGTTTTTCATCAAGTATGATGAAACCGCATTTGAGCCCTACAGCTTTATCTATAAAGATGAAGATGCTGGTGAAGAAATTACTGTAGGTCCGATTGCGAAAGCACTGCCAAAGGAAAACAATGGTTTCAATTATAACAGTAAGTGGATTGGCTCTGAAAACGTCGATGTTCCGGGACTGATTCAGTTTACAAAAGCATCTGCTGAAGGACAGAAAGCAATTAATAAGAACGAGTCGATTACGATTGCTTACATCCTTTTCAAAGTGAAAGCTGGAGCCGAAAATGGCGTGCAGAAGTTTGAGTTTGATACTACGCGCCCCAACGCGGTGTCAGCTGCCGAGGAAATCAATACGGCATCGAGCAACATTGCAGGCATTGATTTTTCGGAAATTCATACAGACAATGTCAGCGTGGTAGAGGGCGCTGCCCCCACGCTTGCTGCTACCTCTGTCAGCAAGAATGAAGTTGTATACGGCAGCGACGAAGTGCTCACTCTGGGCGCAACGTCTACCTCCAACAAGGACATCACCAGCTTCGTCACCTTCAAGGTGAAGGATGCAGAAGGCAACGACGCTGCTGGCTTCGTTGTCAACAACGGCAATGAACTGAATGTTGCTGCAGCAGATGCTGGTACCTATACTGTCACTGCTGAGCCGAATGGAGACAACTGCAGAATCGATGAGAGCGTGACTGTTCAGAACGCAACCCTCACGATCACCAAGCAGGAGATCACCGCGCCCGTTGCAACGGTCACGAGTTTTGCCAAGGGTCAGCGAATCTTTGACCTGAACGTCGAGACGACGACTCCCGGCCTTTCTGTGGGCTATACCTGCTATGAGGGCACGAATACCGATGGCAATCCGCTTGATTCCCAAGAGAAGTTTAAGGCGGGCACGCTTTACAGCATCGTGATCGGGCTGGAAGCGGACAAGAACCATGTGCTTAACGCCCAGACGCTGACCGTCACGGTCAATGGCGGTGAGCCGCAGACGGTCGCAATCGAGGAGAGCGGATTTGCCGGTGCATACAAGGCTGTTGTAACGGCTACGACTGCGGATAAGGATGCCCTTGCGCTGCTTCTGACGCCCGGCACTACGCCCAATGCGCACTATGGCATGAAGCTCAGCGACCTCAGCTTCACCGGCGGTACGGTAATTGCTGCTGGCGATGAAACCAAAACACCGATTGACGGTCACTTTGAATGGGTGGATTCTACGCAGGATGTCGGCGACCCGACCGTTTACGACGGCACATCTGAGCCGAACGGCAGAAAATTCGCGGCAAAGTTTGTCCCGACTGACAGCGAGAACTATGCCGAGCTTTCGCTCAACGTTCGTGTGCACGTCCATAAGGCCACAATTTCTATTTCCGGTATTAACAGCTGGAACTACACAGAAGCTTTCAAATATGACGGCACTGTGCACACGGTTGAACTGGTGATTCCGGAAGACCTGCAGGGCAAGATCAAGGTTGACTACGAAAACAACACGGCAACGGACGTTAACACCTATAAGGCGGCTGCAACGATCAGCGCGGTGGACGATGTGCATTATGCAATCTACGAGTCCGTTACGACCAGAGAACTGGATTGGGCGATCGTCAAAGGCGACCTCGCGCCGACGGACGCAGAAAAATCCGTGCTCTTCGGTACAAAGGAAGTCACGGTTACTCCGGCTGATTTCGGTCTGACGCAGGACGGCATTAAAATTGAGGTTACTCACGCGGGAAATAGCCTGATTACAGGTTACTTACCAAGCGATGACATGCGTTCTGTCACGTTTATGCTGAGAGATACGGATAAGACAGATGCTGCTAATAACGCGTCTGACACGGCTACATTGAAATTCTCTTCGGCGAATTATAACGAGGCGTCCGGTACGCTCACCATCAAGATCATCGACAAGAACACCGACGCGGATACGCTCAAGATCGACGTTCCTGCTACCGTCACCTACGGCGATACTGTTACCCCCAGCGTCGGCGAGTCCAAGCCGGCAGGTGCAGGCGACGTTACGTTCAAGTTCTTCGACAAGGACGGCAATCAGGTTTCTGACCAGCCGTTCCCCGTTGGCAAGTACAAAGTGACTGCATCCTGCGAGGATGCTGACACCATCTACACTGCTGAGAAGGAATTTGAGGTCGTTGCCCGCGAACTCACAGAAGAGAATGTCACCTTTGGCGAGAATCTCGTCTACACCGGCAATGAACTGACTCAGACCGTGACCGTCACCGTCGGCGGCAAAGAGCTGACCAAAGACACGGACTACACCGTCACCGGCCTGACCGGCACTGAGCCGGGCAGCTATCCCGTTACCGTCGCCGGCACGGGCAACTACACTGGTGAGGTCACAAAGTCCTTCACCATCAGCAAGGCGCAGATCTCCAGCGCTGCGATCACCTATGATGCCGGCCCCTATGGCTACACTGGCGAGGAATGGAAGCCGGAAGTTGCCGTTTCCTTCAATGATGCTGCGCTAACAGCTGATACCGACTACACGGTTTCCTATGAGAACAACATCAACGCCGGTACTGCGAAGATCATCATCACCGGTATAGGCGATCACTTCACGGGCTCGACGGAAAAGACCTTCACTATCAATTCTGCGGAAATTTCCGGCTGCACGTTCGCGCCTATCGCTGACGTGACCTATAACACCAAGGCACATACTCCGGAAGTGACCGTTGCGATCAGCGGCAGAACGCTTGAGGCAGATAAGGATTACACCGTTTCTTACGCCTCCAACGTCAACGCTGGTACTGCCACCGTCACCGTCACCGGTAAGGGCAACTTCACCGGCTCGGCGAACACGACCTTCACTATTGCAAAGGCTGACCTGAACCTGAGCGTCTACACCATCTCGAGCCTCTGCACCGAGACTGAGGTGAAGACCAGCACGCTCCCGTCCAACTTCTTCCTCGCCGACGAGACGGAGACTGGCTTCTCCATCGCACTCACCGCCGCTGGCGGCGACGCGATCTTCACGCAGGAGCCCGCTGTGGTCGATGGCGAAAACATGATCACCTACCAGCTGAACGGCGGAACCGGCGAAGCAACTTTCAACGTGACTGTCACGCCGGTCTCCAGCAACTACAAAGCCGGCACCTATGATCTGAAGATCCAGGCCTATGACAAGACCAACGTCTCCAACCGCATCGTCTTTGAATCCGGCTCCGCTGTCTACACCGGCTCCGGCATCAAGTACGAAAAGGCAACCATTGCAGGTCACTCCAGCGGCATGCGCTATACCTACGCCCCCGATGTAGCGACCGGTGCAACGCTCGACGCAGCTGGCCTCCCGCTGACCGTCGGCACATACACCGTCACTG
Source organism: uncultured Eubacteriales bacterium (assembly GCA_900545925.1). Lineage (GTDB taxonomy): Bacteria > Bacillota > Clostridia > Oscillospirales > Oscillospiraceae > CAG-170. Next base: position 30,393 of record URAZ01000029.1, on the reverse strand, counting down.
CGACCTACTCCGATGCAAGCAGCTACGGTTACAAGACTGCGACCTTCACCATCACCAAGGCGACCCCGGTCGGCACGCCCGCCTACACCAAGATCGAGACGAGCGGCAAGACCCTTGCTGACACCAAGCTGACTGTCGGCACGATTCGCCCGGCTGGTACCATCGCATGGGATCTGCCCCTCACGACTGTACTTAAGGATGGCAAGGAATACGCATGGACTTTCACCCCGACTGACACGCACAACTATACGACGCTCACCGGCAAGCTGATTCCCTATGTTGACGACGGCACGGATTATATCCCCGGCGTGATCGACGGCAACTCCGGCAGCTTCAACTTCCATGATGTGAGCCGCTTCGACTACTTCTACGACGCAGTCAAGTGGGCCGCAGAAAACGGCATTGCCTCCGGCACGGGCCGCTACACCTTCTCTCCCGACGCCGTCTGCACCCGTGCACAGACTGTCACCTTCCTCTGGCGTGCAGCCGGTTCCCCGATGCCTAGATATCGCACATGCGCGTTCACGGATGTGGACTCCCGCGATTACTATTACAACGCAGTTCTCTGGGCAGTTGAGCAGGGCATCACCACCGGCCTCACGGCTACCACCTTCGGCCCCGACGTCACAGTAAGCCGCGGACAGGTTGCAACGTTCCTCTACCGCGCAGCCTCCGCATCCAAGCCCAATACGTTTAACCCCTTCACGGATGTTAAGACTACGGCTTATAACTACGACGCCATCCTCTGGGCTTATGACAACCGCATCACCACCGGCACCAGCGACACGACCTTCAGCCCGGACGCTTCCTGCACCCGCGCACAGATCGTGACTTTCCTCTACAGATATTATCAGGGGCGCTGAAGCTAGATAAAAAAGGGTCGCTGCCCCGCGCAGCGGCCCTTTTTCTCATCCATGCGCAAAAGAGAGAGGAGTATTGACATGAAAACACAACTCAAGCGCCTGCTGGCGCTGAATCTGGCGATCATTATGCTGCTCTGCGCCGTCTTCCCGGCCTCCGCCGCAGGAACTGCGGCCCAGCCCGCCGCCGACGCCCAGCCCCAGCAAACTGCCCAACCCACCGAAGATTCCACCCAACCGCAGACCACCGCACCCAACCCCGGTACGCACACCCTCACCATCAATGGCGAAACCCGCACCATCGGCACGGAACGGCAATCTGGAGTAGGCTGGACTTCTGTTGCCACTATGAACGGTGATGGAGAGCCGGTATACGCACTGACGCTGAACGACTACAAAGGCGACCCAATCACGATAACATCCAATCACGATTATACGGGCTCGACCCGCCCAATCGTCATGCTGCGCTTCATTGGCCAATGCAATATCAGCGGCAGACAGGACAGCGCGGCGCTGTCCCTCAGCGGCTATCGCGGGCTGGTCATCATGATGGACGAGAGCACCGTGGCTGGCAGCTCAGCACTCTCCATCGGCGGCAATCCCACCATTTCCATCCCGGACGGCTGGGTTCGTCTCGACAGCAATGAGATCACGCTCACCAGCTGGAACGGCGACCCGGCAGTGAACGCCCAAAGCGTGAACTGCGATCTGCCGACCTACAAAACCAAAGACAACGGCAACGGCGAGATCTGGTTCATCAGCACAGCCGAGCCGCGCACCGTCACCGTCAAGGGCAACGGCGGCACGAATTGGAACGGTACGACAGACGATGTGACCCTGACGTGCGAGGAAAACAGCCAGCTTGATCTGGCGAACGCCTTCACGCAGAGCAAAAAATATGTGGCATATTATCAGGGCGACGATGGGCAAACGTATTCGCCGTTCCTGATCTACCCCGACCTGAAGCCGGGCAATACAGTCCTGACCGCCGTCTGGGATAAATGCGATTATGAGATCCCTGCGATCTTCTACGGAAATCTCGGAGACGACAGAAACGTTACCGTGGTCGACGGCAGCAGAGAATGGACAGCGCCCATGTTCGAGCCATACGATATCTCGCAGTATCATAACACGCCGCTCTGCTGGGAAAATCAGATCGGCGACCGGGTCACGCAGCTGCTCTCCGGGCAGAAAATGCCCGCGCTGACGCGCCCGACCGCGTACCACGCCGTATATACCGTCTCGGAGACCGGCCTGATCTTCTGTGCCAACGGCGAGACGTTCGATTACGGCTGGGTCGTGTTGCAGCCGGTCTATACGTATACTGCGAATGAAAACTGGAGCCGGTGCGAAAGCGGGAAGAAGTTCCTGAGCTGGAACACAAAGCCCGACGGCACTGGCAAGACCTACGCCAACGGCGAGGACGTTCCGGAGTCGCATAACCAGCTCGTCTGGCTCTACGCGCAGTGGGAGCAGAACGGCCCTCAGCCCGGCACGCACACCCTCACCATCAATGGCGAAACTCACACCATCGGCACAGGAACCGTGACCGGAGACGGCTGGGAAGCCTATGCGTTCCTGAACGGCGACAACGAGCCGCTGCTCGTGCTGGCCCTGAACGATTATAAAGGCGGGCCGATCAGAATTTCCGATCCAACCGGTGTCGGAACAGCCAAGCAGGTCTACGCGCTGGTCAGCATAAGCGGAACCAACACCGTCACGGCGCAGTCCGGCGCAGGCATCACCGCGGAAGGCTATACCGCTCTGACCATTGAACGCTACAGCCGGACGGCATCCCTCACTGTCAGCGGCCAGCCCGCCGTTCAGACGGATGGCTGTCTGCAGATTTTCAGCGGCGGCATCACCCTCGACGGCGGAACCGCCGCGGCATATGCGGCTGCGAACGGCTTCGTCTATAACGACGGACGCTGCGAGGCAAACGAAACGAAAACAGGCGACCTCGTGACGAAGCTCGTCATGCGGGATGTCTCCCATTATCTGGTCGTCGACGGGCAGCGCTATTATCTCAGCGAACAGTACCCGCATGCCTCCGGCAGCGGATGGGGCGCGGTGCTCACCAAAAACGGCGACGGCCTGCCGACCCTCTGCATCAGCCTGTACGGCTACGCGGGAGGCGCAATCTCGTTTAGCGCACCGTATAACGCGGGCGAGACAGCGGACGTGATTGCGATCCTCAACTACACTGGGCAGAACCAGATCACGAACGAGTCTGGGGCTGCGATCGCGGCCTACGGCTATTCATGGCTAACGCTGCAGGAACGGAGCGACAGTAGTTCCCTCGCTGTCAGCGGCCAGCCTGCAGTCCAGACGGGCGGCATCGTCCGGCTGAGCGGCTGCGGCATCACGCTGGACGGTCTGAACGGCCCAGCGTATCAGGCGGAATGGCTCGGAAATGATGACAGTGTGTGCGATATGGACTCGACATGGCAGGACGGCACCGTCGTGCGCGTCACGACGAGCGAGCCGACGATGCTCACCATTACGGTCTATAAGGATGAGTCAAAATCAGAGAAACGCGTCCTGAGCGCAAGAAAGAATAAACTCATTGACCTCACCAATCTTTTTACACAGACAAAACAGTACATAACGAGTTATAAGGACGCAAACGGCGGCCGGTATCAAACGATCCTTTCGGCTTCGCATGATCTGGAGTTGACAGCGGTCTGGGAACCCTGCGATGCGGAGGTTCCGGTGGTGTTCTATGTGATGCCTTCGGAAAAGTTTGCGGAAGCGAAGGTCGTCGATGCAGCGCGGGATGGTTGGACAGCGCCAGAGCAGCCTGACTTTACCGACGCAGGCGGATACACAAACACGTTCCTCTGCTGGGAACGGAAGACCGGCGAGGATGAATATACCTATCTTCTGCCCGGCCAGCCGCAGAAGGCGCTGACAGCAGGCGTGGGCTATTACAGCCAGTATACAATTTATGAAACCGGTATTGTTTACTATGGCAATGGCGAGGCATTTGCGGATGGCAGAGTTGTCATATATATGGGCAGCCCTTTCCACACGATGTACTGGGAATCCAAAAGCAGGAAAGCCCTGACCGGCTGGAACACTGAGCCCGACGGCTCCGGCACAAGCTATGCGGCGGACGGCGAAGAAGTCCCGGCGGCGCACACCAGCCTTGTCCGCCTCTACGCACAGTGGGCCGACCCCGAAAACAGCGTGCGCGTCAGATTCTACGCCGGTGCGGTGGGTTATGACGAAGAAAAATGGCTTCCGCGCGGCAGCCAGATCCAACTACCGGAGTTGGGGGCGTTGTACGGACAGGAACAGCCGTATTGGGATGTGGATTTCATCTATGCGGATGGAAGAAGAATCCGTGAGAACAAGCATCTGTCCGGCCAGACCATCACGATCCCGGCAGATGCAGCTGAATGCAGACTCAACGCCTATTGGCTTCCGGCGGAGCCGCTTGTGATCGGAGGTAGAAGCTTCTCGCTTTCCAATAGAACCAGCAGCTTTTTCGGAGAAAACTGGAGCGTACGGTATTATCCATATGAGGGGCTATTTATCGTGCAGCTGTACGGATATCAGGGATCGGCAATCAGCCTGCCTGCGTATACACAGCTGAGAGTCGGATTTGGTGAAAACACGATCACAGCGGCAGCGGGAAAACCCGCAATCGCATGTATCGATGGACTGGAACTTGTAACCGCGTGCAGCGACGACAGCCATGCGTCACTTCGGGCTTTCGCCGGTGAGGGTGCGCCCGCAGTCATGGCAGTCCGCGTGATAAACAGCCGCGCGCCGCATATGGAGTTCCACGCAGGCGCAGGTAAAAATGTATTTGCGGATGGAACAGCCCTTGAATTGGGCACAGCTGCTTGCAGCTATTCCGGCGTTCTGAACGGAGAAACAGCTGAAATTACGCTCGATCCTTCGGACATGCCCACCGCGATCAGCGACCTGTATATCCACCCGCATATGAGCACACTGACCGTAAAGGGCGGAGGTGCGACGACAACGGACGGTGGAACGCAGGTCAGCAAACAGGTCGAAGCCGGACAAATGACAAGCTACCACACGATTGGATTTACCTATCCGGGCTATTGGTGCTCCGGCTATCATAATGTTGTTGGCAATGTGGCTGGCAGCACCTATGAAGTGTCTGTCCCAGAAAGGGACTGCACGATTGAACTGGAATGGGTGCCGACTGGCTATGCGTCCTTCCTTGCCTTCCGTGTCAGCGGTGAACTGAAGAATGAGACGAAATTGGATCCTGCGCATTTCTTCAAAACAAGGAGGGAACGTGTTGTATTTGTAGATTACCAGAATGGCACAGCAGCGGTTCCGGAACTGCAGTTTGAGAATTATGCCAGCTACGGTGATCTGCTGTACTGGTATACCGAGGACGGCAAGGCATCTGAAACGAAGGATAGCCAACAGTTCTTGCCGGGGGAGAGCATCACAGAGAAGGAAAACGGCATTCAGAGCGGCACAACGCTCTGCGCTGTGGCAGATGGAGAGTATCGCCTTGTCTTTTATGCCAACGGTAAGCTGTTTGATAACGGCGGTAAATACGGCAAAAAGGTCATAGGGTCTTACGGAAACTACAGTGAACGCTGGGATGCAACGGATGGTTCGCAGCTGTTCAGCTGGAACACACAGCCGGACGGCACGGGAACCAGCTACGCGTTCAACAGAGGGATTCCCGGTAATGTCAAAAAGCTTTACGCGCAGTGGCTGGAAACAGGGAGTGTCCCGGTTAAACTGTATAATTATGTGGATTACAGTCAGGAGATCAGTTCTGCGAAAATCGGCTCTTCCTATGTCCTTCCAGAACCCTCCGAGACTCCGGATGGCCTTCGGTTTACGCAGTGGCGCTGCTATTACCGCGACCAGAACGGAAGGTATCAACAGATCGGTATGATCGCAGCAGGCGAGTCCCTAACCGTTACGGAGGATATGAAGGAAATCAATGCGGTTGCCCTCTGGCTGCCAGACGGAAAGCTGACTGTCGATGGTATAGATTATGCGGTTGAGGCTGGACACACTTCTTTCGAGTTTGATGGATGGTCGGCATACTTCCATGTTGAATCCGGCAGGCTTGAAATGGAACTGCGCGGCTATCAGGGCAGCGACATTTCTCTCCCGTGTGCGGCGAATGTACGCGTAATAGGCGGTGAGAACTGGATTGACGGAACACTCAGCTGTGTGGGGGAACTCTATCTCGATGAGAGTTGCGCATGGGGGGAGCATCCCAGCCTGACGATTACGGCAAAAGAGGCGGACAAGCCCGCAATCCTGACGAACAAATTGACCCTTGAACGCGTCCCGCACATGACGCTGACCGCTGGTGCAAACAGCAAGGCGATCGCCAGTCTGAGCGGGAAAGAAGAGTTCAATATCGATACGGATACTACTCACTATTACGGCAGAACCAGCAGGGAAGCATCGGAGAACTCCGTAGGCGAGGGTGAGATCGGCGACATGTGGCAGCTGCGCACCGAACCGGTCATGTGTACGACGACAGTGGATGGTAACGGCGGCACGACAGCCGACGGCGCTGCATCCATTACGCTTCAGCTTGAGTATGGCGAAGGCTACAACCTGCGCAGCGCTGGGTTTAAAAAACAGTACGCCGATCTGATCGGTGCAGAGGGCAGCACGGGCAATTCTTATGGCACGACGATCTGGAGCTATCCGCAGCTTGCGTTCACGCTTACATGGAAGGACCTCGGTTATCCGTACATCGCGTTCCGGGGAAGCGGCATCCTGAAAGGAGAAGACGTTCCAGCTGACAGCTACGTTGCCTATTACCGCAACAGCGACACGCTGACTGCGCCGAAGCTGGTCTATCAGAATGCCGCCAGTTATGGCGATCTGGTCTATTGGTACACATCCGAAAACGGAACAGAAACGGCAGACAGTCGCTGCTATCTGCCGGGCGAAACAGTTCAGGAGCCGGATGACACGACGCTTTTTGCTGCGTCGGTCAGTCCGGGCGAGGTCGCGCTTGTGGCGACCGGTACGACCTTCAAGAACTGGAGCCGGATCAAACGCGCCGAAAGCTGCCAGCAGCTGGTTTCCGAGGACGGCAGAGTGGTCGAAAGCTGGAACACCAAGCCGGACGGAAGCGGAACACGTTATGAGATCGGAACATACGCCATCCTGATCAAAGATTCGCCGCGCGTGCTCTATGCGCAATGGAAATCTGCGTTTACCGCGTCTGCCAGTACCGACAGCGCGACAGGCGAGACGACACTTACCATACAGTCATCCAGCGACCTAATCGAGCCGCCGAGAAATACGGACGATAAGCCGTTTGAGCAGAGCGTCCGCGTCATTCTTGCGGCCTACCAGGACGGACGCTTTGTCAGGATGGTCTACGCGGAGGCGCGGGACGGCGTAATTCGCTGCAAACTCCCGCGCGGGCTGGATTACCGGAACTGCGAACTGAGGCTGTTCTTCCTGGAGGGCGGCAAGCCGTCCAGGGCGCCGGAGGACATTCAGATCGAAGATTGAGACTGTCCGCAGCTGACAGTGCATACGCGCTGTCAGCTGCGGCACAATGGAAAGGGAGGACGACATGAGAAAATATCTGACCCTGATTCTGAGCCTATTGGCCCTCATGTGCGCGCTGTGCGTCAGCGCACAGGCAGAAGCGCCGGAGACGGAACAGGCGGCAGGGAAACTTTACATCAAAACCATCGATGAGATCGATATTTTAGAAGCGCAGAGGCTGGCGGAAGCGCAGGATGCACAGTCACCGGTCAACACTGAAAACTGGGAAGCAGCTAAGCGCACGCTGAAACAGGGCATACGGGAAATGCAGGGCAGTATCGACATTTCGCAATACGAGATTCCCGAAGCAAGCATACTGAAATTTTACCTTGAAGCTATATTTGAAAGTCCGGAATTATTTTATGTAGTAAGCGCTTGCAGTTACACCTACATCCCTTCCTCTAGTGGCAGAATTATATCGTCTGTCTCTCCGTGCTATACGGTGAACGGAAGCGATAGGGTGGACCGGCTAACAGACGAAGATAAGCAGGAGATCAGACAGCAGCAGACTGTGTTGGAGCAGAAACTTGCGGAGATCATGCAGAAAGTCAGGAGCGATTGTTCAGACCTGACGAAAGCCATGTATCTGCACGATTACATTGCTGTGCATTGTGAATACGATTCTACGCTTACATTTCGAGACGCATACCGTATGCTGATCAATGGAACGGGCGTTTGTCAGGGCTATATGCTGGCCTACCGTTTGCTTCTGAATCGGGCTGGCGTTACCTCCAGCTGGGTGCAGAGCGACAGCTTGAGACATGTCTGGTCGCTGGTACAGCTTGACGGGGCCTGGTATCATGTAGATGTCACATGGGACGATTCGACGTGGTTCGCAAAGTCCGGGCGCAAGTATTTCTGCATCAGCGAAGAAAAAATGAAGTCTGCAGAACTTAGACATCTGGAAAAAGACGACTGGGTATATGGCACAGATGTGCAGGCAGACAGTAAAAAATACGATAACTATTATTGGCGCGATCTCGATAGTCCGATTGTGGCAGTTGGAGAAAACCTGTATTATCTGGATGGAAACCAAATCATGGAGACGAATGACCCGGAATATCAGGGAACCGCGAAAAAAACGATTTATGGGCAGTGGCGTGGATGGGGCTGCTATTCAGGATTGTCGAGTTACAACGGCAGGCTGGTCTATAACACGATGGACAAGATTTACAGCTATGATCCGGAAACGGAGCAGGAACAGGTGCTTTATACGCTTACGGACGAAGAGAAACAAATAGGCGATATTTATGGCTCCGTAGTAAATGGAAACCTGCTGCAGTATGTACTGCTGCAAAGACCGTCGCGGCCGGAAACGATATACAGCATCCAGATCAGCCCCTACATCACCGTCACGGAGGGCGGCTATGCCTATTATCTGAAGGATGGAACGCTCCATCTGAAGCGCAGCGGCACGGAAACCGGCAGCGTTATCGCAGCGTGGTACGACGGGAGCGGAAAGCTGCTTGGTATGCGGATCCTGAATCAACAGGAACTGGATATCCCCGTGCCTGGCGCGGCAAAAACCGTGAAGATTTTCGCCGCCGCAAAGGGAAGCTATGCGCCGCTCTGTAAGGCGATAGAACTTCGTGCAGCAGGATAAAAAACCTCCCTCTGCCGTATGGGCAGAGGGAGATTTTTCATAACAAGACTTAGTTCGGTTGATTGACCAGACCGACGAACAGCGGCAGGCCGTCAATGCCGGTGATAGCGAAGACGAACGGGTTATCGAGTGTAAAATCGATCTCATCCTCCGGCCCCATCATCGCAGTCGCCTCGACACCAAGGATGGTATAGGCCGCTGCCTCGCAGCCGTCCTCGTCGATCTTCACGCGCGCAGCGTGCTTGGCCTGCGTCAGCGCCAGCGAGTCGTTTGCGGCTGTGAGCGGCGTGAAATCAGATTTTATGCCGTCCAGCACATCTGTCATGCCAAGCTGGGCCAGCGTGTCCAGAATGTCCAGATCGGAAGAAACGTCAAATTTCGGCAGACTCAGATTGACGATTGCGCGCTGCGTCTGCGACCATTCGCCGTTCGCCAGCAAAAAGCCCAGCGTGTCCTCGTTTTGCAGCAGTTCAGCCGCGTCTACACCCTCATCCGGCTTCAGCAGCCACATCCGGCCGCTGTTCTCCAGCGAAAGCCCGATGGCCGAGAAGCCATCGCCGTAATATACCGTGTTGGAATCGCTGCTGTGCAGGAAGTCTGTGCTCACATCGCCATTCGGCGCGTGAAAGACGTCCTGCGTGGTGGCGGCGCTGGAAAATTTGTCGTGCCACGACGCGCTGTAGTAGAGCGTCGATACCAGAGCCAGAACCGTATCGGCATTCAACTCCAATTTACCTGCCTGCTCGGTCAACAGGTTCCCGGTATGCTCATTGATCCAGTCGCGCAGTATATTGTTGTACGCGTCAGACCCCATTTCCCCGGAAAACGCGGAAGCATAAAAATCTTCCCCCAGCTTTTGGAGCGTTTCACTGTTATAGTTGTACCCATCCCTCAGCCAGATAGAGTTTGCAAGCGTGCTGGTGACGAGGCCATCGTCCCAGCTGTTTTCCGCCCAAAGCTGTGCGGCCTGCTTTTGAAGCGCGTCCAGAGACTCTGCGCCCAGTGCGTCGAGAATCTGCTGCCGTGTTTCACCGCCCGTCACAGCGGCCAGCATGGAAAGCGCCATGTAGATATTCAGCGGCGAGCACACGCGGTTTTCCTTGCCTGCGTTCTGCATCAGGGCTGGAATGCTGGTCGTGAACCAATGCGTCAGAGCGGCGGGGTCGGTCATATCTGCGGTTTTTTCCTGATAGCTTTCCCACCATGCGTCCCAGTCCTCGTCGTATTTCTCGGAGTCAAAGTTACCATTGCTGGCTGTGTACTTTGCTTCGTTCGGATACTGCGGCATGGAAACAGCAACAGGTGCAGCCAGCTGCTGCGTCGTCGGGTCGCCGATGCAGTCCAGCTGCTCCTCTGCTGCTGGGGGAGCGGAGGCGTTCGGGGTATCTGGAGTGGCCGCGCAGGCTGCCAGCGAGAACGCACACGCGGCTGCAAGTATAATCGCAAGAAGCTTTTTCATAAATGATCTCTCCTTTATCATAAAATGTGATCTGCTTTTACAGACGCAGAAAAACGATAGAAGTTGCATCCTTTGATTTTATGAATTTTGCCGACTTGCCTTTTTCCATGATTTGTGTACAATACGAATAGAGATTCTATTCCAAGGAGGCTGTTTTTATGGCTGTTGATACAGAAAAAACCATTCGCAATCAGGTTTTATACTCCATCTATGTCCGCAATTATTCCGAAGCGGGCACCTTCACCGCTGTTCAGGCGGATCTCGACCGTATCAAGGCCCTTGGCACGGACATCATCTGGCTGCTGCCCATCCACCCGACCGGTGAAAAGCATCGCAAGGGCACGCTCGGCAGCCCCTACGCCATCCGCGATTACCGCGCTGTGAACCCAGAGTTCGGCACGCTGGATGATTTCCGGCATCTGGTTGACGCCATCCACGACCGGGGCATGAAGTGCATCATCGACGTGGTCTATAACCACACGTCGCCCGATTCCTGGCTGGCAGAGCACCACCCGGAGTGGTTCTTTCACAAGCCGGACGGAACGCTCGGCAATCGCTTCGGCGACTGGTGGGACGTGGCAGATCTGGATTACAGCCACAAGGAACTGTGGGATTACCAGATCGAAACGCTCAAATACTGGGCGCGCCTTGTTGACGGCTTCCGCTGTGACGTTGCGCCGCTTGTCCCGCTGGAATTCTGGAAGCGGGCGAGGGAAGAGGTTGCGGCCGTTCGTCCCGGATGCTTATGGCTGTGTGAATCGGTCGAGCGCGGCTTCCATGTCGCAGCCCGCGCACAGGGTTTTGCAAGCCTGTCCGATGCTGAACTCTATCAGGCGTTCGACGCAGGCTATGATTACGATGTCTACCCTTATTTCCGCGACTATCTGGAGGGTAAGATTAGCCTGACGCAGTATGCCGACCGGCTTGACGCGCAGGAATGGATCTATCCCGATAACTACGTCAAGCTGCGCTTCCTTGAAAACCACGACCGCGCCCGCGCGGCCCATATCTTGCCGGACGAGAAAATACGCCGGAACTGGACGGCATTCCTGTTCTTCCAGCGCGGGCTGACGATGATCTACAACGGGCAGGAGGCCGACAACCCGCACGTCCCATCGCTGTTCGACAAGGACCCCATCAACTGGAACACCGGCCGTGACCAGTCCGCGTTCCTCGCGCATCTGGCGGCGATCAAGCGCGACCCGATCTTTGCGGAAGGCAGCTATACGCTCACGGCGCTGCCGCATGATGTGCTGCTTGCTGTATACGAAAAGGACGGCCGCCGCATGGCTGGCCTGTTCAGCTTGCGCGGCGAAAGCGCGCTCGTCCGCTTCCCTGCGCCGAACGGCGTGTATCAGAACTGCATCGATGGCAGCCCTGTTGAGATTTACGAGGAGCAGCTTGCCATCCATGGCGAACCCATTGTGCTTGCGTTCTGAAATTTTTTCCGGTTCCGGGAACAATCGGTGTGCAGCGCCGTCTAACCTATATCAATGAAACGGAGGAACTTCTGATGAAGAAACTGTATAAAAGCAACAACCGAATGATCTGCGGTGTCTGCGCAGGTCTTGCCGAGTACCTCGGCATCGATCCCACCGTCGTTCGCCTGATCTGGGCGGCCCTCGGCCTGACTGGCACAGGCATTCTGCTCTACATCATCGCGGCCCTTGTCATGCCTGAGAACATGGACATTCTGTAAGCTGCGGAATAGATGAACTGCGCGAGATAGCCGCCCGCATAGAAAAGCGCGGCCAACGCGACAGGCAGGAAGCAGACCCGCGTGATCTTCTGCTTCTTATTGATGGAGCATCATCCTTTCGTAAGCGGCAAAGTCGATGCTTGTGATGTTGACCTGCGCACCGAACACCTCTTGCAGGGTATCTGCCTGATAGTCAAAGCAGAGAATGCCACCGGTCTGATTGTGCAGCGTCAGCGCACAGCAGAACCGGTGCAGCCGCATCCGGCGCTCTGGTTCGGACTTCAAAGAATTTGCCTCGGACGCGCCTGTAGGATAGGGTACAAGGTCGATTGGATATTTTTGAAGCAGCAGCCGTTTTGCGCTTGTGGTCAGTCTGAGTCCGCGCAGGCCGTTTTTGGGCAGCAGACCCGGCAGCGTGATCTCCACCAGCCCCGGATGCGCAGTGATCGTGATGCCGAGGACATTGGCGGCAGAGGTCAGGTATTCATGCTTCTGCACGGTGGTGAAGCCGTAGACCAGATGCCGCATCCGGCAGGCGATCTGCTCCGCGCGGAGCGCCGCGTCGGTGGAAAGCAGCTCATAGTTTTCCGGGTAACGCTGCAAGTCCATCGTGTTCATGGCACAAAGCGCGTTGCTCATCCTTCTGTGGATATAAACCCAAAATCTGTTTCTGTGTAGAACACCATAGGTGAAAATATCCCGCAGAATGCCGCTGGCTTCGTGCGAGTAGATCTGTGCGCGGGTTTTCATAGTCGTCACCTCTAATTTTTGTGCGTATAACTGCCGCACAGAATACATACAAGCAGTAACAGGAAAATTTGAAAAAGCCTGCTGTACGCATAAAAGACGCATTGTGTATGCGAAGATGATTTCTGGAAGAAGATGTTGCTTTCGAGGAGTATAAAATGTATTGCAATTTGCAGTACATTCGTATATACTAATGACAAGGAGGCGATTCATTTGGCTACAAGAACCGCGAATGTCATGGCTCGTGTGGAGCCGGATGTAAAAGAACAGGCAGAGGATATTTTGGATCGGCTCGGCATTCCCGCGTCGGTTGTCATCAATGCTCTGTATAAGCAGATCATTTACAGAAACGGGATTCCGTTTTCTCTGGTCTTGCCGTCTGTGCCGGTCGCCCGCGACGAAATGACAGACGCAGAATTTAACGCTATGATGCAAACTGGCCTGAACGCTGCAAAGGCCGACCATTCCCGCGACGCATCCGAAGTCTTTGCAGATCTGCGCAGGGGACTTTGAATGTGGAACAGTATGCAGTGAAAATCACGGAACCGGCACGGCGCCAGCTTCAAGAGATCATCCGCTATATTGCGGAGGATTTGCAGGAGAAGCGGACGGCGATCCGGATGCTGGACACGCTGGAAAAGGAACTTCTATCCCTTTCCAGACTTCCAAATCAGGTCGCGCTGACGGAAGAAGAACCCTGGCACAGCGCGGGTATCCGCAAACTGCCGGGTAAGAATTATCTTGTCTACTTCTGGGTCAATGAGGAGCAAAAGCAGGTTCAAATCACAGCAGTTGTGTTTGGCCGGCGGGATCAGAGGACTGCGCTGCAAAATATGAAGTACGAATAGACATATGCCCATGTCGGACAATGCCATTGAAAGTTGACGGACTCACTTTATGGCGTTGTCCAGCAGGGGTATTTTTCTATGCGTGCGGATATGGCTTATCCGGTCTTGCCGTTTCGTTTCAGCAATTCCTGCAGCGCTCTGCGGTCGGTTGTGATAAGTTCCTTTTCCAGTTCACTGCACTTGATCTCGACGGAGACATGATTGTCGTTCGTGCTGATGAGGGCGCTGCCGGGATCGTCAAAGTCCGTGTTGGTGTTGCTGGCCTCCTTGATCTTGCTGCGGTTGATGCGAAGCTGCTGCCCGAACTTATGGATCATGCGATTCTTTGACTGGCGCGTCAGAAACACGTCGAGGTCAATGCAGAGATAGCTGCCATGCGTGAAATCCAGCAGCGAAGGCGCAAAAAAATCACCGACGGGAATCTCGTCGATGGAGCGGTCTGCCTTTATATAGTTGGATGTAATATGAGAAATGCGCTGCAAAAACGGAACATCCGTGCTTTCTCCGCGGCAAAGAAACGTATAGAGCATGTCGGCAGTGGTTTCGTGCATCCAGCAATGCTTTATACGCCTTGCCGCGCTCAATGATCGGCAGGTCCTGCCGCCGCAGAAGATTTGTTGCGATCGCAATGCTGATGGCGTGCTGGTCATTGACGGTCAAGCGTTCCTGCTTGAGTCCGCAGTCAATAACGAAGCGCACTTTATATCAGACGATGCAGATCCCCGCTGCTGTTCCAGCACAGAGGCGCGGGGAAAAAGAAAACTTGCAATGTGCATTTAGACCGGAAAACGCGGGGGTTTACCAATAACTAACAAAACAGCCGGATTATAAATACCGACTGTTTTGGAACACTGGCCCGGAGCGGAACTGCTCCGGGCCGGGCTGCTTTCAGGGATTGACGACGTTTTGCGGCGTTCCGTTTAAGAACGCACGGATATTTTCGGCGGTTATCTCCATGATCCGTTGGCGGCTCTCCTTCGGAGCCCAGGAAATATGCGGCGTGAGGATGCAGTTTTTCGCCGTCAAGAGCGGATTGTCCGGCCGAATCGGCTCTGTATAGACTACATCCAGTCCCGCGGCTGCCAGCTTGCCGCTGTTCAGCGCATCTGCAACGTCTTGCTCCACGATCAGCTGTCCGCGGGCGTTGTTAAGGAGAATCGCGCCGCCCTTCATTTTTGCGATCGTTTCTTTATTGATAAGTCCCGTGTTTTCGGGCGTCAGGTTGCAGTGGAGCGACACCACATCCGACTGCGCAAGCAGGGTATCCAGATCAACATACTCGCCGACGGCATGGCCGGAATCGTTGGGATAGATATCGTATGCCAGAACGCGCATGCCCATCGCCTTTGCGATTCTGCCCTCGGCCTGTCCGATGCGTCCAAAGCCGATGATGCCGATGGTTTTGCCCGCCAGTTCAATGAGCGGATAATCCCAATAGCACCAGTCGGGATTTGCAGCCCAGTCTCCGTTGTGGACAGACGCGCTGTGATGGCCGATATGGTGGCAGATCTCCAGCAGCAGAGCAATAGAGAACTGACTGACCGATGCTGTTCCATAGGTCGGCACGTTGACGACCGGAATGCCCTTTTCCCGTGCGTGCTGATAGTCCACAACGTTATAGCCCGTCGCAAGGACTGCAATCAGCCGGATATTCGGGCACGCATCAATCGTCGCGCGGGAGATCGGCGTCTTATTCATAATGACGATTTCCGCATCGCCGATGCGCTGCGCGATCAGCGGGGATTCTGTATACGATGTGCGGTCATAAACGGTCAATTCTCCAAGCGCCTCCAGCCCTTTCCAACTCAGATCGCCGGGGTTTTCCGTATATCCGTCCAATACTACAAGCTTCATAGCAGTCCATTCCTTTACCCGTTAAATTTGGCGCGTCTGCGCGCCGGAAACTCAGATTTAGCAGCCGCTGCCCAGCAGCAGAAGGTGCTTTCATGATACACGATCCATCCGCGTTCGTCAAACCGAACCGCACATCTGGGCACAGAAAACCGTAGTGCACCGGAGCGCGGATGACAGTGTAAAAGCGCCTCGCGGCCTACCCGAAAAGCACGTTTTATACGGGCCGTGGAGAGGTGGTTTACGGAAAAATCTTTTTTTTGGAAAATCGCTGAATTGAGGGCGAAGAGTATTGAAAAATTGGAGGCTCCGGATTATAATAGCTACAACATATTGTGGTGGAGAACGGCAGATTGCCGGGCTTTAGACACAAATGAACGACAAGGAAGGAGAAACATTCATGAGCAAGAAAACAAGATGCCGCGTGCTGAGTCTGCTGCTGGCGCTCGTCATGGTTCTTGGCATGGTTCCGATGGCTTCGGCCTCCTCGGCATACAATGTCAAGCTGACCGAGACGACTCCGGATGCAAGCAAACTGAGCACTACCATCCAGCAGAACAAATATAAACTGCTGAACGGCGAAGAGGCTTACGCGGACAACGATACCGTCCGCGCGATCGTTATTTTTGAGGGCGACGCAGCTTTGCCTGCGGCACTGAACAAAAGCAGTGTTGCAACGCAGAGCGCTGTCGCAGCTGCAGCGAAGTCCCTCGTTTCGCAGCACAGCCGCATCAAGACCGCAATCAAGCAGGAGGCGGTCAGCTATGACGTCAAGTACGAGTATACCACGCTGCTCAACGGTATGTCCACCGACGTCAAGTTCGGCGACCTCGAGAAGCTGGCTAACACGGACGGCGTCAAGGAGGTCTATCTGGCCAACTATTACGACGAGCCCGTTGTCATGCCCAGCATGGATTCGGCCAACGACATGACCAACATCACCAAGGTTCGCGGCTATGATACCGGCAAGGGCACCGTCATTGCGGTCATCGATACCGGTATTACCCCGGGCCACGAGGCGTTCACAGCGTATGACAGTATGCTGAACAAGGCTGCCATCAGCAAGGAGCAGGCCGAGGCCGCGATTGAAAAGCTTGGCCGCGGCAAATATCTGTCGGCAAAGGTTCCGTTCTCCTATGACTATTATGACAAGGACAACGACGCGACCGACGACGTCAGCGGTCACGGCACGCACGTCTCCGGCATCGCAGCCGGCTGCGTCCTGTCGGATGACGGCGGCTATGAATTTGCTGGTTCTGCGCCCGGCGCGCAGATCCTTGCACTGAAGGTCTTCTCCTCCGACCCGGCGGAGAGAGGCACCTCCAGCGACGTTTATCTCGCAGCCCTTGAAGACGCCTACACATTGGGTGCGGACGTTATCAATATGTCCCTCGGCGCACAGAACGGCTTCGTCTATGACGGCAACGAGGAAAAAGTCCTGAACGGCATCTTCACCACGCTGGACGACGCGGGCGTCATCTGCTGCATCGCAGCGGGCAACGAAGGCTCCATGGCAGACGGCGAGAGCATCACCGGCGTTCCTGCCGGCTATGTCACGTCCGACTATGCGGACTACGGCGTTGTCGGTTCCCCGTCCACCTATGACGGCAACCTGTCTGTTGCGTCTGTTGACAACGCGAAGTACGCCTCTCCGGCGATTGAAGTTGACGGCACTCAGATCGGCTACAGCGATACGGTCAACGCTTATAATGCGCTGGCTGGTAAGACGTATGACTTTGTTCTGGTTCCCGGCAACGGCGAAGAAGCCGACTATGAAGGCATCGATGTCACCGGTAAGGTCGCAGTGATCAAGCGCGGCGGCATTTCCTTCGTTGACAAGGTCAACAATGCGGATGCAAAGGGTGCAGTTGCTGCAATCGTTTATAACAACGAATCCGGCATCATCAACATGGCGCTGGACGGCACGAAGCTTCCCGCTGTTTCCGTTTCCGGCGAGGACGCAGCCAAGCTGCTTAACGCAAAGGAACAGAAGGTCACATTCCTCGCGGAGATGGCCTCTGTTGACAACCCCACCGGCTGGCAGTCTTCGTCCTTCAGCTCCTGGGGCCCCACCCCGTCCCTGACGCTCAAGCCGCAGATCTCCGGTGTCGGCGGCAGCGTTCTGTCTGCAAAGAACAACACGACGGACGGTTATCAGGTCATGTCCGGTACCTCCATGGCGACGCCGGATGTCGCGGGTGTTACTGCGACCATCCTGAGTTATCTGAAGAGCGAATCGAAGTACAAGGATCTGAGCAAGAAGGAACTGGCTGACATGGCAGAGGCTCTGTTGGCATCCTCCGCGCAGACGGTTATTCCCAACAACTACACCTTCAGTCCGAGAAAGCAGGGCGCTGGTCTGGTCGATGCTGACCATGCCGAGCAGCTTGTTCTCGGTGGTGCAAAGGCGTACATCACCAACCCGATCGCCAACATCGGCGACAACCCCTCCAAGGACGGCCACTTCCAGATCCGCTACACCGTCAAGGATCTGAGAAACGAGTTCCCGGACTGGGATCTCGAAGAGGACGGCAAGGAATTCAACATTTCGTGGAAGTTCTGCTTCGATAAGCCCGCAGCAGATGAGGAAGGCAACTACTACAACGCACTGACGACGCTCGGTCTGACAGAGGACGAGGTCACTGTTACCACTAACTATGAAGACGACGTTCTCGTCATCGGTCCCGGCCAGACGGCAGAAGTCGTGATCGACGTACAGCTGACGGATGATTTCATGGCCGATATCGACGCCATCTATCCGAACGGCGCGTACATCGAGGGCTACATCAACTTTACGAGTCCCGCTGCAACCTATGACCCGACCGCCTGCTTCCATGGCACGTTCATGGGCTTCTATGGCGACTGGGCACAGGCTCCCGTCATGGAACAGCTTGACTGGATCGACGTTATGACCGGCAACACTGACGTCACATGCAACACCTGGCCGAACCTGGCCTATCTGGTTGCGAGCAGAGGCAACTCCATCACCAGCAGTTCTCTGGCTGGCACGAACCCGTTTGACGCCGATCTGGAACTCCCGTTCAACGAGGATATGATCGCTGTCTCCAGCCCGGATGCCGCGTATGCGATTGAGCGGACGCTGTTTATGCAGCCGATGACGCTCCGCAATGCCCGCCACCTGATCATGGTTGTCTCCAACCGTGAAACCGGCGAGGTCTACTATGTGGACAACACCGAATATCTGCCGAAGGCCATCTATGACACGGATAACGGCTGGACAGCCACCGGCTCGTTCATGTGGGATGGCACCGATCTGGACGGCAACGCAGTTCCGAACGACACCAAGGTCGATGTCAACTACTATGCCAACATTGCCTATGGCGCAGACGAGCTCGGCGCGCTGACCAATGGCGGCACGGATTACAGCACGCTTAAGACGAAGGGCCAGAAGTATCTGGAGTGGAACTATGTCTGCACGGTTGACTCCGAGGCTCCGAAGGCACTCACGGCAAGCTATGACCCGGATACCAAGGAACTGACTGTTAAGGTCAAGGACAACCAGTATCTGGCCAGTGTCGAACTTGACACCTATCCCGACTTTACCGCAAGAGATTCTGCTCTGTTCGCAGAGGAGACTGCCGGTGCTACGTCCACGGTCACGCTGGACGCTTCGAGCGTCAAGAACGGCATTGCAGTTCTCTATCTGTTCGACTATGCGACCAACTACACCGCATACGTTGTTGATCTGGACGCTGCTTCCGACGGCGAACTCACCAACTGCACCGTGACGCTGCAGTCCTACAATGCAGATAAGGGTCTTGTTAAGGAAGCCTACACCGATGACTTCGCTGCCAAGGACGTCGTTGAGGTCTGGTCCGGCGAAGAAGTGACCGCACAGGCGCAGCCTGCCGAGGGCGAGGAGTTCTACGCATGGATGCAGAACGGCAAGATCGTCTCCACGGATGCGGACTACACCTTCACGGCTGTTTCCGACGTGACGCTGACGGCAGTCTTTGATCCGATCTATACCGTTTCCTTCGATTCTGACGGCGGCACGCCGGTCGAATCGCAGCTGGTTATCCGCGGCGAGACGGCATCCAACCCCGGCGCACCTGTGCGCACCGGCCTGTACACCTTCGTCGGCTGGTATCTGGATGACACGCTCTATGATTTCAGCAGCCCTGTCATGTCCGACCTGACGCTGGTTGCAAAGTGGAAGCTGACCTCCGAGCCGAGCGATTCGATCATCCCGGCAGTGATCCCTGCTACGAAGACGCCGACGACCAGCAAGTTCCCGTTCACGGATGTGTCCAAGAGCGACTGGTTCTATGACGCAGTCAAGGGTGCTTGGGAGAACGGCCTCATCAACGGTGTGACCGCTACGACCTATCAGCCGAAGGGCACGCTGACTGTTGCCGAAGCGATCAAGCTGGCCTCCGCACTGCACCAGATGATCAAGGACGGCAAGGTCACGCTGACCAATGGCCGCGGCTACTGGTACGAAACCTACGTCAACTACGGTGTTCGTGAGGGCATCCTCGACGAAAGCTACCAGAAGCTTAGCTACGAGCAGATGACCAAACCTGTCTCCCGCAGCGAGTTTGTCCACATCTTCTTCAAGGCGATGGACAGCTACAAGACCATCAACTCCGTCGCGGACAACAGCATCCCCGACGTGAAGACCACGGACACCTACGGCGATGAGATCTACACGTTCTACCGTGCAGGTATCCTCACCGGCTCCGACGCGGCTGGCACCTTCCATCCGACCAGCACGATCGTCCGCAGCGAAGTCGCGGCGATCCTCGTCCGGATGTATGATGCCTCCGTCCGTGTGAACATTACGCTGAAGTAATCTCCCAACACAAAGGGCGCTTCCCACCCGGGAAGCGCCCTTTCCGTGTCATCACAAGGATCAATCAATGCAGATAAGCTGCCTTTTGTAATGACGGGCAGTTTGACTTTTGAAGCGTCCTTTGCTATAGCGTAATTAGATTTGATTAACTCTGGTTAAAGACGTTATACCACGGCACTTCCGGCAATCTCAGACGGTGTTTTTTGCCTGCTCGCTGCTGGAAAATCCGGGACAGAACATCGAGAAACAAAGTATATTTTCAGAAGAGGGGATATGACTATGAAGATTTTGGTATTCGGTGCAGGCGTGCTCGGCTGCAATCTGGCTAGGAATCTGTTTCGTGCCGGAAAGGACACAACGCTCCTTGCGCGGGGAAACTGGGCAGAGGAGATTCAGAAGAACGGTCTGCGAATCAAGGACAAGTTTTCACCCCGCGTGTCGGTCAGCCGGATTCCAGTCGTGACCGAATTGAAGCCAGAAAACCAGTACGATGTGATCTTCGTTGTCCTGCGCTATACGCAGTTGGACGCAATTCTGGAGACGCTGCGGGCGAATCAGATAAAGAACATCGTCTTTGTTGGCAATAACGTGCGTGCAAGTGCCCTTGCCGCGTCGCTGCCGGAGAAAAATGTCCTGTTTGCCTTTGTATCCTCGGCGGGGCATCGGGAGCGCGACCGGGTGGCGTCCATTGACCTGAAAAAAATCACCATCGGCCAGCTTGCAGGTGCGCCTTCCAATGAACAGCTGATCGGACAGATTTTTGCCGGAACAAAATATAAAGTAACTTATGAACCGAATATGGGGGACTATCTGCTTTGCCATGCAGCGTTTGTGCTGCCGGTGGCCTTTGCTTGCTACAAAATGGATGGCGATCTCAAAAAACTCAAAGGGAACACAGCCTACCTGAGCCGTCTTCTCGGCGCCAATATCGAGGGCTACCGCGCCATCCGGAATGCGGGACATGAGATTCTTCCAAAGTCGGACACGGAGTTTGAAGGTACTGCGTACCGCAAGACCTGCCTGCGCTTTTTCAAACTCATGCGCGCGACGAGTCTTGGAAAGATCTGCGCATCCGACCACGCGATGAACGCGGTTGATGAAATGGGCGCGCTGAACCGGGATCTGAAGCAGTTCTTCGATGAAAACGGCGCGGAGTATCCGGTGTGGAAGGAACTCGAAAAGGAGGCCGGGAAATACCTGTAAGCTGCCCCGGCAGCAAAGGGGCGAATTACCAGCTATATAATATGACCAAGACCGCACTGCCAGTAAACGGGCAGTGCGGTTTTTACATATGCAGAGAGGAAAAGAACTGCTCCCGCGCGGCGCTGCGGTATGTCCGGCTGATGGGGACACGAAGATTACCCGTCAGAAGAAAGCAGTCGTTTTCCATCGTTTCGATCTGACGGAAGTTGACCCAGTAGCTTTGATGACAGCGGATGAACAGTTCGGTGGCGTCTGCATCCAACAGTTCCGTGGGCGTCAGCGGTGTCCATTCCTCCACGCCGTTCAGCAGTGTGAGTTTTGTCCTGCGCAAAATGCGTTCCAGACACAGTACCTGTGAACAGGGGACGTTGCGGTACCCGTGGACTACAGGGTAGTGCAGAATTGGCGGCGCTTTTTTCGCCAGCGCCTTTTCCAGTGCCGCGCCGATCCGCTGCTCGAATTCACGCTTCAGAATGAAATACGCGTGCTCCGTTTCGTAGACGTCGGTTGCAAAGCCAAGATATGATGTGGCGAAGATGATCGCACACTGCGGCAGCACGGCATTGATGCGCTTGGCCAGTTCAATGCCGCTCATTTCGTCCATCTGAATGTCGAGAATGGCGATATTTGGAGTGCAGCCGTGTTCAACGATTGCGTCCAGCAGTGCCGACGGTGATTCAAACAGCTGTAATGAGCACGCCTGTTCAGGCAGATGGCGGCGCACGTCGTCCGCAAGCCGTTCCCGGTGCAGAGGTTCGTCGTCACAGATTGCAAGATTGCGCAAGCGGAACTCCTTTCAAAATAAGGCTGGCTGTAAACCTGCCGTTTTCCTTGTGGTAAGAGAACCTGCCGTTATATCTTTGCGCAAGTTCCTGAAAAATCGAAAATCCGATGCCGCGTTCCAGTTCCGGAATACGGCGCTTTTTTATCTGTGTCTGCTCGCAGGCATTTTCCGTCTCAATGGTCAAAAAGCCTTTGTTGATAGCGGCAGTCAGGGTGATTGTTTTGTCGCTGCATGCCCGGCATGCCTCTGCGGCGTTATCCAGCAGATTTGCAAATGCGACGATCAAGTCGGATTCTGCAACGCCGCTCCCTTCCGGTAACAGTACACGCAGCTGAACGCGATACCCTTGCTTTTCTAACTCCTGCGAACGGGAAAACAAAAACGCGTCTACAATCGGATCCTCACAGATGCCCAAGTTTTCCCGTACCTCCGTATGAGCGGCGACCTCGTCCGAATATGCTGCAGCATGAGCGGCGACCTCGTCCGAATATGTTGCAGCATTCTGGTACTGCCCAGCCTGCAGCAGCGTCTGCATGGTAAAAAGGTGCTTGGCAATGTCGTGCCGCATACGGCGGATGCTTTCGTACTGTGCGGTGATGGCCGCGTAATGCTCTTTCTGCCGGTTAATCTGCGCGGAAAGGAGGTCGTTCTTTGCTTTGAGTTCGCTGCGCTGTGCCATGCCGCGTACGGCGAGGTACAAAGCCGCGTCGGCGGCCATGCAGACGAGCATTGCGGCAATCACATATCCGGCGCGCGGGAACGTCATCTCGGACAGGCATACCCGAAACCATCCGAACAGAAGCATATACTGGCTGAACGGAAAGAGTAGATAAAGTGCCCATTCGCTTCCGTGCAGCCGATTCTTGTAGCGATTCATGAATAACGTTAGCATCCACAGCAAAAACGCGTCGAGACTGACGCAGATTGCATAGGCGACCAGCCGCTGCGGCAGCGGCTGCAGGGCAAGCCCCGCCCGCATTTGTTCCGGCGTGAAAATAATTACACACGGAACAAGATCCGCTACATACATGAATACAAGGCAGCCCAGCGTTATAAAAAGAATTCTGGGCCACTTGTCCCGGAAGAGCAGGAAGAGTGGCAGTACAATCCCGATTAAAGGATAAACGGCGCGGAGAATGGAAGCGTTCTGCATGAAATACGGCGGAACCAACCAGACGAAAAACTGTATGAAAAAGCCAAGGATCGTAACCGGCACGGAGAATCGCCGCGTAAGTGTGCAGCAGAAGGTAACGGCCCACATGGAGAAAATCAGGGCGTTGAAGATCACAAACAGCGGAGAATACTGTACCATAAAAACTTCCAATCAGAGCAAATTATGTAGAAAAAAGCGCAAGTTGTGCAAAGTCTTTTCCAAATTGTCAAATAACCACCTAAAGTTTTAAATGGATTATACTACAAAAAGGAAATAAAAGCAAGATCGGAGGAAGAAACATGAAAAGGACAATTTGCAGATACGGGAGCGCTATGCTGCTGCGCTGTGGAGGTATGCCGTCAATACCCAAAAACATGTCGTTTGTGCGAGTTATGTCGAAATAAGTGCAAGTTATGCAAAACGGCTTTTGAAGAAGCGGGAAATTCCTTATAATAAACACAGAAAGAGAGAACGCGCAGCGGGCAGGAGGCGCGCATGGAAGTAGAAACAACAGGCGTGATCTATGACCGGTCAGTTTTGCCGGACGGCACAGATTTGCTGTATGAGGTGTACGACGCGAAAAAAGAGGGAGATGTCGTAACGGGCGGGACGATGCGGTTTTATCTGTATAACCTGAACAGCGGAACAGATTATACGCTCGGAAATGATAAGATAGAAGGAACGGTTTGGAATGACCAGATTTTCTTATGCGACAAGGCTGGAAACGCAGAACTCAGGAGTCTGCAGGATCCGATGATCGTTACTAAGGAGTTTAAGCTGCCCAATGCACTGTTGGGAAACATTAGCACCTCGGCGCGCCTTGTGCTTGCGGTTGGAAAAAATTTGGCGTTTGCAACAGACGGCGAAGGCAGTCAGGTAAAGATCATCCTTATGAACAGTGAATGGAAAGAGTTAACGAGTTTTACAGTGAATTAGGCGGAACGCGGGAACCGGAAATTCGGTTTGTGCATACGCCTCTGTAAATGAAAGCAGCTTGTCCCCAAATAATATTGCCAACCCCCAAGGGTGCCGGTATGCAAATATCGGTGCCCTTTTCCCATATAGTGTAGAGTGACCGCGCGAAAAGACACGCAGTCTTCTGGAAGAGCGGTCGTGTTTTGCGGCAGGCCTGACGATATGGCGTCAGGCCTGCCCGTGTGTGCTGCCTTGCAAAAATGCACTGGAGTGGGGGCGCGGGGATGCGGTGTGCCGGTCGGGTTTATGCCTGAAGATGGAGCGCGGGGTTCATATAATAGACGTTTTTCTCGTCAAGACGCTGGCGCAGCAGTTCAACTGCTTCTCCAAAACGCTGGAAATGGACGATCTCGCGTTCCCGCAGGAAGCGGATGGCGTCGTTCACATCCGGGTCGTCGGAAATGCGGAGGATATTGTCATACGTCACGCGCGCCTTCTGCTCAGCGGCAAGGTCTTCTGTGAGGTCGGCGATGGGGTCGCCGGTGACGGCCATGGTCGCTGCGCTCCACGGTGTGCCGGAGGCAGCCTGCGGGTAGACACCGGCGGTGTGGTCAACAAAATAATTTGCGAAGCCCGCTGATTCGATCTGTTCCTGCGTGAGCGTCCGCGTCAGCTGATGCACGATCGTGCCGACCATTTCCAGATGGCCTAATTCCTCGGTGCCGATGTCGGTCAACAGACCCTTGAGTTCGGGATACGGCATGGAATAGCGCTGGCTCAGATAGCGTAGAGATGCGCCAAGTTCCCCATCTGGGCCACCGTATTGGGAAATTATTATAGCCGCCAGCTGGGGATTCGGGTTTGCGATGCGGACAGGATATTGCAGCTTTTTTTCATATACAAACATCGTTTATTCCTCCGTTTCCGCGTCCCAGGGCCATGGATCGTCCAGCCAGGTGTAACAGCCGCCTGCGGCAGCCTCCATCTGCGTGAGTGCCATGCCGTTGTCTGCTGCCTGCTGCCGCAGCATTTCATACTGCTCGACATACTGGTTGAACAGCTGTACGGCCTCTTCATCGTCTGTGTGGGTGTCAAGATACAAGCCAAGTTCTGTAATGGCGAAATTTGCGGCCTGAAGATCTTGCATACTCTGCATGCCGGATGCGTCGCGCGGCTCAACGCCGCTTGTGCCGCGATATGGAAGATCGAGCCCTGGAAACAGCGTTCCTTTCATCAGCGCGCGTCCCGCCGTGTAGCGTTCAGGATTCTGCCCCTGGAACGGGACGTAGGGATTTGCCAGCGGCGCACAGGCGGGAAGCGTCCCCCGCGTATCGCCGCAGCCTTCAGCGGTCTGGGCCGCCTGTGTCTGCATATCAGCCAAAAAAATCGGCTCCTCTCAAGAGATTCGGGCGGATTCGCCCTGAACCAATCTATGCAGCGCCGCTTCGACAGGTGCTGCGGCTCTGTACTTTTTCTGCAGCAGATGATATACTGAATAAAATGCCGCTGTTGGACGCAGCGGTTTTCGGGAGGGACGTTCTTGCTTTCTGCATTTCACGGTCTGTGTATGGCGCTGGCCGACAGCGTCCCAGGAGTTTCTGGCGGGACGATCGCATTCATTCTCGGCTTTTACGATGATCTATTGCGCGCACTGCACGGCCTGTTCGGCCGGGACAGGTCTGTGCGGCAGCAGAGTCTGCGCGCACTGCTGCGCTTCGGCGCCGGATGGGCTGCCGGGATGATTGCATGTATTCTGGTGCTGGCAGAATTATTTGAATTGCATATTTATTTTATGTGCAGCCTGTTCCTCGGGCTGAGCGCAGCGGCGTTTCCGCTTGTGCTTCGAGCCGAGCGCAGCGCACTGCGAAATGCCGCGCGATGTGCGCCGCTGGCGCTGCTCGGTGCGGCGCTCACCGTAGGGCTTACGCTGCTGCGCGCGGACACAGCAGTTTCGCTGCGGGTCGAGTTTTCGCAGATCCGCGTATGGCCGCTTTTGTACCTGTTCATTTCCGGTGCGGCGGCCGTCAGTGCGATGATCCTGCCGGGGATCTCTGGGTCGGCGCTGCTTTTGATTGCGGGGGTCTATCTGCCTGCGATGCACGCACTGCGGCAGCTGCTGCGGCTTGATTTTTCCGGCCTTCCCGGCATTCTTACGCTCTGCCTCGGCGCTGTGGCAGGCGCTGCGCTGTCTATTCGCGCCATCCGCGCTGCGCTGCGGCGTTTCCGCGGTCAGATGGTGTGGCTGATCCTGGGGTTGATGGTGGGGTCGCTGTACGCTATTGCGATGGGGCCTGCCGGACTGCAGACGCCGCTGCCGCCAGTCAGCTTTCAGACGTTTTCACTGCCCGGTTTTCTGCTGGGGGCGGCGGCGCTTTTGGCGCTGGAACTTCTGCGAACCCGCCGGCCAGACCTAGGCGCCTGATTGAGAATCGGCATTTTTCGATTCTTTTTGCGTTTTTTCCCAAAGTGTAGTATAGTGTACAAAAGATAAAGGAGGCGCATACGATGATCGACGTCGAGTTGTCCAATATTTGGGGGAGTGTCAGCCTGCCGGATCTGCTGTCCGGAGAAAAAGACCTGTTTGACGCGCATATGCAGCTTCGGACCAACATGCTGGATGGCCCGGATTTTCTGGGTTGGCTGAACGCGCCGGAGGGCGTAATGGCCCGCGCGGTGCTCTCGATTGGGAAGGCTGCGGAGAAGATCGCGGAACTCGGCGAGACGCTGGTGATCGTGGGCAGCGGCGACGCGCCGCTCGCGGCGCAGGCGGCGATCCGTGCGCTCGGAAAAGAGGGGAGAGTGCGCTTGGCCTTTGCGGGCACGAGCCTGTCCCCAAACGCCTACGAACAGCTGTGCAGCGGGCTCGAGGGGCAGGACTTCTGCCTGCTCCTGATTGCGCAGACTGCTGTCGATATGGAGTGCGGCGTTGCCTCCCGCGCTGTCCGCTGGCTGCTTGACCGGCGCTATGGGCCGGAGGCCCGGCAGCACATTTTCGTCTGTGCGCCGAAAGGCAGCCTCCTGCACGTTATGGCGCAGGAGGAGGGCTATACCTTCCTTGCCCAACCTGTGCAGCTGGGCTGCGCGGATTCGGCGCTTTCGCCCGCCACCCTTTTACCGATGGCGGCTGCCGGAATTGAACCGCTCAGCGTGCTTGAAGGTGCAGGACAGGCATACCATGATTATGATCTGCGCGCGTTTGAAAATCCGGTCTGGATGTATGCAGGCGCGCGACACGCGCTGGAACTGCGCGCGCGGCGGACGGAATTTCTCGGGATCTTCGAGCCGGCCTGCATGGCGCTTGGCCGCTGGTGGGCCCGCAGTACGGCCCGGCGCAGCTGCCGCGGCGGCTACGGTGTGCTGCCCGTCCCGGCGGAACTTCCCGGCGCGCTCGATACGCTTGATGCCATGCTGGATGGCAGCCGCAGCGCGTTTGAAACGTTTCTGCGGATCCCGCTGCCCGCAAAACGGCGCAACATTGAACTCGACTGGAAGGATTACGACAATCTTGGCTATCTCTCCGGACATTCGGTCGGCGAGGCGGAGAGTGCGATGTTCGATGCACTCGTGCAGTCCCATGCCTCGCTCGATATCCCGCTGATCGTCCTCTCCGCTGAACAACTGGACGCGCCGCAGCTTGGCGAACTGTTTTATTTTCTGGAACTGACGGCTGCCTTGTGCGCCGCAGCCGACGGACTGAACCCCTTCGACCGCAAGCGCACCTCCCCGACCAGAGCACAGGCCGCTGCGTGCCTGCAAGGTTGAGGGCAGCCTCTGTTTACGATTTTTTCACAAGTATGTTCTTGTGTTTCCGGAGAAAAGCTGGTACAATGAATCTGACCACATGAGAAAAGGAGGAATGCCCGTATGGTCAATATTATGATGGGCCCCGAAGGCTCCGGCAAGAC
The DNA here is from genome assembly GCA_900545925.1 of uncultured Eubacteriales bacterium. GTDB lineage: Bacteria > Bacillota > Clostridia > Oscillospirales > Oscillospiraceae > CAG-170. Next base: position 2,019 of record URAZ01000029.1, on the reverse strand, counting down.
GAAACTGCTCATCGGTGCTCTCAATCAGGCAGTTCAGCGCGAATCCGGCAGCATCGTCTGCATTGAGAAGGGCGATACACTGCGCTTCGACGTCGATCACAAGGTTCGGCTTATCGACATCAAGGAATACGCTTACGGCGGTTATCCGTTCCTGCGCGGCTTTATCAGCGGCCTGCACGCGGGAAACTTTGATATCACGCATATTTTTATCGACAATCTTTACAAGCTGTCGCAGGACAGCGACCCCAAGGAAACCGAGAATTTCCTCGACTGGTGCAGCGTCTTCTCCGCGGAGAACAGCGTCGCGTTTACGCTGACGATTGCGGGCGAGGCGAAAGACGCGCCGGAGTATATCGCAAGATATATGGACTGAATTTGAGATCGCAGGCGCTGCGGGCCTCCCGCAGCGCCTTTTGAACATTGGCAGAGGAGGCACGGCATGGAGCAGCAGGAATATGCGCAGCGGGGCTATCTGCGCGAGGATTTTCGACTCTTTCATCTCAAGGGCGCGATGGAGGAGCAACTCGACTGGCACTACCATACCTTCCACAAGCTGATCTTCTTTCTCGGCGGCCAGTCCGGCTACGGCGTCGAGGGGCGCAGTTACCCGCTTGAGCCCGGCGACGTGATCCTCGTCCCGCAGGGCTGTGTCCACCGGCCGGAGGCTGCGCCCGGTGCGCCGTATGAGCGGGTCATCCTCTATCTGTCGCCGGATTATCTCGCCCGCGCGGGTACGGCGGACTGCCCGCTCGACAGCTGCTTCGCACTTGCTACGGCCCGCTTCCGCTTCGTCCTGCGCCCGCAGGAGGGACGGCAGGCCCTGCGCCGCACGCTCTTCGCACTGGAGAGCGCCTCCGCACAGCCGGGCTTCGGACAGGAACTGCTGGCGAAGGCGCTTCTGACGCAGCTGCTCATTCTCCTGCGCCGCGCCATGGACGCGCAGCCGCAGGCCGTGGAGAGCCTTGCGTCCGATGAAAAGATCGCGGCCATCATGCAGTATCTTTCCCAGCACCCGACGGAACCTGTCTCCATCGACGATCTGGCCGCCCGGTTCTATATCAGCAAGTACCACATGATGCGCCGCTTCCGCGCCGAGACGGGCTATACCGTCCACGCCTATCTGACGGGCAAGCGCCTCGCTCTCGCGCGTGAGCAGATTGCCGCTGGAACCCCCATTCTGCAGGCAGCCAGCGCCTGCGGCTTCGGGGATTATTCCACATTCTGCCGCGCTTACCGCCGCCAGTTCGGCCAGCCGCCCAGCAGTGCCAGGCAGGACGCCGCAGAAACGTTGAAAACACGAAAAAAGGCTTGACACCGGGGAAACAATATGCTATGATTCTAAGGCTGAATTTGTCAGAGTGCCTGCGGGTGTAGCACAACGGCCAGGGCACCAGCCTTCCAAGCTGGGGACGCGGGTTCGATTCCCGTCACCCGCTCCATTATGCGCCAGTAGCTCAGCTGGATAGAGCAACTGCCTTCTAAGCAGTAGGTCGCGGGTTCGAGTCCCTCCTGGCGTACCAATTCAGCCGGGCAGCTAAAAAAAGAAAATTTCATATGGTGGGTGTAGCGTAGTTGGTTAACGCGTCAGATTGTGGCTCTGAAGACCGAGGGTTCGAGTCCCTTCACTCACCCCATTTTCTTTTTTTATGCAGGATTCTGCCGATATGCGCACGGGGATGTCGCCAAGCGGTAAGGCACAGGACTTTGACTCCTGTATGCGTAGGTTCGAATCCTGCCATCCCTGCCATATGACCCGCTAGCTCAGCAGGCAGAGCACCTGCCTTTTAAGCAGGGTGTCCGGAGTTCGAATCTCCGGCGGGTCACCATGATTGCCGAACACTATAGATGAAATGGCGAAAAAGCCAGTCATTTCAACGTGTTCGGCAATTTTTTATTCTCAAAATTCTTAGAACGCAGCATAGATGAAATCACGGATGGCAGGGGTTTTGAACCTCTGCTTTTCCATATTCAAGGAATTTTTGCTGTCAGCGCCCTTTTTCAGAGGGCTGCGGCGGCTGG
>URAZ01000028.1 GCA_900545925.1 uncultured Eubacteriales bacterium | reverse complement strand
CTGGACTGATTGATCAACTGGAATATGAAGGCTATACCGCAGAAGAAGCTGAATACGCTGCAAAGAATTGCGGCGCGAATTGGAACGAACGGGCGGTGAAATCTGCTGAGCAGTACCTAGCTACGATGTCTTTCTCTCGTCAAAGCCTATGCAAATTCAAAGGTTCCCTTGTGCGGATACCGGTATCCAGCATCAGAACGATGATTGCATAGTCGCGCATTCCTGTATATGTATAGTTCTTCCTGTCCAGAGCCTTCAGGAAGTCCGCAAGGCAGTTTCGATCGTCCCGCATTGCCAACTCACCGGTGTGCTGTGATTGCTTTACAAGCAAGAATTTTTCCTTCAATTCCTCCAAAGTTGAAACTTTTTCGCACACATTTCACATCCTCATTGTCTGTCCTCCAAATTTGCAGACCTTTGTCCCTGAAAGGTCAAATTCAGAAAAACCGGAAATACAAAACTTGATTTTCAGAACTTTTCGAGAAATAAAAAAATAAATCCAAGCAAAACTCTTGAATTTCTCAACTCTGTATCATGTAAACGCTATGGATCAACCGTCAAATCAGAAAAACAAAATCGCAATCCAACGCCAGCGATTGCGATTTTGAGAGGAGGAGCGACGGAGCGGGTGAGAGATGACTTTTTGATACAACGCATAAAAAAGTCGTCGCGAACTAGCGCAGTCCGCGACGACGATGGAGGTGCCGCCCAGATTTGAACTGGGGAGTGAAGGTTTTGCAGACCTTTGCCTTACCACTTGGCCACGGCACCGGATATGAAAATAGGAATGCTGCGAAGGCATTCCTATTTATTTTGGAGCGGGTGACGAGGCTCGAACTCGCTACCTCCACCTTGGCAAGGTGGCGCTCTACCGGATGAGCTACACCCGCATAATGGTGCCTCCGGTCGGAGTTGAACCAACGACACGCGGATTTTCAGTCCGCTGCTCTACCTACTGAGCTACAGAGGCATATTGAGGCGAGATTGCTCTCGCCTCAATACATTATGGCGACCCGGAACAGACTCGAACTGTCGACCTCCAGCGTGACAGGCTGGCGTGCTAACCGACTGCACCACCGGGCCAGGTAAATTGGTGGAAAGTACAGGGCTCGAACCTGTGACCCCCTGCTTGTAAGGCAGGTGCTCTCCCAGCTGAGCTAACCTTCCGTTCCATCAAGCCGCATCTCTCAGCGACGTGTGTATTATAACGGCTAAAGCAGCAAATGTCAAGAAGAATTTTTCAAAATATAAAACTTTTTCGTTGATGCTCACACCGGCTGCAATTCCATGCTTGAGAACACCTCGGTCAGCATGCTATCATAGGCAGTACCGGCCCCTTCCGGCACGCTGACAGTCAGCGCATAGCAGTACGCGCCGTCAGAGATCACCTTGCAGCGGTACATGCGTCCGCCCTCGTCAGAAGCCGCGTACCACGCGAACTGCCAGACAGGCCGTTCCTTCCCGCCGCTCTTATAGACATGCAGCGCAGACGCGTCGAAGCCCGACAGCCGCCGGACGATCGCAGCAGCGGGTGCAGCATCCAGAATTTCCGTTGTAATCTCGTATCCGCCGCCCGGCTGCGTATAGATCTGTCGCGCACCGCGCTCAGCAAAGACCTCCTCGGCTGCATCCTGCGGCAGTGAGATGCAGATCGCATAGGCCGCGCCGCCGCTTGTTTGCACGCAGCCGCCGTCCACCGTCTCCCATACCGTCTGTGCCGAGCAGGCGCACAACAGCGCACTCAGCGCCGCCATCCAACCAATCAGAATTCGTTTCATCACCAAATCGCCTCCAATAGAAAGGAACGTCCCATGCTTGTTTTCCTGCTTCTAATGAATGCGTCCGGCTTTGCAATTATGCTGCTGGATAAAAATCTTGCCCGCCGTCACCGCCGCCGGATCCCGGAGGCGCTGCTGCTGGCGTTTGCGGCATGCTTCGGCAGCCTCGGCGTGCTGGCGGGCATGTATCTCTGCCGCCACAAGACGAGAAAACCGCTCTTTACGGTCACAGTCCCGCTGCTGCTTCTGGCGCAGTGCACGATTTTATATTTCCTGTTTCGCTGATTACTGGCGCAGCTTGCGCTTGTTGCCCTTGCTGTCAACAATATAGGTATTGTCAAGCTGCTGGCGCAGATCGCCCACGACGGAGTCAATATACGCCCGGCGCAGCACAGCGCGCTCTTCATTCTCCTCCGGCGTGAGGCCGACAGTCTTGGCCTTGTGCGCCAATTCGTTGATGCGGTCAATATCTTCTTTTTTCATAGAGCATGCTCCTTACAGAAATCTTGTAATCTCAACGCCGATGCGTCCCTTTTTCGTATTGCTGCCGATGGTATCCAGCCGAATCTTGCCAAGCCCCCGGACGGTGATCACATCACCCTCTGTCGTCTGCTTGTCGCCCTTTACGCATGGCGTGTAATTAAGTTCGCATTTTCCGGCGCTGATATAGTCCGCGGCCTTGCCGCGGCTGATGGAAAAGCCGGAGGAGACAATGCCGTCGAGCCGCAGAGAGGGCACGGTATCTCGGACCATTTTAGTCTTCTGTTCCGGCACGGAGACGTCTGTGAGCGCGATCTGCTCCACATGCAGCTTCGTGCGGCCGGCGGACAGAAAATTTTGCAGCAGATACGGCAAAACCTCGCGCGTAACGAGAAAGTCGCAGCGCCCCTCTGCTACATAAATATCCCCTACCGTTTCGCGCTTGACGCCGCAGCCCATCAGTGCGCCGAGAAAGTCCCGGTGCGTGAGCGTATCACCCTCAAAATAGACCGCGCGGGCGGCGGCAATGGGGCCATCCTCGCTCTCCAGCCAGCTTTCGTCCAGATACTCCGGCAGATAGCAGCAGATCTCGCGTTCAGCCAGCGGCGGTCCGCCGTAGAACCGAATCTCCTGCCCGCGCAGCAGTTCGGCAGTGAGCATCTGCTCCCGCTTAGACAAGAAGCCCGTTGCGGCCGGGATATTGCGCGCGGCGGCATTCGTCATGCGCTCATAGATCTTGGCCAGCAGCATTTCGTCTTCCTTCGTCTGCGCCATGCGCGCGATCTGTTCGCGTTTGTCCATCGTTCCGCCTCCTTCCGGTCTGTATTGTATCAGCCTCGCGGAAAAAATGCAATCCCATCCGGTTTTTCAGTCTGTTTTCATTACAGTTCTGTTACAAACGGCCCGTGTTGCTTGCAATCCTCCCGGCTGCCGCCTATACTGGATATAAGTATTATTGGAAGGGGGCTCCGCCTTGAAAAAAATGCTTTGCGCGCTTCTTGCGGCCGTGCTGACGCTTACGCTCATGCTGCCGTGCGCAGCAGCCGACTTTGCAGGCTTCACCGACCAACAGGAGATCAAAAACAACAACGCCGTGCGGATGCTCTACGACCTCGGCCTCATCTCCGGCTATGCAGACGGCAGTTTCGGCCCGCAGAACCCCATTCGCCGCGAAGAGGTCGCCAAGCTGATGGCGCTTTTGTGCGAAGCCGAGCCGCAGGCGCAGAACGCGTCTGCCCCGTTCTACGATGTCTCCACGTCGTGGGCTGCAGAGTATATTGCTTACTGCGCCGAGCAGGATATCATCGTTGGCAGCAACGGGCGCTTCCGCCCGGCAGACCATGTGACAATCCGCGAACTTGCAAAGATGCTGCTCGTCATTCTCGGGGAGGACGCCTCGCGCTATGTTGGCGCAGACTGGGCACAGAACGTTGACGAGGATGCGTTCACAAAGGGCATTTATGCCGGTGTCTCTGACAGCTACGATTCCGCCGCCACGCGCGATACTGCATGCCTTCTCATCTACAATGCCATGCTCTGCCCCAAGATTGCCGATGCTGCGCTGGAGGGAGAGCAGCGCTATGTGCTCGACAGCCTGATGAATCCCATGTCGTATCTCGAGATCCGCTTCGGCCTGACGCGCTACACCGCCACGCTGACAGGCAACGAGTGTGCCGATCTGACAAGCGCAGGCAATCCGCTCCCCGCCGGGACGAGCAAGCTTGCCGGTCACAAGGCGTTTGACATTTCCACAGATCTCAGTCTCCTCGGCCGGAACGTCGATATCTATGTGAAGGACGGCAGGGTTTTCGGTATCCCCTGCTATGCAGTTGACGAGATTTATTATACCTTTACCGACGCGTCCCAGCTGAAGGAGATCTGCGCCGGCGGCGGCTTCCGCCTGACGGAGCAGACTGCATATTACTATAATTACACGCCTTCGAGCAAGGATATCTTGAACACACTGTCTGCGAACGACAAGATCACCGTGATTGACCACGACGGCGACAACGCATTTGACGTTGTCCTCGTCACGACAAGTTATCCGGCAACGGTCACGTCCGTCTCTCCCCTGATGGTTGACGTCGATGGCAAGAGCCAGACCGTCCGCGCTTTCAGCAGCACCGACGTGTTCACTGTCGGCGAGGAGGTCTATTACAGTCTAATCTGCGGAAACGGATATATTCGTAGACTCAGCTGACAAGTTCAAAACAGTTCAGAAGCCGTCCGCAGCTGCGGACGGCTTCTTCTATTCTTCTTAGTAATTCTCTGCGCGAAGTTCAAAATAACTCTGTGGGTGATTGCAAGCGGGACAGACCTCGGGCGCCTTTACGCCGACGGCGATGTGGCCGCAGTTGCGGCATTCCCAGACCTTGACCTCGCTCTTTTCAAAGACCTGCGCAGTCTCCAGATTGTGCAGCAGTGCGCGGTAGCGCTCCTCATGGTGCTTTTCGATCTCTGCAACGAGACGGAAGCGCTGCGCCAGTTCCGGGAATCCCTCTTCCTCGGCAGTCTTGGCAAAGTCCTGATACATGTCGGTCCATTCGTAATTTTCGCCGGCGGCAGCGGCAGCCAGGTTGGCCTTTGTGTCGCCGATGCCGGACAATTCCTTGAGCCAAAGCTTCGCATGCTCCTTTTCGTTTTCCGCCGTCTTCAGGAACAGCGCTGCCATCTGCTCATAGCCCTCTTTTTTTGCGACGGACGCAAAAAAGGTGTACTGATTTCTCGCCTGCGACTCGCCCGCAAATGCTGCGCGCAGATTTGCTTCGGTTTTTGTGCCTGCATATTTGTTCATGATCCCGTCTCCTTTTTTAAGAATTCCTGTTGTCATATCATTCCTTGTTTGACCAAAACTATTCTATCACATTCTTGTCAATTTTGCAAACTATTCTTATTATTATTTTATGGTGCCGTACCTATCTATGGTCATAGAAAAGCCGAAATTCAAAAACAGCCTCAGACTCCAAAGCGGATCTGAGGCTGTTTACAGTTACCGTTCTTCGCGGAAGTACGGGATGCCAAGGGACTGAGGCGGCTGGTCTTCCTTCTTCTTGCGCATGGAAACCATAAGCAGAACGAGGATCGTGACCACATACGGGAGCATCTTGAACAGTTCCAGCGTGCTTCTGGACAGGCCGGGGATGTAGTTATATGCCCAATAAAGAACGCCGAACAGATACGAACCCCAGATCGCACGCAGAGATTTCCACGTTGCGAAGATGACCAGCGCAACAGCCAGCCAGCCGAGGGCTTCGATCGTACCCTGGTTCTCCCAGGTGCCCTTGATGTAGTTCATGACATAGTATGTGCCGCCAAGGCCGGAGATGCCCGCGCCGATGCAGGTGGCGAGGTACTTATACTTGGTGACGTTGATACCGGCGGCGTCAGCCGTGGCGGTATTTTCGCCGATGGCGCGCAGGCTCAGACCTGTGCGGGTCTTCGTCAGGAAGAACCAGATTGCAACGGCGAGGATAATCGCCACATAGGTGAGGAAGCCATAGGAGAACAGGAGCGTTCCCAGGCGGAAGCTGCCGGTGAAGCCGTCAAAGAAGTTGACGAGGGAGAGCGAATAATTACGGAATGCCTGCGAGGTCACGGCCACGGAAACCTGGCCGACACCGCCGGCAAGTTTATTTAAGCTGCCGCCGAAGAAGTTGCCGACGCCGGAGCCGAGGATCGTCAGAGTCAGGCCCGTGACGTTCTGGTTCGTGCGCAGCGAAATGGTCAGGAAGCTGTAGATGAGGCCGCCCAGCGCGGAAGCGAGGAACGACGCGACAAGGCACATGATGACGCACAGCGCCGCGTTCGGTTCGATTCCTGCGTTGACGCAGTAGACGTTTTCATACATGAACGTGGACGTCAGACCAGCGATGCCGCCGAAATACATAATGCCGGGAACGCCGAGGTTGAGGTTGCCGGACTTCTCCGTGATGATCTCGCCGAGCGCGCCGAACATGATAACCGTGCCGAACACGATGGCGGAGTGCAGAAGGTCAGGGAATTTCAGCAAAAAATCTAACATATTCAACTCCTCCTTACTTGTGCTTCGAGCCGGTCTTGACCTGATAGTTGATGAAGAACTCGCTGCCGAGGATGAAGAACAGAATAACGCCGGAGATGATCTGCGAGACGTATTCGTTCAGGCCGAAGTCGGAAGCGATCTGCACCGCGCCCTTGTCGAGGAACGACAGCAGCGCCGAGATCAGGATCATGACAAACGGGTTCATCTTGGCCAGCCATGCGACGATGATCGCGGTGAAGCCGCGGCCGCCGGCAGTTGAGGTCGAGAGCGTATGGCTGACAGCGGAGACGGCGAGGAAGCCTGCGAAGCCGCACAGCGCGCCTGACAGGGCCATGGTGCGCACATAGATGCGCGGGACGCGGATACCGGCATAGCGCGCGGTATTCTCCGAGTCGCCGACGACGGCGATCTCATAGCCGTGCTTGGTGTACTTCAGATAGAGATACACAAGCGCCGCGAGGACGAGCACGATGATGACTGTCCACATGAAGTCCTTGTTATAGCCATCAGAGAACATGTTGCCGATCCAGCCGACGTACTTGACATCGCCCTTGGAGTTGATGGTGCCGATGGAGTTCGATCCTGGAGGGTTCTCCCACTTGGAGACGGCAAACGAGGTCAGCTGAATGGCAATGTAGTTCATCATCAGCGTGAACAGCGTCTCGTTCGTGTTCCACTTGGCCTTGAAGAAGCCGGGGATCAGGCCCCAGATGCCGCCCGCGACGATGGCGCTGATGGCCATGCACAAAAACAGCATCACGGTGTTCATCTTGCCTGCGAAGTTGATCATCCAGAACGCGGTTGCAATGCCGCCGACGAGCATCTGGCCCTCCGCGCCGACGTTCCAGAAGCGCATCTTGAACGCAGGCGCGAGGCCGATGGCGATACAGGTCAGGATCATGCAGTCACGGATGGTGAACCACATGCGCTTGCTGGTGCCAAACGCGCCGGAGGCGAGGGAAACATAAACCTTCAGGGGGTTCATTTTGACAATGGCATAAATAATGATGCCGTCTACGATCAGAGCCAGCAGAATGGCGATGGCGCGGATCGACCATGCCTTACTGCGGGAAATTGTGTCTCGTTTGGAGATGTGCATATTCTTTTAACCTCCGATCTTCGTCATCATCAGGCCGACGGCATCCTTCGTGGTCTTGCGGCCGTCAACGATGCCGGAAACCTTGCCGCCGCACAGAACGAGAATGCGGTCGCACAGTTCCAGCAAAACGTCCAGATCCTCACCGACGTAAATGACGGCGACACCCTTCATTTTCTGCTCGGTCAGCAGATTGTAGATGACGTAGGATGTGTTGATGTCCAGACCGCGCACGGCGTAGGCCGTCATAAGGACCGCCGGGTTCTGCGCAATCTCACGGCCGACAAGCACCTTCTGCACGTTGCCGCCGGAAAGACGGCGGATAGGGGTACGGCCGATATCCGGGGTAACGACCTCAAGATCGTCCACAATCTTCTGCGACAGGTCGCGCGGGAATTTGCGGTCGGTCAGCGGGCCTTTGCCTCGCCGATAGGTGCGGAGCATGATGTTCTGAATGATGTTCATGCCGCCGACAAGGCCCATGCCGAACCGGTCCTCGGGGACGAAGGACAGCAGGAGGCCCTTGCGGATGATATCGAGCGGGTCCATGCCGTTGAGCAGACATTCGGTCCCGTCGGGCTCGATGTATGTAATTTTGCTGCCGTCCTCCAGCTTCTGCAGGCCGGAAATGGACTCAAGCAGTTCCTTCTGGCCGGAACCGGCGATGCCCGCAATACCGAGAATCTCGCCGCCCATGGCGGTGAATGTCACGTCGTCGAGCATCTTGACGCCTTCCTTGTTCTTGACGGTCAAGTGCTCGACTCTCAAGCGCTCGGTCTGATTTTCGTTCAGCGGACGGTCAATGTTCAGGGAAACGGCTCGGCCGACCATCATGTCGGTCAGCGACTGCTGCGAGGCGGTAGCGGTATCGGTGTCGCCGATGTATTCGCCCTTGCGCAGAACGGCCACGCGGTCGGAAACGGCGAGCACCTCGTGCAGCTTGTGCGTGATGATGATGATCGCCTTGCCGTCCTTTTTCATGTTGCGCATGACAGTAAAGAGTTTTTCCGTCTCCTGCGGGGTCAAAACAGCGGTTGGCTCGTCAAGGATCAGGATATCCGCGCCGCGGTAGAGCACCTTGACGATCTCAACGGTCTGCTTCTGCGAGACGGACATCTCGTAGATCTTCTGATTCGGGTCGATGTCGAAGCCGTAGCGGTCGGCGATCTCGCGCACGGCCTTTGCAACGGCGTTCTTGTCCATCTTGCCCTTGTCGCCGGGCAGGCCCAGAATGATATTCTCGGCAGCCGTAAAGACATCGACGAGTTTGAAGTGCTGGTGGATCATGCCGATGTGCAGATCAAACGCGTCCTTCGGGGAGCGGATCTCCACTTCCTTCCCATCCACGAAGATCTGGCCTTCGTCCGGATAGTAGATGCCGGAGAGCATGTTCATAAGCGTGGTCTTGCCGCTGCCGTTTTCACCCAGCAGGGACAGGATCTCACCCTTATGCAGCTCCAGACTGATCGATTTGTTCGCCACGACCTGTCCGAAGCGCTTGGTGATGTTTCTCAGTTCGATTGCGTTTGCCAAGCAAGTCATCCTTTCTGTCTTGGAATTCGCTCCGCCGTTTTGCAAAAACGCCGCTTTCCGGCGGCGGTTTTGGCGAGTTCGCGGAAAGCCTGTTCTTCCAACGTTGAACGGAATTGAAAAAACAGGGAATCTCAGTTAAAAACTAAAGATATTCTATCATTTTGTGAAGAGATTGTAAATACGCTTTCTGCAAAAAATACAAAAAAATATAGCAGTCCTAACAAATTTTTAGTCAGCATGCAAAACTTTTATGAAGTAAAGAGGCGCGGGTGCCGTAGACAGCTTCGCCGTTGACCTTGAGCCATGCACCGAGCTCCAGCAGCGGCTTTTTCTGCATTTCGGGGATCGTGCCGTCCGTCATGGGGCCGACGTTCAGCAGCATGTTGCCGTTTTTGCTGACAACGTCCATCAGCGTGAACAGCATGGTCTTGGCGCTCATCATAGTCATCATGGGGATGACCTGCAGTTCCTGATGCACCATGCGGACACCGATCTGGTTCTTGGCCTCGTCGATGCTTACATAGCTGTGCTCCCTGCCGCCGAAGATGACGGTGCCGCTGCTGGGCTGCAGCGCACCGGAGATGATGTTACAGAGCGTGCTCTTGCCGGCACCGTTTTCACCGGCTAGCACATAGACTTTGCCCGGTTCGATCGTCATGTCAATGCCGTCGAGAACCTTGACCGGGCCAAAAGATTTGCTGATGTCCTTGAGTTCCAGAATCGTATTCAACGCGCACTTCCTCCTTATAGGTCGTTCATCTGCACTTTGCAGGCGAACGACCTCTGAAAACTAGATTTCTTTGAAAGCCGTCACAGATGTATCTTACGGCTTATAAGGAGCGAGCGCCTCGTATTCCTTATCCTGCTGTGCGATGAAATCAGCGACAGTTTCAGGTGTCACGACGATTCCGGGCAGTCCGATGTCACCAAGGGATTCACCCTTATTTTTTCCAGAAAAGTTGCGAAAACGGTAAACAAATAGGCCTCCCCTTACCACGCAGAGCGTGGCAAGGGGAGGCTTTGGGGCAGCTTTGTTCGTTTGTCAGTCTTATGCCTCCATCCGCGCGCGGATGGCTTTCAAAAACGCTTCGCTCGTGACCGGTACGGGGCGTTCGCCCTCGACGAGTCCGGCGAGGTCGCCGGTCATGACGCCGGAGCGGATCGTGTCAAGGCTGGCCCGCTCAAGCTTGTCCGCAAAGGACGCAAGCGCCGGAAGCCCATCCAGCTGTCCGCGCTTTCTCAGCGCGCCCGTCCACGCAAAAATCGTCGCCATCGGGTTAGTCGAGGTCTGTTCGCCCTTGAGGTAGCGGTAATAGTGCTTCGTGACCGTGCCGTGCGCAGCCTCGTATTCCGTCGTGCCGTCCGGTGCAACGAGGACGGAGGTCATCATGGCAAGCGAGCCGAAGGCCGTGGACACCATATCGCTCATCACGTCGCCGTCATAGTTCTTGCAGGCCCAGATGAAGCCGCCCTCGCTCCGGATCACACGGGCGACCGCGTCGTCGATCAGCGTGTAGAAATACCGCAGACCCAGCGCTTCAAACTGTACTTTGTAGGACTTTTCATATTCCTCTTCAAAAATGCGCTTGAACGCGCCGTCGTAGACTTTTGCGATGGTGTCCTTGGTGGAGAACCAAAGATCCTGCTTCGTATCAATAGCATATTGGAAGCAGGCCCGCGCAAACGAGCGGATGCTGCTTTCCTTGTTGTGTTCACCCTGGAAGACGGCGGGGCCGTCGGTTTTCTGGACAAGAACGGTCTGCTCTTTGCCGGATGCACCCTTGAAGGTCATGGTGCATTCGCCGGGCTCGTCCGTCTCGAAACTTACGGACTTATACACATCGCCGTAGGCATGGCGGGCAATGGTGATGGGCTTTTTCCATGTGCGCACGACCGGCTTGATGGAGTCCAGCAGAATGGGCGCGCGGAAGACCGTGCCGTCCAGAATCGAACGGATGGTCCCGTTCGGGCTTTTCCACATCTCGGTCAGCTGCGGATATTCGACCATCCGCTGCGCATTCGGCGTGATCGTCGCGCATTTGACGGCCACGCCGTTTTTTTTGGTCGCCAGCGCAGCGTCAGCCGTGACCTGATCACGCGTCTCATTGCGATGCAGCAGGCCGAGGTCATAATATTCGGTCTTGAGATCAACAAACGGGCAGATCAGTTCATCCTTGATCATGCGCCAGAGCACCCGCGTCATTTCGTCGCCGTCCATCTCGACGAGCGGCGTTTTCATTTGAATTTTTTCCATATTGGCTCCTTATCCGCGCTTGGCGTAGTAATTCATCAGACAGCCGTCAAGCAGAATCTCCTGCTCGTCCATCGTCAGGCCCTTCACATGCAGCAAAATCTCCGTTTTTTCGCCATTCTGCCGCAGGACTGCCGCAGGGAAGTCCTCGCAGCCTGCCTCCAGCCGCTTCCGCACGTCCGGCACGAAAACGAGATCGCCCGGCGTGTAATCAAACGGTGTTCCCTCGTCCAGCGTGAACGGCAGCATGCCCCAGTTGATGCAGTTGCTGCGGTAGCGCTTGGTGGCAAATTCATAGCAGATATTTGCAAGCCCGCCCAGGACCTTTTGGCAGGACGCAGCCTGCTCCCGCGCAGAGCCGTCGCCGGGCTTGTTGGCAAAGACACAGGAGCCAAGCTGTGTAACGCTCAGAAGTGTGTCCGCATCGCCGAAGCGCGCCAGCGCAGCGCGCAGCGTCTCTGATGCACAGCCGGATCTCCGTTTGGATTCTTCCTCGGCAATTTTCTTCGCGCGCGGCACATAATCCGGCACACGGCGCGAAAGCGTGAACTCCGCCAGCCGCAGCGGATTCGAGCGATAGGACGACGTTTCGCCGGACGGAATCAGTTCATCCGTCGTGGTCACGGGGTCATGAATGACAGCAGCAAGTTCCAGAAGAAGATGTTCGCCCAGTTCGTACATTCTGGGCCAGTCGGTGATGTTCGGACCCATGATGAGTTTTGTTTCCGGCTGCGGATGGCCAAAGCCGTTGTAAACACGGCGGGCATAAACCGTCTTGTCAAACTGGTACGGATGGCGTTCCGGGGTATAGTCCAACTCATCCGCCGGGGTGATGCGTCCGCCGTTTCTGGCTGTTGCCGCAATGGAGCGCGCGTCCATCAGGCACACGCCCGCGAACTGCCCCTCGCTGGGCTTTGAGCCTTCGCGGTTCGGGAAGTTGCGCGTCGTGTGGCGAAGAGACAGGCCGTTATTGGCAGGCACGTCCCCCGCACCGAAGCACGGGCCGCAAAAGCTGGGCTTGATGATTGTGCCCGTCTCGAGAAGTACCTCCGTCACGCCCATGCGCGTGAGCGCAAGGCTCACCGGGACGGACGTGGGATAAACGCTCATCGAGAAATAGCTGTCGCCGACCGATCCGCCGCGCAGGATCTGCGCTGCCTCGTCGATATTATCAAACATACCGCCCGCACAGCCCGCAATAATCCCCTGATCAGCCCAGACGCCGCCGTCGTGGATTTTGTCCAGAAGATGCACGTTGGCCTTCGGCCAGCGCTTCTTTGCCTCGGCCTCCACGCCCGCGAGAAGTTCCTTCGCGTTTGCGAGAAATTCACGGATCGTGTACGCGTTCGACGGATGGAATGGCAGAGCGATCATCGGCTCGATCTGGCCGAGGTCCAACTCGATCATGCGGTCATAATACGCGCCCTCGCCGGGGGAAAGCTTTTGGTACGCCTCGGGACGGCCGTGAATTTCAAAAAACCGCTTTGTCTCCTCGTCCGTCTCCCAGATGGAAGACAGGCAGGTCGTTTCAGTCGTCATGACGTCGATGCCGTTGCGGAAGTCAATGGGCAGATTTGCAATGCCGGGGCCCGCGAATTCGAGCACGCGGTTTTTGACAAAGCCGTTTGCGAACGTCGCCTTGATCAGTGCAACCGCCGCATCATGCGGGCCGACGCCGCGCCGCGGCTTCCCCGTCACATAGACCAACACAACCTCGGGAAGCGCCGCGTCCCAGGTGTGCTTCAAAAGCTGCTTGGCAAGTTCCGGCCCGCCCTCGCCGACGGCCATCGTGCCGAGCGCGCCGTAGCGCGTGTGCGAATCGGAGCCTAAGATCATCGCGCCGCAGGCAGCCATCTGCTCGCGCGCATAGGAATGAATGACGCTCTGGTTGGCCGGGACGTAAATGCCGCCGTATTTCTTTGCCGCAGACAGGCCGAAGACATGGTCGTCCTCATTGATCGTGCCGCCGACAGCGCAGAGGCTGTTGTGGCAGTTTGTAAGCGCATACGGAATCGGAAACTCCTTCATGCCGGAGGCCCGTGCCTGCTGAATAATGCCGACGTAGGTGATATCGTGCGAGAGCATAGCGTCAAACCGGATACGGAGATTCTGCTCGTCGCCGGACTGGTTGTGTGCCTGTAAAATACGGTAAGCCATCGTCCGCTTCCGGCCTTCGGCCGGAGAAAGAGAGGCCGTCTGCTGCGGCACGCCGCCGCAGAGGAACACGCCGTGGTCGGTCAGTTTCATACTCTGTGTTCTCCCTTCTGTTCAGGGTCTTATTTTCTTGGGATATACTTTATCACAGAAATGCGTTTTTGAAAAGTGTTTCCGAGGAAATTCACAAATCCTGCAAATTCGGCTAAAAATCAAACGGTATGCAAGATATTTTGCAAGTTTACATGTTTTATCCGTCATCTCACGCACAGTGTTCTTGCATTTTCCGCGTGCGTCCGGTATGATGAGAAAAACGGGCGGGAGGGATATGCTCATGGCGCAGTATTATATGCTCCACAAGCCGCGCGGGCTGCTCACCGCCAAACGCGACGCGCGGCGGGAGACGGTCATGTCCTGCTTTCCGGAGGCGCTGCGCGAGACGCTGCATCCGGTCGGGCGGCTGGACAAGGATACGGAAGGCCTGCTGCTGTTTACGGACGACGGCATGCTGGACGTGCGTTTGCTCCGGCCCGAGCAGCATGTGGAAAAGGAATACGAATACCGCGCATTCGGGCATCTGCACGACGATGCCATGCGGCAGCTGGAGACGGGCGTTTTGCTCCTCGCGGGGCAGCCGCTCTCGCTGCCGGCCCGCGCGCAGCTGCTTGCGCATACGAACATTGGGGAAAGCGCGCCGTATCTGCCGGAGCGCTTCCGCGAAAAATACCTGAAAAACCCGTCCCGGCCTGTCACGCTCGGAAGACTCTGGATCACAGAAGGCCGCAAGCACCAGGTCAAGCTGATGATCAAGGCCGTGGGCGGTCATGTATTCTACTTAAAGCGCCTTGCGATCGGTCCTGTCCGGCTGGACGAAATGCTCCGCCCAGGCGAATACCGGCCCCTGACAGCGGAGGAACTCGCCGCCCTTATGCCACCGGCGACCAACGGCGGCGGTACTGCTGGGGCGTAGCGCCCTCGCGGGCGCGGAAGACGCTGATAAAATAGCTGGTGTTCTCCATGCCGACACGGTAGGCGACCTCGGACACCGGCAGGTCGGTCGCGCGCAGCAGTTCCTTGGCGCGGGTCAGGCGCAGGCGGGTCAGATATTCGCCCGGCGACTGGCCGAAATACCGCTGGAAACTCCGTTGGAGATGGTATTTGCTGATGTTATAGCGCGCTGAGAGCGTATCGAGCGTAATTTTTTGCGCGTACTGCTCGTGCAGATACTGCCGCACCTTCTGCAAGACCGCAGGAACCGGCTGCAGGCGCTGCCGCGCTGCACCGTGGATCAGGCTGCAGAGGATCGCCGTCATGAGCGCCGACGCATCCAGATCACGGCCAAGCCCGCCGCCGTCCTCCCCAGCCAGCGCCAGAAGCGCGCTCATCTGCGCAGACACCGGACTATCGACCGGCAGCGAAGCCGCAGCCCGGCCCTGCGTCTGGTCTAAAAACGCCTGATAATACGCCCCCGCCGTCGCGCCGCAGAAGTGAAACCATAGAACATCCCACTGTCCCGCGTCCGGCGCGGTATAATAATGCTGCGGCGCACGGCAGTCAATCCAAAAAAAGCTTCCGGCAGGAAGCCGATAGGTTTCGCCGCCATATTCCAATATTCCGGCCCCAGAAAGCGTCAGCTTGACAAGGTAGGAATCCAAATCCTTTCGGACAGTATAGTAATTTGCACCAGAAATAAAATGCCCCGCCTCCTGCAAATACAGCAGATTGTCGCGGGCAAATGCGCCCGCCGAGACAATTTTCCACTCAGACTCCGGCGTCATATCGAGATTGTAGTGCAGAACTTCCATGCCGCGCGCCTCCAAAGACAGCAAGATTTTGATATTTCAAGGCAAGCCTATGATACCATACCTGGGCTTGTTTTTCTATAATTGAAACTAGAAAGTCCTATTTTTTCAGGAGGGATTCAGATGGAACGCTACGCATGGAAAGCGACGGTTCTTCCGGGGAAGCTTCCGGAATATATCCGCCGCCACAACGAGATCTGGCCGGAGATGAAAGACGTGCTGCATCAGGCCGGCATCCGCAACTACACGATCTGGAACGTCGGTAATGAGTTGTTCGGCTATTACGAGTGCGACAGCATCGCCGAGGCCGCCCGCGTGCAGGCCGAAAGTCCGGTCGTGGACCGCTGGAACGAGTATATGAAGGACGTCATGCTGATGGAGATGGATCCGGAAACCGGCGCGCAGCCGCTTATGAAACAGGTTTTCTTTTTTGACTGAGGAGGAACGAATATGAACGCTTATACACTTGCAAAAGAACGCTACACCGCGCTCGGTGTCGATACCGAGGCCGTATTGGAAACACTGAAAAACGTAACCGTCTCCGTTCACTGCTGGCAGGGCGACGACGTCGTCGGCTTTGACGCGAAGGAGGCGCTCTCCGGCGGCATCCAGACCACCGGCAACTATCCCGGCAAGGCTACCACGCCCGAGCAGCTGATGGCGGACTTTGACGAAGTTCTGCGCCTGACGCCGGGCAAAAAGAAACTGAATCTGCATGCAAGCTACGCTATTTTTGAAGGTGGCGAGTTCGCCGACCGCGACGCCATCCAGCCGAAGCATTTTTCCCGCTGGGTCGCCTATGCCAAAGAACGCGGCCTCGGCATCGACTTTAACCCGACGTTCTTCTCCCACTCCATGGTCAAGGACGGTCTGACGCTCTCGTCCCCGGACGAGACGGTCCGCAAATTCTGGGTCGAACACGGCAAGCGCTGCATGGCCATTGCGGAGTATTTCGCCGAAGAAACCGGCAAGCCCTGCGTCATCAACTTCTGGATTCCCGACGGCTATAAGGATTACCCGGCAGACCGCCTCTCCCCCCGCCGCCGCTACGCGCAGTCGATGGATGAGATCCTGTCTGTCCCGTATGACAAGACAAAGGTTTTCCCGTGCATCGAGTCCAAGGTCTTCGGCATTGGTCTGGAAGCCTACACCGTCGGCTCGGCAGAGTTCTGCACGAACTATGTCAATACCCGCCATATCACCCCGCTCATGGACAACGGTCACTATCACCCGACGGAGCTTGTCTCCGACAAGATCAGTTCCATGCTCCTGTTCAACGACCGGCTGGCGCTGCACATCACCCGCCCCATGCGCTGGGACAGCGACCATGTGGTACTGTTTGACGACGAAACGCGCGAAATGATGAAAGAGGTCGTCCGCGCAGACGCGCTGGACCGCGTGTTCCTCGCAACGGACTATTTTGATGCCTCCATCAACCGCATTTCCGCATGGGTCACGGGCCTGCATTCCGTGCAGAAAGCGCTTCTGTACGCCCTGCTGGAGCCGAAGACGCTGAAGGCACTTCAGGATACAAATAACTTCACCGAGCTGATGGTTCGGCAGGAAGAACTCAAGACCATGCCGTTCGGCGCGGTCTGGGAGGAGTATCTGCGCCGCGAGAGCATCCCGCAGGATTACTTTGCTGAGATCAAGCGCTACGAGGCCGACGTGCTGAGCAAGCGGTAAGGGGTGAATGGGAATGTTTTTTGAAGAACACGCAAAGCTGCTTTCCGATTTCGCCCGCGTTTCCCAGTCTACGGGCGCACGCGCCGACTATGTGCAAGGCGGCGGAGGCAACACCTCCGTCAAGCTGCCCGGCGGGCTGATGGCGATCAAGGCCTCCGGCTTCTGTCTGTCCGATATCCGTCCGGATAAGGCTTATGCCGTGCTGGACGGGGCTGATCTGCGGAATTTCTATCTGACAACCGATCCGTCTGCGCTTGCGGACGTTGAAAAAGAGGGCTCCGCCCGCGCAAAGGCCGACGTGCGCCATATTGACGGTCTTGCTGACCTGCGTCCGTCTGTCGAGGCGGGCTTCCATTCCATCCTCAAGACCTTCGTGGTGCACACGCACAGCGTCTATGCCAATCTCGCCGCCTGTTCCACAGCCTGCCGTCCAATCGCGGCACAGGCATTCGCGGGAGCCAATTACACCTGGGGCTGGGTGCCCTACACCGATCCCGGCGCAAACCTGACCTTCGCCATTCGGGATGAATTGCGCCGCGTAGAAAAAGAAACCGGCAAGGTTCCGTCCGTCATTCTCATGCAGAACCACGGCATTATCGTCCATGACGATGACCCGGATACCGCGCTTGCCATCCACACCGATGCAAACGAACGGCTGGCCCGCATGTTCGGCTTGACCGGCACGTCGTTCCCCAAGATCGCCGTGCGTGAAATGGCCGCCGGTATTTATGCCGCCGACGTGCCGTATCTGGCAGATCAGTTCCAAACCGGCGGCTATTCGCAGGAATTTTTGATGACCCAGCCGCTGTATCCCGACCAGATGGTCTTCCTGACGGACACGTTCTTCCTCAATAAAGAGGTTCTCGAAGACGGACAGGCCGTCGCCAGCAGCAAAACGGGCGAAATGCTCATGCAGATGGACGCGAAAAAAGCCCTGACGCTGACGGAAACGCTCACGGCAGTCTTCTTCGTCATGGAGCATATCCGCAAGTCGGGTTATGAACTGTCCACCATGGGCGAAGCCGCGAAGAAGTTCATTGCCAACTGGGAAAGCGAAAAATACCGCAAGTCCCTTGCCGGAAAGAAAGCCTGAGCCAAAAGCCCGGCCGCTGCTGCAGCAGCGGCCGGGCATCGTATATCTGGGAAGTCCGTTTTATGAGGCGTTACGGAACATGTACTCACTTTATAAAAATGCAGATATCTTGAACGGCCAGACCGCCCGCGGGCGGTCTTTTATTCTGATCTGTCCAAAATATGGTGGGCCTGTGAGAAAAACTCGTCGTGGGAAAACAGGACGTTCAGCGCCTGCAGCAGCGCATTTGCGCTCATATGCGCAGGCAGGCTGAGTGCGGATAGAAGCGCGGCGCGCTTCTTTGTGCTTTCCGGACCTCCGGAAAGGCCGAGAACGAACAGATCCTGCTTGGTGATGGGCGTTTTCGCGGATGAAGGCGCGCTGCCGTCCTCAAACTCCGCGCCCGCATTGCGCAGGGCCTTGAGAAGAATTTCGGGCGTCATGCCCTCTACGCCGAGAAGCCCCTCCTTGCCGGGCACGGCCTTGCGCCGCTCCTTGCCGGGAAGATCCGGAATATAGGCGTGCAGCACGCCCTGCTCCGGCAATGCGCTTTTGAGCGTGTTGCGGATGAGAAAGCCCGCGCCGTCCGAATCGGTCAGGATGATGAGGCCGGTCGTCTGCGCGGCCTGCCGCAGCAGGTGCAGAAGCGCCGGGTCTTTCATATCGGCGAAGCCGTTTGTTGTAAAAATCGGCGCATCAACGATCTGGCGGAGTGTGTTCTGGTCGTATTTCCCCTCAACGACAATGGCCTGCCGAAGCTTCTGCTTATCCATGCTGCGCCTCCTGCGCAAGCCGGACGAGGAGCAGTTCCAGAAGCTGCTCTTGCTCGCCTGCGCTCGTCTTCATGGCAACATCCGTATCCAAAACCAGTTCGATCGCGCACTGGCAGAAGCGGTCGGTCACGCGGCGGGCTGCCGTCATAGTCAGACCTGCGGGGTAGCTTTTCAGCCCTGTCAGTTCCATCAGTTCCTTCTGCCCACCGCCTGCGGAGAGAATGACACGCGCGTAATAGAGCCTGCGCAGCTGCGCACCGATGGCACCCAGCACAGCAATGGGGTCCGTCTGCATAGCATAAAGTTCCTGTAATTTAAAGAGGGCTTTTTCAAAATCCCGGTTCACAACGGCATCGCTGATATCAAAGGTCTGCGCGCTGAGCGCCGGGATGACCACCGCGTCGATAGCCCCGCGCGTGATGGCGTCGCCTTCCTGATAGGCGGCAATCTTGTCGATCTCACCGCCGAGCGTGGTCATAAGCCCGTCGGTGCGAAAAATGAGATACTGGCACAGTTCATCTGTGACGCTCTTGCCGTGCGCACGGAAATGGCGCGTGATCCACGAGCAGAGATCGCGTTCGGACTGCTTGCCGAAGGACAGGATCTGCGCGTGCTCCTTCACGGCGGCAGCCAGCTTTTTCATCGTGCCGTTGATTTTAAATTCCACCGTATCATAGACGAACAGCACGCAGCAGTAATCCGGAATATCGGACAAGATGGCAGCGTATTGCTCGCGCGCGCCCTCCGGCTGCTTGAATAAATCCACATCATCCACACGCACGAGCGTCCGCTCGGCCATCATAGGCATGGCGTCGATCGCGTCGGCCAGCGCCTGCGGCGTGCAGTCGTCGGCGGAAAAGCGGTGGAAATTGAATTCGCCCGCCGGGCCGTCGGTCAGCTTCTTTGTCACGAGGTCCACATAATGGCCGCGCAGAAACGCCTCCTCGCCGCAGATGATATAAAAGCTGCCGAGCGTCCCGGCCTTCAAATCCGCTTTAAAGCGGCGCACAGCCTCGGCAGTGCCGTCGTCAGGCGTTTTTTTTGCCATTTGCTTACCCCCTGATGGTGATGGTGCCGGACAGATCGGTTCGGAAGACCGCCGCCCCGGCGTTTCTTATACGGCAGAGCGTTTCGTCCGCCGGATGTCCGAAGCGATTATCCGCACCCACAGAGATGAGCACAGCCTCCGGTTTGATTGCGCGCAGAAGCGCCTCAGACGTGGACGAAGCCGCGCCGTGGTGTCCCGCGATGAGCACCGCCGCGTGCGGCAGGTCATGCGTGGACAGCAGTCGGTATTCCGCCTGCCCGGACAGATCGCCGGTCATTAGAATATCATATTTTTCACCTGCTGCCAAGACGCAAAGCCCGGCATTGTTCTCATCTGCGCTGCCGGTAGGCGCGAAGATGCACATGCCATCCGGCAGCGTCAGATCATCCGTGACGAACCGAATCTCACAGCCTGCCTGCGCGGCGGCAAACAGAATCTTTGTGCGAATCCCGCTCTCCGGCGACAGATCCGGCACATAGAGCGTTCTGACGCGCACGCGCCGCAGAAGCTGCCGGACGCCGTTGCAGTGGTCGGCATCGAAATGCGTGAGAATGATCCGGTCGATCTGTGTTACGCCGCGCGCAAGCAGAAACCGCGCAGCTTGTTCCCCGCTGGCATCCTCCTGCCCACCACAGTCAATCACGCTGACGCTTTCGCCGCTGCGGCTGACAAGACACTGCCCCTGTCCGACGTCGAGCATGGAAAAGCTGCTGCCCGGCAGCGCATAATCCGCGCAGGAAAGCCCCATGCAGCAAGCCGTGACGAGCACAGCTGCGGCAGCAGCCTGCCAGAACCGGACGGCTTTCGGGCGCAGCGAAAGCAGCAGCGCAAGTCCATAGAGAAAGACCGCTGCTGCGATCAGATATCCGTTTTCAAGATAAAGCGCCGCGAACGGAAGTTTTGCTGCGCCCCGCACGATCAGCAGCACCAGCCGCACCGGCCAGCTGAGCGCCCATGCACAGACACCAGCTGCCGCCGGAAGCGCCAGCGCGAGCAGTGCCGTAAGCATTCCGCCGCAGAAGACGATAGAGAGCATCCACAGCGCCATCACGTTCACGACCGGCGCAGCAAGCGAGACGGTTCCAAACTGGATCGCCGTAATGGGAAGCGCGAATACCATAGACGAGATCGTGCAGCAGAGCGCCGTCAGCATGGCGCGCAGGAGCGCGCTGCACGCCGTCTTTTTCCGCAGCAGATGTGCAAGCAGCCGATTTTCCGAAAGGCTCCGGTAAAGTCCGCCCGCAAAGAAAACGATTCCCGTCGTTGATGCAAACGAAAGCTGCAGACCCACGTTCAGAAGCGACCATGGGTTTTGCACAAGCAGAACGAGAAGGGCGGCACAGATGGTCGTCGGCGGGTCGTTTTCCCGTCGCACGAGCGGCGCGCACAGAACCAGCGCCTGCATCACGCCCGCGCGGACTGCGGAGGCGGGCGCTCCGGTCATAACAACGAAAAACGCAGCGGCCGGCAGACCGAGTGCTGCCGCAAGACGGTGGTTCCCGCCGCAGAGCAGCAGGATCATGCCGAGCAAAATCGAAACGTGCATGCCGGACACGGCAACAGCATGATAAATGCCCGCGATGGCCAGATCGTTCTTATCCGCGTAGCTGAGTCCGGTTTTGTCGCCCAGCAGCAGCGCCTGCACAAAACTCGCCGTATCGGACGGGAACGCGGACTGGATCGCCGCTCGGAGCCGTTCCGCCAGCATAGCAGGCGCCAGCCGGACGGAAGCGCGTCCCGGCTCGGCGTGCAGCGTTTCGCGGCAGCTTGCCGTCAGAAAAACGCCGCGCGACAGATCGTAATCCTTGCCGCGCAGATGCTTTTCCTGCGCCGTGGTGAACTTCGCCGTGCCGGACAGGAGGCTTCCGGGCCGAATTTCGCCGTCGGCTTCGTCAAAGTAAATGACTGCCGTACAGCTTTTTCCGTCCAGCGTCAGCCGGGCGGAGACGGACTGCCCGTAGCTGCTCGTTTGCGGAGCAGCCAGCGCCTGCGCGGAAAATGCCGCCGTTTCGCCGGAAAGCGACGCAAATGGGCGCAGAAAAAGCGCCTCATACCCCCGGCACCAGGCAAATCCGGCCAGAAGGCCCAGCACGCAGACCGCCGCCCGGCGCAAAATCGGACGCCGGAGCAGAAACAGCAGCGCACAGACCGCTGCAAGCGCGGCGAGCAGCACGCCTGGCGCACCGTGCAGCAGAAACAGATACAAACCAGCGGCAGCGGCGAAGCCGCCGGTGAACAGGCAGAGCCGTCGCATGGGCCGTCTCCTTCAAAAAGCAGAAAAACCGGGCGCACTGCGAGCAATGCGTCCGGTTTTGACAGGCTTATTCCTCTGTCTTGGGGGCTTCCTCTGCGGGAGCCTCTTCTGTCTTCGGGGCTTCCTCAGCAGGAGCCTCGGCAGCGGGCGTCTCGGCGGCCTTGGGCTCGTCGTCCGCGACAACGATCTCAAAATCGTCGTCCGTGGAAGCGGCCTCGGTCTCGGCGGGCGCTTCGTCTTCGCGGAGGGAGGCGATGAAGTCCTTCAGCTCGGCGATGGTCTTCTTGGACTCGTCGATCTTCTGGCACCACGGCAGATACTCGGCAGTGTCGAGCTCTTCCCCGACGGCATAGTCGCGGTAGTACAGCTTGCCCAGTTCGATCTCGGCCTTCTTGACCTTGTCTTCCTCGGCATAGATGGAAATGTTGGCCTTTGCAATGGCAGCCAATTCCTTTGCCTTTGCGGCAGCAGTCTGGGCGGCCTCTACGGCCATGTTCTTTGCAGCTTCAAAATTTTCAGAAAAACGCATGGAGAAACTCCTTTCAGCAGCATAATTTGCTTTTTTATTTCTTGTAGTATAGCACCTGCCCGAAAAAAATGGAATAGGCAAGTGACGTGCAATGTCAGTTATTTTGTAAATTTTCTTTTAATCGGCCTGTTTTTCGCCTTCCTGCGATTCATTGCGCCTGCGATTGACGTAGAGCGTATCGGGTGTGGGCTTCTTTTTGATGAGCACCCACGCAAGAACTCCGCCTGCGGCAAGGAAGGAGACAGCTGCCACAAGCTGGCTGACGCGGATGCCGGTAGAGAACAGATACAAGCTGTCGGTGCGCAGTCCCTCGATCCACACGCGGCCGAGGCCGTACCACGCCACATAGGCGAGGAACACTTCGCCGTCGAATTTCCGCTTCTTTGAGAAAAAATGCAGGCCGATGAAGCCAACGAGGTTCCAAACGGACTCATAGAGGAACGTCGGGTGGTAATACGTCACAACGCCGGATACGTCCTGAAGGCCCATTTTCAGGAACGCATCCGTAACGGCGCCGTGCGCCTCGCGGTTCATGAAGTTGCCCCATCTGCCCACAAGCTGGCCGATGATGACGCCCATGCCCGCCACATCGAGCAGGACTGTGGCCGGAATTTTCTTATGCTTTGCGACGACAAGCAGCGTAATTGCGCCGCCGATGATGCCGCCGTAGATGGCAAGCCCGCCCTCCCAGATATAGAGGATGGAAATGGGATCATCGGCGTAAAGTTCCCAATAGAAAATGCAGTAATACAGACGTGCGCAGACGACACCGATGGGCGCCGCCCAGAGGATCATATCGAGCACATCGTCCTGCGTGACGCCGAAGTCCTTTGCCCGCGAGAGCATATAAAACACGGCGAGCAGGAATCCGGCGGCAATGATGATGCCGTACCAGTAGATGTCCTTCCCGAAGACCGTAAAGGCCACGGGACTGGGGTTGATCTCGATGCCGAGATTCGGGAATGTGATGGGAGATGCGAGAAACATATGAATTCCTCCTGATGAATTGAGAGGCGTTTGCCTCCGGCGGCCCGCTCCAAAGCCGAGGGGGCCTTTGGGTGCATACGTTTTGTAGGGGCCGATGCCTACGTCGGCCCGTTGGGTAGCTGCGGATTCGCTGAGGGTTTCCGAAAAAAAACGGTGCATCCTGCGGGCGGACAGAGTCGTCCACCCGTTTGGAAAGTTGCGAATTCGCCGAAGTTTTCCGTAAAACCGGTGCATTCTGCGCGGGCCGATGCGACGTCCGCAGGCTAGTTTCGAGGCGCAACCGCGCATCGCGCGGCTCTTAGCGCCGAAGATGGGCATCGGCCCCTACAGCTGGTGCATCTGAAATTCATGCTTCTTCCGGCACAATAACGCTGAGCGCAGCACGTTCCGGTGTGATTGTTTGCGTCAGGAGCGCTTCCGCGTCAGAACGTGTAATGGTATCCAGCAGATCAAACTCGCCGAAGCATTCGCTGCCTGCGAACAGGGATTCGCATATACGATAGCAGGTTGATTCAAATCCGTCAAGTTCCCGCAGAAGTCTGCCGCGTACAGATTTTTTCAGTCTCTCGAACCGTGTGGGCACAAAGCCGGTCTTCGGTGCCTGCAAAATGGCTTCCAGCACAACTTCCGGGTCGCACCCTGCACCGCTCACCTGCAAAAACGCCGCGCCGGGAACGCGCGTAAAGCCGGAGGAGAAATCTGCGTCGATCAGGCCGCGTGTATAAAGGCTTTCATATAGCGCTGAACTTTCGCCCAGCAGCAATTCGGCGGCAAGCTGTCCCGTGAGTTCCTGCCGGAGCGGCTCTGCGGACGGCTCTGCCCGAAAGCCAATAGAAAACACCGGCTGGCTGACCGGGAGTTTCCGGCACGTTCTGTGCCGGAATGCGCACGCAGGTTCCGCTTCGCCGCAAGGCCGCGCAGGCGGCGGCGAGAAGTCCGGCGGCAGACACTCCTGTGCAAGCCGTGCGGCAGCCTCCGCGTCCACATCGCCCATGATGACAAGCGCCATATTGGACGGAACATAAAACGCGTCAAAACAGCGCCGCAGCAGCTCCGGCGTGACGGCGCGGATGGAGCGGCGGGAGCCCGCAATGGGAATGTGGATGGGGTGGCAGCGATACAGTGCGCGGCACAGCCGCTCCTGCGCGCAGTCCTCGGGCGAATCGTCGTAGAGCGCAATTTCGTCGGCAATGACGGCACGCTCCGCTGCCATTGCTTCCGGCGGGAAGTACGGCGTCGAGGCCATGCGCAGAAGCAAGCGCAGACAGTCCTCAAAGTGTTCCGTGCAGGTGAAATAATAGCCGGTCATCGCATAGTCGGTAAAAGCGTTCGACTCCGCACCGAGGCTGGAAAACGCCGCCTCCGGGTCGCAGTCCGGCAGGCAGAACATGCGGTGCTCCAGAAAATGCGCCGTGCCGTCCGGCACGGTCTGCCAGCCGCCGCTTAACGGAAGCTGCGTGTCACACGATCCAACATTGACCCCGAGAAACGCGAATTTCCCGGCGAAGCCCGGCTTCGGCACAACGCGCAGGCGCAGACCGTTCGGAAGCGTTTCCAGATAACAGCGCTCTCCGAGCGCGGGATAGTCGTTCCAACTCATGCTTCCTCCAACGTATAGACCGTATCGGGCCGCACCTGCCGCGCAGCGGCGCATATGTCCTCTGCCGGAACGGCACGAACTGCAGCGGCAAGTTCAGCAGGACTCTGCGAAATGCCCGCCGCTGCGCGGCCCGTATAAAATTCATCAAGCCTGCCGGGGCTGTCGCACAGCAGCCGCAGATCGGACAGCAGCCCCGCGCGGGCTATTTCCAGTTCTGCCTGAGAAAAACGCCCTTCGGCCAGTTCCGCAAGCTGACGCAGAATTTCCTGCTCAACGGCGGTCAGGTCTGCACGGCCGCATCCGGCGGATGCGGCCAAGATGCCTTTGTGTCCGTCGTACCAGCTTCCGGCCTCGTAGCATAGAGCCAGCTGCCCGCGCACGACGGTATAGAGCCGGTTCTGCTCACCTCCGCCGAGCATTGCGTTCAGAAGCAGCATTGCAGGATACTGCGCACTTTGCAGCGTCACATCCGTGCGGAAGCCCATCGAAAATCTGCTTTGCGCGAGCGGCATCGTTTCGGAAAACCGCCGCAGTGTCTGCGGCTGCGGACCGGGAACGGTCGAAGCCATGACGCAGGCCGCACGCGGCAGCTGCGCCAGAAGCGGACGAAGCTGTACTGCGATCTCATCTGCAGATTGACTGCCGAGATAAAAAAGTTCCACGCGCGACGAGGCCAGCAGTGATTCATAGTGCGTCCAGAGCGTGCGTGCGTCGATCGCATCCAACTCCTCCGGCTCTCCGAGGCGGCCGCAGGCGTAGCGTTCGCCCCGGCACATGCTGCGAAGCATTTGCCTTTCACAGTAAGCACCCTTGTCGTCCAGAACGCTCTGCATGGCGTTTTGCAGATTCTGCCGTTCCTGCTGCACAAGCTGCGGCAGAAACGCGCTGTTTTCCATCTGCGGGCAGAAAAGCAGTTCTGATACGAAGTCCAGAAGCTGCAAAAAAACTGTCTCGCCCGCGTATTGATCTTCCAGGCAATCTGCAAATAATCCCGTAAGCTGAACCTCGCCTTTTTTGCGCACCAGCGCGCCGACGGATGCGCCGTGCAGATCGTCCAACCGGTCAGCAATGGCGCGGATGGATGGCGTTTTTTTGCTGCCTCGCAGAAGCACGCTCGGCAGAAGCGCGTTCATAGCCGCCTCGCCCACGCGAAGCGGCCTTAAAAAGCTGAGGCTGAAGCAGGCGGTCTTGAACCGCCTGTCCTGCACGGCCGTGAGGAACACGCCCGGCAGGAGTTCTGTTCTTCTCGTCATGATTTTTTGTCTGCCTCCGTGCGCAGACGGATGATCTCGTCGCGCAGCACAGCGGCATATTCGTATTCCATCATGTGCGCGGCCTTGCGCATCTGCGCTTCGAGTTTTTCGATCTCACGCGCAAGTTCCTGCCGCGTCATCTTTACGCCGCCCTTGCCCTTGTGTTCCGGTGTGGGCGAGGCGGAGATTTCGATCAGATCCCGGATGGATTTCACGATGGTCTTCGGCACGATGCCGTGCGCCTTGTTATACGCATCCTGAATCTGGCGTCGTCTTGCCGTCTCGTCCATGGCGGCCCGCATGGCGGGCGTAATTTTATCCGCATAGAGCAGCACGCGGCCCTGCGCGTTTCGCGCCGCACGTCCAATCGTCTGGATCAGACTCGTTTCCGAGCGCAGGAAGCCTTCTTTATCGGCGTCCAGAATTGCGATCAGCGACACCTCCGGCAAATCAAGTCCTTCGCGCAGCAGGTTGATGCCGACCAGCACGTCAAACTTCGCCATGCGCAGATCGCGGATGATCTCCATGCGCTCCATGGCTCCGATATCTGAGTGCATATAGCGCACGCGGATGCCGTTTTCGGTCAGATATTTCGTCAGATCCTCCGCCATCTTCTTTGTCAGCGTCGTGACAAGCGTGCGCTCGCCCTTGTCCGTCGTGGCGTTGATCTCGCCGATCAGATCGTCGATCTGTCCCTCGATGGGGCGCACAAAGACCTCCGGGTCGAGCAGGCCCGTGGGGCGGATGACCTGCTCGGCAATCTGCCCGGCACGGCTGCGCTCATACTCGGCAGGTGTCGCAGAAACATAGATTGCCTGATGGATGCGTTCTGTGAATTCGTCGAAGGTCAGTGGTCTGTTATCATAGGCCGACGGCAGGCGGAAGCCGTAGTCAACAAGACTTTTCTTGCGCGCGTGATCGCCGTTATACATGGCGCGCACCTGCGGCAGCGTCACATGACTCTCATCGACGAAGAGGATGAAATCGTCCGGGAAATAGTCCAGCAGCGTCGTCGGCGGGGTGCCGGGGGCACGGCCGGCAATGACGCGGGAATAATTCTCGATGCCGGAGCAGAAGCCGATCTCCTGCAGCATTTCCAGATCGTACTGCGTCCGCTGGCGGATGCGCTGCGCCTCGAGCAGCTTGTCGTGCTCCTCAAAAAAGCGCACCTGCTCCCACATCTCAGCTTCAATATCCTTCATGGCGCGGGCCATTTTTTCTCTGGACGCGACATAATGCGACGCAGGGTAGATGGCGACGTGGTTCAAAATGCGCTCCGGCACGCCGGTGACGGCGTTGACCTCGGAAATGCGGTCAATTTCATCGCCGAAAAACTCGATGCGGATGGCTCGGCCTGCCCAATAGGCGGGATAAACCTCCAGCGTATCGCCGCGCACGCGGTAGGCGTTGCGGACGAAGTTGAGGTCGTTGCGCTCGTAGCGGATCTCGGTCAGCTTGCGCATAAGTTCATCCCGGTCGTATTCCATGCCGGGGCGAAGCGAAATAACCATGTTTTTATAGTCGATCGGATCGCCCAGACCGTAGATGCACGACACGGACGAGACGACAATCACGTCCCGGCGCTCGGACAGCGCACTCGTCGCGCTGTGGCGCAGACGCTCGATCTCGTCGTTGATGGCGGAATCCTTTTCGATGTAGGTATCCGTCTGGGCAATATATGCCTCAGGCTGGTAATAGTCATAGTAGGAAATGAAGTATTCCACGGCGTTTTCCGGAAAAAACTCGCGGAACTCCGAGCACAGCTGCGCAGCCAGCGTCTTGTTGTGCGCCAGGACCAGCGTAGGCCTATTCACGTTGGCGATGATATTCGCCATGGTGAACGTCTTGCCGGAACCGGTCACGCCGAGCAGGACCTGATCGCTCAGGCCCATGTTGAGGCCCTGCGTCAGCTTCTCGATGGCCTGCGGCTGGTCGCCGGTGGGCTTGAATTGGGAGTGCAGCTTAAAGTTCATACGGATCCTCCAGAATGCCGTCGTCGCGCAGAGAGACAAAATCGTCGTCCGCGACAATGATATGGTCGGCCAACACGATCCCGACCGCCTCGAGCGCCGCCTTTAACGCCAGCGTAGTCTGCCGATCCTCGGGGCTGGGCAGCGCAAGGCCGCTGGGGTGGTTATGCGAGAGCACGACGGAGGTTGCGTTCGCATCCAGCGCAGCCTTGACGACCTTGCGCGCCGCAATGGACGCGACGTTCACGCCGCCTCGATGGATGAGCACGCAGTCGAGCGCCTTACACTTCGCGTCGAGGCAGAGAAGATACACGACCTCCTCGCTTTCGCCGTGGAAGTACGGCAGCAGGTATTGTCCGCATTTGGACGTAGTATCCAGAATCTCAATCTGCGCGCTGCGGCTCATGAGGCAGCGGCGCGCCACCTGCGGCACGAGCCGGATCAGCTGCGCTGCGGCGTCTCCGACACCGCTGACCTTTTTGAGTTCCGACTCCGGCGCGGAAAACACGCCGTCGAGCGTCCCGAATCGGCTTAAAAGCGCGTGTGCCGCCGGGTTCGTATCACCGCGCGGCGCGGCGTAATACAAAAGCACCTCCAACACCTGCACGTCCGAGAGGGAGTCCATGCCGCTGGTTTTGAGTTGTTTCCGCATGCGTTCGCGGTGGCCTTTATGGATGGACATGGACATCGGCTCCTTTCCGTTCCCGCTCACATCAGCGGCGCAAGCAGCCGCAGCAGCGCCCGCAGTACACGCTGCGTCAGGCGCGTATGGCGGCACTGCTCAGCGGTGATCTCCTTGCACTGGGGAAACGTTTCTTCAAAATCCGCCTGCACCTGTGCGTTCACAGTGGTGTCATAGAGATACACGGCGTCTTCAAAATGCAGATACAGGCTGCGGAAGTCCAGATTGACCGTGCCGACGACGGCCTGCTTCGTGTCGGCCAGATAGACCTTAGAGTGGATAAAACCCGGCGTGTATTCAAAAATGCTAACGCCCGCGCGCGCCAGTTCCTCATAGTTTGCGCGCGTGACCGCGTGGACATACCACTTGTCCGGGATGCCTGGCGTGATGATGCGTACATCGACGCCTGTTTTAGCTGCGACACAGAGCGCCGTGGTCATTTTGTCGTCCAGAATCAGATACGGCGTCATGATCCACATCCGCTCCTGTGCAGAGGAAATGACGGACTGTAAAATTGTCGCACCGACGTCCTCGTTGTCAAGCGGACTGTCGGCAAACGGCTGCAGAAAGCCGGTGTTTCCCTGCTTTTCCGGATAGTCCACACGGAAGTGTCCCACGTCCTCCTCCGACCGGTCAACGTAACCCCAGAGGGACAAAAACATAACTGTCATCGACCACACGGCTTTCCCGCGCACAAGAATGCCGCAGTCCTTCCAGTGTCCGAAACGCTCGTATTCGTTGATATACTCGTCCGCCAGATTGACGCCGCCGGTAAACGCAGCCTTGCCGTCAATGATCAGAAGCTTGCGGTGATCGCGGTTATTGAGACGGGCAGACAAAATCGGGATATAGGGGTTGAACGCGTGCGCGCGGATACCCATTTCCCGCAGCTTTTTCTCATAACCCATCGGCAGGCGCGTGATGCAGCCAAAATCGTCATACACGACGCGCACATCGACGCCTGCCGCCGCCTTTTCCCGCAGAAGTTCCAGAATGGGGGTCCACATCTTTCCGGTGGCGATGATGAAAAACTCGATAAAAATATAGTGCTCCGCTTTTTGCAGTTCCTCCAGCATTGCGGCATAGCAGCTTTCGCCGGTTGGGAAATATTCCGCGTCCGCATCGTCGTAGATGGGGTAGCCGGAGGCCGAAAGCAGGTAGCGCGCGTGGTTGAACGCAGGCGTCCCGGCGGCGGCTAACTCCCACAGCGGCGCATCGTCCTGCCGCAGCTGCTGCATGGTGACGGCCTCGATCGACTGCATCTTCCGGTGCTCATAGCTGGAAATTTTATTGCCGCCGAACAGCAGATAGATCGTCAATCCCGCCACAGGGAAGGCCAGAATCAGCACGATCCACGCGATCTTATAGCTTGGGTTGACCCCGCACGAGATGATATAGATGACGACCACCCAGCTGAGCACAGTCATGGCGATTCGGATCCAGAAAAAGTCCGCCCGCAGATATGTTGCCGTCACGATCAGAAATATGATCTGCAGCGCAATGCCGACCGACACCGCCACGACCCGCTGAAATATCAGCTTTGACAGGTTCCGCATGGTCTTCCCTCCCCCGATGCTTGAATTTTTTAGACTGCGCCGCACAATTCGGCAAGCAGATTCGGCGAGAGATTTTTCGTCAAGTCAAGGTTTGAAAAGCGAAGGAATACTGTATGTATTCCGAGTTTTTCAAACCGCTGAATTGGCGGAAAAGATCCGCCGAAGCACGCCGGCGCGTTTGTGCGGTATTGCTTTTATACTATAGCATGTTCCGCAAGAAGCCGCAAGCCTCTGCTTTTAAAATTTAAAAACTTTTGTTTGAAAATCCTGTTGTAGTTTTCAAACGAATCTGGTATAATAAGCAGACTGAATTTTTCGATTTTTCTACACAGGAGCGAACCATGGAAAACTGTATCCGCGTGCAGGGTGCGCGCGTCAATAATCTGAAGAATATCTCCGTTGAGATCCCGCGCGACAAGCTGGTCGTCCTGACCGGCCTGTCCGGCTCGGGCAAGTCATCTCTGGCCTTTGACACGATCTTTGCCGAGGGGCAGCGGCGGTATGTCGAGTCACTTTCGAGTTACGCGCGCATGTTCCTCGGCCAGATGGACAAGCCGGACGTTGACTCCATCGATGGCCTTTCCCCCGCCATCTCCATCGACCAGAAGACCACCAGCCGCAATCCCCGCTCGACCGTTGGCACGGTCACGGAGATCTATGACTATCTGCGCCTTTTGTGGGCGCGCTGCGGCACGCCGCACTGCCCGAAGTGCGGCAAGGAGATCCGCCGTCAGACGGTTGACCAGATCGTTGATCAGATCATGGGCCTGCCTGAACGGACAAAATTTCAAATTCTCTCCCCTGTCGTGCGCGGCAAAAAGGGCGAGCACCAGAAAATCTTTGAAGACGCCCGGCGCGGCGGCTACGCCCGCGTGCGTGTTGATGGAAGTCTGTACGAACTGACGGAAGACATTTCGCCTGACAAGAACAAAAAACACCACATCGAAGTCGTCGTTGACCGGCTCATCATGAAACCCGACCTTGCCCGGAGACTAACGGATTCCGTGGAAACGGCGTCCAATCTCTCCGGCGGTCTTGTGATTCTCAACGAGTTGGATGGGGACAGAGACACGCTCTTCTCCCAGAACTACGCCTGTGAGGACTGCGGCATCTCCATGCCGGAACTCTCCCCGCGCATGTTCTCGTTCAACAACCCCTACGGTGCCTGCCCGGTCTGCGCAGGTCTTGGCACGCAGCAGGTCGCGGACCCGCTGCTCATCATCCCCGACCGCTCCAAGTCGATTTTACAGGGTGCAATCCAGGCCTCCGGCTGGAACAATGTCCGCGACGACTCCATCTCCCGGATGTATTTTGAGGCGCTGGCGAAAAAATATCATTTTTCCCTGAATGACCCCATCGATGCTCTGCCGCAGAAAGCGCTCGACGTCATTCTCTACGGCACGGGTACGGAAAAACTCACCATCTATTATGAACGCGCAAACGGCCGCGGCACGCTGGAGCGGCCGTTTGAGGGCGTTGTCAATAACGTCTCCCGGCGCCTCACCGAGACGCAGTCCGACGCCATGCGCAAGGAACTCGAAGAGTGTATGTCCGAGCGCCCGTGCCCCAAGTGTCACGGCAGGCGTCTGTCCGATATTAGCCTTGCCGTCACGGTCGGCGGCATGAACATCATGGATTTCTGCGCCATGCCTATTTCGGAGGAACTGAAATTCATTGACAATCTGAAGCTGACCGGCTCCATGGCCGTCATTGCCGAGCAGATCGTGCGCGAAATTCGCTCCCGTCTGTCGTTTTTACAGGCTGTGGGCCTCAGCTATCTGACACTCTCACGCTCTGCCGCCACACTCTCCGGCGGCGAGAGCCAGCGTATCCGGCTGGCTACACAGATCGGCTCAAGCCTCATCGGCGTTCTGTATATCCTCGATGAGCCGTCCATCGGCCTGCACCAGCGGGATAACGACAAGCTGCTGGACACGCTCCGCCGTCTGCGTGACATCGGGAACTCCGTCCTTGTCGTTGAGCACGACGAGGACACCATGCGCGCCGCCGATTTCATCGTCGATGTCGGCCCGGGCGCCGGCGTGCATGGCGGCGAGATCATCGCCGCAGGCACAGTTGATGATATCATCGCCGCTCCGCGCTCCATCACGGGGCAGTATCTGTCCGGCGCGAAAAAGATTCCTCTGCCCGAAAAGCGGCGGGAGGGCAATGGGAAAAGCCTGAAAATTTTCGGCGCGGCAGAAAACAATCTGCGCCACATTGACGTCGAATTCCCGCTCGGCACGTTTACCTGCGTGACCGGCGTATCCGGCTCAGGCAAATCGAGCCTCGTCAATGAAATCCTCTACAAAAAGCTTGCCGGCAGCCTGAACCGCGCCCGCACCCGCCCGGGAAGGTTCGACCGCATCGAGGGTCTGGAGCATCTGGACAAGGTCGTCGGCATCGACCAGAGTCCCATCGGGCGCATGCCGAGTTCCAACCCGGCGACGTACACCGGCGTCTTCAACGACATCCGCGACCTGTTTGCGTCCACAGCCGACGCGCGCACGCGGGGCTACGGTCCGGGGCGGTTCTCATTCAACACAAAGGGTGGCCGCTGCGAGGCCTGCAGCGGCAACGGTCTTGTGAAGATCGAGATGCACTTTCTGGCCGACGTTTTCGTCCCCTGCGAGGTCTGCCATGGAAAGCGCTATAACCGCGAGACGCTGGAAGTTCTGTACAAGGGCAAGAATATTGCGGACGTACTCGATATGACGGCGGAGGAAGCGCTGGCCTTCTTTGACAATCTGCCGCGCATCCGCAATAAGATCGCCACACTCGTTGACGTAGGCCTTGGCTATATTAAACTCGGGCAGAGCGCCACAACGCTCTCCGGCGGCGAGGCGCAGCGCGTTAAGCTTGCAACGGAACTCTCCCGCCGTGCAACCGGCCGCACATTCTATATTCTCGACGAGCCGACGACCGGCCTTCACATGGCAGATGTCCACAAGCTGATTGAGGTTTTGCAGCGGCTGGTTGACGCAGGCAACACCGTGCTCGTCATCGAGCACAATCTCGATGTCATCAAGGTCGCAGACTATATCGTCGATCTTGGGCCGGAGGGCGGCTCCGGCGGCGGGCAGATCGTCGCCTGCGGCACGCCGGAGCAGATCGCCGCCTGCCCGGAAAGCTTCACGGGGCAGTATCTGAAAAAAATGCTGAAATGACCTACCAATACAGAAAAAGGAGTCGCTTTGAATTACTACCTGTCCCTCGCGGCGCTGATTCCGGCGGTCATTCTGTTCGTCCGCATCTATCAGCTTGACCGCATTGAAAAAGAGCCGCACAGGCTGCTTGGAACGCTGATCCTGTGCGGCGCGCTGTCCGCCCTACCGGCGGCTGGCATCCAGTTTTTTGCGTCACGGGCGTTGGCCGGCGCGCTGAACCGGCGCTCGGCGGTGTTTTTGCTGCTGGATAATTTTCTGGTGGTCGCCGTGAGCGAGGAAATCTGCAAGATCGCCCCCGTGCGGCTGGCCGCGTGGAAGCACCCGGCGTTCGATTACCGGTTCGACGCGGTCGTCTATTCCGTGTCCTCCGCGCTGGGCTTCGCGGCGGTGGAAAATATTCTGTACGTCGTGCAGTCTGATCTTCGGACAGCGGTATCGCGGGCAGTTTTGTCCGTGCCGGGACATTTCTTTTTCGCTGTCGCCATGGGACTGCTTCTCAGCCGGGCCAAGCAGGCCGAAAAACAGGGAAACGGCCGCAGGCGGACGGTTCTATGCGCGCTGGCGGTGCTCGTCCCGGTGGTGCTGCACGGGGTCTGGGATCTCTGTCTTGCCGTCCGGAGGCCGTGGGCAACTGTCGTGTTTTACTGCTTTGTGGTCACTTTTTTTATCACGGCGGACTGCGGCCTGCGCCGCGCTTCCCAGACGGACAGCCGCCTGTAAAGGGTATGTTTTCGGAATGGCCGAACAGAAACCGGGCGGACTGCGTTGCAGTCCGCCCGGTTTCTGTATTATAATAGTTCCATCTGACGGGAGGGCGACGGAATGATCTATCTTGACAACGCTGCTACGACGCTGCGCAAGCCGCCGTGCGTGATTGACGCAGTTGTGAACGCAATGCAGACCATGGGCAACAGCGGGCGCAGCGCGCACGCGGAAAGTCTTACCGCATCGCGGACGATCTATGCCGCACGCGAGGCGCTGGCTGCGCTTTTCGGCTGCGAACGCGCCGACCATGTATGCTTCACAGCCAATTCGACCGAAGCGCTGAACATTGCCATCTCCGGACTGCTTGCACCGGGCGATCACGTTCTCTCGACCGATTTGGAACATAATTCCGTCCTGCGCCCCCTGTACCGCGAGAAAGAACGCGGCGTTTCGGTCAGCTTCCTGCCGGCAAACCGGCAGGGGTGCATCGACTATGCCGATTTTGACCGGCTGCTGCAAAAAAACACAAGAGCCGTTATCTGTACGGCAGGTTCAAATCTGACGGGGAACCTGCTTGATTTGGCGCGCATTGGCGCGTTCTGCGCGGCGCACGGACTGCTGTTTGTCGTCGATGCGTCGCAGACGGCGGGCGTGTTCCCCATCGATATGTGCGCGCAGCACATCAGCGTTCTGTGCTTTACGGGCCACAAGAGCCTCATGGGCCCGCAGGGCACGGGTGGCCTTTGCGTCGCGGAGGGTGTGGACATCCGCCCGTGGTGCGTCGGCGGGACAGGTGTACAGACGTTTCTGCCATCGCAGCCGCCGCAGTACCCGACAAGGCTCGAAGCCGGAACGCGCAACGGTCACGGCATCGCGGGTCTGCTTGCCGCCGTGGAATTCATCCGGGAGACGGGCATGGACGCAATCCGCACGCACGAACTCGCGCTGGCCCGCCGGTTCTATGAGGGTGTAAGGGATGTGGACGGCGTGCACGTCTACGGCGATTTTTCGAGTTCGATGCGTGCGCCAGTCGTGGCGCTTAATATCCGGAACGAGGAATCGTCCATAATCGCAGACGCACTGGCAGAGGACTATGCCATTGCTGTCCGGGCCGGCGCACACTGCGCGCCGCGTATGCACAAGGCACTCGGCACGGTGGAGCAGGGTGCGGTGCGCTTCAGCTTCGGCTATTACAACACGGAGGAAGAGACGGACGCGGCCATCGCCGCAGTCCGGGAGTTGGCAGAGCAATGAGAGAGAAAAAGCAGTGGCTCATCGTCACATTTTACACCACCAGCGCCGCCATGGCGGCAGAGAAGGCCTGCGAACAGGCGGGTCTGCCCGGCAGGATCATCCCCGTTCCCCGCGAGATCACCGCGGACTGCGGCCTCGGCTGGCGCACAGCGCCGGAAAACTGGGAGAAGACCGAGGCGCTGTTCAAGTCACTGTCTTTGGAGACGGATGGGTACCATATCTGTCTGCTCTAGGTACAAGTGATAGGGGCAAGCGTTATTTATAAATAGAATAACGCCTCCATGTGCCATTCCTTGCAACATGCAAAAAAATATTGTATAATCATAAAAGATTTTTAGGAATTATGTCCCGTGGCCGGGAAACTTCGGAATTACGGTGGCCATGTGCCGAGAACAGCTGCGGCTGTGACGTGAGAGCCGAGATTCAAATGAAGGGAGTTTTTTGCCATGGCCGTATTTTTTGTAAACGGAACGGAAGTCACGGCGGAAAAGAACCAGCGCCTGCTGCGCTATCTGCGTGATACGCTGCACCTGACGAGCGTCAAGGACGGCTGTTCGGAGGGTGCCTGCGGTGCATGCACCGTGCTCATCGACGGCGTTCCCATCCGCGCCTGCACTCCGTTCACCGATTCGCTGACAGGCCGTCACATCATCACCGTCGAGGGTCTGACGGATGAGGAAAAGAAGCTTTACACCTACGCCTACGGCGAGGCCGGAGCGGTGCAATGCGGCTTCTGCATTCCGGGCATGGTGCTTTGCACAAAGGCGTTGCTCGATCAGAATCTGAATCCAACGGACGATCAGATCCGCTACGCCCTGCGCAACAATTATTGCCGCTGCACAGGCTATGCCAAAATTTTCGACGCCGTACGTCTGGCGGCAAAATGCCGCCGCGAGGGCGTGATCCCCGAAGCGTCGGAGAATGACTGGAAGCTTGGCTCAAGCGTCCACCGCATCGACGTAGAAGAAAAGGTGCTGGGCTACGGTAAATATCCCGACGACTGGTACCTGCCCGACATGTGCTACGGCTCCGCCGTCCGCAGCCAGTATCCGCGCGCAAGAGTCCTTGCCATTGACACGTCGAAGGCTTCGGCGCTGCCAGGCGTCGTGCGCGTCATTACGGCAGCGGATATCCCCGGTGAAAATAAAGTCGGCCATCTGAAGCACGACCAGTATTCGCTCATCCCCATCGGCGGACTGACGCATTATCTGGGCGACGCGATCGCGCTTGTCGTCGCGGAAACGCCTGAAATTCTGGAAAAAGCGAAAAAGCTTGTAAAGGTGACATATGAACCGCTGCCCGCCGTCCATAACCCGTCCGAGGCGTGGGCAGAGAATGCACCGCTCGTGTTCGACGAGGAAGAATCGAACGTGCAGGCCTATAAGCATATTGCCCGCGGCGACGCGGACACGGCCATCAAAAACTCCAAATATGTGATCTCGCAGCATTTCGAGACGCCTTGGACAGAACACGCGTTTTTAGAGCCGGAGTGCGCTGTCTCGTACATCGATCCGGACGGCTACGTCATGGTACTCTCGACCGACCAGTCCTCACACACAACGCTGCACGAATGCAAGCTTCTGCTGGGCTCGGATAAGGTCCGGGTGCAGAATCAGCTGGTCGGCGGCGGCTTCGGCGGAAAAGAAGACATGAGTGTTCAGCATCATGCCGCGCTCATCACCTATCTAACCGGCAAGACCGTCAAGGTCAAGCTGACGCGGCCCGAGTCGCTGCTCATCCATCCCAAGCGCCACCCGTTCTGGATGGACTTCACCATGGGCTGCGATGAAAACGGCATTATTCAGGGCGTCAAGGCCAAGGTCTACTCCGACACCGGCGCGTTCGCTTCTCTGGGCGGCCCGGTGCTCGAACGCGCGTGCACACACGCAGCCGGCCCCTATAACTATCAGAATTTCGAGATCGAGGGCACGGCCTATTATACCAACAACCCGCCCGCAGGCGCGTTCCGCGGCTTCGGCGTCACGCAGACGTGCTTCGCCACCGAGACGCTTCTGAACGAAATGGCCGACAAGGTCGGCATCACCCCGTGGGAAATCCGTTACCGCAACGCCATTCGGCCCGGACAG
Organism: uncultured Eubacteriales bacterium; assembly: GCA_900545925.1. Classification (GTDB taxonomy): domain Bacteria; phylum Bacillota; class Clostridia; order Oscillospirales; family Oscillospiraceae; genus CAG-170. Next base: position 1,793 of record URAZ01000028.1, on the reverse strand, counting down.
GAACTGCCGAACGGCCAGATCGTGGGCGCGGAAACGGGCCTTGTCGAAACGCTTGAGGCAGTCAAGCCGTATTACGACGAGGCAATGAAACAGGGAAAGCCTGTCGGCATTGCCTGCGCAATGAAAAACGCGGGCGTCGGCGTCGGCATCCCCGACTGGGGCCGCTGCAAGCTGATCGTGGAAAACGACGCGAAGGTCCATATCTACGCGGGCGCTTCGTGCATTGGTCAGGGCGTCGGTACGGTGCTCGTGCAGATGATTGTTACAAATACACCGCTGAAACGCAGCGATATCGTCTACGAGCGCTCGAATACCTGGATCGCGCCGGACTCCGGCGACACTTCCGGCTCCCGTCAGACGCTTGTGACGGGCGAGGCCTGCCGACGCGCCTGCGAAAAGCTTGCCGCAGCGCTGGAAACCCACACGCTTGCAGAACTTGCCGGGCAGGAATTCTACGGCGAGTATCTTGCCAAAACCGATAAGCTTGGCGCGGATGTGCCGCATCCTGTTTCTCATGTTGCCTACGGCTACGCCACGCAGATGTGCGTCGTGAATAAGAAGACCGGGAAGGTTGAATCGCTCGTCGCCGCGCATGACGTTGGCAAGGCCGTCAACCCGCGCTCGTGCGAGGGCCAGATCGAAGGCGGCGTCGTCATGAGCATGGGCTACGCCCTGCGCGAGCAGTATCCGATTGACGGCAACTGCAAGCCCATCGAAAAGTACGGCGAACTCGGCCTGTTCCGGGCGCATGAGATCCCGAAGATCGTCCCCATCGTGGTTGACAAGCCGGGTCTCGATGTCGCCTGCGGCGCGATCGGTATCGGCGAAATTACGTCAATTCCCACAGCGCCCGCCATTGCCGACGCCTATTTCCGCTACGACGGCGAACGCCGCACGAAGCTGCCGCTTGCCAATACGCCGTACGAAAGGAAGGGTAAGTAACTATGGCTGTCAAGAAACGCTTTCCCTATCAGGCAGCTTTCGTCGCCTGCAACGGCGGCTGCCGTGCCACGGCAGCCTGCCAATACGGCTGCGTCGGCTGCGAACTGTGCGTGAACGTGTGCAGATTCGAGGCCATTGCTCTGAACGATTACGGCGTGGCCGAGGTCAACGAGGACAAGTGCATCGCCTGCGGCAAGTGCGTGCGTGAATGCCCGCGCGAACTCATCCGCATCCATGAATGCGCGAACCCCGTCGTCGTCAAGTGCTCCAACAAAGACCCCGGCAAGGACGCGCGGAAGATGTGCGAGGTCAGCTGTATCGGCTGCGGCATCTGCCAAAAGCTATGTCCGGCAGGCGCGATTACCGTGACGGACAATCTCTCCTACATCGACGAATCCGTCTGCCTGTCCTGCGGCCAATGCGCCGTCAAATGCCCCCGTCACGCAATCTACGATCTGCGCGGGATTCTGACAGAGAAACGATAAGATCAAAATCGAAAAGGCTGCCATTCGGCAGCCTTTTTTATGTTAAAAAATCCAGTTTTTCACAAAGTGGTACAAACTCTGCGCAATTCCCGTAGGAACTATGTAAAACAGCGCTGATGTGCCGGGCCTTATGTTGATGGCACCGTATTGTTCCCACCGGGAGTTTCAGACGCTTCCAGATACTGCGCTTCGCAGCGCTGTTCGGCAGAGATCAGGATATCCTTCGCCTGTCCGTAGTTTCCGCGCTCGATTGCTTCAACCGCTTGTTCTGCGGCTCCTACCATTTCGGCGTACAGTTTTTCATATTGCATGGTGCATCCTCCCACGGTTTTTCTTGATATTTCCATTATAATATACTTGTATAAG
>URAZ01000027.1 GCA_900545925.1 uncultured Eubacteriales bacterium | reverse complement strand
CTGCCAACCAAGAACAAAAATCAAAGGAGGAATCAAGTCCAAATGAAACTTGATGTCAGTAGTTTAGCACACACGAAGTGGGAATGTAAATATCATATCGTATTTGCGCCGAAATACAGGAGACAGATCATATACGGAAAGATCAAACAGGATATCGGACAGATGCTCAGAAAGCAGTGCGAATATAAGGGTATCGAGATCCACGAAGCAGAAGCGTGCAAGGATCATATCCATATGCTCGTATCCATACCTCCGAAATACAGCGTATCGCAGATTATGGGATATCTCAAGGGAAAGAGCAGCTTAATGATCTATGAAAAGTATGCAAATCTCAAGTACAAGTATGGGAACCGGCATTTCTGGTGCCGGGGATATTACGTCAGCACAGTGGGACGAAATAGGCGCGCAATAGAGGAGTATATCAGAAATCAGCTCCAAGAAGATTACACAGACGACCAGCTCAGCATTAAGGAGTTCGTAGACCCGTTTACGGGTGAGCCGGTAAGAGGAGGCAAATAAGCAAAAGCCCCTTTAGGGGCAGCCCGGGAAAACTGCGCGGTTGGCAGACTTTTCGACGAGCCTATAGGCTCAGCCCGGGTCATGCCCCAAGGGGGCTAGTGCAAACCACCGGCACGGCCGGTGGTTATGATTTTATTTTGTATCTGGATACAGGCACTCGATGTTATGGTCTGCGAAATAGTCGAGCCATGCTTTGCTGGGGACGGCGTTGGTCACAACGGTGTCAAATGCGTCCAGCGGCGCGATATCGATGAATGAGACTTTGTCGAATTTGCTGCTGTCGAGGATCAGGATCCGCTTTTTTGCGCAGCACAGCATGGACTGCTTTGTTTGCGAATGGAACTCGGAGGAGTCCGTAACGCCGGATTCCAGATCGATTCCCTTGCAGCTCATCACGGCCTTGTCAACATGATAGTGCCGCAGCGACTGCTGTGTCTGGTCGCCCACAAGTGCCAGCGACTCTGGCTTAAGCCGCCCACCGGTCAGAATGATTGTCCAGCCCTCAACGCCGCTCAACTCCACAACCAATTCGACCGAGTTCGTGATGACGGTCAGACCCTTTTTCTCCTTGAGCTTTTTTGCCAGATATAGGGATGTTGAGCTGTCGTCGAGCATCAGATGGTCGCCGTCCTCAATGAGACGGCTGGCAATGGCAGCGATCTGATTTTTTGCTTCCACGTTGGTCTTGTTCCGGATGGTATAGGACAGGTCTGTCTTCGTGCTGTTGCCGAGAATCGCACCGCCGTAGGTCTTGGTGGCGTAGCCCTCCTTTTCCAGCTTGTCCAGATCGCGGCGAATTGTTTCCTCTGTAACGTGATAATACTCGGCAAGGTCGCTGACAAGTACACGCTGTTCCGCGCGCAGCTTGTCCAGAATTTCATTTTTCCGCTCAATAGCCAGCATGCCGGAATCCCTCTACTTTCCTGTGGCAATCCCACATAAAACAACATTAGTATAACACGGAAGATTCGGGAAAGCAAGGGCTGCACCGCACAATTCAGCGCGCCGACGCATTTGTGCGGTGTTGCCCGAGATACGCTTTTTGCGGGATGGAAGAAAAAGTTGTGAAAAGCAGCCGATTCCGCTTGAAAATTGCGGCGCTATCTGTTAAATTAAAAAAGTCGAATTATGTAAATCAATGTCGAAGCTGGAGCGTTTGTGCCATGGTCTTTTCCAACCTGATTTTTCTGTATCTGTTTCTGCCGGTCTGTCTGATTTTTTACTTTCTCTGCCAGAATATCCGCGCCAAAAATGCGGTGCTGATTGTATTCAGCCTGATTTTTTACGCGTGGGGTGAGCCGGTCTATCTGCTTCTGATGCTCGCCTCTGTCGCGGTCAACTGGGGCTTTGGGCTGCTCATCGAGCGCAGGCGGAAAAAGGTCTTCCTGATTCTGGCGCTGGTATTGGATCTCGGCTGTTTGGCAGTTTTCAAATATGCAGGCTTTTTTGTGGAAAACCTGAACGCACTCTTCCGGATTTCGCTGACCGTCCCGCAGATTCCGCTGCCCATCGGCATTTCCTTCTATACCTTTCAGGCGCTTTCCTATACGGTCGATGTTTGGCGCGGTGATGTGCCGGCGCAGCGCTCGTTTGCAAAGCTTCTGCTTTATATCTCGCTTTTTCCGCAGCTGATCGCCGGGCCCATTGTCCGCTATTCGGACGTTGCCGCGCAGATTGATGACCGGCAGTTCGACGCCTCCGAGGCGTTTTACGGCGCGACGCGTTTCTGCGTGGGCCTTGCAAAAAAGGTGCTTCTGGCCGACGCGGCGGGCAAGGTCGCCTCGCAGATTCTGGACGGCAGTCTCGCGTCCTCGACGACGGTCGCCGCATGGCTTGGCATTCTTCTGTATACATTTGAGATTTATTTTGATTTCTCCGGCTATTCCGATATGGCCATCGGCATGGGGCGCATCTTCGGCTTCAAATATATGGAGAACTTCCGCCTGCCGTATACCGCGAAGTCCATCACTGATTTCTGGCGGCGCTGGCATATTTCACTCAGTTCCTTCTTCCGCGATTACGTCTATATCCCGCTGGGCGGCAAGAAAAAGCACCGTCTGCTCAACATGGCAATCGTCTGGGCGCTGACGGGCATGTGGCATGGCGCAAGCTGGAACTTTGTGCTCTGGGGGCTGTACTTCTTCGTGATCCTCGCGATTGAAAAGCAGCTGGGAGAAAAATCGCTGCGTCGCGTGCCGTATCTGCTGCGCAGGCTCGGCACGATGCTTCTGATCATCTTCGGCTGGAACATTTTCTATTACACCGACATGACGCGGCTCGTGCAGAACTTCGGCGTGATGTTCGGGCTTTACGGCGCGGGCTTTTCCAATGCGCAGGCCGGTATTCAGCTGACGAACAATCTGCCGCTGCTGCTCCTCTGCGCCATCGGTGCAACGTCTATCCCACGCAATCTCGGCAATCTCCTCGGCGGTGTGTGCGCGCAGGGCGGAAAAAAGAGCGGGCAGATCATCTATGCCGCCGTCTCGTTTGTGTTTGACGCAGCGCTGCTCGTGCTGTCTACGATTGCGCTGGTCGGCTCGACCTATAACGCATTTCTGTATTTCCGGTTCTAAGGAGGCGGGCTTATGAAAAAAATATATACGGCGCTTCTGCTGGTTCTGCTTACTGCCATGTTCTCCGTTGGGGTCTATTCGCTGGCCGACTATGACGCGACAGGCTCTGCATCCGAAAAGCGCGAGTTCATCAAGCCGGAATTTTCCGTGAAAGCACTGCTGGACGGGACATATATCCCCGCGCTGGAGCGGTATTATTCCGATACCTTCCCGGGACGCGAATCGCTGCTGAAGGCGAACCGGACGCTCAATAAATTCTATTATTATTCCGGCAGCGGTGAAGACAGCGTTCTGATTCTCAATCAGAGCGACTCCGCCGCACAGGGCGGCGAATCGCTCGATGCCGTGCAGAAAGCAAACGGACAGTCCCCGCAGCCGGAACAGCCGACATCTGCACAGCCGGAAACGACAACGGAAGCCCCAGCTGATCCGGTGCAGGTGCCGACCGATACGGCCGGTGCGCCGCAGACGCCTGAAATGCCCGAACAACCGGAGGAACAGCCGGAGCAGCCAGAGACTGACCCTGAACTCGATACGCCGGAGGAATCCGACGCCAGTTATGCGGGGTCTGTGGTCGTCGTAGGCGACCGCGCGATGGAAATTCCCACGCGGCTGGATGATCTGATCACCAGCTACGCCGGTGCGGTCGGTAATCTGGCCGCCGCCATGGGCCCAGACGTGCGCACGATCTCGCTGATCACGCCGAACGGCGGCGAATTTTACTCGCCTGAGAGTCTGCACACCGGTGAGCACAGCCAAAAGGACATGATCGACTTCTGCTACAGCCAGATGGGTGACAAGATTATCACGGTCGATGCTTATTCCAAGCTTCGCAGCCACACGGACGAATATATTTATTTCCGCACTGACCACCACTGGACGCAGCTGGGCGCGTATTACGCCTACACCGCCTTCTGTGAGGCTGCGGGCTTTGATGCCGTTCCGCTGGATCAGTTCCAGACGGGCCGCTACGACATCTTCCTCGGCTCCATGTACGGCTTTACCGAGGGGTATCCGCAGAGCGAGGTTTTGAAGCAAAACCCAGACTATCTGGAATACTATCTGCCCATCGCCGACACCCATGCGCGGTATTACGCGGATGGGAATCTCGAAAGCGGCACACCGGTGAGCGTCGTGTATACAGAACTGGACGATTCGGTTTCCAATAAATATCTCTGCTTCATCGGCGGCGACACGCCCATCTGCATTGTCGAAAGCGACGTGCCTGGGCCAACGTGCATCGTGCTGAAGGAGTCCTACGGCAACGCGTTCGTGCCGTTCCTCACGAGCCATTATGGACGCATCATCGTCATCGATCCGCGCGAATTCAACCGCGACGGCAAGCCGACTTTGAATCTGACTGAATTTGCCGCCGATCAGGGTGTGGATGATCTGATCGTCATCAACTATCCCTATATGATCAACAGCAAGGCGTTCATCCGCTATCTGAACGCACTTGCCGGCGTACAATAAAATTTATGAGGTGAACATTATGGAATACCGGAAGCTGCCCCACGGGAGCGAGCGGATCAGTGTGATCGGCCTAGGAACCTCTGTTGTCGGAGAACACTCCGTTCAGAACGTCGTGGAGACGGTGACGTTCGCGCTGGACAGCGGTGTCAACTATATCGATCTTGCAGGCGGTCACGCCGCTATTTTCCCCGGCATCGGCGAAGCCCTTGCCGGACGGCGGAAGGACGCGTATGTACAGCTGCATTTCGGCGCGGACTATACCTCCGGCGAATATGGCTGGAACCCGACGCTGGACGGCGTCAAAAAATCCGTCGCATGGCAGCTGGAGCAGTTGAAAACAGATTATATTGACTTTGGCTTCATGCACTGTCTGGATGAGATCGGTGATCTGGAGGATTATGAGCGAAACGGTATTCTGCACTATCTGCTTGACCTGAAGGCGCAGGGCGTTGTGAGGCACATCGGACTGTCCACCCACGCGCCGAAGCTGGCAAACCGCGTGCTGGATATGGGAATTCTCGATATGATGATGTTCTCCATCAATCCGATGTATGACTACGGCCACGGAGAATTCTCCATCGGCAGCGCTTCCGAGCGCTACAGCCTCTATACCCGCTGCGAAAAGGAGGGCGTCGGCATCTCTGTCATGAAGCCGTTCAACGCAGGCCAGCTGCTCGACGCGAAAAAATCCCCGTTCGGACAGGCGCTCACGCCCGCGCAGTGCATCCAGTACGCGCTCGACCGCCCCGCCGTCCTGACCGTCATGCAGGGGGCAGCCAATGTGGAAGAACTGAAGCGCAATCTGTCCTATCTTGATGCAAGCGCGCAGGAGCGGGATTATTCCGTCATCGGTTCCTTCACACCGAAGGACACGAAGGGTACATGCGTGTATTGTAAGCACTGTCATCCCTGTCCTGCGGGGCTGGATATCGGCCTCATCAACAAATATTATGATCTGTCCCGGCTGGGAGACGTACTGGCGAAGGAGCACTATCTGACGCTCGAAAAGACCGCCTCTGACTGCCTGCAATGCGGTCACTGCAACAGCCGCTGTCCCTTCTCCGTTGACCAGATGGCCCGGATGGAAGAGATTCAGAAATATTTCGGCAGATAACGTCCGCACTGCAATCTACGCATAATCTTGGTAGGGGCGAAGCAGAGTTCCGCCTCTACCAACTGCGGTTGAGTTGATGCTTTCGGACAAAGAAAGGAGCCGCTATGCGTTTAATGCTGCCTGACCGTGAGATTCTTGTCCGGACGATTCGCATTCCTGCGGCGCACGGGAGTATCCCGGCGCTGCTGCTCTCGCTGCGCACTGCGACAGACAATGCCACCGGCGTTTTGTGGCTGCATGGCGGCGGATTTTGTAGGTCTTCCGCCTGCATATTCCTTTGTGGCGGACAGCGAACCGTTTTATGCGGAAACTGTCCGCTATTTTGACAGTCTTCGAGCCGCAGGCGTTCCAGCCGAACTGGATATTTACCACACAAATATGCACGCGTTCGACATGATGCGCCCGCGCGACGCGCAGAGCGTTGCGGCTGCGGAAGCCTTTGAGCGCCAGTTTGCCGACGCGCGGGCGCGTTATTTTGCGCCGCAGGAAAACACTGTATAGATAGGGAGAGAACGATGAAGGTTGAACAATTTTGATGGCCTACGGCGTGGAGCAGGACCGGCTTCGGGCGCTCCTGCCGGATGGGTTTTCTTCGCTTCGGCCCGTGCTGCGCATCAACGCGGAGATTCGGGACGGAAAAACAGGATATGTAGAATTCAATACCGCCGCAGAAAAAAACGGCGTTCGAGGCTGGCTCAATATTGCCTTCTGGAATGACGTGCCCTTTGAGCAGGACGGGAAAACCACGCGATTTATCACGGATTTTCTGGATATCAGCTTTACCGGCGTCGGGAGCGAGGGCGGCTGCCCAGCAGAAAAGGACAACGCAGGCTGCTTTTTCCTGCATCCCGCGGAGGAACTGCGCCCGCCCGAGCTGATCACGGTGAAAAAGGAATTCTGCGACTGTTCGTTCCAGTGGCGCTTTGCTCCCGGCGGCGCGCACGGCGTAAGCATTGGCAAAACGCTGCCCGCATACCCGTCCCCGCAGCAGACCGTCTATCCCAGAGCGCCGTTTACCGCGCAGAACGCCGCTCAAATTTCCTGTCAGCAGGTGCTGGGAAGCTATGCCGTGCGGTTTGAACGATAAAAACCAGCGGCCCGTAGAGAGGTGTTCCCCCTCCACGGGCCGCTTTTTATCATGCACACACCCAAAGCCTCCTCTTGCCGCGCCCCGCGCGGTAAGGGGAGGTGGCATTTGCGGAGCAAATGACGGAGGGGATTTGTTTTAAGTTTCAGAGTGCTCCAAAATATGACACGTTCGTATCCCTTCAGGCCCTTCGGTCCAGCTTCCCTTGTGCCCAAGGGAAGCCTTGGACTTAACGTTCCGCCAGCAGTGCCGCTGCCTTTCTGGCGACGATGATCTCCTCATCGGTGTGGACAGTGAAGACGCGGACGGGGGCATCTTCCATGGAGATATCCATTCCGGCAATCGCCATGCGGTTTTTGAAGCCGTCAAGGCGGATACCCAGGAATTCCAGCCCCTCCAGACTCAGCGCCCGCACAAGCGGGCTGTTGAGGCCGATGCCGCCTCCAAAGACAATGGCGTCCAGTCCGCCCATGACGGCGGCGTATGCGCCGATGTATTTTTTGATCGAATAGCAGTATGCGCGGATGGCCAACTCCGCGTCCTCATTTCCTGCCTCAGCCGCTGCCTGCACGTCGCGCAGATCGCGCCCAACGCCGCCGGACATGCCGTAAAGGCCGCTTTTTGTCTGGAGCATCTGCTTGACCTCTTCCAGCGTCATGCCGCAGGATTCGACCAGATAGAAGATGATATAGGGGTCAATATCGCCGCAGCGATTGTTGTGCATCGTGCCGCATTGCAGCGTCAGGCCGAGCGAAGTATCGACTGATTTCCCGTTTTTGACCGCGCAGATGCTTCCGCTGCCGCCTAAGTGACATACAACGAGCCGCAAATCCTCCCGTTCCATTCGCTCCTGCGTCCACTTGGTCAGATATTCAATGGATGCGCCGTGGAAGCCGTTGCGGCGGATGTCATATTTGCGCGAAACCTCAATCGGGATGGAATAATAGTACGCCTCCGGCGGCATAGTGCGGTGGAACGCTGTTTCAAACGCGCCGATGAGCGGCGTGGCGGGCAGCAACGTGCGGAACTGCCGGATGGCAGCCAGATACGGCGGGTTGTGCGCAGGCGCGATGGAACTGAATGCCTCCATTTTGGAAAGCACATCGTCCGTCAGGTACTGCACGCCGCTCACGCCCTTGGCCAGTACGACCTTGAAGCCTACGCAGTCCAGTGCGGCCAGATCGGGAAGAACGGTGTCGGTCAGCTGACTCAGCATGCGCGCAATGGCCTCGCGCTGCGTTGGGAAGGCGGCGCTTTCCTCGACAAGTGTACCGTTTTTATGCGTTTTGGCGTAAAAACGACCATCGCCCGCGCCGACGCGCTCAACTCCGCCGGAGGCCAGAACAAGTTCCTCCGGCATACGGAACAGCTGATATTTCAGGGACGTACTGCCGACGTTGCAGATTAGAATATTCATAGTTTGCTCCTTGTTTTTTCTATACTGTAGCAGATGGAGCGGAAATTATCAATACACCGGAGAAACCAGAATTCTATGCGGCAGTACAATATATGCACGATCTTGGTAGGGGCGGGGCTCTGCTCCGCCCGGCTGGATGCAGCTGTTCTACAGAAATCTTCGGCAAATTCGCATGCACCTGCATATTCGTTTGTAGGGGCCGATGCCCACATCGGCCCGTTGGGAAGTTGCGAATTCGCCTAGGATTTTCGTAAAATCAGTGCCTTCTGCGTGGGCCGATGTGGGCATCGGCCCCTACAGGGTGCTCTGCTGATCCGCAGCTTCCCCGTCCCCGGAGGCGAGGGTGTAGAGGCCGCTGAGATACGCCCATGTCGTCTGGTCAATCTCGCCGGTCTGCGGAAGCGCGGCCAGTCTTTGCAGCCATTTGACTGCCGCAACCGAGGGTGCGTCATGAACGCCGGTCACGGTAAGCGCGGGCACGTTAGCATAAAAGCGTGCAAGCGACTGGAGCATGGATTGGATGAGAAACAGATGCGAGTTCCGGCTGCCTGCGGCAAGCACACGGTTCGGCGTCCAGCGGACCGCGACCGGTGCGGCAGGCAGGACCGACGGACTCTGAACAGTATAGATTGCAACGAGTTTATTCCATGTTGTGTTGTCGGTTTCGCCGGTGACGGGCAGACCGTTCTGCCGCTGGAATTCACGGACGGCCTGCACGGTGTTTGGTCCGTAAATGCCGTCCGGCACGAGTTTCAACAACGTCTCGTCTGCGTGTGCGAGGGTTCGGAGCATCGTCTGGAGGCTCCGGATGGGCTGGCCGACGTAATTGGACGGTGTATTCATACGCTGCGTACCTCCCTGTCCTGCATGCCGGATTTGAGCGTCATTCCCGGAAACTGCACAAAGCGCGTGGACTGTGCATGCTGCAGCAGAAACTGCATGCCTGCCAGATCAGATGCGCTCTGCGCGTCCGGCGTGCCGGTCGGAGTGCTTCCGGACAGACGCTGGAAGACTGCGAGGCTCCGCTTCGTCTGCGCGTCCAGCTTTCCAGACCGCTTCGGCGCGTCCAACTCCGGAAAGGCTGCGGCAGCGGCGATTAACTGCTCCTGCAGATCGGCCTCTGTCACAGCCATCGGCGGGCGCGTGAAGGGGAAAAGCGCTTCGTCTCCGAAAACGGTTGTCTCAATGCCTGCAAACTGAGAATAGATGCTGTCCCAGGTCGCACGGTCAACTGTGCCTGTCTCCGGCAGATTGTAAGCGCGCTGGAATGTCGTGACGGCTTGTGTAGTCGTGTCGCCGAATACACCGCTGACCGGCGGCTCGTGCACGGCGGAATTGAATTGGGAAACAACGGACAGCATATATTGCAGATGCGTCACCTTTGCACCCTGCTCACCGGGAAGAATCTGCTCAGGGTATTCCCACGAATAGCCGTAGAACGTCTGCCCAAGCGATTGCAGTTCGCCCAGCTTGAGAACTGCCGTATAGAGCATTACGATCGTGTACCATGTCGCGCGGCCCACAATGCTGTCAACCGTCAAAGAAAATATGGACTGGAACGAACGCACGGCGTTTTCCGTTGCTTCTCCGAATATGGCATCAACGGGAACTTTGGGAATGGCGGGATAGTTTTGTGAAATGCGGTTGAGCGCGACCTGCAGAAATGACACATTGACGCCGATATCGCCCCGCCGCACAGGACTGCCGGGGTAGGATTCCTGCAGATTCTGCACGGGCGCGTTCGTCACAAGTTCCACGTCCTCCCCGTAATATGTACGCAGAATATCAATAGAGTTTGCTCCGTCCTGCGCCAGATACTGTGAACCCCACTGACTCAGGCCCTGACAGGTGACCGTCACACCGTTGCAGAATTTTGCTGCCAACGGCTCGACAAAGCCCTGCTTCCGGAGATAATCCGTGAACAATTCGTCAACCAACTCGGAGATATTGTCATAGATGTTGCGGCCATTGATGAATTTCTGGTCGATTGCCGTTGAAGACGTAATATCGAATGGATATCCGCGGCTGCGGTAATATTCGGTGTAAATCCGGTTGAGGGCGAACGAGATGATTGCCAGCGCGTTTGCGCGCAGCGCGGCAGGCTCCCACGTCGGGTAGACTTCGCTGGACAGGACGTTTTTCACATAGTCGGAAAACGACACCGTTACGTTTTCAGCACTCGAATTCGGCGAGCCGAGATGGACAGTGATGCTTTCGGGGATATACGGGGCGATCGTCGCCAAGAAACTACCTCCTTTACAAGTCTTGCGCCTGCGATGGAATATCGAATTCCTGCGTCTGCGCGTAGCTGTCCGGCAGCGTCGGCGTCGGGATGAGTACAATCTGCTGCAGGGTCTGGATGCCAGGGAAGACCTGCGCGTTGTGAATGAATACGCGGTCATAGCCTGCATGTTCTCCGCGCAGATCGACAAGGGCGTAGGGCGTCTCGGCGGTCTGCCGCGTCTGACTGTCGGACGCCGGGGGTGTTGGGACGTCAAAGGGCTCGGTAAAGCCGTCGTAATTCGTCATGCGCACGGCCAACAGTTCCTGCCTGCCGTCCGGCAATTCGCGTGTAATGGTGAGCGTCGAGCCCGGAATGGGGATCTGTGCGGCCGACGTCACGATCTGCGCGGTTACGGTTCCGTATTCCTGCATCATGCTGCCTCCTTTTTTGCTTTCAGCCGTTAGCATATGCGGCAAATACAGATTTTGTGCATGAATGCGGGCCATGCGGCGGATACTATGGATAAAAGAGTAAGGGAGCGGATCAGAATGAACATGTCTCCAAAGGAATACAACCGCTATGTGGCGCGGCTGGCTAAAAAATCGCCGCTGGGAAAGGATCTGCTGAACAGCTTTCTGATTGGCGGCCTCATCTGCGTGATTGGCCAGCTGATCCTGAACGGCTACACCGCGCTGGAACTGTCCGAGCAGGATGCGGCAGCGGCGACCTCGGTCAGTCTCGTGTTTTTAAGTGCCGTGCTGACGGGCCTGAGCGTCTATGACGATCTGGCAAAAATTGCGGGCGCCGGAACGCTCGTGCCAATCACTGGCTTCGCAAACGCGGTCGTCTCGCCTGCAATCGAGTTCAAAGCCGAGGGCTTCGTCACCGGCATGGCGGCCAAAATGTTCATCATTGCTGGTCCTGTCATTGTCTACGGCACGGTCGCCAGTGTTCTTTACGGCATCATTCTGGTGATTTTCGGCGGTTAGCTATCTCTTTGCGCGTAAAGCAGCCGGTTTCCCATCTGGCGGGAAACCGGCTGCTGTGTGTTATGCGGGCTTTGTGTGCAGTTGATCAGCCTGCGAGATAAGCGTTCATCTGTTCGTTGGCGGCGTCAACGAAGGTGTTGATTCCGGCAGCCTCGAGTTTAGAAAGGAACTCGGGCAGGACGTCGTCGGGGTTGACTGCACCGCTCATGAGGTTGAAGGCGTACTCGGCCCAGACGTTGGCCAGAGCGGCTGCTTCCGTCTCGCAGACAGAGGAGTCGAAGATGAAGCCGCCGTAGGGGAGGGTCTCTGCCGCGTCATAGTACGCGGAGAAGCGCTGCCAGAAATCGGCGCCCTGGTCGCTGGTCGGCGGGAGGATACGCACATTGCCGACGCCGTTCGTCCACGGAGAATAGGTCGCACGGGCATCGTCGATGAAGGTGATGGTGCCGTCGTCGTTCTTGTTGTAGGTGAAGCCTTCCACGCCGTAGTTGACATAGGTCATAACGACGGGGTCGGTGTTCAGGAGATTCAGGAACTGCAGGGCCTTATCCGGGTTCTTGGACGTGGCGGAGATGGCCATCATCGCGCCCTGACCGGAGGTGCAGTCCATGTAAGCGGCGGTCGCCGGGACCATGCGCACGTCAATGCCGCGGGCCTTGGAGAAGTCCAACTCACAGCCGAAGGCGTAGGACTGGGTGCAGAACAGGTAGTCGCCGGTGGACTGGCAGGCGGTGCGGTAGTCGTTTGCAGTGGCGACGGACTGGCAGCTCGGGGAGATGAAGCCCTTCTGCGCATAGTAATAGGTGCGGTCGGCGAACTTCTTGAATTCGTCGGTGGCAAACTTGTTGACGATGGTGCTGCCGATGTCCTTGGACGGATGCTCGGCGTCATAGTAGTAGGACAGGACGTTGCCGCCGTTGAGGTCGCCGGTCACGATGGAGGTGTGGGTCACAAGGCGTTCGAGGACGGCCGGCTCGATGAGCAGCGGATAGAAATCGCCGCCCTTGGCGTCCTTGGCCTTCTGGAGCATTTCTTCATATTCATCGGAGTAATAGTCAAGGCCTGCCGCGCAGACTGCATCGACATCGTAGCCGAGTTCAGCCAGCAGCGTGCCGTTGACGTCCCAGCAGTTCTGGGTTGCGGTGTCCTTCAGGCCGGGAACGGCGTAGATGCCCATGCCGTCAAGGCCGTTGGTGCGGGCGCATTCCCAGATGCCTTCGGGGATCGTGGCAAGCAGTTCAGGTGCGTCCTTCTCCAACATATCGTCGAGTTTGACCCAGTAGCCGTCGCGGGCGTACTTGTTGTACTCGTCGGCAGACCAGTTGCAGGTAAAGTAAATGTCAACATCGTCACCGCCGGCCAGAGCCGTGACGGTGCTGGTGTCGAAATCGCCCCAGGTGCCCCAGATCGGATCGAGCGTGACACCAATCTTCTCATTGAGGTACGGATTCAGTTCGGCCATGACCTTTTCGGAAGCTTCCGGGGTTACGTTGCTGCCGTGGAACCAGATCTTGATGGTGACAGACTCTGCCGTGTCAGTAGCGTCGGCAGGCGTCTGCTCGGTCGTTTCGGTGTTGGTTGTGTCAGCAGGGGCCGGGTCGTCAGTCTTTGCCGGGGCTTCCTTCGTCGCGCACGCGGCGAGGCCAAGCACCATGATGAGAGCCAGAAGAAGCGCAAGGACTTTTTTCATTTGATGATTCCTCCATTTTAAAATTTTTTCACTCTATACCAAAACAGCAATTACGCTGATTCAGCCCTTAACGGAGCCGATCGTCAGACCGGCAACAATGTAGCGCTGGAAGAAGGGATACGCGCAGGCGATGGGAACGACGATCATCACGACCAGCGCCATGCGCAGCGTCTGGTTCGGCGCCCGCTGGGCTTCCATGATGGCGGCGGTGCCCATTTGTCCGATCATGCGGTTGAGATATTCAACGTTGTTCTGCAGTTCCATCAGAAGCGCCTGCAGAGGCTGGAGCACTTTGTTCTGACGGATATACAGGAGCGACTGGAACCAGTCGTTCCAATAAGCCAGCGCATTCAAAAGCGCGATAGTTGCAATGCCGGGCTTGGCGATGGGCAGGACAATGCGGAAGAGCGTTGAATATTCGCCGCTGCCGTCGATGGTGGCCGCTTCGATCAGTTCCAGCGGGACAGAACTTTTGAAAAAGGTCCGCATGACAATGATATTGAAGGGACTGACCAGCAGCGGAACGATGAGTGCGGCGTAATTCTCGCTCAGGCCGAGCACCTGCTTAGAGATGATATACGTCGGGACAAGACCGCCGCCGAAAAGCATGACGAAGAAGCTGAAGAAGTTGAAGAAATTGCGGTATTTGAAATCCGGACGGTAGAGCGCGTAGGAATACAGGACGCAAATCAGGGTGCTCAAAACCGTACCGATGCCGGTAATGAGGACGCTGTTGAAGAATGAGCGCCAGATCTGCGGCAGCTTTTCAAACGCGTAGGCGTAGGTGTCCGTGCTCCACGCCATGGGCCAGAAGGAATAGCCGATGGTGCGGATGGATTCCTCCGAGGAGAAGGAAATGATCACGACGAAGATGAATGGGATGATGCAGCACAGGCTGAACAGGGCAAGGACAACGTTCATGACGGCCTCTGTGCCCGCGCTGACGGAATTGAGACGGTGATTTTTCTGTTTCATCAGGCTGCACCTCCTTAGAACAGGGTACTGTCGGAGTCGATCTTCTTGACGACGGCGTTTGCGCCGATGATGCAGATAAACCCGACGATGTTTTGAAGCAGACCTGCCGCCGTGCTCTGGCCGATGTTGCCGGTGTTCATGAGGACACGGTAGATATAGGTGTCGATGACCTGCGTGACGGAGAACAGTGCGCCGTTCTGCATCGGGACATTCCAGAACAGGCCAAAGTCAGCGTTGAAGATTTTGCCAACGTTCAGAATGAACAGAATCGCAATCATCGTGCGCAGATTCGGGAGCGTTACATGCAGGATCTGCTGCCATTTGCTTGCGCCGTCGATGGCGGCGGCCTCGTATTGCGTCTGGTCGATGCCGGTGATGGCCGCGAGATACAGAACCGTGGAATAGCCGACGTTCTTCCAGAGGTTTGCGAACACGATGATATATGGCCACGGACCGGGCGTTGTGTACCAGGAGACGGCGGTTTCACCCGCTGCGCGCTGAGCCATGGGAATAAGGCCGTACTGCGCATCGATGAACGCGTTCAGGAAATAGCTGACGACGACCCACGACAGGAAATACGGGAAAAACATCAGCGTCTGATATGTCTTGGCG
Organism: uncultured Eubacteriales bacterium; assembly: GCA_900545925.1. Classification (GTDB taxonomy): domain Bacteria; phylum Bacillota; class Clostridia; order Oscillospirales; family Oscillospiraceae; genus CAG-170. The sequence goes on along the minus strand of URAZ01000027.1, from coordinate 27,635 downwards.
ACGAATTTCTTGGAAAGTTCGCTCATCATAACGGCAAACGCAACGGGAATGATCACGCCCAGAATGATGAACACGATGTTGTAGGCTAGCGTGTTGCGGATCATGACCCACGAATCGCCGGTGGTAAACAGGAACTTGAAATTGTCGAGGCCGACCCATTTGCTGTGGATGAGGTTATTGAGGAAGGTCGGGTCCTTGGGATAGATTTTGTAATTCTTGAACGCGAGGATGATGCCGCCCATCGGCAGATACCGCAGCAGCAGCAGCCAGATCGCGCCGGGGGCTACCATGGTCAGGAGCATCAGCGTCTTCTTTGCCTTGCTGAACCGTCCGCTGGCGCGCAGATCAGGCACACGTTTGGGATTCCGGGTTTGCTGCATGAGAATGCCTCCTGTCTTGCTGATATGGAAAGCTGCACAAACCGGACGCAGCTCCTTCGTATTTTCTTATTCCATTCTACCAGTCGATTCGCATTTGGTCATTTACTGCGCTTGCCCTTTTTTGCATCTGCTTGTCAACTTCCGGCAAGCAGACAGCAACAATATATGAAATTTGATATATCAATCTTTCTACATATTGCCGTTTCGGGATACGGATTGGCATTCTTGCTTTCGTATGCGATAGAATAGAAACATAAAAACGGCTATTGGGAGGTATGGATTTATGGAACTTCTGAACGGAAAAACCGCCGTCGTGACCGGCGGTACACGCGGGATCGGGCTGGCAATCGTCCGGGTATTTCTACAGAACGGCGCGAAGGTCGCACTGTGCGGCAGCCGGATGGAGACAGCAGAAAAGGCTGTGACTGCGCTGAAAGCAGAAAACGCAGACTGGCCCGTCATTGGCCTTGCGCCGGATCTGACGGACTTTAACGCAGTACAGGCCGCGATCCAGACGGCATGCGAGACGTTCGGCGGCGTTGATATTCTGGTCAACAACGCGGGCATCTCGGCGCGGGAGCCGCTGGCCGCTTATAAGCCGGAGAATTTCAAGAAGATCATGGACCTGAACGTCACCGCCGTCTTTAACGGCTGCAAGGCTGTCGAGCCGCTGATGCGCAAAGCCGGGCACGGCTGCATCATCAACACAAGCTCGATGGTCAGTCTGTACGGACAGCCCAGCGGCGTTGGATATCCGGCAAGCAAATTCGCCGTCAATGGCCTGACAAAGAGCCTTGCGAGGGAGCTCGGCCCGGCGGGGATCCGGGTCAATGCCGTCGCGCCGGGTGTGACCCGGACGGATATGGTCGCCGCGCTGCCGGAGGAGTTGGTCGCGCGCATTTCCGCCCCTATCCCGCTTCGGCGCATCGGAGAGCCGGAGGAGATCGCAAATGTGTTCCTTTTCCTTGCAAGCGACCTTGCAAGCTATGTGACCGGCGCGGTCATCAGCGTTGACGGCGCTGCGCAGACGTAAAAAATGCCCCAAGCCGCCGGTTCCATGGAGCCGGCGGCTTGGGGTTGGTGTATGGAGGATGGTCGTTGGTTATTCGCCGCTGAGATCTTCCGTTACGAACAGGTCGATCACGTTGTCGATGGTCTGCGCGTCGGCGCTCGCGTCGATGCCGGCAGAGAGCCAGTAGGCATACGGGCCGGTGAAGTATTTCTGCAGCGCGTCAAGATCGCTGCCGTAGCGGAACTCAATATGATAGGTCGAAGCCATCGTGTCGTCGCGGAAGAGCAGATAGGTAAATTCGCCCGCATCGTCGGTGGACTGGTATACATCGCAGGCAAACGACGGGTCGATCTCCTGTCCGTTATAAACCATCGTTTCGCCGTCGCCGACCTTGTATTGGCCGAGATAGGTATAGGTGTGTGTCTGCGAAGAACCGTCCGTCAGCGTGATCGTAGCGGTATCACCGGAGAAGGTAAAGGTCTTTGCGCCGTTGATGTACCAGCAGTCAAAGCCGACAAGTTCCAGGGAGGTATAGGCATCAACAGCCTCCTGACCATAAAGCTTCGTAGGGGTCGATGCCCACATCGACCCGGCAGATTGCACCGTTTTTACGGAAATCTATGGCGAATTCGTAACTGCCCGACGGGCCGATGTGGGCATCGGCCCCTACAGAACTCTGGCGAATCCGTACTGCCTTGCAACTTTTGAACGCAAAGCTGATTTGTCGCAGATATTCTAACGCAACTACCTACAAATTTGGAGCACCGTAACAGGCGGCATGCCCAGATTCCGGATATGCAAAAGCCCCTTGTCATGCGCTTCAATGAGCATGACAAGGGCCTGCTTTGGCGCAGTCATTTTTTACTTGCAGCGTAATGTGCCGGGTACCAGCGCTGGAACCAGGCCGTGAATGCGCCGAGGAGCATGGGCAGAACGGAATTGAGCGCGCCGGTCAGATACGAGATGGGTGTTTGCAGCAGATACCACGTCCAGATCGGCGTGAGCAGATACAAGACTGCCCAGCAGGCTGTCAGAATGCGGTTCGTGCGCATGAACAGCGGGTTCTGAAGCGCTGTCTCGCCGCCGTAGCCGTTCATGGAATAATACGCCGTCAGCGGCATGGGCAGAAACACCGTCACGCCCCACATCAGGCCGAACAGAAGATACGACGCGGGCAGCAGCAGCGTGAGCGGCAGCGCGTCCAGAAGCGTCAGCACGCAAATTGTGCCGACGGCCAGAATCGAACACGGCTCGAAAACCGTCATGCGGTAGTTCAAAAACGTGAACGGCAGCAGCGCACAGACCGCAAGCCCGACGCAAGCGCCGATCTGCGCGTGGATAGACAGCGCGATCCAGATCGCCATCCACGGCAGCAGCATGAGCGTCATGTTCGTCTTCTTCCGGGGTTCGGCGGACGGCTGCGCCGGTGCGGCCCCCAAGCCGAAGATCTCATCCCAGCGGAGCATGACCGAAAAATCGCCAGTCACGCGGTACTGGTGCTCCATCATGGCCTGCTTGCCGTCAAGTTCCCCGCTGCCGATCTTTTGCCAGACGGAAAGCGGCGTTTCAATGCGCGTCGTGCTGGGCAGAAAGTCCGATTGCAGCACGCGCTGGCCGTCCTTTCCGAGCACGATCTGGCAAGTCTCGCCGGTGTCCGTATAGAAAAATTCCAGAACACGATCCTTCCTGTCCCATGTCGATGGGTCATAGAGCGCGGCCATCTGCCGTGTAAAGGCCTGCGCCGGCGACAGCTTCCCGGCCTCCGGGGTCTTTTCCGCGGCAGTATCCTCCCGGCTGACGCCCCAGCTGGCGTCCGCCATCTGCTCAAATACCGCGCGCGGGAACAGTGGCTGACGCAGCGCGCAGGCTGTTTCGGCCGAGATTGCACCGCGCACAAATTCTGCGCCCGCCTGTTTGACCAGTTCAAGATAGGCGTCCGTGCGCTGCCGCAGTGCCGGGACGCGGAACAGTTCGCCCTGTCCGCAGTAAACGGATGTATAGCCGCCCGCACTACAGAGTCTGGAAAACTGCGCGTCCACCGCGTCATAATTGCCCTCGGCGGTATAAAAGCCGCAGGTTGAGATCACGACCTGCCGTTGGCCGGAACGGTCGTACCGGCTCGGATGGCCGCCGGATTCGGTGTCGGTCATAAACGGCAGCGACATCGGCAGCTGCCGGTCGATGAGCAGCTTCAGTTGGCCGGGAATGCTGAAATAATAGAGCGGAAAACTCCAGATCAGCACATCGGCGGCAAGAATTTTTTCAATCACACCGGCCATATCGTCCTGCAGAACACATTTGCCCGGCGTTTTGCTCCAGCAGGCGAAGCAGCCCCGGCACGGCAGCAGATGCAGCTTTCCGACCTCGATGGTCTCGGCCTCCACCGGCTGCGTCTGCCGCAGGCCGTCCAGAAACGCGCTTGTGAGCCGGTATGTATTGCTTTTGTCCCCCTTGGGACTTCCGTTCAGAACCAGAACTCTCATATCATTTCCTCCAGCCGTTTGACGCAGTTCTCGGCCCACGCGATGCACATCTGTGCATAGTCCCTGCCAAACTGTGCCGTAAACGCCCAATACACGGGCGCGCTGGCATCGGTCAGTTTGCCGTAATCCTCAATGCTCTGCGGTACGCTGTCCATGCTCCGCAGCCACGCGCGGAAGCCGTCGGCATAGGCGCGCAGCATTGTGATTGCCTGCTGCGGAGGGAGATTTTCGGCGAAGAAGACCTTCATCAGAAATTCGCTCTTATAGCCGTCTGCTGACTGCCCCTGTTCTGACAGCCAGCGCAGCAACTCCGCGCGTCCGGCGGGCAGAATGGAATAGACGTTCTTATTCGGTTTCCCGTTCTGGATGACCGTCTCATGCGCAACAAGCCCCGCATGTTCCAGCTTGCCCAGCGTCAAATAGATCTGGCTGGTCTGCGCGGGCCAGAAAAACTGTACGGAAGAATGAAATGCCTTTGCCAACTCATATCCGCTGCATGGACCGTAATTTAAAAACCCAAGGATGCCATGCTGTAAGCCCATTGTATCCCTCCTACATCATCTAATTATTTTATATTCCAATATTATAATATAAACATGTGCTTGTCAACTCCGATTTTCATTTCCGCTGTATATGCCAAAGTCTCCCCCTGCCATGGCAGCATGGCAAGGGGAGACTTTTATTGTTTTGCTAAAATTAGAAAGAGAAAAATCTGCGCCGCTAGCCTTCCAGCATCGCATCCATCACCGCGAAAAGCGCACGCTGCTGCGCGGGAGACAGGCGCAGCCATTTTTCCAGCATGCCGCGCTGCCCGGGCGTCAGGGCAAGCAGTGCCTCGCCGTCGGCAAAAAACTGCGAGAGCGTCAGCCCAAATGCGTCGCAGATCTTTTCCAGCGAGGAAAACGAGGGCGTCATGCCCTTCTGGTACCAGGATGAAATGGTAGACTGCGGCAGGCCGGAGCGCTCGGCAAGCTGATATTCCGTCCAGCCTCTGGCTTCCCGGTTTTTTCGGATCAGCCCCAGAACGTCTGTCACATGCTTCACCACCTACGACTTTTCGCTTATTATACTTTGAAAAATCGTTGCATTTTAATCATAAATATCGTATTATTTACTACGACATTACTTACCCCTTTAAAGGAGGCAGCAAACCCGCATGGAGCACGAAACCAACAGACGCTTTGAGGCATGGCTGGATGACGAGCGCTGCATCATATCCTTTCACAGCATTCCGGATGCCCGTTATTTTACTGCGCCGGAACCCATCTTCTGGCCTGCAATCCTCGAACTCGTCCTGAGCGGATACCGGATCCAGTAAATATTTAGGAAAAATTAAGAGATTTCAGGGAAAAGCCGTGGTATACTGGAAGAAAAATAAGGAGGAATGCATCATGAAACGCTGTCTGATTTTCATGCTGCTGCTCTGTCTGCTGCTGACCGCCTGCCGGAAGCAGACGCAGCCGGAGCAGCTGCCCGCTGCGGAGACAGCCGGCAGTCAAACGGAAACCGAATCCGATGTGCAAACACCGGAACGGACGCTGATGCTTGGCACGATCGATTTTGACACGGAAAAGAGCGTGCTCCGCAGTATGATCCAGAACTATAATTTCTCCGGCGCACCGGTCAGGATCGAAATCCTCAACTACGCCGACGGCGCGGAAAGCCGCGCGGATGCCGTGACGCGCATGACGACGGAGCTGCTGGCCGGGAATGTGCCAGATCTGCTCGATTGCAGCGATCTGAGCGGCGCGCAGTACGCGGGCTACGCGAAAAACGGCATTCTGCTGCCGCTGGACGGGATGCCGGAAGCGGAGCTTCTGTCCGGTATTCTGAAGCCGTGCTATGTGGACGGGACGCTCTATTCCGTCGTCGGGGCTTTCGCGCTTGACCCGCTGTTCGGCCCGGCGGAGAAGCTCGGCGCGTCGCTGGAAACGTCGGTCGAGGACGTGCTGTGCGGCGCAGTTCCGGACGTCAGCTTTTTCTGGGGCGGTGAGGATCTGCTCAGCGTCTACTGCCGCCACGCGGCGGAGCAGTATCTGGACTATGATACACAGACCGCCTCCTTCGAGAGCGAGAAATTTTTGAATATTCTGACGGCCTGCGCGGCCATTTCTTCCGCAGTGCCTGCCCCGGACAGCATCATGCAGCAGCCGATGCACTCCGCCGCGATGTACCGGTCCATGCAGATTTCCTGGTACCAGCAGACCGGCGGCGCTTTCCGTGTGCTTGCTCTCGATTCGGACGGTGGAACGGCGTATCAGCCGATTTTGCAGCTTGGTGTCTGCGCCGGCTCCGCCATGCAGGAAGCGGCGGCGGAGGCGCTGCGGAACATGCTGCGGGAAGACTTTCAGCAGACCGTTGCGGACGCGTTCCCGGTCAACCGCGCCGCGCTGCGCGAGCTGATGCAGAAGGAGATCGAAGCGCAGAGGGCCGAACAGCAGACGGCCATCCGCGAAGAGGGCCGCGTTGAGGTCGGCGAGGCAGGCGATCTTGCGTTTCTGTTTGACGAAGCCGCCGCCGATGATCTGATGAACGTACTGGAGCACGCCGACTGCCGTTCCTGTGGCAATCAGGAAATTTTGAAGATCATCCTTGACGAAGCGGACGCCTATTTCAAAGGCCGGAAGACTGCACAGGAGGCTGCACAGGTCATGGACAGGCGTGCGGCGCTGTTTATTGCGGAAGCCGGATGATACAGCCGCTTTTTGCTGTTGACGGCCGTAACCATTTGTGCTATACTATGATTACAGGCGTAAACAGCAAGATAAAAAACGTGAGCTTGACGAGCTGTATGCGCTGCTGCGGAATATGGAGGAGAAAAAAGCGCCATGGCTGAATGGTTTGTTTCGTCCGCCGTGTTGGCGGCGCTGCTCATCGGAGCACACTATCTGCTGTACGGGAAAATCAGCGCAAGATTGCAGTACACACTCTGGCTGGTGCTGCTCGTGCGGCTGCTGCTGCCGCTTTCTGTCGGGAAAACCGCCCTCAGCGTGGCAAATCTTCTGCCGAAGGCCGAACCAGCTGCTGTCATGCAGACGGAACCCGCCGCCGCGCCGCCCGCGCAGGCGGCCAGTACACCAGAACCGGCTGCGCCCGCAGCGCCAGTGCAGATGCCCGCACAGCCGGTGCAGCGCCCGGCATCCATGCCTGCGCAGGCGGAAACGGGCAGCGCAGAACCGGAAAAATCTGCGCAGAAGCCCGCCGTTTCCGTGTGGAAGATATTCATGCTTGTATGGGCCTCCGGCGCGGCTTTGCTGGGGCTGTGGTTCCTATTCTGCAATCTCCGGTACGGTCGGCAGCTGCGGGCGGGCGTTTTGCGCGCGATTGCGCCGAAGGAGGGCCGTCCGGCTGTCCGGCTGACGCAGACCGCGCTGTCGCCGTGCCTGTTCGGGCTTTTCCCGCCGGCGATCTATGTGACAATGGACTGTGCGCAGGACGAGCAGCTGCTGCACCACTGCGCGGAGCATGAGTATACGCATTATCTCCACCGCGACCACATCTGGGCCGTTCTGCGCGGCGTGTGTCTGGCGCTGCACTGGTTTGATCCGCTGGTGTGGTGGGCGGCGGCGCTTTCCCGCACCGACGCGGAGCTCTTCTGCGACGAGGATACCGTCCGCCGTCTTGGCGAGGACGCGCGTGCGGACTACGGCCGCTCACTCATCCGCATGACGTGCCGCGAGCGGGTCGATCCCCTCAGCGCGGCGACAACAATGTCGGGGCGCGGCGGGCAGCTCAAAACGCGCATCGTTTCCATCACAAAGCACCCGAAAACCGCAATTCCCGTTCTGATCCTCGTGCTTCTGCTCTGCGCCGCGGCAGTCGGCTGCACGATGACCGGCGCGAAGGATGCCGCGCCTGCACAGCAGACGCAGCAGACATCGGAAAGAATGGAGAACACGCCCAAGGAATCAGAAGTGCAGGAGGCCACACGCGAGGAACCGGAAGCGGCAGTGGAATTCACCACCACACAGGACACGGTCACGCTCAGTGTCCCGGCACGATACGAAAACGAAATCACTGCGGACGATTCGTTTATGATCGAAGCGCCGGAGACCGGCGAGCATGACCTGGACGATGTGCTGTTCTCCTTCTACGACAAAAGTCAGGCGGCAGAAGACCGCCTCGGCCTCGTCTGGGCGATCCGCGCGTTCCAGTTTGAAGACCCGGCGGAGCTGGTCAAGGACGGCGCAGACCGATGGGTCGAGGAAAATCTTATGGCGCTGAACACGCATCTGCTCGGCACACGCGGCAGCACGGCATATTATTTCTTCTGCCTGAGCCCGTCGGACAAGGCGGTACGGCAGTATGACAGTTCGGACACAGCGGCGGTCAGCTCGTATTACCAGCACGCAGCCGACGGCTTGGATATCTTAAAGGATTTTGTTGTCCGCAACGGCCTTGCGCCGGTGGAGGGCGCGGTCGACTGGGAGGCGTGGTATCAGGAATTCATTCTGCCGCGCATTGAGGCCGAAACGGACCCCGCTGCGGACGCGGCATGGTTCGCCGCGCGCGAGCCGGTGGAGCAGTGGCCCAAATTTACCGTGAACGGCACGTCGATCTATGATCTGACACTGGACGACATCCAAAATGTTTACGGCACATATGAACGCATTTACCACTGGATGATCCTCCAGACGGACTACTATGACATTGTGCAGTTCGCGGACGGCTCACAGGCCGCGGGCTGGATGGGCAACGACGGCGCAATCCACTATCCGAACGCCGCATATCTGCGGCTGGATGCCGGGGTCGAGGTCTGCGGCATCCGCTTCGGCGAGGATTACCGCGAGGCGGCGAACCGTTTCCCGCGCGACAAAACGCCGGTATTCGAGCAGTTCGACGAACACACGGCGCGGCTGATGCTCGGCGGCGAGGTTCTATACATGGGCAAATACAGCTGCATTGCGTACACGGACGGCATTCCCACAATGCTTGTCGTGTGCGACGAGACAGTCATGACGTTCTACATTGAAAACGGCGTGATCGCCGCCGTCAGCTGGATGGCGCCAGAAGAGGCCATGCGGCTGCCCATCACGGAGCAGGAGGCGCAGCAGCGTATGACGATCGACCCGAGCCTTCTGACGGATGAGAACCTCCACAGCATTCTGATCGGCCCGGAGATCGCGCTTGTCAACGACGGCTTTACATTTGATTCGCCCGAAGACCTGTCGTCCGAGCAGCTGTTTATGCTGTTTCTGTACTGGTCGGATTACACATACACGCGCGATAATTACAAGCAGGCCGACGGGAAGTATCACTTCACGGAGAGCTTTGTGAACAGCGTTTTGCGGTATCATTTCCGCGACGGCAGCTTCACGTTTGATATTACGCAGTGCGGAAACTACGACGCATCGGACGGCACGGCAGTCATTGAGAACGTGTCCGGCTTCGGCGGCGGCCCGGATCTGCGCATTGCGGACGTGCAGGTGCTGGGCGGCAGCACGGTACAGGTCACGGCAGATTTTTATAACGCCGACCCGTTTTTGGATGGCAGCGGCGGCGAACTCCGCTACGCGCGCAAGGTCTACACGCTGGACTTCTACTACGGCGGCGCGCTGTTCCAGTCGGCACGCTTCGCACCGCTTCCAGAGGACGATCTGCGGGCGGCCCTGCAGCTGCACACCGGCGAAACGACGGACGATCTGGCGCAGCTGTTCTGGACGTATGACGGCCAGAACAGGAATCTGCTGGGCAGTCTGCCGGACGGTAATTGGACAGCGCTGCCGCTGACCGAAGACGCGTGGGACGGACTTTCCCTGTTCGTCTACGAGCGCTATGCGCGCGAAAACAACTGGCCGCTGACGATCAGCGCGGTGGATTTCGACAATACGCTCGTCCGCTATTTCCCGCTGGGCCGGTACGGCTGGGAAGACCGCAGCTCGCACTATCTGACCTATCAGGATGGAACCTATACCCGCACCATCAACGACAACCACGGCGCGCGGTACTGTTATCTGAAACGCATCTCCTGCATGGCAGACGGAAGCTTCCAGCTGGTGTTCCGCTGTCTCGACGTGCCGGAGCTCACGGAGTACGCGGACGCGTCTGCGGACGTGCGCGCGGTCTATGACCACGCGGGCGCGGAGGAGCTTCAGCCGCAGGAATTCCGCCGGGCCGTGTACCGCGCGTTCGCCGACGGAGTCATTCCCACCGGAAACAGCATGACGGAGCTGACCGTGACCGTCCGCCTGACCGGCGAAGCGCGGTATCCGTTCCGGTTCCTGTCGGCCTCTGCATAAATCTGACGTGTTCCATCCTTAAGCAGTCGCCCCTGTTCCCGCAGGGGCGGCTGTTGGAGAAATGGTTTCGAGGAAAAGGTTGACAAATGTAGTCCTGTATGCTATAATAAGTCTACAAAAGTAAACCGAGGAGGGACGTTCCCATGCAATTATGCCAGAGCGAATGGACCGTGCTGCAAAGCCTGTGGGAGCGGCAGCCGCAGACGCTCATGCAGCTGGTGGAGGATTTAAAGCTTCGCGCCGGATGGTCGGCCAGCACAAGCAAGACCATGGCCAGCCGTATGACGGAAAAGGGGCTTCTGCGCTATGAGGGCAAACCACGGCGCTATTACCCGAACGTTACCCGCGAGGAGGCCGGGCTTGAGGAAACGGAGCAGCTGCTTTCCCGCGCGTTCGGCGGCAGGCTCGGCCTGCTGGTCAGCAATTTCGCCGACCACGGAAAAATCGGAAAGGATGAACTTGAAGAACTCTATGCCATTTTGGACAAGGCTGCGGGCCGCGAAGACTAGGGGAGGGGAGTCATGCTGGAAATTCTCATTTCATCGACCGTTCTGATCCTTGCGCTGACCGCACTTCGCTTTTTGCTGCGCGGGAAAATCAATCCGCGCCTGCAATATGCACTGTGGCTGCTCGCCGCGCTGCGGCTTTTGCTGCCGGTCTCGCTGGTCAGAAGTCCGGTCAGCGTGATGAACGCTGTCCCGGACGTGCCCGCCGCCATGCAGCGGCTGACTGCCCCGGAAAATCGCCGTGCCCCGCAGACGGACAATACGCAGTCCCCAGCACAGACTGCATCTGAAACGGAAACTGCGCCCGCAAAGGCGCAGACGCAGCTGACGGGAAGCACGATTTTGAAATTGATCTGGCTGACCGGCGCGGCAGCGATGGCGCTGGTTGTTCTGGCGCAGAATCTGCGGTTTCTCCGGAGACTCAGAAAAATTCGGCAGCCGTTTGCCTGCATGGAGAGTCCGGTTTCGGTCTGGCTGGCGTCCGGACTGCCGTCGCCGTGCCTTGTGGGGCTGTTCCGCCCCGAAATATATCTCACACCAGAGGCTGCGGCGGAGCCTGATACCCGCTGCTTTGTCCTCCGGCACGAATTGGCGCATTTTCACGCAAAAGACCAGCTTTGGAGCCTCCTGCGCCTCATCTGCCAGTGCCTGTACTGGTTCGACCCCTTCGTGTGGCTTGCCGCGGCGCTTTCCCGGCGCGACTGCGAACTGGCCTGCGACGAGCGGGTGCTGAAAGACCTCGACCCCGGCAGCCGGGCAAGCTATGGCCGCGCGCTGCTCAGCCTTGTCGCGCCGAAGCGGGCGCGGGGCCAGCTGCTGTCCTGCGCGACGACGATGCAGCTGGGCCGAAAGAGCCTCAGAGAGCGCATCACACTTATCGCGAAAAAGCCGAAAATGGCGGCGTATACCCTCGTTTTTGTGCTGGTCTTAAGTCTTGTTCTGACGGCCTGCACGTTTACCGGCGCGCCCGTGCAGCCGGAGCCGGAACCTGTACCGGAACCCGTACAGACAGAACCGGAGCCGGTACAGCCGGAGGAACCGCCGGCTGATGCAGAAGCGCCCCAGCCCGTCGAGGACGAACCGGAGGCAGAGTTCCAGATGGCGTTCCCGATGCTGAATTACGCGTCGTTCCAGCGCTATCTGGATGAGCATCCCGAGACGCTGGAAAACGGCTGGGAGCATATCCGCATCAACGAGGCGGGCTTCGACGATGAAGGCACGAGCATCGAGACCCAGCAGGGCGATCAGGTGCTGGCCATTGACGCGGAATACGGCATTCTGCTCGTGCGCATCACCGGCGACGGCTATCGCGGCGTGCTGGCAATCTGCCGTTATCCGGAACTTCTGCGGCTGGAAATGGCTTCGACCTATGGCGTGGAAGGGGAACTGGCGGGCAAAATTGCATCTGACCACGGCGGCATTCTCGCCATGAACGCCAACGGCTTCCAGGACCCAAACGGCAAGGGCAACGGCGGCCAGCTTGCGGGCTGGTGCATGGCGCAGGGCGAGACGCACGGCTATCACTTCGGCGGCGATGTCTACCAGCGCATTGAGCTGAGCGAAAACGGCCTCGACTGCCGCATCGTGCCCGCGTCCGACCCGGTCGGAGAGGGGACGTACAACGCTGCCGAGTTCACGCCCGCCCTGATCAAAGACGGCGAAAAGCTTGAGGATTCCTTCTGGACGGGCGAGCAGCCACGCGCCTGCTTCGGCACCGGCGATCAGGGCATTTACATGCTCATCATTGAGGGCCGGTACCCGAACGAGGGCATCCGGGGTACGAGCGTCAACACCTGCTCGGATCTTCTTCTGTCCTACGGCTGCCGGAACGCGCTCAACATGGACGGCGGCTCAAGTGCGATCTTGTGGTACGATGGCGAATATGTCACGCAGTGCTCCTCCTCGTTCCTTCGCTACACCGGCGGCCGCCCGCTGCCGAACGCATGGGTCTACGGGTAAATTTTCATGTTGACAATCGCAGGAAATGTGGTAAAATATCTGCGATATTGGAAAACCGCGTTGAAAAACCGAGCGTTCCGGTGTTGCTTTCAGAGAGAAGGGGACGGTGAGAGCCCTTCAGCAAACCTGTCCGCAGCCAGTTTGGAGCGGCCGCGCGAAAGCGCGGCGGGTGCTTCCCGATACAGAAGCGCCGAGATGTGCGCAAGCACAATCAGGGTGGTACCGCGACTGACCTCGCCCCTGTCACAGGGGCGGGGTTTTTATGGTTCTGCAAAAAGCAAATTTGAAAATTATACAAAGGGCTGATACGCTGCGGCAAATTTGCAACTGTGGCACAGCATTTTCTTTTGCTTCTCCAAAAGAAAACGCTGCTCGTCGGAAACGGCCTCGCCGGAACGAGTCTCCGCTATTCGCGAAGCCTCTTATCCTTTGAGTCCGCTTCCTCCTCTTCAAATTGCAAACGCTACGCTGGTTTGCAATTTGAGGCCCGGGGGGATTTCGATTTCCCCCCGGAGCCCCCTTGAACCGACCAAGAAAACCGCTTCGGTTTTCTTGGATCTTTCCCGCGACAACAAGAACAGCGTTGAAATTCGGCAGACAGTAAAACCAATGCGAATCCGTACTGCCCTGCAAATTTTGAACGCAGAGCGTTTTTACTGCAACAATCTAAACGCACCTACTTGCAAATCCGGTGTACCGTAACAGGCGGCGCGTACCATAGCGTTCGTAGGGGGAGTATGTGTGTTCGCAACACCCGAAAATCAGGATTTGCCTGAACCGTACCAGCAGAACGCACCAAACCGTAACCAAGCGCCCCTTTTCTCCCCATTCTTTTCCGGCAAGGCGGAAAAGAATGGGCCGTCGGAGACAAAGGGCAGCGATAATTTGTTTGAAATTTAATGTATATAGAAGGAGTATTCATCATGGCACACAAGCTTTACGGCCTCAATGAGCTGCGCGAGATGTACCTGAAGTTCTTTGAAACGAAGGGACATCTGCGTCTGCCGAGTTTTTCGCTCGTTCCGCAGAACGACAAATCCATCCTGCTGATCAATGCAGGCATGACCCCCATGAAGCCGTGGTTTACCGGCGAAGAAGAGCCCCCGCGTCACCGCGTTACCACCTGTCAGAAGTGCATCCGCACCGGCGACATTGAAAACGTCGGCCATACGGCCCGTCACGGCACCTATTTTGAGATGCTCGGCAACTTCTCCTTCGGCGATTACTTCAAGAAGGAAGCCATTCCCTGGGCGTGGGAATTTTTGACCAGCCCGGAGTGGGTCGGCCTTGAGCCTGACCGTCTGTATCCGTCTGTCTTTGCGGGCAACGAGACGACGCCTGCCGACGACGAGGCCTTCGCCATCTGGCGTGACGTGATCGGCATTCCCGAGAACCGCATCTTCCGCTTCGGCAAGGAGGATAACTTCTGGGAGCATGGCTCCGGCCCGTGCGGCCCGTGTTCGGAAATTTACTATGACCGCGGCGAGCAGTACGGCTGCGGCAAGCCCGGCTGCACCGTCGGCTGCGACTGTGACCGCTATGTCGAGGTCTGGAATATCGTCTTCTCCCAGTTCAATAACGACGGCCACGGCAATTACACCGAACTCAAGCAGAAAAACATCGATACCGGCATGGGCCTCGAGCGCCTTGCCTGCGTGTGCCAGAACGTCGCGTCGCTGTTCGATGTTGATACTGTTATGAATATCACGAATAAGGTTTCCGAGATCACCGGTGCGCACTATGAAGAGTCCGATAAGACCGACGTGTCGCTCCGCGTCATCACTGACCATATCCGCTCTTCGACCTTCATGATCTGCGATGGCATTCTCCCGTCCAACGAGGGCCGCGGCTATGTCCTGCGCCGCCTGCTGCGCCGCGCTGCACGTCATGGCAAGCTGCTGGGCGTGAATGAGCCGTTCCTCTATCAGGTCGTGGACACTGTCGTCCATGAAAACGAGTGCCAGTATCCCGAACTGCGCGAAAAGCAGGCGTATATCACCCGCGTCATCCGCACCGAGGAAGAGAATTTCGCCAAAACCATCGACGGCGGCATGAAAATCTTCTCCGAGATGCTGGAGGCTCACAAGGCAAACGGTGAGACGACCTTCTCCGGCGCAGACGCGTTCAAACTTTATGACACCTACGGCTTCCCGATCGATCTGACCAACGAAATGGTCGCCGAAGAGGGCATGCAGGTCGATGAAGCGGCCTTCAAGCAGCTGATGCAGGAGCAGAAGGTCCGCGCACGCGAGGCGCGCAAAGCGCTCGGCGATCTCGGCTGGGCCGGTGTCGAATTCGGTAAGGAGATTCCCGCCACGACCTTTATCGGCTATACCAACATGAAAGCCGAGGGCAAGATCGTCGCTATCGTTGCCGATGAGGAACTGCAGGGTGCGATTACCGCCGGCACGGATGCGATCCTTGTCCTCGACCAGACCCCGTTCTATGCAGAAATGGGCGGTCAGGTTGCCGACCACGGCACGATCTGCACGGAGACTGCCGAATTTACCGTCACCGATGTGCAGAAGAATAAGGGCGGCAAGTTCATGCACTACGGCAGACTTGTCTCCGGCTCGCTGGCTGTCGGCGATACCGTCACCGCCTCCATCGATGAGACCCGCCGCAAGGCCATCATGCGCGCACACTCCGCGACGCACCTGCTGGACTACGCGCTGCGTACTGTTCTCGGCGACCATGCCCATCAGGCAGGCTCTCTTGTAGAACCTGACCGCCTGCGTTATGATTTTACGCATTTCTCTGCCGTTACGGCCGACGAACTGGTCAAGATCAGCCGCCTCGTGAGTGAACTTGTGCTGGACGGCATGCCCGTCGAGACAAAAGAAATGCCCGTCGCAGAGGCGAAGAAGCTTGGCGCGATCGCACTGTTCGGCGAAAAATACGGCGATGTTGTCCGTGTGGTCAACATGGGCGGCAAGTCCATCGAACTCTGCGGCGGCACCCACGTTGATAATACCGCCAAGGTCGGCCCCTTCCGCATTACAAGCGAATCCTCTGTTGCCTCCGGCGTGCGCCGCATTGAGGCCGTTACGGGCGAGGCGTTCCTGAACCTCGTTGATGAGATGAACATGCGTCTGGTCAAGGCGGCCGAACTGCTCAAGACCACACCGATAGAACTCATCAACAAGGCCCAGAGCAGCATGAACGAGATCCGCGAACTGCATCAGACCATCGAGAAGATGAAGGACAAGCTGTTTGCAGGCGATGTTGACAGCCTCCTGTTCTCTGCCAAGGATGTAAACGGCCTCAAGGTCGTCACGGCCAGCCGTGAAAATACCGATGCAAACGATCTGCGCAAGCTGGGCGATTTCCTGCGCGACAAGAACCCGAACACCGTCGCGGCGCTCGGCTCTGTCAATGGCGAAAAGGTTACGCTGCTTGCTGTCTGCGGCAAGAATGCCGTTGCGCGCGGCATCAAGGCCGGCGACATTATCAAGAATATTGCGCCCATCGTCGGCGGCAAGGGCGGCGGCAAGCCGGATTCCGCCATGGGCGGCGGCACGAACGCCCTCAAGCTTGACGACGCGCTGGCGGCTGTTGACGATTATGTTGCGGTCAATGTAAAAGACTAAGGAGGAACTGACTATGTCCGATTGCCTGTTCTGTAAAATCATTGCGGGTGAGATCCCGTCCGCAAAGGTCTACGAGGACGACCTTTGCTATGCCTTCAAGGATATCAGCCCTCTTGCACCTATGCACTTCCTCGTTGTCCCAAAGCAGCATTTCGCCTCCGCCGCTGAGGTCACGCCGGAAAATGAGGCTGTGATCGGCCATATCTATACGGTTATTGCGAAGCTTGCAAAGGAACTGGGCTTTGCCGACGGCTACCGTGTTGTGACCAACGTCGGCGAACTTGCCGGACAGACCGTCCATCACATCCACTTCCATGTGCTTTCCGGCAAGCAGCTGGGCAGCTTCAACTAAAGCCGCCGTGAAAAAACGCACTGTTCTCCTGCTGCTGGGCGCGCTGTGTCTGCTGGCGGCGCTGGGCCTTACAATCTGGAACCTCTGGACTGCAGACCGGGCGCAGGCTGCCGCAGCTGCTGCTGTGCAGCAGCTGGAGCCGCTGATTCCTGCGCCTGCGCAGCAGGAGCCTGCCAAGACGACGGACGCGCCTGCAGCTGAACCGGAAGAGCCGGATATCCCGGACTACCTCCTGAACCCCGGCATGGCCATGCCGGTCATTATGGTGGACGGTGTGGCCTATATCGGCGTGCTGGAGATTCCTGCGCTGGAGTTGACGCTTCCGGTCACGGGTGAATGGAGTTATGACCGCCTGAAAATCGCCCTCTGCCGCTACGCGGGTTCGGCGTATCTTGACAATCTGGTCATCATGGGCCATAATTATCCGGCGTTTTTCAAAAACCTCGGCGATCTGCGCCCCGGCGACGAGATTCGCTTCACGGATGCGGACGGAAACGTCTTTTCCTACACGGTCGCGGATCTTGAACAGCTGCGCGCCTCACAGGTCGAAGACATGATCACCGGCGACTGGGATCTGACGCTCTTCACCTGTACGCCCGGCGGCCAGCTGCGCATTGCAGTCCGCTGTATCCGCGCGGCTGAATAAAATAAACCAATCTGGTCTGGAAAAACAGAGCCCCCCGTCCTGCGCAGGACGGGGGGCTTGTGCTGTGATTTATTATTTTATTTAGTCAGGTACCGGTGCAGCAAAACGGCAACCTCGGCGCGGTTCGCGCCGGTCTGGGGATTCAGCTTTGCACCGTTTCCCTTGAGATAACCGCAGCCGACAGCCCAGCGCATCGCATCGACGGCGTAGGCACTGACATCGGCAGCATCCGTATAGCTGCGCAGGCTTGCGGATGCGGCGGGCTTGCCGGAAAGCCGATAGAGGATGGAAGCCAACTGCTCACGCGTGACAGGCTGCTTCATGCAGAATTCCGTCTCGCTTACGCCGCCTGCAACGCCGTTCTTCCATGCCCAAACGATTGCGTCGTAAGCGTAATCTGTTTCCGAAACGTCTGTGAACGGGATGCTCGTGTCAGAGACAGCAGGGGAACCGGCGCTCCGGTACAAAATCAAAATCAGATCGCCGCGCGTCATGCTGCCGCGCCAGTTGAAGGTTGACTTGTCCGCACCCTGAATGAGCCCGTATTCGTTCATAAAATCGACGGCATCCGCTGCCCATGCGCAGGTTCCTGCATTCACGTCCGAGAAGACGGAGGAGGACTGTTTTGTCGCAATGAGGATGGTCAGTTCGCCCGTTCCAAGCTGCGTACCGCCCGCATCATAGGCGGTATAGGTAAGCTTCAGCTGCGAAGCGCAGTCCGCTGCCGGGAGAAAGTAAAGCGCGTCAAGAAGCAGGCCTGATTTTCCGGTGTCCGCCAGATAAAACCGGTCCTGTGCATAGTGGACAGTCGTGTACGCGCTGCCTGCAACACTGCTGAAGTCTTTCAGCAGCCGTCCCACGCCAGCTTCCGGCTGCTGGAAGCTGACACAGACTGCATCCGGATATTGCTGCGCGATCTGTCCGGCAGCGTCCAGTGTTTTCAAAAATGCGCCGGAGGCGGTGACGGTGCTGTCGCCGGAGACGGTGACGGCGGCGCTGCCTGCAAAGCGCGTTCCGTCAGTTCCGACGGCGGTAAAGGGGATGCGGACGGTATAACGGGTGCGGCAGGAACCGGTCAGATAGGTCAGTGCATCGAGATCAATCTGGGAGAAGCTTGCCTGATAATAGCAGGCGTCCGTATCGGACAGCGCCTGCCCGCCTTCTGCTGAGGTATAGAGTGCGCCGAACGTGGAAGTGCTGCCGGAGGCACTCAGATCATAGGTCTTGCCGCCCATTACAGCCGTTGCACGGGACAACTCAAACATGACGTAATCCAGCGTTTCGCCAGGCTTTCCCTTGCCGGAAAACGCCTTGCTGAAATCGTTTTCGGAGAAGCGGACGCTGCCGCCAAAGCCGGCTGCATACTCGACACTGATGTTCTGTGCGGCAGGCGCAGCTGTAATTGTAACAAACGCGCCGACGGCAGCATACGTTTTGCCGTCTACGGTCACGCAGATGTTCAGCGGAAGCTGCACAGAAGAACCGCTTACGCCGCCCGCCTTAGTCAGCAGTTCGAGGCTCGACGAGGACGAACCGGCGGCCAGCGCCGTTGTAACCGGCTTGCCGTCACTTTCGCCTCGGAATGCGGCTACCCCCTCGCGGTAGGCTTCCCAAGTGATATCCGCGCCGCCGCCGAGGTATTCGCTCCATTCGCCGTCTGCCTCATCACAGCTGTAGACCGTGGCGGAAACAATGGTCGTGCTGCCCG
Organism: uncultured Eubacteriales bacterium; assembly: GCA_900545925.1. Lineage (GTDB taxonomy): Bacteria > Bacillota > Clostridia > Oscillospirales > Oscillospiraceae > CAG-170. The sequence goes on along the minus strand of URAZ01000027.1, from coordinate 8,760 downwards.
CCGTGACGACCGCCGGGGCGGCGCTGACGGCAATTTTATAGGCTTCTGAACTGTTGCCTGCAAGTGCCGCCGGAATCAAAGCGGCCAGTACCGCGCATGCCAGAAGCAGCGCGGAGATCCTTTTCCAAACCTGTTTCATACCGGTACACCTCTTTCCGCAGCAAAGCGCCGCAGTATTTGTGATTTGAATCCAGTTTACCGTATCTTTTTGAAATTGCAATACTTTTGTAAATAATTCAGATTTTTTTCACAACTTGCTCCGCCAGCATCAGGCGAGGCGGAGTGACGCACAGGTGTGCAAGAATGGAGATTATAGAAGATTGGGTATAATGTACAAAAATATATATTAAAATTGCAACTTTATTCACGAAAATGTAAAAAACGCTTGACGCTTGGAAAAGAAAGCCTTATAATATGGCTATCAATTAAAACGTTTTCATTGAAATAGGAGCAGTCATGGCCATTGCGCACACAGAACAGGAGAATAGACGTGCCACCATGAAGGACGTCGCGCGCCGCGCAGGTGTCACTATCGGGACAGTCTCGCATGTCATCAACGGCACTGCACCCATCTCTGAGGAAACGACCGCCCGTGTGCGTGAGGCGATCCGCGAACTCAACTATGTACCGAATCTGGCTGCGCGCCACATGCGCCGGAAGGAAAAGCGGCAGATCGGCCTGCTGATCCCCAAGCTTGACAATAATTTCTACGCCCGTATTGCCAGCGTTCTGATGGAGGACGCATATCAGGAGGACTATACCGTCCTGATGCTGAGTTATGAATATTCCAGTGAAAAGGAAAAGCGCGGACTGGTCAATATGGTGCAGAATGATACGGAAACCATCGTCATTGTCAACGGCGAGGACGATGAGAACAGCATCCGCAAGCTGGTCGCAAGCGGCGTTCATGTTATTCTTGCCGACCGCCGCAGCACCATTCCGGGCACATCTTATATTGCCTATGACAACCATCAGGTTCTGCTCGAAACGATTGGATTTCTGAAGCAGAAGGGCTATCAGAGCATCGGATTTCTCTCCGAGCCGCCCAATATCAGCAACTTGTCCGACCGCTTCGCGGCCTATCAGAAGGGCCTTTCCCAGTATGGATATCCCTTCCGGCCCGAGCATGTGTTCATTTCCGATACCTTCCGCGAGGACCACTTCGGCAACGGCTGCCGGTATATGGAGCAGCTGCTGTGCACCCATGCGCGGCACGAACTGCCTGAGGCGTTCATCGTCTCGTCAGATCTGCTGGCTGTCGGCGTGATGAAAGCCATACAGGAGGCGGACTATCGCATTCCGGAGGATTTTGCGATCGTCGGCTTCGACAATCTCCAGATTTCCGCCTGCGTTCAGCCGCCGCTCACCACAGTCTGTCAGGACCAGGCGCGGCTCGGCCATGAGATCTGGGAGCAGGCCAAAGCATGGCATGAGGGGCGGACACCGCAGAACGTCGTGCTCGGACAGTCGCTTATCATACGAGACTCCTGTTGAACAATTTGGAATTAAAACGATCTGACCAACGGATCAGCTAGAAAGAATGGATGGAAGGAGGATTCACGGAGGTCAGCACGTTTTAAGAATACACATTTACAGCACTAAAAATGGAAAGGACGGTTCATTCAAATGAAAAAGATCCTCGCATTGCTCCTGGCGCTGTCGATGCTCCTGTGTCTGGCAGCTTGTGCAGGTACCACGACTGCAAAGACCGAAGAAACCAAAACAGAAACTGCAAAGTCCGACAAGGATTACGAGATTGTCGTCGTCCCGAAGGATGCCTCGAACCCCTGGTTCGTCCGTATGGACACCGGCGTCAAGGAATACGCCGCAGAAACTGGGCTGAACGTCTATCAGAAGGGCACTGACGTCATCGATGCCACCAAGCAGGCCCAGCTTGTGCAGGACCTCATCGCGCAGGGTGTTGACGCCATCTGCGTCGTTCCGGTTGACCCCGAATCCCTTGAGCCCGTTCTCAAGCAGGCCAGAGAAGCTGGCATCGTCGTCATCGCGCACGAGGGTGCCAGCCTGACCAACGTGGACTATGACATTGAAGCGTTCTCCAACTCCGGCTATGGCGCGTTCATCATGGACAACCTCGCCGAAGCCATGGGCGAAGAAGGCCTCTACACCACCATGGTCGCTGACGTGACCAACGCTTCCCACAACGAATGGGCCGACGCTGCCGTCGCGCACCAGAAGGAAAAGTACCCCAACATGACGCTGCTCGAGGAAGAGCCGAGAGTCGAATCCCACGACAACGGCGACACCGCCTACAACGTTGCGAAGGAACTGTTCAAGAAGTATCCGGATCTGAAGGGCATCATGGGCACCTCCTCCTTCGACGCCCCGGGCATCGCAAGAGCCATTGAAGAACTCGGCCTCATCGATAAGGCGTTCACCTCCGGTACCGGCATGCCTGCCGACAACGCAGAGCTGCTGAAGAGCGGCGTTGTCAAGTCCCTGACGCTGTGGGATCCGGCTATCGCCGGCAAGGCTATGATCAGCCTGGCGCTGAAGGTCCTCAACGGCGAAGAGATTGGCGCGCCTGTTGATCTGGGTGTTGACGGCTACACCGCCATGACCTTCCGCGAGGGCAGCACCACCGTCCTCGAGGGCGAGGGCTGGGTCGTCATCGACGCAGAGAACGTTGATTCGTTCGGCTTCTAAATCAAGGATTCCGAATCTGTAGTGCAAAGAGGGCCGCATCCGCGGCCCTCTATACCCAAGCTGCAATCGGACAGAAGGAGGAATACCATTGGCTGAATACTTACTGCGGGCGCTGGATATCAAGAAATACTTTGCCGGCGTCAAAGCGCTCGACGGCGTTTCGCTGGAGATCCGTCCGGGCGAGATCCATTGCCTGGCCGGTGAAAACGGCTGTGGCAAGTCCACGCTGATCAAGATTATTTCCGGTGTTTATCAGCGCGATTCCGGTACCATCGAATTTGAGGGCCGGCCCCTGCAAAAGATCACGCCGCTTTCCGCCATTGAAAGCGGCATTCAGGTCATTTATCAGGACTTCTCCATTTTTCCGAACCTGAGCGTCATGGAGAATCTGGCGATCAACAGTCAGCTGGTCGCAAAAAAGAAATTTGTAAACTGGAAAGATATGCGCACGATTGCGGAGCAGGCAGTTGCGCGGATCGGCTTCACAGTCGATCTGGACGCCAGACTGGGTGAACTTTCTGTCGCGGAAAAACAGATGGTTGCCATCTGCCGTGCGCTGATGTTCAACGCGAAACTCATCATCATGGATGAGCCGACGACCGCCCTGACCCGGAAGGAGGTTCAGGCGCTTTTCCGCGTCATTCTGCAGCTGAAGGAACAGGGGATCGCCATTCTGTTTGTCAGTCATAAGCTGGACGAGGTCTTTGAAATCTCTGAGCGCTTTACCGTTTTCCGCAGCGGAAAGCTGACGGCTACGGGCAACACGGCGGAGTTGGACAATAAAAAATTCACCTACTACATGACCGGCCGCGAATTTGAGGAAAAGACGTTCCAGCCCTCCGGCCTGTCTGACGAGCCGCTGCTTGAGGTGCGCAATTTGGCGCTTCCCGGCAGCTATGAGGACATCAGCTTCTCGCTGCGCGGCGGCGAGATCCTCGGCGTCACGGGCCTTCTCGACTCTGGACGGACGGAACTTGCGCTGTCCTTGTTCGGCATCCGCCCTGCCCAGTCCGGCGAGATCCGCATCCACGGAAAGCCGACCGTGATCAAAAGCCCTCGTGCTGCGATTGAAAACGGCATTGGTTTCGTGCCGGAGGACCGTCTGAGCGAGGGCCTGTTCCTTTCGCAGAGCATCGCGGACAATATCGTAATCTCCGAAATCGACGATCTGACGAAAAAAGGTCTTGTCGATGCGCAGAAGACGAATGAGGAAATTGACTGCTGGGTCAAGGAACTGGCCATTGCCACGCCCAATCCGGCAAACGCCGCCTCCACGCTCTCCGGCGGCAACCAGCAGAGGATCGTGCTTGCCAAGTGGCTGGCCTGCCACCCGCAGATTCTGGTTCTGAACGGCCCGACGGTCGGCGTTGACATCGGCTCGAAGCACGATATCCACGCGATCTTACAGTCGCTGGCCGGAAAGGGTATGGCGGTCATCATTATTTCCGATGACCTGCCGGAACTGCTGGAAAACTGCTCGCGCATTATGATTCTGAAGGACGGCCGCATCGTGGACGAACTGACGGCGGATGAAGCGAGCGAAAAGCAGATCCTGAGCAAGATGCTGTAAGGGGGTGGGGGAAGTGCAGAAGACTATAAAAAAGCTGTTTCGTCAGAATGAAACCTATGTATTTTTGATCCTGCTCGCCCTGTCATTTTTGATTCAGGTGCGCTCAGGCCAGTTCTATACGTCTAATAACATCGTCGATATCGCCTCGGCTATGATCGTGCCGGGCCTGTTCGCCGTGGGCGAGTTTCTCGTCATTTTGTCCGGCGGCATCGACGTTTCCTTCCCGGCGCTTGCATCGCTGACGGCATATGCGACCACAAAGCTGTTTTTGAATCTGGATTATCAGGGAAGCGTTCTGCTCCCCATGCTGACGGCCATCGTCATCGGCGCGGTTCTCGGCATGTTCAACGGCTTCTTTGTCAGCTTCCTGCGCCTGCCCGCTATGATCGTGACGCTTGGCACTGCCAGCGTCTTCAAGGGCATCATGCAGGGCACGCTCGAATCGAAGCAGCTGGCTGTGATCCCGGCTGGCATGAAGGCCTTCGGCAAGCAGGCCATCTATACTGCGACAAACCCCGTCAGTGGCCTGTCGTCCAAGCTTCCGGCGGCATTTCTGGTGTTTGTTGGCGTTTTGCTCCTCATGTTCCTTGTGCTGCGCTATACCATGTTCGGCCGGGGCATCTACGCCATTGGCGGCAACGAATCTGCAGCCTATAACGCGGGCTTCGCCGTCAAGCGGACAAAGTTCCTGCTGTACCTGTTTGCAGGCGTGATCGCCAGCGTCGCGGGTATTATCCGCGTGTGCATGATGCAGCAGTGCCACCCGACCAATATGCTCGGCATGGAGATGAACATCGTCGCGGGCGTCGTGCTCGGCGGCACGGCCATCGTCGGCGGCAAGGGCACGCTGACCGGCTGCGTACTCGGTACGCTGCTGATTGTGCTGGTGGAAAACTCCATGATCCTTATCGGCGTTCCGGTCGTCTGGAAGGATGTGTTTGTCGGCCTCCTGATCGTCATCGGTACCGCCGTCAGCGCGTATCAGGCGACGCACTCCGGCACGAAGCGCCGCACCAGAACGCAGGCAAAGGAGGCGCAGCATAATGGCTAATACAAAGCTGTCCGCAAAGCGCGGACTGAAAATGGACACGCATATTCGACGCCTGCTCATCATCATGGTCTGCTGGTTCATATTCATGGGCATCATGAAGGGCCGTAAATTCTATTCTGTCGTCAATTTCCAGACCATGTTTGCACAGTTCCCGGAATTCGGCCTCATGTCGCTTGGTGTTATGGTCTGTATGATCTCAAGCGGCATTGACCTCTCCACGGTCGGCGTGGCCAATATGACCTCCATCACCATGGCGCTGCTTATGCGCCGTATTGCAAACGGCGGAAGCGACCTGAGTCCTGTCTGGGTTCTGCCGATTTTCACGCTTGCGCTTTTGATTGGTGCGGCTGCGGGGCTTCTGAACGGTGTTCTGATCGCCAAGCTGAAGATCCCGCCAATCCTTGCTACGCTCGGCACGGGCGAACTGTTTTCCGGCATCGGCATTGTCTTGACTGGCGGCAGTGCCATCAGCGATTTCCCAGCAACCTATGCCTATCTTATCAATAATCGCATCGCGGGCATCCCCGTGCAGTTTTTGATCTTCGCTGCCGGCGCGGCTATTCTCTGGTTCCTGCTGAGCAGAACGACATACGGCAAAAAGCTGACCCTGCTCGGCAGCAGTGAAAATGTTGCGCGCTTCAGCGGCCTGAACGTCGATTGGATCCTCGTAAAGACCTATCTGATCTCAGGAATCTACGCGGCGGCGGGCGGTATGATTATGCTGGCAAACTATAATTCCGCGCGTGCGGACTACGGATCGAACTATACCCTGCAGTGCATTCTGATCGTTGTGCTCGGCGGCGTTAGCCCAAATGGCGGCAAGGGCAAGATCGGCGGCGTTCTGCTTTCGATTTTCCTGGTACGCGCGCTGGAAACCGGCTTGAACCGGTTCCCGCAGATCAGCAGCTACTATATCTCCCTCGTCTGGGGTGCAGTTCTGCTGCTGGTCATGGTTCTGGATTATCTGAACGAGCATAAAAGAATTAAGGCATGAAAGGCGGAAAACAAATGGAAAGACGCAGATTCGGGCAGGTCGGCCGGTTAAAGCCGGAGAAGCGGGACGAATATGTCCGCCTCCACGCAGAGGTCTGGCCGGACGTATTGAACATGATCACGGCATGCAATCTTGAGAATTACTCGATCTTTATCCGCGGCAACGTTGTTTTCTCGTATTTTGAATATACGGGCACGGATTACGAAGCGGATATGGCAAAGATGGCTGCCGATGAAACCACGCAGCGCTGGTGGCGCTGCACAAGACCCTGCTTTGAGGTCTATGACGAGGCCTGCGAAGAGGCGTTCTATACCGATATGGATTCTATTTTCTATTTAAAATAATAAGGAGGCTGCACCATGAAAACGATCAAGGACAAGCAGATTCTGGTCGGCGCGGACTTTGCAGGCTTCCCCCTTAAGGAAGCGGTCGTCGCGCATCTGAAAAAGAAGGGCTGGACAGTGACGGACGTCGGTGTCCGCACGGGCGATGAGGAGGATACTGACCTCATGTTCCACCGCATTGGCCTGCGTGTCGGTGCGATGATCTCCGAGGGCGAGTTTGAGCGTGCGCTCATCTTCTGCGGCACCGGTATGGGCATCCACATCGCGGCCAGCAAGTGCCCCGGTGTTCACGCTGGTGTCGTGGAGAGTGTCCCAGCTGCGCTGCGCGCTATCACCGGCAACGGCGTCAACGTTCTGGCCATGGGCGCGTTCTATGTTGCACCGCAGATGGGCAAGGATATTGCCGACGCGTACCTGAGCCACAATCTCGGCGACGGCTACGAATGGTGGCCGAATTTCTACGAGTTTCACAAGCTTGCCATCGACGAATTGAATGCGTTTGATTATGAAGCTTATAAGGCCAACGGTTTCAAACTCGAGCATCTGGGCGACTATCCCCTCGAACTTATGGACAACCCTAATACCTGATCTCAAAGCCGCCGCTCATCCGAGCGGCGGCTTTTTGCTGAAAGCAATGCGCCCCCTCCGCGAGCAGCAGTACAAACACTGCCGGACGCAGAGGGGGCGTACTGTTACCGTCCCCGGTGCTTTTCCTTTCGTTTCTGCTGCCTGCGGTCAAACTTCAGCTGCTTTTCCGCGTCCCGCTGTTTGCGGGTGCGTGTTTCTCGTTCCAGCTTCTGTTCCTCCCGCTGCAGCTGCAATGCCTGCTGTGCCTTTGTTCCGACGCCGCCGCCGGAGGAAGTCCTTCGGATTTCCCTCTGCATACGCTTCGGATTTGCCGCATCCTGCCTGACAGCTGCCGCAACAGCCGGACTGAATCGGAGCCGCGCGTAGTTTTTCAGCACATACGAAAATACATCATAGTCCTTCGGTTCTGCGCCAAAGGTGACCTTGCAGACCGAGAGCGTCCCGCCCTCAAACCGCTCGAACACCCCGACCCAGAACGGCGCCTCAAAAAATACCGTTAGCCTTGTCAAATCACTGTCCATTACGAAACCCTCCATGAGGAACCTCTAATCCGATGCCTTTCGGCCTTCGCCGGGTCTTTTGGCCCAATCCTGCGGTATGAAAACTTGAAATACACAAAGTACTCCTGCGTTTTCATGTCTTGTCTTGGGGCAAAATCTCTCGCCGAATGCGTTCAGTCATTGAATCAGCGTTTCCTTTTTATTTTCACAGGAACGGACGACCCGGAGGGGAGGGTTACTTACCTGCGCCGAAGTGCAGACGGCTGGGCTACCTACCAGCTCTGGCAAGGCCGAAGGCCTCGCGTTGCGTTTTTATCCTGTGCGCGGCAGCCGAACGAACGTCTGCCGCCTGCACCCATAGTACCAGAAAAATGCTGATAAATCCAGTGCCAAGAAAAAATCCGCCTCAGTCTGTCTGCGTGTAATCCTGAAGCGCTTTCTGAAGCGCGGCAAGCGCTTTTTTCTCAATCCGCGACACATACGACCGGCTGATACCACACTTCGCAGCGATCTCCCGCTGCGTCAGCGGCGTCCGGTCGCCGAGGCCGTAGCGCAGCGTTACGACCATTCGCTCACGCTCCGACAAAACCTCGTCCATGACCTCGTACAGCTTTTTGTACGTCTGCCGTGTGCTCAAGTCCTCGAACAGATCCTCATCCGAGCACAAAACGTCCATCAGCGACAACGCGTTTCCGTCTTTTCCTGTCTCAATACAATCCGAAAGCGAAACATCCCCCGCTGTTTTCTTCATCGAACGAAAGTACATCAGAATTTCATTCTCTACACACCTGGCTGCATATGTCGCAAGCCGTGCCCCCTTGCTGGAGTCAAAGGTCGAGATACCCTTGATAAGCCCGATCGTGCCGATCGAGATCAGGTCTTCCTGATCGGCAGACTGTGAATAGTATTTTTTATTCGGATGAAGCAAAAGGATACGATTTTTCCATAGGAAACGGGGAAATGACGTTTCAACGCAATCACACAACATCCAGGATCATTTGGACGATAAAGCTGCGTATCCCGGAAATCTCTTTGAGAAAATCATA
>URAZ01000026.1 GCA_900545925.1 uncultured Eubacteriales bacterium | reverse complement strand
TTCCTGTTTCAGCGTTGTGCACTTATTTCAGCTTCCACGCGAGGTCGTTCAGGAACAGTTCCTGCTCCAACCCCTCGACCGTGGTGTCCTTCGTGATGTGGACGAATTCAATTTCCATCATTCTTGCCCAGTCGCGCAGCTGCTCGGCAGTCACGTCGTAGCTCAGGACGGTGTGATGTGCGCCGCCCGCTGTGATCCAGCACTCGACGCCGGTGGTGAGGTTGGGCATCGCGCGCCACATGACTCTGGCGACCGGCAGGTTCGGCATGGGCATAATGGGCTTGACAGCCTCAATATCCTGCACGATGAGGCGCAATCTGCCGCCCATATCGATGAGGCTTGTGACAACGCCCTTGCCCGCTTTGCCCTCGAAGACGAGGCGGGCGGGGTCTTTTTCGTTCATGCCGATGCCGAGGAAGTGCGTCTCGATGCGCGGACGGCCGGCTGCCACGGACGGGCAGACCTCCAGCATATGCGCGCCGAGGGAATACTCCTGGTCCTTGACGAGATGATAGGTGTAGTCCTCCATGAACGCGGACGCGCCGTTGCCGTTTTCGCCCATGGCTTTCAGGATGGCGGTCATCGCTGCGACCTTCCAGTCGCCTTCGCCGCCGTAGCCGTAGCCCTGCGCCATGAGGTGCTGGGACGCGAGGCCGGGCAGCTGTTCCATGCCATAGAGGTCCTGGAACGTGTTGGAGAAGGCTTTGCAGCCCTCCGCATCCATCATCTTCTTCATAGCGATCTCTTCGCGCGCCTGATAGCGGATGGCAGCGATATCGTCGGTCGCAAAATCGTACTTTTCGCGGTAAACGGCCATGAGTTCGTCAATTTCAGCCTCCGTGACGGCGTTCATTTTCTTGACCAGATCACCGACGGCCCATGTGTTGACTTCCCAGCCGAGTTTCTTCTGGACTTCGACTTTATCGCCCTCGGTGACAGCCACGTTGCGCATATTGTCGCCGAAACGCATGACTTTCATGTTCTTCGAGACGGCGACGCCGATGGCGGCCTTCATCCAGCTGCCGATGCGGGCCTGCACATCCTCGTCCTGCCAGTACCCAGCGATAATCTTGCGCGGCTTGCGCAGGCGCGCGCCGATGAAGCCGTGTTCCCGGTCGCCGTGCGCGGCCTGATTGAGGTTCATGAAGTCCATGTCGATTTCTTCATTGGGAATCTCACGGTTATACTGGGTCGCAAAGTGCAGCCACGGCTTCTGGAGCATATCCAGGCCGTTGATCCACATTTTGGACGGGCTGAATGTATGGCACCATGTGACGATACCGGCGCAGGAATCATCGTAATTAGCCTCTTTTACGACCTGCGTGATCTCAGCGCTGGATTTGGCTGTGACCTTATATTTGAGCGGATACGGCAGGACGGCGGACAGCTTCTGCGCCATCTCCTCCGCACGCCGTGCGACAGTCGTCAGAACATCCTCGCCGTAGAGCGTCTGCGAGCCGACGATAAACCAGAATTCATAGTGTTTCATATTTGATATCTCCTATTGAAATACGGTGTAATGCCTGTAAAGGCGCTTATTCGTCCTTGTTTTTGCGCGACAGGACCAGACTTTGAATCACGAGGAACAGGCAGATCATGGCTGCGACTGTGATATTCGTCCACCATGCTTCATCAAGTCCCAGCGAGGAGACGATATTCTTGATCGTACTCAGGGACAAGACGCCAAAGAGCGTGCCGATGATGTTGCCGACGCCGCCGGTCAGCATCGTGCCGCCGATGATAGAGGACGCGATGGCGTTCATTTCCGCGCCGCTTGCGTGCGACGGGGAGCCAGAGCCGACATGCAGGAAGTACACAAAACCGCCGATGCCCGCGAGAATGCCGCAGATGAGGTGCGCAAGGAACTTCGTGCGCTTGACGTTGATGGCCAGCATATTGGCGCTGTAGCTGTTGCCGCCGACCGCGTAGACACTTCTGCCGAACTTCGTCCAGCGGAGCACCACAAACAAAACCGCCACAACCACCAGCGCCACCACAACGCCAATCTCCACATAGGCGGGGACATACGCGCCAAGTTTATTGACGGAGCCCATACCGGGCACATAGATGCGCGTTTCCTTGAGTGCCTTAAATGCTGCGTTTTCCACGTTAAACTGTGTCGCGTTGACGATGGTCGTCATACCCTTGGCAAAGAACATGCCCGCAAGCGTGACGATGAACGGTTGAATTTCAAGATAGGCAATCAGGAAGCCTTGCACAAAACCAAACGCCATGCCGATGCCGAGGGCCAGCAGGATGGCCGTCAGGACGGTACCGCCCTGATAGTCGAGATTGACCGCGCAGCTCATGCAGACAAGCGCGGTAAGCGTGCCAACGGAAATGTCGATGCCGCCCGTGATCATGACGAGGCTCATGCCGCACGAGAGAATGAGCAGCGCTGCGTTTTCGTTGAGAATGTTAAAGAAGGTCTGCGGCTTTTTGAAGCCGGAGCCAAGAAACAGCACCGCGCACACATACATGACAACAAAAACGCAGATTGTGATGATCAGCAGCAGCTTTGCGTCTGTCAGACGGCCTTTGTGCGCAAGTGAAGGCGCTTTTGTTTTATTCCGCATGGGTGCCAGCCTCCTTCTTTTCTTCGGTTCTGTGCCGCTTTTTGAGCGCTTCCAGCTTTTCGCGGACAGTCGGCGCGCTCAGCACGACGAGGATGATGACCACGACTGCCTTGTAGGCCGGCAGTGCGCTGGAAACGACATTGAACTTGAACAACGTCGTGGTGAGGAACTGGATGACATACGCGCCGAGGACGGAGGCCCAGATGTTGAACTTGCCGCCCGAGAGCGCGTTGCCGCCAAGTGCAACAGCCAAAATCGCGTCCATTTCGATGTCCTTGGCCACAACGGAATAGTTGATGGTGGAGAAGCGGCTGACCTTGATAAAGCCCGCAACGGCCACGCACAGGCCGAGAATGACGTAGGTCAGGAACTTTACGAACTGCGGGTGGATACCGTTGAGCCGCGCGGCACTGGCGTTGATGCCGACTGCCTGCGAATAAAGCCCGATATTCGTGAACCGCAGCAGCGCCCACGCGAGTATCATGCAGATCACGGCAATGAAAATCGGCGTCGGAACGGCCACGCCCGGCAGGAAATTGCCGTAATACGCAAACGACGGATCGGAGATCATGGGCAGTTCGTTGTTATTGATCCATGCAGCAATGGAACGACCGGCCGTGTAGAGAATCAGCGTGGCAACCATCGGCTGAATTTTGAAAACAGCAACGAGCGTGCCGTTGAACGCGCCGAAGAGCATAGAGACGACGCAGCAGGCCAGAAATGCCACAAGGATCGGCGCCTGCAGCGTATCCGGGCGCGAATTCGTGCCGCACAGCACGCGAAGGACGACGCTGCCCGCAATAGCGATGGCGGAGCCGACGGAAATATCCTGTCCGCCGGAGGCCGCTGTCACAAGCGTCATACCGATGGCGAGAATGACAAGTTCGGATGCGTTATCGAGGATTGTGATCAGGTTGCCCGTCAGGACCAGATCGCCGAGGCTGTTTTCCTTCAGCGTAATGGCGAAGAACGAGGGGTCTGCGATAAAGTTGAATACGATCAAAATTAGAAGTGCAGCCAGCGGGATAAAAATCTGCTTGCGCACCAGCCGGGCAAGGAAGCTGCCCTGCGGTTTTTCGGTTGTCCGGGTCATGCCTGTTCACCTCCGGCAATGGTTTTCATGATGCTGCTCTGGTTGAGGTCGCTGCCGCGCAGTTCGCCGACGACCTGCCGGTCGCGCATGACGACAAGGCGCGAGCAGACGCGGAGCATCTCGTCGATTTCGGACGAGATAAACGTCACGCTCTTGCCCTCTGCGGCAAGCTGCAGAACAAGCTTCTGAATCTCGACCTTTGTGCCGACATCGATGCCGCGCGTCGGCTCGTCGAGGATCATATAGACGGGATTCGCCAGCAGCCAGCGCGCCAGAATGACCTTCTGCTGATTGCCGCCGGAGAGCGCCTTGATGGGCGTGTCGGTCGAGGCCGTCTTGATGCTCAGGAGTTTGATATACTCCTCGGCGTATTTTTCCGCCTTTGCCTTGGAAATGGGATGGAAGAAGCCGTCGAGCACCTGCCGCGCGAGAATGATATTGTCGCGCACAGAGAGGTCTCCGATGATGCCGTCGCGCTTGCGGTCCTCGGGCAGATAGCTGATGCCGTGCTTCATGGCGCGCAGCGGCGAGGTAATCTTCACCTGCTTGCCGTCCATCTTCACGGTACCGCCGGAGACATGATCCGCGCCGAAGATCGCGCGCACGGATTCGCTGCGGCCGGAGCCAAGCAGACCCGTAAAGCCGTTGACCTCGCCCTTGCGGATGGAAAAATCAAACGGGCGAACGCCTGCCGCACTGGAAAGCCCGGCTGCCTCATAGACGACCTCCGCGCCCTCAAGCGCGTCTGCGGCGCCTTCGCTCTTGATCTCGGACAGATCATCGAGTTCCTTGCCGAGCATCTTGGACACAAGCTGCACACGCGGCAGGTCGGCAATCTTGTATTCGCCGACAAGTTTGCCGTCGCGCAAAACGGTAATACGGTCGCAGACGGCATAGACCTGCTCGAGAAAATGCGTAACAAAGATAATGCCGACGCCGCGTGATTTGAGGTCCAGCATAAGTTTGAAGAGTTTTTCAACCTCCTGCTCGTCAAGAGAGGATGTCGGCTCGTCGAGAATAAGGACCTTGCACTCCATATCGACTGCGCGGGCAATGGCGACCATCTGCTGCACGGCAATGGAGCAGCTGGACAGCTGCTGCGTGGGCGCGGCGGGAATGCCGAGCGACTCCAGGAGTTTTTTCGCGTCCGCGTTCATTTTGCGCCAGTTTGTAAACGCGCCCTTTGTTCTTCCAATGTATAGATTCTCTGCCACAGTCAGATTCGGGCAGAGGGTGATTTCCTGATAAACCGTACTGATGCCCGCTTTCAGCGCGTCCTGCGTCGTGCGGATCTGTACGGGCGTTCCTTCCATGGAAATGGTGCCCTCGTCTTTGGAATACACGCCTGTGAGCACCTTAATAAGCGTGGATTTGCCCGCGCCGTTCTCCCCCATCAGTGCATGGATTTCACCCTTGCGGAGCGTAAAATCCACGCCGTCAAGCGCGCGGACACCGGGGAAAAATTTGCAGATCCCCCGCAATTCCAGTAAAGCTGTTTCCTGCATTGTGTTCGCCTCCATAATGGCACGCTGCGTGCAGCGCGGATACACGGAATGCTCCATATACGCCGTGCCGCACGCAGCCATTTCAGTCTTTATGCGAAGTTCAGTGTTTGATTAAATGCCGTAGTTGTCAACGTCTTCCTGCGTGATAGTGGAAGCGTCGAAGCCCTTTTCGTCCATGACGATGGTCTTTTCAGCCGGGGCCTTGCCGTTTTCCAGATCCTTGATGATGGCGTCAATGTAGGAAGCCTGGAAGGGGTTGCACTGGCCGTCGTAGTTCCAGTTGCCGGCGAGCAGTTCTTCAAGCGCCCACTTGTTGCAGTCGAAGCCCATGACGATGACATCCTTGCCCACGCCGTGGGAGATGTTTGCCTTGTCCAGAGCCGCAACAGCGCCCTTGGCCATGTCGTCATTCTCAGCGTAGATGACGTTGAATTCCTTGCCGGAGTCGATGACGGACTGCACGATCTGCTGGGCAGTTTCGGCGTTCCACTCGGCGGTCTGCTGGGTCACCATGTTCCAGTTGTCATTGGCAGCGACCTGCGCGTCCAGCGCACCGGTACGGCCGATCTGGGCAGCGGAGCCCATGACGCCCTGAATGTGGATGATGTTGTAGGAGTCAAGGCCCTGAGAAGCCAGCCAGTCAACAGCGGTCTGGCCTTCCTTGGCCATGTCGGAGACGATGGAAGCAACATAAAGGCTCTCGTCAGCGTCGATGGTGCGGTCAAAGAGGATGACCTGGATACCGGCAGCCTGTGCGTCCTGCAGGACGGAATCCCAGCCGGAGGTACCAGCGGCGGAGATCAGCAGATAGTCAACCTCGTCCTGGATGAACTTCTGGGCAGCAGCGATCTGCTCGTCGTTCTTGAGGCTGTAGGCGAAGGAAGCGTCATAACCGTTTTCCTCGGTGAACATCGCCTTCAGATCCTTGTCGTTGGCGGTGCGGTAGCCGGATTCGTTGGGGTCGTTGTTGATGATGCCGACCTTGATGAGTTTGCCATCGGAAGCGGCAGGTGCGTCGGAAGCGGTGTCTGCGGAGGTATCGGCCGGAGTCGTGTCGGCGGGCTTCTGCGCACAGGCGCAGAACGCGGCAATCATGGTGATTGCCAGAAGCAGAGCAAGAATCTTTTTCATGATTTGTTTCCTCACTTTCAAATTGTGTTGGTTTTTCACAGGTCTTACAGGTGTTCGCCTGTTATGGCTTTATTTAAGCGTGTGGAGAGACAAAAATCAATCTGACGAACAAGTTCTGCGCCAAATTCGGCGCAGCGCGCAGACAGCTTTTGTCCGTATTCCGCCAAAAACGGACAGCTCTTTGGAAACTGCTCTGTTTTTACAGTATTTATTTTATTTTCTTCCGATTGATGCACCTGTTTTGTTTGTTTTTTTCTGTCTCCGTCTTGATGCTGCTGCGAAGTATGTTTTTGTACAGCACTGACAAAATGCTAAGTTCTGTGCAAGGTTTGTTTGATTTTTTCTGTAATTGTTTGAAAATTTCTTAAAACTTTCTCTGTTTTTCTCGTGTTGTCCGCAAAAGCGCAGAATTTCTTTCGGCTGTCTGATAAATCTCCGAAAGAAAACAAACAAATCCGGCAATGCGGTTTGCGGATGGCTGTGGTACAATGGAAGCGAACGCAGCCTCGGCAGCAGAAAGCAGCGAATTTCGCATATATTGTCGGCGAATTCGCAGGCATCCGCACATTCAGTTGTAGGGGGCGATGCTCACATCGACCCGTTGGGATGTCACGAATTCGCTGAAAATTACCGTAAAATAAGTGTATTCTGCCGGCCGATGTGGGCATCGGCCCCCTACAACGAATGTGTAAGTGCTTGCGTTTTTGCTACAGGCTTCTAAAATACGAGACAGGAGGCGGGTGCGTATGGCGCCGAAATATGAGCAGCTGGTAATGGCGCTCCGGCAGACGCTGCCGCAGTGGCACGCAGACGGCCAGCGGAAACTGCCGTGCGAACAGGAACTCGCTGCGCAGTTTTCTGTCAGCCGCCAGACACTCCGGCAGGCGCTTGCCGTGCTGGAGCAGGAGGGACTCATTGAAAAACGCCGCGGCAGCGGCAGCTTTCTCTGCCCGGCGGCAGCCAATCAGGACCGGCGCATCGCCGTGATTGCGACCTCGCTCAGCGACTACATTTTTCCGTCACTGCTCAAGGATATTCAGGCATGCCTTTCCGTACAAGGCTTTTCCGTCGTCATTCACGCCACGGAAAACTCCATCCATCGTGAGCGCGAGATCCTGCAGCAGCTGCTGCTCGATCCCCCGGCAGGGATTCTGGTTGAGGGCTGCAAGACAGCGCTGCCGAATCCAAACGCCGAACTGTATCAGGCGCTCCGGCAGCGCGGACTGCCTATGACCTTCCTGCACGGAAGCTGCCGGGAACTGCCCGACGCATTCTGTGTCGGCGACGACAATTACGGCGGCGGCTATCTGCTGGCCGGACACCTCATCCGGAACGGGCATCA
This sequence comes from uncultured Eubacteriales bacterium, assembly GCA_900545925.1. Taxonomy (GTDB): domain Bacteria; phylum Bacillota; class Clostridia; order Oscillospirales; family Oscillospiraceae; genus CAG-170. Next base: position 39,528 of record URAZ01000026.1, on the reverse strand, counting down.
AACAATCGCCGGGATTTTCAAATCCGACGATGCACAGGGGCCGGAGCGCTATCACGGCGTGGTCTGCGCGATGCGCGACGCCGGACTTTTCCCGCTCGATGAAAATTTCCTCTGGTTTTCCAGCTTTCAGCGCTACCAGCTTGTCGAACTGCAGGATGAAAGCATGCTGCAAAATTTTCTGCGGCAGCAGCTGGGCAGCTGCACTGCCGTCGTCTGCTACAATGACGAGATTGCCTTTCATCTCATCCGAACGCTTCTGCGCGCGGGAAAGCGCGTGCCGGAGGATATCGCCGTCGTAAGCTTTGACAACAGTTACTACAGCACCTTCGGCCCTGTCAGCATCACCTCGGCCGGACATGATCCACACGCCATGGGCCATGCCGCAGCCGAGAATCTTCTCAGCCAGATCCGCCGCCAGCCCTGCCAGAGCGTCCGCCTGCCATGGGCACTATACGCCCGGCAAAGCGGCTGATCGAATAAAAACGCGTGCATCCGGACTTCGGATGCACGCTGTTTTTAATATACACGGCTTTCCAGCAGTTCATCTGTGATGCGGTCGCCTGTAAAAAGCTGTTCCGGGACATACGACTGCTTTTCCGGCGTTTCGCCGCGCTCCAGCTGTTCGATGATCGCGCGCACGCGCGGCCCGTGGAGAGGGTTGCATTCGGCACAGAGGTCGATTTTTCCATCTTTACAGTAGGAAAGCGCCCGCCGTACCGCGTCGAAGGAAATGAGCGTCACGCCGCCGCTTCCGTAAACGATACCCAATTCGTCCATCGCCTGCATGACGCCGAAGCACATATTGTCGTTCTCGCAGTAGACCACATCCGGCGCGGGATTGCTTTGCAGATAGGCAAGCGTCTCCTCATACGCCTTTGCCTGCGTGAAATCACCGTTCAAATGCTCAGCAACCGTCCAACCCTTGTGCGCGGCTGCGCCCGCTTCCAGCGCGGCAGAGCGCTGAAGCTGCGCCGTGGAGCCGGGCGTTCCCTGCAAATGCAGGATCTGCACCTCCGCGTCTGCATTTTCGCGCGCCTCCAGCGTCTCTGCCAGCCACGCGATCGCCTCGTCGGCAGTCTTTCTGAAATCCGAGCCGACCCAGCTTGTATAGAGTGACACGTCACTGAGTTCCACCTGCCGGTCAACAATGATAACCGGAATGCCCGCTGCGCGCGCCTCCTCCAGCACGCTTTCCCAGCCCGTCTCTGTAACCGGCGCAAGCACGATGTAGTCCACATCCTGCTGGATGAAGGTGCGGATGGCCTTGAACTGGTTTTCCTGCTTCTGCCGGGCATTGTCAAACAGCAATTCAAAGCCGTTTTCCTCGCTCAGGCTCTCGCGCATAGACTCGGTGTTGGCCACGCGCCAGTCCGATTCTGCACCGACCTGCGAAAAGCCGACGGTAATGAGCGTCGTCTCCTCCTCCGGCGTCTGCCGGACATAGGGCATACAGCCCCCAAGCAGCAGAAGCGCCGGAAGGAGAAGCAAAAGAATCAGCCGTTTCATGCCTCCGCCTCCTCTCTAATTGGAAAGCGCAGCGTGACTGTCGTTCCGACGTTTGGCTCGCTTTCCAGTTCCATGGAGCACTGCGCGCCGTACAACAGCCGAAGCCGCCGGTAGACCGTCCGCAAGCCGAAGCCAACCTGTTCCTCCGTATCCAGACTCTGCCGCAGCTGCTGCAGGCGCTCGGGCGCCATGCCCGCACCGTCATCGCGCACGCAGATTCGGACACGTCCGTTCTCCTGCGCGGCATCGATGAGAATATGGCCCACGCCGCGGCGCAGCTTGATGCCGTGATAGAGCGCGTTTTCCACCAGCGGCTGCAAGGTCAGCTTTGGCAACACACAGCCGCGCAGTTCCGGCCGGACGCAGATCTCATAGTGCAGGATATCCCGGTAGCGCACCTGTTGGATCTCCAGATAGCTACGCACATGAATCTCTTCCTCGCCAAGCGTAATAATATCGCGGCCCTTGCTCAGAGAACTGCGGAAAAAATTTGACAGGCTTGTGACCATCTCGACAGCCTGTTCGTTCTTTCCTGTTTCCACAAGCCAGATGATCGTATCGAGTGTATTATAAAGAAAATGCGGGTTGATCTGGCTTTGCAGCAGCGCCAGTTCCATCGCGCGCAGCTTGTCCTGCTCCTGCCGGTTGAGTTCCATCTGCTGCTGCAGATGCTGGGCCATCTGTTCCAGACTGCTGCTGAGCGCCTGCAGCGTCTCATCCTCGGCAACGACAGGCTCCCGCGCGGCAAGATCGCCCCGGCCAATCGACTGGGCGCGCTCGCGCAGCGCATAAATCGGTTGTGTGATGCTGCGGCTGATTGCCGCCGAGCGGCGCATCAGCACAATCACAAGAATCAGCGCGCCGACGGCGACCAGCCCCAGTTCCAACCAGAGCCGGGCCGTCAGTGCAGCCTGCAAAGAATCCAGATAGCCAGCCTCATGGTAGAGATAGGTATAAAAATACTGCTGGATCAATTCTGTGAGAATATAGATATTGGACTCCAGCAGTTCCATTCTGGCCTCGTAACCGTCTGTTTCGGTGATCTGCACGATGCGTTCGCGCAGATTTTCGCACAGATTGATCGCGCTCGTGATGGCCTTGCGGCTCTGCCGATCCTGCGTGCCGGACAGGAGTTCCTGGCCGAGCGTCTTTGCCTCATCGACCTCCTGCAGCGGCAGCGTTTCGCCGTAACTGCTGTCAATGACATAGTAGTACATTTTAAGATCGACGTCCTCCTTGAAGTTCTGGTTGAACTGGGAGGCTCTGACGATATTCGCGGTGACAATGGAATACTGATGGTTATGCAGCAGCAAAATTGCCAGCGTTGCCACCAGAATCACGCAGACGAGCAGCAGCATGCTCCACAGCAGCCGCCGCAGCCTTCCGTCCAGCGACGGATGCGGCTCATTTCGCTTCATGCCCGTCTCCGTTTCCCGCGCGGTAGCTGCTCGGTGTGCAGCCCTGCGTTTTTTTGAACAGGAAGCTGAAGTAGCGCGGGTCGCGGTAGCCGACCTCATACGCAACCTCGCTCGACCGCTTGCCGGAATAGCGCAGCAGTTCCTTCGCACGCTCCATCCGCTTTTCCGTCAGATATTCAACGAACGTCTGCCCCATCTCCTGGCTGAACACGCCGGAAAAATAGTTTGGGCTGATATTGGCAGCCTTCGCCACCGTATTGAGCGAGAGATTTTCGTCGGTATAGTTCTGGTCGATGTAGCGCAGCGCACGCTTGAGCATGGATTTATATTGATTGCCGGATTCCTCCTCGCGCAGATCAATGGCGCGGCGCAGAAGCGCGGCGCAGTTTTTTTGCAGCGAATCACGGTCAACATCTGTCGTAAGCATTTGCCTGGAGCCCAGCGGACGCAGGAATTCCTCCTGCGAGTAGCCGAAGCCTTTGGCTGCGCGGATGGCGCTGAAGCGCAGTTCCAGCAGCACATACTGCCGGAAGAGCATCGAATCCAGCGCGTTTCCGAAGGATGCAAGGTATTCCGATACAAAGTCCGGAATTTCCTCGCGCATGCCGGTCTGTAAGAAATTGCGGATAATAGCGGGATCCGCCTTGCTGGCATCGACCTCGTCGAGCGCCGGGAGCGCTCCGCGCTGCGGCTTTTGCAGCACGTCTGCTGTCAGGACATGCCGTTCCGGCAAAAGATGCCGGTAGGAAAGGATCGTATGCGCCTTGGCGTAGCAGCTGGGAAGTTCACTCAGACGGGCGACCGGTTCGCTGACCGCCGCGTACCACGCAAGCGCTTCGTCCCCGCCGCAGCGGCGCTGAATATTTTCCAGGCAACGGTGCACGGCGGCGTCCAGCCCCGCGGCGCTGCCCTTTACAATGACGCAGTAGGTCATAAGGTTGCACCGAAACAGCAGATATTCGCCATAGCGCAGAAGATACGCCATCAGTTCCTCCAGCCGCTCGGCCAGCGTCTGGGAATACTCTGCCGTGCCCTTGCTCTGCAGGGTCAGCAAAATCACGTTATAACCCTCGGCGTCAATGTCGATCTGCAGCTTCTTTGCCTGCTCGTAGATCTCGGAAACGCGCAGCGTGCCGGAGGTGATCTGTTCAAAGAACTTGCGGCGGGCATACTGCTCATATTCCTGCCCTTCCTGCTGAAACTGACGCAGATAGGCTTTCTGCTCCCGCTCCTCGTCGATTTTCCGGCTGACATCCTCCAGCGTTTTCAGAAGCGACGTCTTTGTCACAGGCTTAAGCAGATACTGCTCCACGCCGATCTCAATGGCCTCCTGCGCAAACTCAAAGTCGTTGTGTCCGCTGATGAGAATAATTCTTGTCTCCGGCAGTTCTGCGCAGACAAGCTTGCTGAGTGCCAGCCCGTCCATAAACGGCATTTTGATATCCGTAATCAAAATGTCCGGGCGCAGCTTGCGGATCTGCGGCAGCGCCAACTCGCCGTCGGGCGCATCGCCGCAGAATTCAAAACCGTACCGTTCCCAGTCGATGCAGTCGCGCAGCCCTTCCCGCACGACGCACTCGTCCTCTACCAGAAAAACCTTCAGCAATGCAATCACCTCAGAGTCATTGTACCATTCTTTCCCGGAGTTTAAAAGAATTATTTCGCGTTTTGCTGCCGGTGTGTTCAACAATCAGAGCGGCAATCATCCGGACGAACACATCCGGTGCTTTCTTACAACGTTTCTTTGAAGTCTATTGACAGCAGTCGTCCGCACGGGTATCATAAAAACATACACTTAAATCGTAAATAAAGGATAAGGAGAAACCAGAACCCAATGGAAAATTACAAGTTTTCAACACTGGAATACAAACGTCCTGATCTGGAAGCGCGCCGCACACAGCTTGCCCAATGGAAAGCTGCCGTCCAACATGCAGAGGACTACGCCGCGCTGCGCGCGCTGATGCTTGAGATCGACCGCGAAACCTGCGAGCTGTTCACACAGTATTCCATCGCGCACATCCGGCATACGCTCGACACGCGCGACGAGTTTTATGAAGCGGAAATTCAGTATCTGCAGGACACGCTGCCCACGCTCAGCGGCGCAGAGGTCGCGCTCAGCGAGGCGATTGCCTCCAGCCCCTTCCGCCCGGATATCGAGCAGGAGTTCGGCAAGCAGTATTTTGTTTCCATGGATTTGCAGAAAAAGCTGTTCTGTGAGGCCAACGTTCCGCTGCGCCAGCAGGAAAGCCGGCTGACCAACGAATATCAGAAGATCATGGCCACGGCGGAAATTCCGTTCGACGGCAAGACGCTGAACCTCTACGGTGTGCAGAAATACTTTGAGCATCCTGACCGCGCGATGCGTGCCGCCGCCGTCAAGGCGTATTCCAAGTTCTATGAGGCCAATGAGCCGCGTCTGGAGGAAATTTGGGACGAACTGATCAAAATCCGCAATCAGATGGGCAAAAATCTCGGCTACGAGAACTACATCCCGGTCGGCTATCTGGAGCAGGGCCGCACAGACTACGGTGAAAAGGAGGTAGCTTCCTTCCGCAAGCAGGTGCGCACATTCCTTGTCCCGCTGTGCCAAAAGCTTTATGACGCACAGGCAAAGCGTCTCGGCCTCGACCACGTCATGTGCTACGACGAAAAGCTGGTGTTCCCGGACGGCAACGCCGAGCCTGCGGGCGACGACGCCTTCATGGTCAAGACTGCGCAAAAGATGTACCACGAGATCAGCCCGGAAACGGGAGAATTCATCGATTTCATGATCGACCACGAGTTGATGGATTTGCAGAACAAGCCGGGCAAGGCCTCCACGGGCTATATGACGAGTCTGCCCAGCCTGAAAGCGCCGTTCGTGTTCTCCTGCTTCAACCACACGATTTTCGATATGCAGGTGCTGACGCACGAATTGGGCCACGCGTTTGCGGGCTACATGGCCATGCGCAGCCAGCCCATTTCGGATTATTACAGCGAATCGACCGATATTGCAGAGATTCACTCTATGTCCATGGAGCAGTTTGCTTACCCCTATGCCGAGTGGTTCTTCGGCGATCAGGCGGACAAGTTCCGCTTTGCGCATCTGCAGGAGGCGCTGACCTTCGTGCCCTTTGGCGTGGCCGTGGACGAGTTCCAGCATATCTGCTACGCGCATCCCGAACTGACGCCCAAGGAGCGGACGTATCAGTGGCATCTGCTGGAGGAAAAGTATATGCCGTGGCGCCGCTACGAAAACGACCCGTTCTTTGAACGCGGCGGCTACTGGTACCACAAGCTGCACATCTATCTGTATCCGTTCTACTATATCAACTATACACTCACGACCATGGGTGCAATGGAGTTCAAGAAAAAATACGCCGAGGATAAGGACGCCGCATGGCAGGATTATCTCAATCTCTGCAAAACCGGCGGCAGCCGCAGCTATCTGGAAACGCTGCGCTATGCGAATCTGTCTAACCCCTTCGAGGAAGGCTCTGTCGAGCGTGCCTGCGGATATGCGGAGAAAATTCTGCTCGAGCAGATCGCAGCGCAGGAGCAGTAAGCACAGCGCCTTGCTGCACACGGATATTCTGATTCCTACCTTACAAAATTTAAAAACCGGCAGAGAAGGCGCATGCCCTCTCCGCCGGTTTGTATTCTCATCCGGATATTCGTCAGTTTGATTCTGCGGACGAACCGTTTGCTTTTGTTTTAAACGAGAGCCGCAGCCATTTTTTCGCGGCGTCCAGCCATGCGTGATCATACGCATGCACAGCGGTCGGCCGTTCAAGGGTCTGATCGTCGCACGTTGCAAGGCCGTGATCACCGAATGGGTAAACGTGCAGTTCAAACGGGATCTTATTGGCCGCCAGCGCCTGCACATAGAGCAAGCTGTTCGCAACTGGGACAGTGCTGTCTGCCGCGGTATGCCACAAAAACGCCGGAGGCGTATCCGCCCGAACTTGTTTGTCGCAGGAAAATTTAGCAATTTCCTCCGCTGTGCGCTGTTCTGTTCCGGTCAGGGCATTAATACTGCCCAGATGCGCCCACATGGGGTCCGCCGTGATGACCGGATAGCCGAGGATCGACGCCTGCACCGGCTTGCTGTCAGAAAAAACAGCCCGAACTTCCGCGCAGTCATAGCTTGTTGCGTAATGTGCCGCCAGATGCCCGCCCGCGGAGAAGCCGAGAAGCGCAATGCGGGACACATCGCAATGCCATGCGGACGCATTCTGATGGATCAGTTCCATGCAGCCTGCTGCCTCCCGCAGTTGCGTGGGATAGCGGTGCGGCTCAGTGGAGTAATTCAGGATAAAGACGTGAAAGCCCTCGGGGAGAAAGTGCAGCGCGATCGGCTCGGCCTCCCGCTGGCTGCAATACTGATATCCGCCGCCCGGGCAGATGACCAAACAGGGGCGCAGCGCATGATCGCGGCCCATTTCCGTCAGATTGTCCGCAAGATAGGCCGTGACCGTCGCATCACAGCCATTTTCGCCAAGCGCCGGAAAATAATCTTTCAGATGCAGAATTTCATATTTCATGTGTCGCTCTCCATATGCAGTCTTTCTCCTTCGCAGAGATGCAGCCTCTGCTGCCGCTCATCATAGCACAGCCGCAGCGTTTTCGCAATGCAAAAAGTCCTGTTCCAGCTACCGGTCTTCTTCATATTCCTCTGCCAGCACCCAGAGGTCATACTCGCGTTTTGCCTTTTCCAGAGAAGTCGCTTCCTGCTTCAGCGGCTGCTCCTTCCGCTTCTGCCTGCCGCGCCGCTCTTCCCGCTCTGCTCGTTGCTTTTGAAACCACATCTTCAGCGCCCCGCTGCTTTTGCCTGATACTCCGCAGTCAATTCGAGATAGCCGCGCCCGTTATGCGCGATCCCCGCCCAGTCGAGAATGGCCGACAGAACAAACACCGGGTCAAAAACGGACATGCCCTCTTTTTTCCCGGCATAGTCCTTCGCAATGCAGCCAACGACCGTATCCTCTGTGCACTCGCCATAGCCCAATTTGTAGTTCCGTCCGTTGCCCTTTCTCGCCTTGCCGCCAGTTTGGAACAGGAGACGGACGATCACATCAAACACACGGTATTCATATGGCGGTGTAATCGGAAGTTCGTCGCAGGAGAAGCTTTTCCCGTCTGCGTTCGCCTGAATTACATATCGGTTGCCGTTGACGGACTGTACTGTCGCGCATCCGCCGCAGTCAATCAGCTTATTCTTAATGATGTCAGACGCATCGATGCTGTGATCATCCGCTCTTTGCAGCATACTTACATTCACCGGTTCCTTTCTATCCGTTGTTTTGTCTTCAAGCAGATTCAGTGCCTTCAACAATTCCTCCAGGCGTTTCTTTGCTGTCGGGTATGAGATCCCGAGTTTTCCCTGCACATCTTTCAAGCTTCCGCGGCAGGCCAAAAAAGTATACAGGAATTCTGACTGCGCGGCGTCAAGCCGGTCAAAGTCCGAAATACTTTCCTCCACTGGAAATTCCGCTCTGCAGGAAGGGCAGGACAGTCTGCTGATATACAGCTGTTCTCCGCACACCGGGCACGCGCTGTTTTTTGTAAGTTTCATTTATTTCACCTCACGGCTTGATAGTATCACACCATATTCACCTTGTCAATATATGATTTCAATATTTTTTAATTTCTATTTCGCATAGTGCTTTGATTCTATTAGAATAGCAGCGGGGCGTAAACGCAAAAATCTGCGTTTACGCCCCGTTGTTTCATTCGTTATGCAAGTGTGCGCGCAAGCGAATCAACCTCTTGTCTCCTGGGAAATGGCGCGGATGGCGCTGAGGGCGAAACCGTGCTCTTCAAGGGTGATGACGCTGCCGCAGTACGGGCACTTGGCGCTGGCATTGATCTCAACCGGCGCGCCGCAGTTCGGGCAGTTGACGGTCTGCATGGGTTTGTCCTTTTCCGTCTTCGTGCCGGTTGTGCGGACAAGATCCCACTCGTAGACCATGAACTTCTCCTTGTCCTTGCTGCCGGAAACAAGATTGCCGGTCTTGTCATCGAGCGTGTAATCGACGATGCGCGTGTTCAGACGGGCGACGAGCACGTCGTTGCCGCCCTCCTGGCACCAGCCGCGGAAGTTTACAGACAGCACGGCAATACGCTCGATATAATTGGTCTGGCCCTGCTGCTTCTTGCGCTGAAGCTGGTTGTCCATCTGCGTGAAGAATGTGTCGGTGCAGTACGGGCGGATAGGCGTAATGTCCTTCTTCTGCCAGCAGTCCTGCATCTGTACATACAGATTCGACAGCTTCGAGGTCAGCTCAGTCTCGTCGAAGTTTTCGTCGAGCTGCTGATACTCAGTCATGGGCTTCAGCTTGCGGTTTGCAGCCGCAGACCAGCTGGTGCCGCCGGACGCTCCCTTCTTCTTCTTTGTGCGTGAGGTCGAAACGATCGCAATGAAGACGATGATGGCTCCGACGACGATGGTACTGATCCCACCGGAGGATTCGGAGCTGCTGGAATAGTCGGAATCGCTGCTGCTCCAGTCCCAATCGGAGTCGGAGCTGCTCCAATCAGAGGAGCTGCCGTAGTCGGAATCGCCGGAATAATCGCCGAAATCGGCTCCCGCAGGCAATACGGCCAGCAGCACCAGACAGGCGCACAGCGCCAGCATGAACAGCCGCCGCAGGAAAGTCTTGGACATGAAGGATCCCCCTTTTTCTTTCATTTCTTTTCCAGTATATCATGCGTCAGTGTATCCATGCAAGCAAAATTCCCGCCGGATTCGACAAAAAAACTTATCCATGATAGCCGATGGCGCGGGAGATTGTCTCGGCTGCGGCGCAGACGAGGCGGATGGCATGCAGGAATTCATCGGACTGCACCTGCCGGAACATGCCGACGCAGCCGATGGCATAGCGCACCTCGCCGGTCACGTCATGGATCGGTGCAGAGACGGAGCGCAGGCCGATCTTATACTCGCCGTTTTCCACAGCGTAGCCCTGCTCACGGATGCGGGTAAGTTCGGGCACAAACTGCTCTGGCGTGGTAAGTGTATGGGGCGTGAAGGCCTTGAGTTCGGTGTGTGTAAGAATGCGGCGGCACTCCGCCGGGGAACTGTTGGCAAGAAACAGCTTTCCCTGCGACGTACAATAGACCGGAAGCCGTGCGCCGACCTCGGACACGACGCGAAGACTCGCGCGGGACTCCTCCTCTGCCAGCGTTACGACTGCTGCACGGTCAAAAACCGACAGGAATACACTCTCGCCAAGTTCAGCGCAAATACTCTGCATATGCGGCCGTGCAATCGTACCGATATCCCATGAGTTGGAGACGGCACAGCCGTATTCAAACAGGCGGATGCCCAGCCAGTAGCGGCCATTCGGCGTCTGCTCGATCAGACCCGATTCCCGCATCGTTGACAGCAGGCCGTGGATGGTACTCTTCGGCCAGCCGGTTTTCTGATAGAGTTCCGTCAGGGAAGCGGGCTGACCGCTTTCCGTCAGAATGTCGAGAAGGCGGATTGCCTTCGCAACGGAATGAATGGTTTTGCCTTCCTGTTCTGCCATGCTGAAACGCCCCTTCTGTCAATTATGTTACTTTTACTATATCATGCCGAACATTGTTCAGCAACCAGATACGTTCGATATTGTCAAATTTTCTTCATCGTGCTCCAGCCATATTCTTTGGCGAATTGCTAGATTCTGATTGCAATTATACCGGTTTTGTTATACACTAATTACAAATGCAAAGGAGGGCGCGCCGTATGTACCAGATCATGCTTGTGGAAGATGAAATGCTTGTCCGGGAGTCCATGGCGCAGAACACAAATTGGGAAAAGTTCGGCTTTGCGCCGCCCCATGTATTTGAAAACGGCCGGCAAGCGCTTGATCAACTGGAATCCGTACTGCCGGATGTGGTCATCACAGATATCTGCATGCCCTTCGTCGATGGACTGGAACTGGCACGGAATGTCTACGAAAAATTCCCGGATACGATTGTCGTTGTGCTGACCGGCTTCAGCGAATTCTCCTATGCGCAAAAGGCCATCCGGTATCATGTACACGATTATCTGCTCAAGCCTGTCAGTCCAAAGGAATTTGACCAGCTGCTGGAGAACCTGTCCGCGGAACTCTCGCGCCGCGACAACCGGCAGGGCCTCTACAGCCGGGCCGTGCTGGCGGATGAGGTATTGAAGGATCATTTCTTCCAGGGTCTTTTGCAGCCTGATGCAGCGCAGGAACTGCCGGAGGCGACGCTCGCCGCAGGTGTTGAACTTGGCGGACGGCTCCACGCGGTTGCGCTGGCGTCTTTGATGCAGCGCCCCGATGGCTTCGAGACGCAGGGGCAGCGGGTCGCACAGGGCTGCGCGCCCGCACAGCTGCGTCTGCTCGGCGACCAGCATATCATGCTCATCGTCAGCGGCGATGAAACGGCGGAACTTATGGCACGCACCGCCGCCGGCGCACGCCATCTGCGCGCGGTCATGCAGGAGGCGGAACTTACCGCTCCCATCGGCATCGGCGGCGCTTATTCTGGGCTTGACGGCCTGCGGCAGTCTGCACAGGAGGCGCAGCATGCGCTGGGCTATGCGTTTTCCACGGGTGAAACGCTGCTGTTCGACCCGGAACTGCGCAAATCCTCCGGCTCTTTGCAGACGGACGACTGCCCGACGGCGGCGCAGATTGCAAGTACGCTCCAATCCGGCAGCGGCAACCGCGCGCTGGAACTGACCGGACTGCTGTTCACCTGTATGCGCCGCCGCAGGGTGCACGAGAGCGAATGCCGCCCTGTTTTGCAGCGGCTGCAGATTCTCATGGCCTCGCATCTGACGCGGGAGCAGCTGCTGCGCGCCCCCGCTATGCTTTTACCGCAGCAGGGGTATGCGCTGGAGGAAGTGCGGCTGTCCGTCGAGCGGCTCGAGGGCTACATTCTGCAGTGCCAGACACAGCAGAATGACACGCCTGCTGCCCGCTGCGGTCGTCTGGCCGTCGCGTATATCAATGAGCACTATGCCGACTGCGATCTCAAGCTGCCGGATGTTCTGGAACATCTCGGCGTCAGCCGCAGCTATTTTTCAACGGTATTCAAGGAGAAAACCGGCCAGTCGTTCGTCGAATACCTGACAAATCTGCGCATGGAGAAGGCCAAGGAATATCTGCGCGAAACGGGGCTGTGCACCTATGAGATTGCCGAGCGTATTGGCTTTGCCGACCCGCATTATTTCTCGCTCAGTTTCCGCCGCAGGACCGGCATGACGCCAAAGCAGTACAGAGAGGCTGAAACGAAGCAATGAAGGAACGAAGGCTCTTTTCCCGGCACTCCATCGGCACGCGGATCGCGGCGCTGTTCATGCTGTTGATTCTGGTCATTACGGCAGTTATGACGTATGTATCGATCAGTGTCCTGACAAACGAACTGCTGGACAACGCGACGGAATACACCGAGCAGCTGATCCGCCGCATCAACGCCGAACTTGACATGTATGTGGAATACATGAAGGATATTTCCGATTTTATCGTTGATAACGGCGCGGTCGCGGCTTATCTGCGCGCAGCCAACGAGCACCGGCTGACAGACGCCGCCTGCCGCGACGCGCAGGAGCAGCTGGCTGCCGCACAGAAAATCCGTTCAGAGATCACGGCTATCGCCCTAATCCCGGAATCCGGCGGCGCGCTCTTCGGAAGCGAGGGCGCGTCGCTCAACACCTATTCCAATTACCAGAATGCAGACTGGTACCAGGCCGCGCTGCAGGAACCGTACGAGGTACAGGTTTCCTCCTCGCGCGTGGAAAACCTGATCGCGGGCCAGTATAACTGGGTCGTTTCCTTTTCCAAGGCCGTGTTTGACCGTGCGGGAAACATGCAGGGTGTTCTGCTCATCGACCTCAACTACCAGATCATCGACCGGCTCTGTGCAGATATCCAGCTTGGCAGCCGGGGCTATATCTATCTGCTCGACCAGACCGGCGGCATTCTCTGGCATCCACAGCAGGATCTGATCTATGCGGGACTGAAACAGGAAAACGTCGCGGAGGTTTTGTCTGCGGCCGACGGCCGGATGCTTTCCGGCAAGGGGCAGGCACGCAGGCTCTATGTCGCCTGCGAATCGGAGGCCACCGGCTGGACAGCCGTGGGAGTTGCCTACACGCAGGAACTGCTGCGCAGTCAGGACAGAATCTACAAGACCTATCTGCTCATTGCGGCAGCAGCGCTGGTGCTTGCTCTGGTATTCGCGCTTCAACTCTCGCGCTCTATCGCAGAGCCCATCCGCCGATTGATGCAGACCATGCGGCGCGTGGAGGAAGGCGATCTGCATGTGCGCAGCCAGGTATCCTCCCGCACAGAACTCGGTCAGCTGTCCGACAGCTTTGATCACATGATTGCCAAAACCGCCGAACTTATGGACGAGCGGCTTCGCAGCGAGGAGCAGAAGCGCAAAAGTGAATGGAAGGCGCTTCAGGCGCAGATTCAGCCGCATTTTCTTTACAATACACTCGACTCCATCATCTGGATGAGCCATGCCGGACGCAATGAGGAGGTCGTAGAGATGACGAGCGCACTGGCGCTTTTGCTGCGCTCATCCATCGGTGACGGCTCGGATACCAACACGCTCAAAAAGGAGATTGCCCATGTGCGCAGCTATCTGACCATCCAGAAGATGCGCTACAACGAGAAGCTGCGCTACGAGATCGACCTCGACCCGCAGACAGAGGACTGTTTGCTGCCGAAACTCATCTTGCAGCCGCTGGTGGAAAACGCGATCTACCACGGCATCAAGGTCAAGCAGCAGGGCGGCACGGTTCGCATCGAATCACTGCTGGAGGAGGACCGTCTGCTCATTACCGTCGAGGACGACGGCATAGGCATGACGCCGGAGCAGCTGGAAACCATTCTCGACAAGAAGGAGTCGGATGCGGAGAGCACCAAAATCGGCGTTTATAATGTCAACGAGCGTCTGCAGCTGTTCTTCGGCCCGGATGCTGTCATGAAGTATTATTCAACGCCTGGGAAGCGCACGATGGTCATGCTTGTTTTGCCCATCGTGCGGGAAAAGGAGGAGAACAGCCATGCGGAAGGTTAAATTGACCGTCTTTGGTTTGATGTTCTGTCTGCTTCTGCATCTTACCGGCTGCGCCGCAGCACAGAAGCCGCTGCGGGTGACACTGGTATTGAAAACCGTGACAGAGGTCGCAGAATTCTGGGGAACGCTCCTGTCCGGCGTTGAAAAGGCAGCGGAGGAATACGGCGTCGAGTTGGAGGTTCTAACCTCGCCGAGAGAAATTGACATTGACAAACAGATTGATTTGATTCGGCAGGTGACGGAGGATAAACCGGACGTTATGATCCTCTCTGCCGCAGACTATGACCGCTGCGCGGAAGCAACAGAGGAAGCCATCGCCGCCGGGATTGGTGTCGTTGCGATTGATACGGACGTCAATGCCGCAGGCCGCGCCTGCTATGTTGGCAGCAACAACTATCAGATTGGGCTGGAAATGGGCCGCGCCATGACGTCCTACCTGCCGGATGGTGGAAAAGTCGCAGTCATTCAGCACATGCTGACGACCACGACGGGTATTGAACGCACGCGCGGCGTTCTGGACGCGCTGGGTGAGGCTGGAAACATTGAGATTCTCGGCAGCTTCTGCTGCGACAACTCGACCGAGCAGGCGCAGACAATCACAACGGAACTTCTCTCCGCAGACCCGGAGATCCGGGGCTTTGTCTGCACAAATGAAGTCTGCAACGTCGGCGCAGCAAACGCGCTGGTCGATCTCGGATTGGGTGGGAAGGTCTATGTTGTCGGCTGCGACAATTCGCAGCGGCAAATTCAGTTTTTGGAGCAGAATATCATCCAGGCCATCGTCACGCAGCGGCCGTTCAACATGGGCTACATGGCCGTCCAACAAGCCGTCCGTGTGGCAAACGGAGAACAGACTGACGATTTTGTCGAAGTCTCCTGCGTCCTTATTACACGGGAGAATATGTACACGCAGGAAAATCAGAAGCTTCTGTTCCCTGTCCTGCGCTGACGCCAGCCCGACCCTGCGCAGAAGGCAAGTGTTCTGCGCAAGATTTTGGAAGTTTCTGTTGCCAATCGCTTGCTCCCATAGTATAATGCTTGATGTATATCAAGTGATATACATCAAGCGTTTTATTTTGCGGAGAAGGAGCGCGGGCAATGGCTCCGAAAAACAAGTTTACGAAAGAAGAAATGACGGCGGCGGCACTGCGGGTCGTACGGGCAAAGGGAATTGCCGGCCTGACCGCAAAGACGATGGCGGACGAGTTGGGTACATCTACGCAGCCGATCTTCACGGGCTTTGGCTCCATGGATAGCGTCAGGCAGGCGGTCTATGTCGCTGCAATGCGCGTGTATGACCGGTATACGGATGCAGGATTGAAGGAAAAAATCCCGTTTCTTGGCGTTGGCATGCAGTATATCCGCTTTGCGCGGGAGGAGCCGGAACTCTACCGCTTCCTGTTTTTAACCCCGGCGCAGGGACAGGAATCCGGCACCATGCGATCCATGCAGCATCTGCAAACGCTCGTCCGTCCGACGCTGATGCACATTTACCGCATGACCGAAGAAGAGGCCGATCTCTATTTCCGCAACCTGTGGTTCGTGGTGCACAGCCTGTCCACGCTGATCGTAACTGGAGACTGTCCATACTCTGACCGGGAGATCGGGCAGATTCTGACAGGCTTCAGCGTCAGCATCTGCAAATCCATCAAAGAAATCCCCGGCTTTGCAGACGGAAGCTTTGACCGCGACGCGGTTTTTCGCGGCCTTATCAACTGACGCCGAGCGGAGGTGATTCAGGTGGAGGATAGCTGCGAACCGGAAAACAGACTGGCTCTGCTGTCCCAAATGCGGCGGCAAAACAAGGACGCAGATCCGGCCGCATACAGTTCCGGAGGATTTTCCGCTGTTCTGCCCAAAGTGCAGATACAGCTGTGTGATTCGATTCCGGAACGGAAAAATAGAAGAGTTGAAACAGCCAGACGCTTAGACGCAGTGCAATCCGTGAAAACCGGTTTGCACTGCGTTTTTTGCAGGAGGATACGCATGAAAACATTTATGAAGAAGCATCCAGCGCTGGCGGACGCCTGCGACGCGGTACTATCCCTGCTCTCCGGCAGCTTTGCGCTGCTGGCAATCGGCCTCGTCTGACTAAAGGAGCGGATAGGAGGAACCGATCAGGACAAATGAAGATTCTCATGTTCAACGGAAGCCCTAAGCGGGAGAAAAGCGACACGCTGCACATTACTCGTGCGTTCTTGGACGGTATGCAGGAGGCCGCGGCCGTGACTGGCCCGCGGCTGGAACTTGTGAAGCAGGCCGGACGGCAGTACGGGCAGACCGGCGTGATCGACGCGGCGCTATTGGCGCGAATCGGGTCGCCGATGATCCCGGAGGCCGTCTATGCCGGGATTATCAACGGCAGTGTTTGAAATTTGGAAGGAGTTACGATGAAGCATATTGTTGTATACGTCCACGGAAATGGCGGCTCGCCAGCGGAGGCGGAGCACTATAAGTCCCTGTTCCCGGACAGTGAGGTGATCGGTTTTGATTACCGTGCGCAGACCCCGTGGGAGGCCAAAGAAGAATTCCCGCCGTTTTTCGCTGCCCTGCGCCAGCGCTGCGGCAGCCTCACGCTGATTGCAAACAGCATCGGTGCATTTTTCTCGCTGTCTGCGCTGGATGAAACGCTGGTCGATGCGGCGTATCTGATTTCTCCGGTCGCAGATATGGAGAAGCTGATCCGCAGCATGATGGCAGGGGCAGATGTGACTGAGCAGGAACTTGCGGAAAAGCAGGAGATTCCGACGCCGTTCGGCGAAACGCTGTCATGGCGGTATTTATGCTATGTGCGTGAGCATCCGGTTTCGTGGCGCGTCCCGACCCGTATTCTGCATGGAGCGCGGGATAACCTGACCGATATGGAAACTATATCGGATTTTGCAAGAAAATTTCGCGCAGAGTTGACCGTCATGCTGGATGGAGAGCACTGGTTCCACACGGAGGAACAGCTGCAATTTTTGAATGCCTGGATTTTGAATGGGCAGACACAGACAAAAAAGGAGGAAAATAACGATGAATGAGACAGAACTGCGCAGCAGCTGGAAGCAGGAAGAGAACGCTGCACATATCCATGGCTGGGACTTTTCGCACATTGCGGGAAGATATACGGAGGAAACAGACCTGCCGTGGGACTACCAGCGCATTGTACTGGAGCACCTGAAGCCGGAAATGAAGCTGCTGGATATCGATACCGGTGGCGGAGAATTTTTGCTGTCCCTGCATCATCCGTATGAAAATACGAGTGCAGCAGAGGCCTATCCGCCGAACGTACAGCTGTGCAAACAGACGCTTCTGCCGCTCGGCATTGATTTCCGCGCGGGAGACGGAAAAGATGCACTCCCGTTTGACGACTCCGCGTTTGACATTGTGATAAACCGCCACGGAGATTTCAACGTGCAGGAGCTGCGCCGCATCTTGAAGCCCGGCGGACTTTTCATCACGGAGCAGGTCGGCGCGGAAAACGACCGCGAACTGGTGGAATTGCTCTTAGGAAAGACAGATCTTCCGTTCCCGGAGCAGTATCTTGAAATTGCGTGCAGACAATTCTCTGCCGCAGGCTTTGAACTTCTTGATGCGCAGGAGTGCTTCCGTCCGATCAAATTCTTTGACATCGGTGCGCTCGTCTGGTTCGCGCGCATTATTGAGTGGGAATTCCCCGGTTTCTCAGTGGACCGCTGCATGGATAATCTGCTGCGCGCCCAGCGAATTTTGGAAGAGAACGGCTGCATCGAGGGCCGCATTCACCGCTTCCTGCTGGTGGGTGCAAAACGATGAAGCTTGAAACGGAACGCTTGCTCCTGCGGGAACTTGCGCCGGAGGACTTTGACGCGCTGTATGCCGTGCTGGCCGGCTCCGATATCATGCAGCACTAGCGTCAGTTGACAAGGGCACACATGGTTTTTCCGGGCCTGAACAGCAGCTGGCTGCGTTATCCTCGTTGATGGGCGTCGGCCCATCTGCCTCGTCTGCCTTGTCATCTGCCGTCCATGCTCCGGGAAAACTCGAAGACCCGCCGGGCGCTCCGGCGCGTTTTTCGCAAGGCAGAGGACGCAGGCAGGCTGTCGCCTGTCAAGGACGATAACGCCGCGAAAGGCGGGCCGGTGCGTCCTGCGGGCATGTGTGTCCTTGTCAACTGACGCTATCCTTATACATTTGATGAAACGCGGGTGCAGAACTGGATTCGTAAAAACATGGAGCGCTACCGCGTGTTCGGCTTCGGGCTGTGGGCAGTCTGTCTGAAGGGGACTGGCGAGATGATCGGTGACTGCGGACTGACCATGCAGAACATCAACGGCTCGATTTTGCCGGAGATCGGCTATCACATTGCAAAGGCACACCAGCGCCGGGGCTATGCAGCGGAAGCGGCGCAGGAAACCGGCGAACCGGAATGGAAATAAGGGTCCGCAGTCAAGCCGCCTTGCCGGCGCGCTTAGTTTGCAGGCTGTCCAGAAAACAGGCTTTTGCGTCCAGATTTTGCATGTTTTACAGCAATTACCTTGATTTTTTCCGGCCTGCGTAGTATAGTATGTCAAAATAAATGCTTCGCTTTCAGGAGGTTCGGCTATGGCGTTCAAAGAGAATTACCGAGAATTGCTGCTTGACGCGGTCGTTCGTGTTGCTGCGCGCGACGGACTTGACCGCACAACGACCAAGCTGATCGCGGCGGAAGTGCCGTGCAACGAGGTTTATATCTATCGCAATTTTGGCAGCAAGGACGGGCTGCTGCAGGCTGCGTTCAACCGTACCGATATGCGCTTTGTGCAGACCGTCCTGAAGAATCTGGACGTGATGGACAAACCCGGCCAGCCGCTGGAGCAGCGCTGCCACGCGCTGTGGGAGCCGGTGTGGCGCTTCTGCCTGGCCCAGCCGGACGACACCCGGTTTTATCTGCGCTATTATTACTCCGCGCAGTTCCTTGCCAGCGCCCACGAACTGCACCACCGCAACTATCAGCAGCTTCAGGCCCGACTCAGCCGGTATTTCGTCTCCTCGCATGACAGCTGGCTTCTGATGGCGCACATATTTGAGACGATTCTCAGCTTTGTCTCTCATGTTCTCTGCGGCGATCTGCAAGACACGCCAGAACTGGACGAGCAAGTCTTCAACCTCATCTTCCGCACGCTGCAGCCCTATATGCTGCCATGAATTTTCAAAAAAACACTTGACTTTTTCGGATATTCTGCTATAATCATACCTGCATTTGAGATGCGGGTGTAGCTCATCCGGTAGAGCGCCACCTTGCCAAGGTGGAGGTAGCGAGTTCGAGCCTCGTCACCCGCTCCAAAACGCTGCGAACGAAATTCGTTCGCAGCGTTTTTTCTATTCAAATCGCAGGAGCAACCGCCCCCAAAGGCTCCTCCTGAACGGGGAGTCCGAACGAGAGCGCCTGCCGCCAGAGTTCTATTCCCCCAGCGGCACGAATTCCTGAAATAAAATCCGCAGCCGCCCGACGGTTTTGTCCGTATGGAAATGCCCGCAGTACCAGCGTTTGTAATCCAGCCGTTCTTCGATTTTATCCATCCATGCCTCCGTTGTGCTATCGACCGTGGACTGGTCAAGATCAGGCTTGAGCGCTTCGAGCGGTTTGTAGCGCAGCGGGCAGGTGTGCGTCAGTACCATGTCCATCTGCCATCCGCGGGCGTCTAGCAGCTGCTCAACGTGCCGTTTGGTTTTCTCTGACGGCTGCTCGTCCGGCCACCATCCCATTCCCTTTGCAAGCCTGTAGGCCTTGCCCGTGGAGTACGCTCCGCCGACGGCGAGACAGTTCCTTCCGCCGAACCGGTACACCTCGCCGTCCACGGCGAACAGCAAATTCGGAAACTGCGGCTCATATAAGATTTTTCCGCCGCAAAAAGTCCCCTCTCCATAGCCCGGAATGTTCTGCGGCCGGTTTTCCCGGTTGCCGTGCAGGGAGAAGATTGTAATGGGGAACTGCGACGCATATGTTTTCAGAGCCAGATCACGGGCCCCGCCGCCGAAGTTGAACCCGGCATCACCCAGAATGATCAGAATATCATCCACTGTGGTCTGCTTTTCCCGGCAAAACGCTTCAATCCGCTCAAAATGCCCATGCGTGTCCCCTGTCAGCCAGATCATGTATGCTCCTCCTGTGCGTCGCAGCTGGTTTTTTATTCAGTATAACCCGAACCGCGCTGGCAGGCAATCAAAAACTGCGAGCAGACAGAAATTTGCAGTGGAAAATGAAGTCCAAAGTGTATATAATAGAGTAACCTAGCAGAGGAGGCTTTTGGTATGCAGATCGATCTATCGAAAAAAGAGTTCCGCCGTCTTCTGGATATGGTTTACATCGGCAACTGGATTCTCAACTCGACCCGCGGCGACGACCGCTTTGCGGATTACGACGATTTGGAGTCCAAACTCTTCGCGCTGTGCCGGGAACAGGGAATGGGATCGCTCGTCGAACGGTATGAGGGGACTGACGTACCTTCCCGCGCCTTTTCAGACGGCGGCATCCATGAGGCCATCATGGACTATGAGGACACGGTATTCTATGAGATTCTTGCCGAAGAACTTGCGCGGCGCGATATGGAGTATCAGCCGGTATCCAACGACAATTACGAGGAGTTAGTCTCCCGCATGGACGACTACATCGCAGAATTCGAGGCTCACGGGACAGACAATATTCTGATTTCCGACATGGATCAGCCATAACAGAAAACGCCAATGCCGCATTGGGCATTGGCGTTTTTTCGTTGAAAGGGTGCGTAGTTACAGCTTTCCCAGACGGAACTGCTCAATCATTTCGCCGGTCAGGCTGATGTTGGAATGATCCTCCGGCAGTTCGCTGCGCAGATGCCATGCGGCTTCGGCCAGTTCGGATTCCTGCACGGTAATTTTGTCGCTGCCGTCAAGTTCGCAGACGAAGCCCATGAGGAGCGTATCGGTGAACACCCACGGCTGAGATTTGTAGAAGCGGAGGTTTTTGACCCGGAGGCCTGCTTCCTCCATGACCTCGCGGTGCACGGTGTCCTCGATCGACTCGCCGATTTCATTGAAGCCGGCGATGAGCGCGTATTTTTTGAAGGGGCGTCCGCGATAGCGCGTGAGCAGCAGCCGGTCACCGTCGTGTACGGCAGCGATCACAGCCGGGCAGATTTTCGGATAGACAGTATTTTTGCACTGCGGGCAGACCATGGCGCGCTCTACTGCACTTTTTTCCATGCGCGCGCCGCATCTGCCACAGAATTTCTGGGAATCATACCAACGGTGCAGGCTCTCGCCCGCTGCGGCGGCGAACAGGGCGGCGCTTGTCCCGTCCGTCATGGCGCGGAGCGACGCGGAAGGAAGATAGCGGAACGCGTCTGTCTCGCCGGGGTGAGCGGAGACGAGATAATACGCTGTTTCGTCAATGGAAAACGCGTACTGCACCTCGCTGTCTGTTATATCGCGCATCCTGGGCAGCGTGAGCGTACTGCCTTCCAGACCGCAGTAGATCGTCCGATCCGGCGCGAAAATCAGTGCGATATCGTCCGGTGCGGGCGCTTTCCAAGCCATTTCATTGTGATAAACGTGCGGATACAAATCTTGCAGCATACACGTTCCTCCTCAGCGGCCCGCGAAGAACGCTTCGATCTCCGCACGGCCTGTCTGTACGCTGCCCTGCACAAAAAACGGCTTGCCGCCGCCGCGCCCGTGAAGCTGTGCATTCAAATCTTTTACCAACTGCCGCAGATCGCCGTTTTGTTCGCCGACAGCGTATTTATAGCCCTCCGCATCGCTGCCTGCAAAAATGGCCGCGCGGCCGCCACAGGCTGACATGACAAGATCGGTCAGCCGCCGCAGGCTGTCGGGACTCATCGCCGGCTCAAACAACAGGACATTCCCCTTCCCCATGAGCGCCTGCGCCTTCTGCGCAAATACGGCTTCCTCCAAGCCGGCCGCGCGCTGCTTCTGCGCAGCCTCTGCATCCAAAAGCCGCTGCACAGCGGCGGCCGTCTCCAACGGCTTTGCCGACAGCAGACCGGACACGCGCCGGTTTTGCTCGGCGATCTCACTGAGGTAAGCGAGCGCACGTCTGCCGCACAGAAGTTCCAGCCGCACACCGTCGTGGAACTTCACGCAGGAGAAAATTTTGATGAGGCCAATCTCACCGGTATTTGACACATGCGTACCACAGCAGGCACAGATATCCGCGCCGGGAATCGTCACGATGCGCACCTGCCCGGTCAGTTCCTTCTTGCTGCGGTAGGGGATGGTTTTCAGTGCCTCTGCGTCCGGGTATGCGATCTCAATCGGAACGTTTTTCCAGACCCACTCGTTGGCCTCCGCCTCGACGGCGGACAACTCTTCTGGCGTCAGCATGCCGGAAAAATCGATAGTTACAAAATCTGCGCCCATGTGGAAGCCGACGTTTTCATAGCCGAAGCGGCGGTGGACAACGCCGGAGAGAATGTGTTCGCCGGAGTGCAGCTGCATAAACGCGAAGCGGCGCTCATAATCGATCTGCCCATCGACGGTCTGCCCCTCGGCAAGCGGCTGTTCACAGAAGTGGACGATCTCACCGCTGCGCTCATGCGTGTCGGTCACGCGGACGCCGGACAGGAAGCCGGTGTCACCCGGCTGGCCGCCGCCCTCGGGATAAAAGCAGGTTCTGTCCAGCACAACGTCATAGCCATGCTTTCCCGGCTGGCAGGACAGCACCCGCGCCTGAAACGCCGCCTGGTGCGCATCCTGATAATAGATCTTTTCTGTTGCCATTTTGACACCTCTTGTCAGCTTTTTGATTATCATAACACAATATTCGTCAAAATTCTACTGTGATTCGTTCGGATTTCGGTTGACAAACCAGGAAAACCAACCTATTATATAAGTTGGGCCGTTTCCAAACCGCCCATGATCTGAAACAAAAAGGGGGAAGCACAAATGGACGCAGGAAGTAGTAGCGGCACATCCGCAGGCCGAAGTCGGCTTGAGTCCCAGCCGCCCTTGGGCGTCCGGTGCTTACAGCCCTCGTAATTCTTCGAGCGATGTGCCTGCGTTGTGTCTTTACCTTCCTATTCACTTATTTTAGGAGGAACAAGACATGGCAGAAAACAATTTTTCCCTGCAAAAAACCTTGACCATGCTGCTCGATGAGAAGAAGTATCATTCTCTGCGAGACATCCTCAGTACGATGAATCCCGCCGATATCGCCGCTATTTTTGACGATCTTGATCAGGCACGTCTGCCGCTCCTGTTCCGGCTTCTGCCCAAGGAACTGGCCGCCGAAACGTTCGTTGAAATGGAGCCGGAGGCGCAGGAACTGCTCATTCAGGGCTTCTCGGATTCCGAACTGAAGGAAGTCATCGACGAACTTTACGTCGATGATGCTGTCGATATCGTAGAGGAAATGCCCGCGAACGTCGTGCAGCGCATCTTATCCCAAGCCGAGCCGGACATGCGCAAGCAGATCAATGAGATTCTGCGTTATCCGGAGGATTCCGCCGGCTCGATCATGACCACCGAATATGTCTCCCTGCGCCCGAATATGACGGTCGAAGAAGCGATTTTGCGCATCCGCCGCACGGGCATCGACAAGGAGACGATCTACACCTGCTATGTGACGCGCGGCCATAAGCTGATTGGCCTCACAAGCGTCAAGGATCTGCTTCTGTGTGAAGACGACGACGCGACCATTGAATCCATCATGCAGGAGCACGTCATTACCGTCGGCACGCTCGACGATAAAGAGCAGGTCGCGCAGATGTTCAGCAAGTACAATTTCCTCGCTCTGCCGGTCGTTGACACAGAAAACCGGCTGGTCGGCATCGTAACCTTCGACGACGCCATGGACGTCATGGAAGACGAGGCTACGGAGGATATGGAAAAGATGGCTGCTATGCTGCCGTCCGAACATCCGTACATGCGGTCAACGCCCATCGAGATCTGGAAAAACCGTATCCCGTGGCTGCTGCTGCTGATGGTTTCGGCGACGCTGACAGGCATCGTCATTACGAAATTTGAAAATTCGCTGGCTGCCCTCCCGTGCCTCACAGCGTTCATCCCGATGCTGATGGACACCGGCGGTAATTCCGGTTCGCAGGCCTGCGTGTCGATTATCCGCGGCATCAGCCTGAACGAGATCGAGTTCCGCGATCTGGGCCGCGTGGTCTGGAAGGAAATCCGCGTGTCCGTCCTTTGCGGCGTGTGCCTGGCCGTTGCCTGCTTCGCAAAGATCATCGTGATCGATATGCTGCTGTTAAAGAGCGAGAGCGTGACGTATCTCGTCGCATTTGTCGTCTGCGCGACGATGGCCGTGACGGTCTGCCTTGCCAAGATCGTCGGCTCCACATTGCCGCTGCTGGCAAAAAAGCTTGGCTTCGACCCGGCCGTGATGGCCTCCCCGATCATCACGACGATCGTGGACTTCCTTTCCCTGCTCGTCTATTTCGCATTTGCGACCGCCATGCTCGGTATTGGATAAATGTTCGCCCGCTGCACAGCCTCGTGCAGCGGGTATTTCATATGCCAATGCGCCCTTCTCCGGGATTGGAGAAGGGCGCTTGATGGTTTGGCTTATTCGGTGTAGAGATAGCTGTATTTGCTGCGGAGCGTGAGGATCAGAGTCTCGATATCCTGCGGCAGTTCGTTCGGCTGGGACAGATCGAGCACCTCGTCTTTTTCCAGACGGACACGAATCTTGTCGCCGCCGAGGAACAGGACGCCCTTGTTTTCGCTCTCGTTCATGTCCTTTTCGGTCTGGAAGAGTGTGAACTTGTCATGGCACGGCTCGGACGCATACGGGCAGAACTGCGTGCAGTTGCCGCACTCGTTGCACATCTTGTCGATGTGAACGATCTCGTGACGGCCGTCGGTCAGCTTCACCACGACATTTGCGCGGTTCGGGCAGGAATCGACGCAGTTTTCGCAGACGGTGTTGCAGTCGAGGCAGCGGCCGCCCTCGCAGCAGGCGCAGGAGGCCATCTTCAGGATACCCTTCTTCGCAATCGCGTCGGCCTTGGTGGGATAGGCCTGCTCCGGAATTTCATAAGCATGTGCCTTGCCGATGACGGCCTCTGCAAACGCAGCGGCGTCCGCAATGCCCTCGACAACGGTAGCGGGGCCTCTGTGCGCATCGCCAGCCGACCAGACGTTTTCGATGTTGGTCTTGAAGGCCGGGCCCTTGCGGCCCATTTCAATGCCGTTTTCGGCCATAAGCTTCGCGTCAACCTTCTCGCCGATCGCAGAAATAACAAGGTCACACGGAAGTTCAAACGTTTCGCCGGTGGCGACGGGGCTGCGGCGGCCGGATGCGTCAGGTTCGCCAAGCTTCATCTGATTGCAGACCAGCTTGCCGTCCTTCTGCTCGACAGGCGCCGCCAGTTCGACCAACTTTACGCCCTCGTCGATAGCAAGCTTGAGTTCATGCTCATCGGCGGGCATTTCCTTCTTCGTGCGGCGGTAGACAATGGTGGAGGAGGCTGCGCCCATGCGCTTGGCAACGCGGGCAGCGTCCATGGCAGTATTGCCTGCACCGACGACAACCACATGGCCCTCGATGCACGGCTTGACCTGCTGCTTCATTTCCTTCATCCAGCCGATGACACCCTTGACATTACCGGGAATGCCGAGTTCGCCTGCCTGCCATGCGCCGGTTGCCATCAGGATGTGCGTATAGCCCATCTTCTTGAGTTCGTCAACGCTCGGGGCCGGTGCGCCGCATTTGACTTCCACGCCGAGACGCTCCATGAGGGCAACATCCTTGTCAAGCGCTTCGTCGGAGATGCGGAACGCGGGAATGACATAGCGCGGCACGCCGCCGAGCTTCGCTTCACGCTCGAAGATCGTGGTTTCCACGCCGCCGCGGGCGAGGAAGTAGGCAGCCGCAATGCCGGTCGGACCGCCGCCGATGATTGCAGCCTTCTTGCCGGGCAGCTTTTCGGTCGGCTTCAGCGAGGCCATGAGCGCGCCGTAACCATTTTCCGCTGCAACCAGCTTGGTATCGCGGATATGGACGGATTCATCATAGAAGTTGCGGGAGCACTTGTTCTGGCAGCGGTGCGCGCAGATCGTGCCGGTCAGGAACGGCAGCGGGTTCTTTTCCGTGATCAGCTTCAACGCCGGGCCGTACAGTCCGCGGCGGACAAGTTCCATGTACTCCGGAATGTCCTGATGAATTGGGCAGCCGCCCTTGCAGGGTGCGGTGAAGCAGTCGATGAGGGGCACCTTCTCCTCGCTCTTGCGCGCAGGCAGGGGCTTGATGGGCTTGAGGTGATGGAAATCGCTGTGGCTGGCGGCGGACATATCGCTGATGGCGGAGGAGTCCGTGCCGTTGAACGCATGATACGGCAGCTTTTCCGTCTTTTCGACCATCTGGGCCAGACGGTTGTATCCGCCGGGTTTGAGAATAGTGGTGGCAACGGTGATGGGCCAGATGCCTGCGGCGAACAGCTTGTCGCAGTTGAAGAATTCCGCGCCGCCCGCGAAGGAAATGCGCATTTTGCCGTTAAACTGACGGCTGATACGGCTGCACATCTCAATGGTCAGCGGGAAGAGGCTGCGGCCGGACATGTACATTTCGGTACCGGGCAATTCGTTCCGAGTCGTATCAACGGGGAAGGTATTGGAAAGTTTCAGGCCGAACTCCAGGCCCTTGGAGTCTGCCAGCGCCTGCAGGCGTTCAAACATCGGCACGGCATCGGCCCACTGCAGATCCTCGTTGAAATGATGCTCGTCGAAGACGATGTAGTCATAGCCCATGGAGTCGAGAATGGTGCGGGCGGTCTTGTAGCCAAGGATGGTTGGATTGCACTTGACGAAGGTGTGCAGACCCTTCTCGGTCAGGAGATAGGACGCAATGCGCTCGATCTCCTGCGGAGGACAGCCGTGGAGCGTGGAAACGGTGACGCTGCGGCTGACGCGCGGGGAAATGGCGGCAATGAAGTCCTTTTCCTCCGGGAACAGTTCGGTCAGGACGGCGAGGCACTCTTTGAACTGCGCTGTGTTCGACGCATCCATCATGTTGTCGATATAACTGTTGACCTTCTCGCCCTTAATGCCCTCGAGATCGTAGCCGACGGACATATTGAACACGAAGCCATCCGGAGAGCCGAGGCCATAGACCTTGGACAGGACCTTGAGTGCGCACCATGCCTTGATATACTCGTTCTGCGCCTGCGGGACCTCGAGTTCGGTTGACCATTCCTGGTTATAGCCCTCGTCCGCGGCCAGAATGCACGGACGCGGCACGCAGCGGGCCAGTTCTTCGCCGTCCATTTTCTGCACCGTCTTGACCTCGAAGAAGCGGGCGCCGGCAAAATACGCAGCGATGATGTTCTGTGCCAGCTGGCTGTTGGGGCCGGCTGCCGGGCCGAACGGGGTCTCAATCGTCTCGCCGAAGATGGGGAGCGTCTTGCCGGTGGCATAATACGGCGTATGCACGCCGAAGATCTCGCCCTCGCGGGCGTATTCGGTGACGATCCAGTTCATCAGAGACTTGAACGGGATCGGATACATTTTTTCAGACATGTGATTACCTCCTAAGTTTTAATAGCCGCGGCCCTTCCAGAAAAGCATCAATACGA
The DNA here is from genome assembly GCA_900545925.1 of uncultured Eubacteriales bacterium. GTDB lineage: Bacteria > Bacillota > Clostridia > Oscillospirales > Oscillospiraceae > CAG-170. Next base: position 12,053 of record URAZ01000026.1, on the reverse strand, counting down.
TGGGCAGCCCGGCCGTTACGAATGTCAGAAGATCCTTTGCGAAGGCCAGCGCCTGCGCGCCGAAGTCCGCTGCGCTGAACAGGGCCAGAATGCTGGTCAGGAAGATCAGAATACTTTTGAAAAAAGGAAGGACTGAAACGGCAAAGATCACGGTTATTCCCACGCGTTTTCCGCAGAGCAGCAGGACCCAGCCAGCCAGCGCGGCCAGCCTGGCAAACGCGGCAATATACACGGTCAGCTTCCCCGGAAACAGCTCCGGCAGATAATACTCAAAGAACGAATTGAGACAGCGCAGGCCGAGCCGCTCCATGCCGATATCGAAGAGGGCAAACAGCGCGGCGTCGAGCGTGGAGAACACAAGCACGGCAAGCAGGAGCCACTTGCAGACTCTCTGACGGGTGGTTTCGTACATTGGGAACCCTCCTGTTCTTCACTGTAGGGGCCGATGCCCACATCGGCCCATTGGGAAGTTGCGAATTCGCCGTAGATTTCCGTAAAAACGGGCATATTCTGCACGGGCCGATGTGGGCATCGGCCCCTACAAAACGCAGAAGCGGCTTAATATTCTCTGTGGTTCAGTGCGCCCCAGAGCTTCTTGGCGGCTTCGAGGATGTGGGCGTTTTCGGCTTCCTCGTCGATGCCGATGAGTTCGCGGTCCTTCATAAGAAGCTTGCCGTTTGCGATGGTCGTGCGGCAGAGTTTGCCGGTCATGCCGAAGAGGATGTGGCCGTCGATATTCTCATCCGAGAACGGGGTGAACGGCTTGTAATCCATGACGATGATATCGGCAGCGGCACCGGCCTTGAGCACGCCGAGTTCGTCCGGGAAATACTTTGCGCCGATCTTCGCGTTGTTCTTAAACAGCATGCCGGTTACTTCGCACCACGCGACGTTCGGCAGGCAGGCGTTCAGACGCTGGACGCAGAGCGCAGCCTTGAGCGATTCGATCATGTCGTTCGTCCATGCGTCGGTGCCGAGGCCGAGCAGGATGCCCGCCTTGGACAGCGGCAGCACCGGGCAGACGCCGACGGCGTTGGACATGTTGGACTCGGGGTTGTTGACAACCATGGTGTGGGTGTTCTGGATGAGTTCGATCTCAGCCGGGTTCACATGGATGCAGTGGCCGAGAATAGTCTTGTCGCCCAGGATACCGTGGTCGTGCAGACGCTGCACAGGGCGGCGGCCGTAGTTCTGCAGGCTGTCATAGACGTCGTTCATGCCCTCGGAGACGTGGATGTGATAGCCGGTACGGCCGTTATTGGCCTCGACCATGCGGTCGAAGGTCTTGTCGGAGATGGTGAACAGCGCGTGGCCGCCGAACATGGCGGCAAGCATCGGGTCCTTCTGCTGCTCGCAGTAGGTGATCCAGTCGGCGTTCTCCTTGATGGCCTGCAGACACTTCTCCTCGCCGTCACGGTCGGAGACCTCGTAGCACAGACAGGAGCGGATGCCGAATTTCTTGGCGCTCTCGCCGATCTGGAACAGGGAGCCCGGAATCTCGCAGTAGGCTGCGTGGTGATCGAAAATGGTCGTAACGCCCTGCTTGATGCAGTCGATGTACAGGGCATCTGCGGAGGCGCGGGACCCCTCAAGCGTCAGCTTGCGATCCATGGCCCACCATGTGCCGTCGAGCACTTCATAGAAATTTGTGGGGTTGTTGCCGACAATGGACAGACCGCGTGCAAGCGCGGAATAGATGTGGGTGTGCGCGTTGATGAATGCGGGCATGATGACGCCGCCCTTGGCGTCGATGATCTCGGCCTGCGGGTATTTTGCGCGCAGCGCGGCTTCTTCGCCGACCTCGACGATCTTGGTGCCTTCATAGGCGACGGCGCCTTTTTCGTAATAGCCCTTGCCGCCCTCGTCGCGGGTGATGACGCGTCCGTTTGTGAGTAAGTTCATGGGGAGTCCTCCTTTTCGTGATGCTCACCGGTGCATATAACAAAAGTGCTTCAGATCTTCATCTGAAACACTCTGCCGTGCAAGCCGAGTGATAGTTGCAGCCCGTGTGCGAAACACTTCCTTACAGCTACCAATCTTAGATTGTAAGTTCATTATAAATGGCGGGCAAAAAAAATTCAATGCTCCTGTCAAATTTTCTGCCCGCCATTTTTTACAAACTTCGCAGCTCATTTTTGAGCATTTTGCACGCCGTTTGCGATTGCGGAACAATATCTATCCGACAGCTGTCCACTGTTCCGCCGTGTTTGGAACGCGGCAGGTATGGTCAACCGCAGCCTCGATCAGATCGGCATAATACCATGCTGTCTCATCCTGATTGTCCCAGTACCACGCCGCGGCGCGCAGCTGCGCATCTGTCCCATCCGGACTGCGGCCAAGCAGGCTGTTGCATGCACGCGCAAACTCTGCACGGCTGACCGACGCGCTGCCTGCGGCACTCCCTTGCCCCGCCTCGAGGACGGTCTTCTCTTCCCACGCGGCGGTCAGCGCCGGGAACGCTTCGCAGCCCGTCTCCGAGCCTGCCAGCGTATCCAGCACACTGCACAACTCTCGCCAGCTGACCGTGGCTGACGGCAGAAACCAGCCGCCCTCTCCAAACGGCAGCAGCCCCAAGCCTGCAAGCTGACGAATCTGCGTGCAGGCCCAATGGTCGCCCGGCACATCAAAAAACGTCACGCGCGTCGGCTCCGGCAGCGGTTCTTCCGCCAGCCGCACAAGTGCACAGGCCAGCTGCGCCCGCGTGATGCGCGCATTGGGCCGGATTGTCCCATCCGGATAGCCGCAAAGATAGGCACGATGCGTCTGCTCCGCCGCCCGAATGGGAAGCGCCAGCGTCGCCGCCAGCACTGCTGCGCAGAAAAGCCCCCACAGCTGTTTTTTCATCTGTATCCCCTCTTCCGAAAAATCTGCCCTTAGTGTGGCAGATTCCCGGTGCAGATACAGTCGGGACATGGGCGGGGAAAAGCGGCCAGAACTGGCTGTACGCTGTAACATTAACGGCTATTCTTCAAGGAAGCTTGGGTGTGCGCGGTTTCCGCTCGTTTGCGTGTGAAGTTTTTCTATGTTACAGCATCCTGCAAGATGCTGCGCGTATATGACATCAGCCTACAGGTGGGTACACTTCAGGCCATAGCGGCGGAAGATCTCCGTATTCAGGTTCGGTGCGGCAGCGGTGTCGAATTCCGGCTGATAGGAGCGGCCGACCATCTCGTACTTTGCGCCCGCCGTCACATGGTACGGCAGCAGTTCGACCTGTTCCAGCTTTTCCGCATCCAGCAGCCGCCGGGCTGTGGCGTCAAAATTTCCATCCGAATCGTTGACGCCTGGGATAACCGGGATGCGGATGCGAAACGGCTTTCCGCTTTTCTTAAGCCGCTCGAGATTTTCCAGAATTGGCCCGTTGGATACGCCTGTATAGTGCCGGTGCCGTTCGAGATCCATCAGCTTGAGATCCATCATAACATACTCGACCCGCGCCAGCACGGCCTCGAATACGCTGCCGCTGCAATAGCCGCTTGTTTCAATCGCGCGGTGCATGCCCGCGACGCGGTCCAGCGTTTCCAGCAGGAATTCTGGCTGCCCGGTCGGCTCGCCGCCGGAGAAGGTCACGCCGCCTGACATTGCGGCAAGATAGTCCTTGTCCCGCAGAAGCTTTTGGGCCAGTTCCTGTGCCGTATAGCGTTTTCCGCATAGCTTCCGCAGCCCCTGTGGGCAGGCGCGGATGCACCGGCCGCAGGCCGTGCAGGTTTTCCCTCCATTCGGGCAAGCCCTGATACAGGCACCGCAGTGCAGGCAGTTGTTCATCGATACCATTAGCTGCGGTTTGTAGGAAAGGCCCTCCGGGTTGTGACACCACATGCAGCGCAGGGGGCAGCCCTTCAAAAACACCGTCGTGCGGATGCCGGGGCCGTCGTAGACAGCCAGCTGCTTGATATCGAATACGGTTCCGGTCGCCGATGCGTTATCCCCGGGCATGACGAACCTCAAACTCGCGCAGTTCTTTATAAAGTGCGAACTGCTTTTCATAATACGCGTGCCGCTGCGCGTCGGGCATCGCTGTCTGTCCGTAGCGGACGAAGCGGGCAGCAAGGGCCGTCCGGTCTTTCTCGCCGGTTGCGGCGGCAAGGCCGAGGATCGCGCTGCCGAGCGCGCCAGCCTCGTCGGCCAGCGTGGGCCGAATTTCAGCGCCCAAGATATCTGCCTTGATCTGCCGCCAGACAGGCGACTTCGCGCCGCCGCCCGCAGCAAAGAGCGTCGTCGGGCGAATATCGTATTTGGCAAGCTTTTCGAGGTTATAACGCATCTCGAAGGTCAAGCCTTCGAGAATGGCGCGGTAGAGATCAGCGGGCGAGGTGTGCATTGTAAGGCCGTAGATCGTGCCGCGCGCACCGGTCAGCACATCCGGCGTGCCGCCCATGCCCTGCAAAAATGGTAGGACAATCAGCCCCGTCGGCTCGGGCGGGCACGTTTCGTTCAGAATGTCGTAGACGGAGCAGCCGCGTTCCTTCGCGGCCTGCTTGAGATAAAACGCCAGCGAATCGCGGTACCAGCGCACAACTGCGCCGCCGGAGATATTATAGGCGTAGGTCACATAGCCCCGCCCGTCCAGATACGGGACACAGGCGTAATTTTCACGCTCAAACCCCAGCGTTTCCGGGATAGCTGCGAACAGCGGGCAGATGCATTCGACCGTACCGGTCGTATCGACGGCTTCGCCGGGGTTCGCCACGCCGCAGCCAAGGGCGTTGACGATCTGGTCGTGCGAACCGATGACGACCTTGACGCTCTGCGGCAGGCCGAGCGCGGAGGCAGCCTCCTGCATGAGCGTTCCGGCGCACGAGCCGGTCGGCAGGACGGCAGGGAGCGTTTCAGGGTTGATTCCGCAGGCGCTTGTCAACTCGTCCGACCAGCAGAGTTTCCGCACATCAAAGAGAATGCTGCGGCAGGCAAGGGAATAATCCGCCACCGTCTCACCAGACAGGCAGAAGCAGATGTAACTTGCGACAAATAGGAACTTCCACACCGGGCGCGGGGCCGTGCGGAGCGTATAGAGCATTTTCGCCAGCGAATACGACGCGTCCGGCAGGACGCAGGTGATGCGCATGAATTTTTCCGCGCCGACCGCCTCGACGAGACGGGAAAATTCTCCGCTTTCGGTGTTGGCAAAATAGAGAATAATATCGCTCAGCGGCTGACCGCTGCGGTCAACGGGAACGAAGGACTCGCCGAAGGAGGAGACGGTGATGGCCGCGACCTGCTTCGCGTCATCCAGCTTTTTGACGCAGTCGGAGATTACGAAGAACACGCTCTCGCGCAGCGCCAGCGCATTCAGGTTCACCTCGCCGGGCTTCGTAGGATATTCGCGGTAGGACATGGCGATCTGCTCGCCGGTATCGCGGAAGGCGACGCATTTGCAGCCGGTTCCGCCGATGTCAATGCCAAGACTGATCATAGAAGAGCCTCACTTTCTCACGCGGAAGCGGTAGATCGTCGTCTCGTGCAGCGGCTCACCCTGATGAAGAACCGGGGACGGGAATGCAGGCTGGTTGACCGCATCGGGATAGTGCTGCGTTTCGAGGCAGAATCCGCCATAAGACGCGTAGCGCGCGCCATTCTTGCCTGCGCGGTCGGAGATGAAATTGCCGGTATAAAGCTGCACGCCCTCAAGCGTCGTTTCCACCTCCATCACAATACCGGTCTTGTCGCCCTCGGCCCGTCCAATCTTACGAAGGCCCTTTCCATCGAGGCAAAAATTCGTGTCGTAGCCGCGGAAGGGTGCGAGCGCCGCATCATGGATATCGCGGCCAATGGGCTTCGCGGTGCGGAAGTCCATGCAGGTGCCGTCAACGGGCGCAATCTCGCCGGTCGGCAGCGTTGCGGCGTTGGCTGGCGTATAGGCCGAGGCGTTCAGCTGGAGCAGATGGCCCAACACGTCGCCGCTGCCCTGTCCGTTGAGGTTGAAGTAGGCGTGATTGGTAAAATTCGCAACGGTATCCGCACTGCTGACAGCACGGTAGTCAATATGCAGCGCATTGTCGTCCGTAAGCGTGAAGGTGATAGACACGTCGAGTCTGCCGGGGTAGCCCTCCTCACCATCAGCCAGAACCGTTGTGAATTCCACGCTATTTTCGCGGCAGGCATAGTCCCAGAGTTTTTTATCGAAGCCGCACAGGCCCCCGTGAAGCTGGTTTTTACCCTCGTTGGCCGTAAGCTGGAAGCGCTGGCCGTTCAGCGTGAAGGCTGCGTTTGCGATGCGGTTTCCGTTTCGGCCGATGCACGCACCGAGATAGCCGCTGTTTTCTTCATATTCCTTCACGCTCTCATAACCGAGCAGCACATCGGTCAACGCGCCGTTTTGGTCAGGGACAACAATGGACTGGAGCGTTGCACCATAGGACAGGAGCGTCACACGCATATAATTGCTGTTTTCCAGCGTAATGGCGACGGGCGCGCCCTTGGCGCACAGGGGAAGCTTTTGAATGGTCAGCATAGGAAAAACGTCCTTTCTTAAAAAAGTGAGGCGCGCTGCAAGCAGCAACGCGCCTCATGAAGATCTGCTGCGATTGCGTCCATTATACCGGAACGCAGTGGCTTTGAAAAGCCGCAGCGCAATTATTTCTTTGCAACGTACTTCTGCACGTCGATGGCGACGGCGATGATGATGATCGCGCCGCGGATGATGTACTGCAGATATGCGTTGACGCCGAGGAAGTACAGGCCATAGTTGATTGCCTGCAGAATGATCGAGCCGATCACGACACCAGGGACAGTGCCGATGCCGCCGTTGAAGGAGACGCCGCCGATGACGCAGCCCGCAATGGCGTCAAGCTCGTAGTTGATGCCGGTTGCAGTACCGACGGACTGGATACGGGCGCCTTCGAGAAAGGAGGCGATGCCGTACATCAGACCGGCATACAGGAACACGCCCATGATGGTCTTCGTGACGGAGACGCCGGAAACCTCAGCCGCCTCGGAGTTGCCGCCGACAGCGAACATATTCTTGCCGAATCGGGTCTTGTTCCAGACGAGCCACGTCAGAACGCCCAGCAGCAGGAAGATGATAACCAGATACGGCAGCTTGAAGCCGAAGATATCGACGGATCCGGTTGCGAGCGCCAGATAGCGCTGGTCAAGAGAGGACAGCGCCTGCGTGGAGCCGGAGGGCTGGTTCTCGATGTAGATGCAGCACAGACCGTAGGAGATCAGCTGCGTGCCAAGGGTAACAATGAAGGGGTGCATATGGAGTTTTGCCATGCCGAAGCCGTTGAACGCAGAGATGATGACCGCGATGGCCACGCAGGCGAGGAACGGCAGGATCAGGGGCAGCGGCTCTGTGATGCTGGGATAGTATCTCGAAGCGAACGTGACCGACTGCAGCAAGGAGGCTGCAACAGCCGCACAGAGGCCGAGCACACGGCCGACGGACAGGTCGGTACCGGCGAGAATGATGATGCCTGCAACGCCGTAGGCCAGAATGCCCTTCGTGGAGGCCTGCTTCAGAATGGAGATCAGGTTGCCGACGGAAAGGAAGTTGGGCTTGATCGCAACAATCACAACAAGGAGCAGAAGAAGGATGATATACAGTGCATATTTCAGCAGCGTATCCTTCAGCTTCTGCGGGTTCATTTTCTTAGAATTCGTCATTTTCTCAACCTCTTTATACATATTGCGCAGCCAGACGCATGATGGTTTCCTGCTCATTTTCAATACCGCCGAAGTCCTTGCCGCGTTCGAGGATACCGGCCATATGGCCGTTGCTCATAACAAGGATGCGGTCGCAGATCCCGATCAGTTCCGGCATTTCGGATGAGACCATCATAACAGCCTTGCCCTGCTTGGCAAGCTGCAGGATCAGTTCGTAAATCTCGTACTTAGCGCCGACATCGATGCCGCGCGTCGGCTCGTCAAGGAGCAGAACATCAGGATTTGTCAGCAGCCAGCGTCCAAGAATGACCTTCTGCTGGTTGCCGCCGGAGAGGTTTTTGATGAGCGTTTTCTGCGACGGCGTTTTGATGTGCATGGAGGAAATGGACCAGTCCGTGTCGGCGGTCATTTTTTTATCGGAAAGCAGCGGGCCCTTTTTATAGGAACCGAGGTTTGAAATTACGGTGTTGAACAAAATGTTGGCATAGGGGAAGATGCCGGTTGCGCGGCGTTCCTCTGTCAGCATGGCGAAGCCGTTTTTGATGGACTGGCGCGGCGTTTTGTTGGAAATGGGCTTGCCGTTCAGCTTGATCTCGCCGCTCTCACGCGCCATGATGCCGAAGATCGTGCTCAGAAGTTCCGTTCTGCGCGAGCCGACCAGACCGGCCACGCCGAGCACCTCGCCCGCGCGAAGCTCGAACGAAACGTCCTGACAGGTGGGCATGTATTTGCCGGTCAGGTGCGAAACCTCCATCAGCACGTCGCCGGGAACATTGTCCTTGGCCGGGAAACGGTTGGTCATCTCGCGGTTGACCATGCGCTTGATGATATCGTCGGTCGAGAGGTTTTCCGTCTTGTCGGTGGAGATCCACTGGCCGTCGCGCATGATGGTGACTTCGTCGGAAATACGCTTGATCTCGTCCATCTTATGGGAAATATAGATAATGCCGACACCCTGCTCACACAAGCGGCGCATGATGCGGAACAGATGCTCGACCTCCTCGCTGGTCAGCGAAGATGTCGGTTCGTCGAGCACAAGGATCTTTGCGTTATAGGAAACTGCCTTTGCGATCTCGAGCATCTGACGCTGAGAAACGGCCATGGTGCCGATGATCGCCTTCGGGTCAACCTTGATCTCCAGATCGTCCAGAACAGCCTTGGTGTCGTTGTACATTTTCTTGTGGTCAACCAGTCCGGCCTTCAGTGGGAACCGGCCCAGCCACATATTTTCCATGACGCTGCGGTAGAGCACCTGATTGAGTTCCTGATGCACCATGGCGACGCCGTGATCGAGGGCGTTGCGCGGGTTGGTGAAATTGATCTCCTTGCCGTTCATCCGGATGGAGCCCGCGTCTTTTTTATAGATACCGAACAGGCACTTCATGAGCGTCGATTTGCCGGCGCCGTTCTCGCCCATCAGAGCGTGGATGGAGCCGGGACGCAGCTGGAGCTTGGCATGATCCAGCGCCTTGACGCCCGGGAACTGCTTTTCGATATCGAGCATTTCGAGCAGGTAGTTTTCTTCCAAGTGTATCACCAATTCCTTTTTGCATAATCAGGTGGCCCCAGAGGGCCACCTGATTCGATTACGATTCTCTTACAAGATCAGCAGAATGATCTGAACAGATTATTCCGCAGTGACCTTTGCGTACGGGATACGGATGGAGAAGCCGTCGTCAGCCATGACATAGTCGGTGCCGTCGAGCCAATCCTTGCCCAGAGCGCCGTTGATCGCCATGAGGATGTTGGCCTTGCCCATTGCGTCGCCGTCCTGCTTGACAGTACCGTAGAGCTTGCCGGCGTTGATGTACTCAACAGCGGTATCGGTGCAGTCAACACCGATGACGATGATCTCATCGCCGCCGTCGCCGAGGTTATAGCCGACCTCGTTCAGAGCAGCGATAACGCCGATGGCCATGTCGTCGTTGTTGCAGAAGACGACTTCGATGTTCTCAACACCGAGGGACGCGATCTGCGCGGTCATCATTTCCTGTGCCTTGGCGGTATCCCAGTTGGCGACCTGGTTCTCGGTCATCATCTCGCAGGGAACGCCTCTTTCGATGGCGGTGGACAGGGAGTACTCGGTACGGGCAATGGCTTCGGGGTTGTTGATCTCGCCTTCAAACTCAAGTGTCATAACCTTGCCGTCGCCGTTCTTGTCGACGCGCTCGGGGTTGGCGGCATACAGGTCAGCGAGGATCTCGCCCTGCATGATACCGGCCTCTTCGGGCTTCGTGCCGACGAAGATGGAGTTGGAGCCAGTCACGATCGAGGAGTCAACGGGCTCCTTGTTGTAGAAGGAGATGGGAACATTGTACTGCTTGGCAAGGTCAACCAGATACTGGCCAGCAGAGGTGTCGCAGAGGTTGATGATGATGTGATCCTTGCCGGCGGCGAACATAACGTCGGCCTGGTTGTTCTGGGTCGCCTGGTCGTCGTTGCCGTCCTGCATTTCGAGGTTGATGGTCAGGCCCTTTTCAGCGCCGATTTCCTTGGCATACTTGTCCATGGCGACACGGACAGAGGAGCCGTAGGTGTCGGAATACTTCCAGACGAGAACACCGATGTTGAGCTCGGTCTTGCCGTCGGCGGCAGCCTCGGTAGCGGTTTCCTGGACTGCGTCGGTCTTGTTGTCAGTCTCAGCGGGAGCCGGGGTGTCGGTGGTCTTGGCGGCACAGGCGGCCATGGCCAGAACCATCATCACTGCAAGCAGCAAAGCGATGATCTTTTTCATTGTGTAATTCCTCCTAAATTAGTGTCGAAACAGGAATCCCCGTTCGTGATTGTATTTTATCATGCAGGAAATGAAAGGACTAGTAAAAAACGTTTTCAAAGCAGAGAAAAACATCTTTGAAACCATAAAAAAGGAAAGGCTATTTTTGTGCACATTGCCATATATCATTCCCTTTTTTAGATTGATACAATATAAAACAGAAGAAAACAGGTGAAAATACGACTTGTCTTTGCATACGAATTTACTACTTTTCCGGAAGGAGCCGACACTATGCTGGATCTGAAAAACGCCGGTTTGACGGAACTGCTGCACGATTTTTACACGCTGACGGGGCTGAAACTCTGCATCTTTGACACGGACTTTGAGGAATGTGCATCCACCCCCATCAAACTCTATCCCTTCTGCGCAAGAATGCGGGAAAATCCGGAATTTGAGCGCCGCTGCCACAGCTGCGACGCCGCCCATATGCAGACCTGCCGCCGCACGAGAAAGCCCGTGCAGTACCGATGTCACGCGGGGCTGACGGAATATCTCGCACCTCTGTATTATGAGGGCGTAATTGTCGCGTTCATCTGCATCGGACAGGCCACGAATGGTCGGGACGCGGAGTTCCATACCATCGCGGCCTACGCTGCGCAGTTCGGCATCGGCGAGGAGGAGTGCCGCTCGCTCTACGACATGCAGATCCACTATGCGCCCGATGAGATCAAGGCTGCCTGCAACATTCTTGACGCCTGCATCAGTCATATTTACCACCAGCGCATGCTTGAGGTGCGCAATCTCGACACGGCGCAGCAGATTGAAAAATACATCAACGACAACATTGCGTGGGATCTGTCCATTGAGCATCTGTGCGCGCATTTCTCTGTCTCGCGTGCCGAACTCTATCAGATCTTCCACACAAGCTTCAATTCCTCCGTCGCCGATTATATCCGCAGCAAACGCATCGCCATGGCGGAGCAAATGATTCGCACCACAGCGATGCAGATCTCCGAAATTGCGGCCAACGTTGGCTTTTACGACTATAATTATTTCTCCAAGGTCTTCCACCGGAAATTCGGCTGTTCACCGCGCGAGTACAGAAAGAATCTGGAGAGCAGCGAAGAAGAAGCGGAGAAAAAATAATTTTTTCAGGTTTTGTACAAAAATCACTATTGCCTGTACGTTTTTTCTGTTATCCTAGTGGAGAAGGAACAACGTACAGGCCTTTTTGCGTGTACGCACCTCTGGACTGAAAGGAGCACCCAAATGAACGAACGCGCATATTACGGACACGAATCGCAGCTGTTCGGCGTGGAGGAATACCGGCTGACTGGCGGCAAGGGCGACGGCATGCGCCTTTTGCAGGTACGCAACGGCAAGGGATTGGACTTCACCGTCTCCGCCGACCGCTGCGCGGATATTTCCCGCCTGCATTTTCGCGGCGAAAACTGCGGCTTTTTCTCGGCGAACGGCTACGTCGCGCCCGCTTACTATGATGACAAGGAAGCGGGATGGCTCAAGAATTTCACGGCAGGCTTCCTGACCACCTGCGGTCTGCTGGCCGTCGGCTCGCCCTGCACGGACGAGGGCGTCCGCCTGCCGCTGCACGGCGCAGTTGACAATATTCCTGCCGAGCGTCTACTCTGGGACATGGACGACGAGAAGATCTGGGTCAAGGCCGTCATACGCCACGCGCAGATCTTTGCCGAAAAACTCATTCTGACACGCACAA
>URAZ01000025.1 GCA_900545925.1 uncultured Eubacteriales bacterium | reverse complement strand
TATCCGCCGCCAAAGGTGAACGCACCGATTTTTAAGAATGTGATAAATAAAGAGCAAATTAGTTTCATGCCTGTATACCGTACCATGCGATGTTCAGCCCTTCTATGCCAAACAGGTTTTCAACAGCATAATGATTCATAGATTTTTTGAAAGCCTCCCTGCTATTCGACGCGGAGCATCCGATAGCCGATTCCGATGTGCGTTTGTATGTATTGCTGCCCGTCTTTTCCGCGTTCCAGCTTTTTGCGCAGGGTCGCCATGAACACCCGCAGAGAAGCAATATCGTTTTCCCAACTGCTGCCCCAAATCTGCTGTGTGATGTAGGTGTGGGTCAGAACCTTGCCCACATTTTTGGAGAGCAGGCACAGCAGCTTGTACTCGATGGGCGTCAGGTGCAGTTCTGCACCATCAAGATATGCGCAGCCTGCCGCATAGTCGATTTTCAGCGCACCGTTCGTAAAAATCGGAGATTCCTGCGCTGCGTCTGTTTTCATCAGCGACAGTCTCCGCTGCGTTACTCGCAGCCGCGCCAGCAGTTCATCCACGGAAAAGGGCTTGGTGAGATAATCGTCCGCCCCGGCATCCAGCGCCCCGATTTTATCAGAATCCTCTGTTCTGGCGCTGATCACAATGATCGGCATATTTGACCACGAACGGATTTTCCGGATGATCTCCACGCCGTCCATATCTGGCAGTCCCAAATCAAGCAGCACAATGTCCGGGTTGTGGGACAGCGCCTCCATCACGGCGCTTGCGCCGTTTTGCGCAGAAAGATACCTGTATTCATGGGTTTTCAGCGTTGTTGTGATCAGATTGCGCACCGGCGTATCATCTTCTACAACGAGGACGAGTGGCTTATTCATTTAGGTTCACCTCACTGAGCGGTACTGTAAAGGAAAAGATGCAGCCCTGCGGCGAATTTTCTTTCAATGTCATTTCGCCATTATGGGCATGAATGATGGCTTGGCAGAGCGTAAGCCCAAGTCCAAGACTTCGGCGGCTGTCGCCAATCGGATTGCCCCCGGTAAAGAACATTTCAAACACATGTTCCTTCAGTTCATCTGGAATACCGGGACCGTTATCGCTGACGCATATTTCAGCCATATTTTCTCGTGGGATTGCCGTGATCCGGATGTTCGAGCCAGCCGGAGTATATTTGACTGCGTTGTTCACCAAGTTGATAAGCACCTGCATGATGAGTCCTGCATCCACCCGCACCAGCAGCGGCTCATCTCCGCAATCCACTGTAATGTGATGCTCCGCCGACCTTCGGTCGATATGCCGGAGCGCTTCCGACACAATATCGTCCACAACCTGATCGGAAAGGCGCAGCTTGACGCTGCCGTCCGCGATTTTCGTAACGGAAAGTAAATTCTCAACCAGTCCCGTCAGCCATTGCGCATCGTCATAAATGTCCGTAAAAATCTGTTTCCGCGTTTGTTCATCCAGCACGTTATAGCTGTGCAGCAGCGTATCCGCGTTGCCGGAAATGGAGGTCAGCGGGGTCCTAAGGTCATGGGAAATTGAACGCAGAAGGTTTGCACGGAGCTGTTCGTTCTTTGCAAGGACGGCGGCTTTTTCCTTTTCTTCGGCGTTGCGTAGGCTTTCCAGCGCCAGAGCGCACTCGCCGAGAATGGAAAACAGCACGCTGGATGTAAATGCGTCAGGCTGCGTTTGCTTCTCCATCGGAATCCCGACAACACCGTAAATCTGCTGCCCGGTACGAATGGCAAGATACAGCCGTTTTGCTTTTGGAAAGTTTTGCGTCGTTGCTCCGGCACGTTTCCGGTTCTGCCAGACCCAGCGAATCACATCCTGCTCCCGGTCTGTGTCTGGGACGCTGTATGGTCTGCTTCCGTCAGCCGGGTAAATGATCCCTTGGGACAGTACGCCGCTCTGCACTGGATAAATCAGAATGTCCCGCTGCATGAGCTTCTGTATCTGCGTCGCGGTCATCTGATAGACCTCATCCGGTGTTTCCGCCTTTTGAAGCTGCCTGTTCATATCAAAAAGGAGTTTTGTCCGATAGGCATCCCGCGCGGATAGCTGCGCATGGGCTTTGAGCTTTGCGGCAAGCGTACCGGTCAAAAGCGCCGCTGCAAACATGACGGCAAAGGTTATTGGGTATTTACTGCCGTAGGCTGCCAAAGACAGCCGGGGTTCCGTCAGAAAATAATTGAACAGGATGACACTCAAAAAAGCGGACAGCACACCGCAGGTATATCCGCTGGTAAAAGCGGAAGTCAGAAGCACCCCCAGCAGGTAAACCATGATGATATTGGCATTTGCAAAGCCGAGCCGCAGAAAGACCCATCCGATGACCGTCGCAGCTGCCAGAATCCCGATGGTCAGAAGCAGTTCCCATGCGGTCGGAAACGCCGGACGGATGGTAAGCAGCCGTTTCCTGCGGTAGCTCTTATAGGCTTCCACATCCGGAATGATATGAATGTCCACCTCTGGTGCAAGCGCAATGAGCCGTTCTGTCAGCGTCGGTTCACTCCAAAAATGCCGCCGCTGTACGCCGCTTCGCCCGATCACGATTTTGGTCACATCGGAGAGCCGCGCATATTCCGTGATCTGTGTGGCTACGTCTTCTCCATGCGTTGTGATGATCTCTGCGCCGAACTGCTGCGCAAGGCGCATATTTGCCTGCAAGCGAACGGTATCTTCCGCATTCATATCAGCGTCTCCGGGTGTCTGCACATAAAGCGCGGTAAGGCTGCCACTAAATGCCTGTGCCATTTTCCCTGCCATTCGTACAATGCGTTCATTGGATGGAGACGAGGACAGGCACACAAGAATATGCTCTTTTGGCAGTTCGCTTCCTTTGTTCTGCACATTTTCACCACCCCTCTTAAACGATATTATAGCACCAAAATGTGAAGGTTTCTACTGCGCCCAATCGGATTCATTGTCCGGAAATGAAATTTGCTCTGAATCATAGATCACGATTTCTACATGGGCATGACTGCTGCGAAACCGGGAAAGCGTTTCCTCAAGTTCGTCAGGAGAAATATTTCCGACCAGATGCACACACGGCTCAGGCTGCTGTTGTTCGGGCGCTTCCTCGATTCGCTTCTGATTTTCATCCAGAAAGCGATCCAGCCGCTTCATCAAAAACCAGCCGAACAGGAACATTAACGCTGTCCCAGCGATCAAAACGACATCTTCCACATACCCTCACCGTCCGTTCAGATTCGGAAGCACTTTTGCAGCGCTTTGTATTCGCCCAACGCTAAAATCGTCATTTCCCCGGACAGCACCGTATCCGGTGTAATTGATACGTCGGTTTTTCCCGAATGCTTGATGCCAAGAATGTTGATTCCAAACTTTCTGCGGATATTCAGTTCGCCAATGCTTTTCCCGACCCAGCCTTCTGGTACTTCCACCTCAAAAATGGCGTGCTGCTCGTCGATCTCTATGTAGTCGAAGATATGGTCGGCAGTGTATCGGATCGCTGCCCATTTTGCCACCTGTTTTTCCGGGTAGACTACATGGTCTGCACCGTTGCGAAGCAGAAACTTTGCCTGCACATCACGCTCGGCACGCGACACCACGCACTTTGCCCCCAGCTCCTTCAGCAGCGAGGTGGTTTCCAGCGAGTTCTGAAAACTACCGCTGATGGTCACGATACAGACGTCAAAATTTCCGATGCCAAGAGAGCGAAGAAACTCTGCGTTTGTACTATCGCCAATTTGTGCGTTGGTGACATATGGCAGCACATCACTGATTCGTTCCTCGTTTGTATCGACCGCCATGACCTGATGCCCCAGCTGAGAAAGCTGTACTGCGATATGCCGTCCGAAGCGGCCTGTGCCAATCAATAGAATGTTTTTCATGTGAAAAGGCTCCTTATCCAATCGTTATTTTTTCCTGCGGCAGCTTTGCATTCCCCACTTTTTTGCTGGAAAGTGCCGCATAAATGAGGGTAAGACCGCCGACTCTGCCCAGATACATGAGCAAGATCAGCACCATTTGCGATGGAATGCGCAGCTGCGGTGTAATACCAAGTGTCAATCCCACTGTCCCGACCGCCGATGCCGTTTCATACAGGCAGGCAGACAGCGGAAGATTCTCGTATGCGCTGATAAAGACCGCACCGCCAAAGAACAGCACCAGATACATCGTCAGAATGGTCGCGGCGGTCTTGACGGCGCTGCAATCGACTCTGCGTCCGAAAAATTGGGCACTATCGCGCTGACGGAAGGTTGCGGCGGCATTAGCAAGCAGGACTGCCAATGTCGTTGTTTTCATGCCGCCTGCTGTAGACCCCGGAGAGCCGCCAATGAGCATCAAAAGGATCATCACGCCCTGCGACGCGCCGGACATCGCGGATAGATTTACCGTGTTGAAGCCCGCTGTCCTCGGCGTGACGGACTGAAAAAAGGATGCCAGCAGCCGGTTTTCAGCGGGAAGCGCGGAAAAGTCTGAAAAGAAGAAAAACACAGCAGGCAGAAAAATCAAAAGACCTGTCGTGACGAGAATCACCTTGCTCTGCATTCGGTAGCGATGAAACCGCCACTTGTTTTCAAAGATGTCATCCCATGTCAGAAATCCAATGCCGCCAATCACGATCAACAGCATAATCGTGATATTGATTACCGGACTGCCCGCATAGCCGGTAAGAGATGGATAGCGGTTGCTTTCTGTCCCAAGAATGTCAAACCCGGCGTTGCAAAAAGCAGATATGGAATGGAATACCGCCATCCAGACGCCGCGCCATCCATAGTCCCGGCAGAACACCGGCAGCATGGCAAGTGCGCCCAGCAGTTCAATCAGAAATGTCCCTCGCAGGATGAAGCGTGTCAGGCGGACGATTCCGCCGACCTTTGGCGCAGAAATTGCATCCTGCATGGTGCTGCGCTGCATCAGAGAGATTTTTCGCCCAGACAGCAGCGCGAACGATGCTGCTACGGTTACGACACCAAGACCACCAATTTGGATCAGCGCCAGAATAACCGCCTGCCCAAAGGTTGACCAGTAGCTGCCTGTATCCTGCACCACAAGCCCTGTCACGCAGACGGCAGAGGTTGCTGTAAACAGCGTTTCATTGAATGGAGTTACATTCCCTCCAGTCGTGGAGATCGGCAGCATCAGCAGCAGCGCTCCGATCAGAATGACCCCGGCAAAACCTAATATGATAATTTGAAAAGACGAAAGGCGGCGCTTTCGACGAATGATCTCTTCCGGCATAAAGGCAGCTCCTTATTTCCGTGATGGTTATATTATACAGCCGGAGATTTTAAGAGCGGATAAGGGACATTTGCGACGTATTAAGATTGAATAAAGATGAGGAGATTGCTTGTGCAGATTGGGCAAGGCGAAAGTCTTGTCCATTTTTTGTGTCCGGCTTTGCCAAATCGCCCACACCAGACCGTAGTAGTGGTAAAAAGCGGACAGGACGGTTTATCACAAACGCTTTATTTGCAGAAGTGGCCAAAAAGCGCTTTTGAAATTGTAGTAAGGGTAGGGAGAAAGAAAAACACTCTGGTCGAATGTTGCTAATGGTATCACACATGAGCACTATCGCCGGGTGTTGCGCCATCTGCGCGAGAATGCACTCTCTGCGTCTGATCTGAGCCGCATTCAGAACGCATTGACCTTCCTGTCGCCGCTCTGCCGGGACACCCGCGAAGCCCACAAGGACATGATGGGCGTGACATTAAAAACCGATGCTCTGCTGAGATCCAGCAGATAAACGACCACCCGCTGCGTTGCAGCGGGTGCTTTGCTTTCTCGCGTCCCAGCATCGCCAATACGCCGTGTTTTCGTCCTGGAGTGGGATTAGGGCTTGCCTGCGGTCTTAACGCCTGAAATGCCGCACAGCCGGCTAACGCGCTGGCATCTGTGCTTGGAGTGTGTATTCGGCAAGACCAACAAAAACATCAGTCAAAATTCTACACTTTGCCGAGGCCGAAAAAGAGCCGCTTTCCCGAAAAATCCTCGGAAAAGCGGCTCAAAACGCCGTGGGTAAAGGTACAGGTCCATCGAATTTGCCTGACACGGCAGTTGGCATCTTTTTGTCACGCTTGAAAAAATGGGCGCAAAAAAGCCCGGAAGCCGTTGAAACTTCTGGGCTTTTCGCAGTGGCATCTATTTGGGTGCAGCTTGATGGTGGAGACTGGCGGACTCGAACCGTCGACCTCTTGCGTGTGAAGCAAGCGCTCTAACCAGCTGAGCTAAGCCTCCATTGCTGGACTATTATAGCAGATGGAGGGGGCAAAAGTCAACCTTGGATTTTGTTTTCTTCCTGCCAAAGCGACGGTGCGGCAGCAAGAAGCTGCGGTTTGGTGTTCTGCTCGGGATGATCCAGCGCATATACTAGCAGCAGGTGCAGCATCCGCCCCACGTCCCTGCCGCAGAGTGTGGGGAAATCCGCGCCGGTGACGGCAAGCTGGCGCAGCGTGACGCAGTCGCCGCGCGTCTCGATCTGCCGGACAGCGTCCGTGCGCTGCAGACTTGCCTGCAGGCGCGCAGTTTCCCAGCCGTGCTCCGCGATCAGGCGCTTCCACTCTGCCCCCGTCCGGTCCTCGCGCCATGTCTGTGCCGTGAGATCGACCAGGCGGCAGAATTTCGCGGGCAAGCGGAACAACGCCGGGTCGAGCGCCGGGCAGCACAGCTTTGCGGCTGTCCATCTGGCCTCCGGCGTTTTGGGAAGGGCGGAAAGCCCGGAAAAATCGGCGGTTTCCGCCTGCATACAGGCTTCCAGAAGTCCTTCAGCCAGCATACGCCCAAAGTATTCAGGCTGATCAGACAAAAGCGCCTTTTCTGCCTCCTCCCGCACGCGCTCACGCGAAAGTGTGGCGCAGAGCGGCGCGCAGCGGCGGATCGCCGCCTGTGTCTGTTCGTCCAGTGAAAAGCCAAGCTGTGCGGCAAAGCGGTACGCGCGCAGCATCCGCAGTGCATCCTCCCGGAAGCGCGTTTCCGGGTCGCCGACGCAGCGGATCACATGGCGAGTCAAATCGTCCCGTCCTCCAAACAGATCGGTGATCGCGCCGCTTTCGTCCATCGCCATGGCATTGATCGTAAAATCGCGGCGGGCCAGATCGTCCGCGAGACTGCGCACAAAGCGCACTCCGTCGGGATGGCGGCCATCGTGATATGCGCCGTCGAGCCGGTAGGTCGTGACCTCGGCGCTGACGCCATCTAAAAGGACAGTCACAGTGCCGTGCTTGAGGCCGGTAGGGACGCAGTGCGCAAACAAGTGCATCACATCCTCCGGCAGCGCCTGGGAGGCAATGTCCCAGTCGTGAATAGGCCGGTTCAGCAGCGTATCGCGCACGCAGCCGCCGACATATCGGGCCTCAAACCCGGCACGCTCCAGCGTTTTGATAATCTCGTCCGGCCGCATGGTGCACCCCCTTAGCAAAAATCCGAAATTGTTCTTGTTTTATTCCTGTCTTCCGTATATAATATAATGCTGTCAGTTTTCATTATACGCGCCAATCCGCGCGTGCGCAATCCAAATTTTTCGGAGGAACCTTGCATGGAATATCCTTCCTGTCAACATATTGAGCAATATCTGATCCCCGGCAAGCGCTGCCATCTGGTCGGAATCGGCGGCGTGTCGATGCGGCCTCTGGGCCTTGTCCTGCGGCGCATGGGGATGGAGATCTCCGGTTCCGACATGAACGCGTCGGTTTCGACGGATGAGTTGATCTCCAAGGGCATTCAAGTTTCCATCGGTCACCGGGCCGAGAATATTGAAGGAGTTGACTGCCTCATCCGCACGGCCGCAGCGCACAATGACAACCCCGAAATCGCCGCTGCCCGCGCCAAGGGCATCCCCATTTTTGAGCGGGCGCAGGCCTGGGGCTATATCATGCAGGCCTACAAAAACGCCATCTGCGTTTCCGGCACGCACGGCAAGACCACGACGACCTCCATGCTGACGCATATTTTCATGCAGGCAGACCGCGACCCCACGATCATGATCGGCGGCTTCCTGCCGCTGCTCGGCGCGGGGCATCGCGTCGGCAAGGGCGACACGATCATTCTCGAAAGCTGCGAATACTGCAATTCGTTTCTGAACTTTTTCCCGACCGTCGCAGTCATTCTCGACGTGGACGCCGACCATCTGGACTTCTTCAAGGATCTTCTGGATGTGGAGCAGTCGTTCCGCAAATTTGCCTCCCTCATCCCGGCTGACGGTCTGATCGTCGCCAACGGCGACGACAAGAACACCCGTGACACGCTGGCCGGGATGCCGTATCTGTCGTTCGGCTTCGACGAAAAAAACGATGTGTACGGGAAGAACTTCTCGGAGGATTTCAGCGAATTCGATGTTTTCTGCGGCGGACAGCCGTATGCGCATCTGCGTCTGGGCGTCATCGGCCGCCACAACGCACTGAACGCACTGGCCGCCTGCGCGGTGGCGTGGAAATTCAGCATTCTTGGCGAAACCACGGCTGCGGCACTTGCGAGTTTCCATGGCGCAGGCCGCAGACTCGAATACAAGGGCAGCTTCCGCGGCGCGGATATTTACGACGACTACGCCCACCATCCCAACGAACTTCATGCGCTTTTGCAGGCTGTCCGCCTGATGCACTACCGGCGCGTGATCTGCGCGTTCCAGCCGCATACCTATTCGCGCACGAAGGCGTTGTTTCAGGACTTTGTCGATGAACTGCGCACAGTCGATCAGGCCGTTCTCGCTGACATTTACGCCGCACGCGAACAGAATACCGTCGGCATCAGCTCGCAGGATCTGGCGGCGGAGGTTCCCGGCGCAGTCTACTGCCCGAGGTTACAGGATGTGACGACCTATCTGCGCGGGATCGCCCAGCCGGGTGATATCATCCTGACTGTCGGCGCAGGCGATATTTACAAAGCCGGTGAAGCGCTTTTGAAATAACGGAACATTTCTGCAAAACCAGCGTCTGAATCCCCAGACGCTGGTTTTTTGATTGACAGCCTATTCCAGCATCCTGTATAATAAGATCGAAGAAACAAGAAAAAGGAGGATTCTTATGGTCTCGAGCATTTATAAAAAAACATTTTCTGTTTTGATGAAGCGCCCCTTCCGGCTTTGGGGCATATCCCTGCTTGCAGAGTTCCTGTGTCTGGTGGCCTACGCCGGGTTCATCGGCGTTCCGGCTGCCGCGTTCTGCGCTGCGCTTCTGCTGTCGGCTTCCATGTCGATGATCTTCCTCAACAGCTACCGCACGGGACTTGAGCCGAAGACGACCTATCTGTTCGCCTCATTCAAAAAGGACCGGATCCTTCGCGTTCTGGGCGGCATGGCGTGGATGCAGCTCTGGATCTTCCTGTGGTCGCTCATTCCGATCGTCGGGATCGTGTTCGGCATCATCCGTATGTATGAATACCGCTTCGTGCCCTACATCCTTATGACGCGCGACGACGTCAAGCCCACCGACGCCATCAAGATCTCCAAGCAGGAGACGATGGGCTACAAGGGCAAGATGTTCGGCGCGGATATCCTGCTCGGCGCAGTCTATTTGGGCGCATTTCTCGTTTTTACCCTACTGGGGGAAATCCCGTATCTCGGCGTGCTGTTCCGCATCCTGTGGGTCCTGATCGCCATCGCATACGGCCTGCTTGCGCCGCTGTTCAGCGGGATCATGCAGGCAGCATTCTATGTGGAAATTCAGAACCGCCGCGCGGCAGGCCCGCAGCCGTCCGCACCCGCGCAGCCTGTACCGCCCGTCATTCCGGCCCCGGCTTCCGAGCCCGAGACGCAACCCGCCCCGCAGGGCGAGCCCGTTGTGACCGCACAGGAGCCCGAAGCGCCTGCCCAGCCGGAGCCGGAACAGGAAGCTCCGGAACAGCCGCAATCAACGGAACCGCGCTGCCCGCACTGCGGCGCACCCGTCAAAATGCCGGGCGCAGCGTTCTGCACTGCCTGCGGAAGGAGACTGGAATGAGCATCGTTCTATTCATTCTGGCTCTCGCCGCCGCGTTCATCGGCACAATCTTCGCTTTCCGCGCCGTCCATCGCATTCATAACGGCGAAAGCTATACCTATGAGTCCACTGCCTGCGCCGTCTGCGTGACACTCATCGTGCTTGCGCTGATGCTGCGATAGATAATAAGCGTTCAACTTATCCGTTTCACCATAGGGGGCCGATGCTGCTGCATCGGCCCCCTATAGCTGAACTGTCCACTGGACAGTTCAGCGTCCCTACCAACAGGATCCGTTTTTCCGGATCTCGCATAAAGATAGACCAGTTAAGGCTGAATTGAGTTGGTATGCGAATGGGTATTACAAACCTTCATGGAACTATTATAATCACGCGCTTCCATTTTACAAGCCCGGCGTTTACAATCAGTTCATAAATTGAAGGAGCGCACACAAAATGACGACAAAAAAACTGACGCGCAGACAGCGCATTCTGGTGGCAACGACCCTGTTCGGTATGTTCTTTGGCGCCGGCAACCTCATTTTCCCTGTCCACCTCGGTCAGATGGCGGGCAGCAATGTGATTCCGGCCATCATCGGCTTTATCATCACCGCCGTCGGCATTCCCATCTTTGGCGTCGCCGCCATCGGCGTGACGCACTCAGACGGCCTGCAGACGCTCTCCGGCAAGGTCGGCAGGGGCTACGGCATTTTCTTCACCTGCCTGCTCTATCTGACCATCGGCCCGCTGTTCGCCATCCCCAGATGCGCGACTGTCTCGTTCACGACCGGCGTTTCCCCGATGCTCTCGGAAGCGGCACAACCGCTGGCGCTGCTGCTGTTTTCAGCTGTCTTCTTCGCATTCGTGCTGTTCTTCTCGCTGCGTCCGGGCAAAATCACGGTCTGGATCGGCAAGATCATCAATCCTGTCTTTCTGTTGTTCCTAGCCGTGCTCGTGATCGCCGCACTGCTGAATCCCGGCGCATCCATTTCGGCCGTTGCACCAACTGAGCCGTATGCTACTAAAACAAGCGCGTTCTTCTCGTCCTTTATCGAGGGCTACGGCACCATGGACGCCATCGCAGGCCTTGCCTTCGGCATTGTCGTCATCGACGTCATCCGCCGCATAGGCGTTGACAATGACGACGCGGTTGCCGTTGACGTGCTGGGCTCCGGCGTACTGACCGGCATTCTGATGGCGGTAATTTATGTCGTTACGATTCTCATGGGCACACAGTCGCGCGGATTGTTCGAGATCTCCGACAATGGCGGCATTGCCCTGACGCAGATCGCGGGCCATTATTTCGGCGGTGTCGGCCAGATCATTCTCGCCGTCACCATCACCTTCGCCTGTCTCAAGACCTCCATCGGCCTCGTGACCTCCTGCTCGGAAACATTTGTCAAAATGACACACGGCAAAATTTCTTACAAGGTCTGGGCAATTCTGTTCACGCTGTTTTCCTTTGCCGTTTCCAACGTGGGTCTGAGTGCCATCATCGAATATTCCATCCCTGTGCTTATGCTCATCTACCCGCCCGCCATCGCACTTATCATTCTGGCGTTTGCCGGGAAGTTCTTCCGGCACGACCGCGCCGTGTATGTTTCCGTCATGATCTTCACATGGGCTGCTGCGATCTTTGATTTTATGAAAACGCTGCCTGCCGGTGTGCAGACGGCTCTGCGGCTCGACATTCCGATCGGGCTTGCGGAAAAAAATCTGCCGCTGTTCGGCCTGAACCTCGGCTGGCTGCTCCCTGCTGTGATCGGCTTTATCATCGGCATGGCAATCCACCTTTCCAAGCGCAGCCGCGCGAACTGAACAAACAGCAAGCCCCGCAGCCCGGAATAGCCGGACTGCGGGGCTTTGTATCGTGGCTTCTTCGTGCTGTCTCAGCCGTCTGCGGACAGGCAGCGCCGTTCCCGGCTCTGACAGGTGAACAGGAGAATCTGCCGGTTTGCTGCTTCACGCTGCAGCAAACACAGCGCCAAGCACAGACGGTCATCGTCAAACATGGCAAGCGCATCATCCAGCACAATGGGTGCGTCCTCCGGCAGCAGCAGACGGCAGACGGCCAGGCGAACGGACAGATAGAGTTCATCCGCTGTTCCGCCGCTCAGGAAGAGCGAACGGCGCATAGCTGCGTCCGGCTGTCCGGCCTCCATGTCCATCTGGCGGCTGATCTGCACGCGGGCATAGCGCCCGCCGGTCAGTTCAGAGAAAATATCCGACGCCTCGCGCACCAGCCGTGGAGAAAAGCGCTCTGCCAGCGCCGCGTTGGCCTGTTCCAGCGTCTGCCGGGCAAGCGTGAGCGCCTCGCGGCGCTCATTCAGCAGATCAAGCTTCTGCGTGAGCGCTTGCTTTTTTGCCGACAGTTCCACCTCAGAACCAAACTGCTCCAGCCGGCCCCGACTTTGGTCAAGCTGCGACTGTACGGCGGCGGCAAGCGCCTGCGTCCGTGCCAGCGCAGTTTCTGCCTGCTCGTTTGTCAGACCGGAAACATCGCGCGCAGGCACAGGCAGATCCGGAATGTCCCCGAGAGCCTGCGCAAGCGCATCGTAGCGCGTTTTGGCCTGCTGGGCCGCCTGCTGCGCGGTATGCCAAGCGCGGTACGCCTCCAGCGCGGAACCGATCGCGCTCTGTGCTTCTAAAAGTGTCCCTGCGTCTGCAAACATCCGGACGCTGCCGAGCAGCGCCGCTGTGCGCTCGGCGCGCAGACGGCTTTCCGCGTCGCGGGCCGCGTTCTGCGCGGCCGCAGCTTCGCACGCCGCCTGCCATGCACGCAGCGCGTCGCGGTACTGAACAGCATAGGCATAAAATTCGTCGCGGCTGTGGTTTTCATAGAGCGTCAGCAGTGCCTGCGCCTCGGAAAGCTCCGCCTCGCGCCGCCGATCATGCGCCGCGTTTACGAGCGCCGTAACAACGCAGGCCAACGCGGCCAGCGCGAACGCAGCGGGCATGAGCGGCTCGTGCCGGACAAGCCAGCCTGCCGCGCCAAGCCCGGCGAAAAGCGCCGCAAGCACCCAGAACGGCACAGATGGCCGGTGCTTTTTCGCCGTCAGCCGGTCAAATCCACGCATATCACGCTGCGCCTTGTCGAGAAGCCGTTCCTCATCCACCCCGGAAAACGCCTGTGGGCAGGCCGGGCGCGCAGGCGCGGATGCGGCAGGCTCCACCTCCGGCATGGAAAGCAATGCGGACGCTTCCTGCGAGAGCGCAAGCAGCGCGTCCTCTCGCGGAAGTCTCGCGCACACGGCAGACGCAGCGTTTTCCCGGTTCGCTGCCTGCATCGCGGCGCGTTTTGCATCGTAGAGTTGGGCCTTTTTCTGCTGCACGTCCGCCGCGCGCAGCGCCCGCAGATCCGCTTCGCAGGCAGCCTGCTGCGCTTGCAGCGACTGCAGCTGCGCGCGCAGCGCCAGATTTTTTTCATGTTCCCCCGCCAGCGCGGCCAGCGCGCTGTCAACGGCGGCAAGTTCCCGTTCGGCGTCGGGGATGAGGCCGGTTTTATTGTGCCGGACACGGTTCTGCCACGCAAGCAGCCGCTTGTCGGCGGCAGCAAAGCTGATAGCCTCGTCGCCGGTCGTGACGAGTGCGGACAAACGCGCTTCCAGATCGGCGTCTGCTGTCAGTCCGAGTCCCGCCTGGCGGACAAAGGCGCTGCGCTGGTACACGCTTTTCGGAACACCCAGAAGCATCTCGCCGCAATTCGCGCCCGTCATGCCCTCGACCGGCAGTCCGGAATCGGTATAGACGGCGGAAAATACGCCGAGCGGCGCACGGGCCGTCGAGGTGCGTGTGATCGTGATGCGCCGCCCGGCGTGTGTAAGTTCAATTACACCCTCCATCGGCTTTCCGCTCCACGGCTGATATTTCGTCTTGACGGGCAGAACACCCGTTTTTACCCGCTCGGAGGTATCGACGCCATAGAGCATGGCAAGCAGAAATTCCGCCCATGTACTTTTTCCGGCTTCGTTCGGCATTTGCAGGACATTCAGGCCATCTGTAAGCGACAACGTCTCCTGTTCAAGTCTGCCGAACGTCGCGGTCATGCGCAGAAGCTTCATTCCGCCGCCTCCCTTCCGTCCATGGCCGCACAGCCACAGCGCGCGGCCAGCGCGATCATATGTCTGTCGCTCTCATTCTCAGCCGCGTCATACTGCGCCTTGAGCGCCTGCAGAAACAGACCGCGCAGCGTATCCTCCTCCGCGCCCTCCCAAAGCGCACGGCGGGGCCGCGTCTCGTCGCGGACGGTCAGCGCGTAAAAGCGCGGGGCCAGCGCCGCCTGCAGTGCAGGCACATCGACCGGCTCCGCCTCTCCGGTCAGGAGCACACGGTAAATATCGTTCTGCGTATCCTCCGGCAGCGCCGCCGTAACGGCGGAGAGGGCATCGTTCCCCGCCTCTACGCGGAGAATTTCGTATTTTCTGCCGGGCAGCGGCAGAAAGTCCAGCCGGACGCCGGAATCGGAGATCTCACCGAGATACACACCCTTTTGTCCGAGTTCGTCAAAGCCGCGTCCCATCGCACAGCCGGGCCATGCGTAGCACGTTTTTCCGCACCGCAGCAGCCCGCTCGCCTGATGGATATGGCCAAGCGCCAGATAGGCAAGGCCGGAGGCCTCCAACTGGGCCTGCGTGATGGGGTTATAGGGCGAGGCCGCCTGCGTCGGGTTTCCGTGGACGACCATAAGGTTCGTCATGCCATCCGATTTCGCGTGAAAGCCCTCGAGCAGCGGCTTTTCAAACCGTGCGGTAAAGCCCGCGCCATAGACGCGCAGGTTTTTCTCCGGCAGTTCAACAGCCTCAATTTCATCCGTTTTGAAAATATGCACGTTTTCCGGCCAGACCTCCGTCAGATACGCGCTGCCGGGCAGCAGGCAGTCGTGGTTACCGGGGCTGATAAAGACCGGCGCGCGAATGGCGGAAAGTGTCCGCTGAAGCGCCAGCAGCGTCTCGTCCGACGCGCCTGCGCTGTCAAACAGGTCGCCTGCCAGCAGGACAAGATCGCAGTCATGCGTGTTGGCCGCCTCGGCAAGTTCGGTCAGAAACGCGCGCTGCTCCCGCCGCCGTTCGGCGGCCTGTTCGGGGCTGAGCGCGGCGAACGGCGCGTCCAAATGCAGATCGGCAGCATGCAGAAATTTAATCACGGAGCACCACCCTTTCCGCGCCTGTACAGTGCCGGGATTGCGCGTCGATGGTAAAGACCGCGCCTGCAAGCATGCACGGCCCCGCCGCAGGCTCATAGCGAGAGGTAAGTTCCCCCCGGAAGTTTGCGATAGACTGCTCCGGCTTCACGCCGATGACGGAATGCACGGGGCCGGTCATACCGAGGTCCGTAAGATAGCCGGTGCCCTTCGGCAGAATCTGCTCGTCCGCCGTCTGCACATGCGTGTGCGTGCCCCACTGAGCGGAAATTTTCCCGTCGAGATAATACGCCATGGCAAGCTTTTCGCTCGTTGCCTCGGCGTGAAAATCCAGAAGCACCGGCAGCCCATCCAACTCCTTCAGGACCTTATCGATCACGCGGAAGGGATTGTCCGGCCGGAAGTCGAGATTGCACCGGCCCAGCAAATTGACGATGCCAACCGGTCCGATCTTCGTCTCAAACGTTCCGAACCCCCGTCCCGGCAGGCTCGGCAGCAGATTGGCAGGCCGCAGGATATAGGGGCAGTCGTCCAGATACGCGCAGATCTCGCGCCGGTCGAACGAATGATTTCCGAGTGTAAGGATGTCTGCGCCCACGTCCAGCATCCGGTCTGCCTGCTTTGGCGTCAGGCCGGTTCCGCTGGCATTTTCACCGTTGACAACGCAAAAATCAATGCGGTATAACTTTTTCAGGCTTCGCAGATGCTGTTCCAGACACTGCAGTCCGCCTTCGCCGACCACGTCGCCGACGGCCAGAACACGAAGTTCCATAAG
The DNA here is from genome assembly GCA_900545925.1 of uncultured Eubacteriales bacterium. Classification (GTDB taxonomy): domain Bacteria; phylum Bacillota; class Clostridia; order Oscillospirales; family Oscillospiraceae; genus CAG-170. The sequence goes on along the minus strand of URAZ01000025.1, from coordinate 35,859 downwards.
AAGCCTCCTTTACATATCATTTTTTTCAGTATACCATTTAAAAAATTTTTTGGCAATGCTATACTGTATCCTGAAACCAACGGGACGCGTTTGCGTCTTTACAGACAGAGAAAGGAGCACACAGATGGAGGATTCCGCAATTATCGATCTGTATTGGGCGCGCGAAGAGCGTGCGCTCAGCGAGACGGATGCGAAATACGGCGGCTATTGCCGCTCCATTGCCCATAATATTCTGAAAAACCGCGAGGACAGCGAGGAATGCGTCAGCGATACCTGGCTGCACGCATGGAACGCCATGCCGCCGCAGCGGCCGTCGATTCTGTCGTCGTTCCTTGGCAGGATCACGCGCAATTTGTCCTTTGACCGCTGCCGCAGGCAAAACGCGGAAAAGCGCGGCGGCGGGTCGCTGCCGCTGGCGCTGGATGAATTATCCGAGTGCGTCCCGGCTCCCGGCCGGGTCGAGCAAGCACTTGAAGCACGCGAACTGGCAGAGGCCATCGACCGCTTTCTTCGGACGCTTCCCGAGCGCGAATGCAGCATCTTCCTGCGGCGGTATTGGTATGTCGATTCCGTGCAGGATATCGCCGCGCGGTATGCGCTTCGGGAGAACACCGCAAAATCCATTCTGTTCCGAACCCGGGAAAAGCTGCGCCGGTATCTCGCCGGAGAGGGGATCATCGTATGAAAGAACAAAGTGAAAAGCTATTCCGCGCCATCGGCGATGTCGGTGACGATCTGATCGCGCAGGCCGATGCACCGGTCAAAAAAGCGCCGCGCGTGTGGGTCAAATGGGCCGCGCTTGCGGCCTGCTGCGCGCTGGTGATCGGCGCGGCGGCATTTGTCGTGCCGATGTTCCACGCAGGCTCGTCCGCGCCGGAGACGGCATCTGCTCCGACGGCGGATACCGCGGCGCTGGAAGCGCCCGCGGAAGAGGAAATGACGCTGGAGGCGGCGGAAGCGCCCGCCGAGGCCATGCCGGAAACATCCCCGGCAGAACCCGCGGAGCAGAAAACCCGGACGCTTCCGGGCGCGGACTGCTTCACGGTCGTGCCGGAGAGCGTTACACGCACGTCGGCAGATTTCACGCTGACAAACGAAGAAGACGCTGTGCTTGCACTGCGCAGCGAATACTGGCTGGAAACACTGACGGATGGCGAGTGGCAGCCGCTGACGTCGAATCTGATGAAGTCTCAGAGCCAGACGGACGAATCCGCGCTGGAATCGACTGTCTGCACACTGCACTATGACTGGCAGACGCTCTACGGTGAGGTGGAGCCGGGTGACTACCGCCTTGCCCAGCCCGTGATCCTGCCGGACGGGTCAGACTATACGCTGTACGCGGAATTCACAATCGAATAACAATAAATTGCCCCGCCGCATTTAGACTGCGGCGGGGTGTCTTTTACCCGATGAACCCGATGGCGCTGCGACAGACAAAGTAGAACAGGCGGTCTTCGCTGTTGGCGAGGATCAGAACATCTCCGACCTCGCCGAGCACGCTGGCGTTGCCGACGACGAGCGGCCCCGCCGTTACGGACACCGTGCCACGCCCGGCAATATCGCCTGTCGAGCGGTCGCACGGCGTCGGCTTGACAGACGTTGACGGCATGGGGCCGCAGCCGGCATGGGTGGCCTGATAGAAGAGTTTTGCAAGTTCGTTGTAGGCCGCCTCCGCACTGGGGAAGTCAGTCGTCTCCGTCACGCCGAAAGCTACGGCGCTCACGCTGCACAGCCGCACAGAGTCCGCGTCAAAATACGGCCCCTCGGCGCAGCAGGCTGTCTCCGCGCCCCCGGTACAGATGGGAATGGGATAGTAGATCTGGCCGGAAACCTCTAAATTCTCACACGAATCCGGCGTGATCTTCACAAATTCCCCGTCCAGAGGCCCGGTCAGGTTGTCGTATGGAGTTGTAACCGTCGCGGGACAGTTCAGCGACGAGCCGAGCACAAAATCGCGCGTGATGAACGCAAACTGCTTATAATCCGTCAGTGCCGCAAAGCGCGGACGGCACAGCAGCTGCAAAGCCGCAACGAGCCCCGGCGCACAGGAACATCCGCAGCCGCAGCTGATGTCGGCCTCCGTGACCGGCGCGACGGGCCGCTCACCACCCGGCCAGACCGGCGGGAACGGGGGCGGATACGGCGGGAACGGCCCCGGCCCGGGACAAGGCGGCGGGCAGGGCGGCGGACAGGGCGGCGGACACGTCTGCTGGCTGCCGCCGGAACAGGCCGCGCAGCCCTGAACTGCCTGCGGCTCGGGACAGCCCCCGGTCGTCGTATAGTTGCAGGGTTGATTCATAAAACCCCTCCTTCAAAGACAAGAATGTTTTCTGTCTTCCCTACCATATGCCGGGCCCGCCCGTTTGGTGCATAGTTGCAAATCCGGGTGCAATGCGGTATGATGCAGCTATTCGGAAATGCAGAAGGAGAAGCTGGTATGATAATGAAAAAATTCCGTTCGGCAGCCGCAGCGCTGCTCTGTGCGTTGTGTCTTGTGCAGGCGGCAACTCCTGCGCTGGCAGCGGAGGCCTATACTGCCCCCGAGACAGCAGGAAAAACTGTGGAAGAACTGATCGACGAGTTTCGCGCGGAGCATGCACTGACCGAGGACAATTTTGAGATCAGCTTCTATGTGCCGGAAACGGGCGAAAGCTACGAGTTCAACGAGACAAAAATGCTCTACGGCGCAAGCACCTATAAGCTGCCGCTGAACCTGTATTATTATGATATGCAGCTCGCGGGCGAGATCACCGGAGATACGATGATTACGCAGGGCGCTTCGCTGGACGAGGCGCACTATCAGTCGCTGGTCTATTCCAACAACGAGCTTTCGTATTCCCTCTGGCGGCGCATCGGCGACTGGCCGGAATACAAGATGGCCATGCGCAAATATTTCACCATGACCGACGACGAGATCCCGCAGAATTACTATTATGACCACCTGTTCTGCACGCGCATGATGCTGGACACGCTGAAGGTCGTCTGGGACGGACAGGAGCAGTATCCCGAGCTGATCGACTACCTGAAAATTGCCTGCCCGGACGCGTATTTCAAGACGTATCTCGACGTGGATGAAACGCCCATCGCGCATAAATACGGAAGCTATGAGGGCGCAGAAAACGACGTCGGCATCATCTGGTCCGAGCGGCCGTTTCTGCTGGCCGTGTACACGAGCGGACTGTCCTACGGGCCGGGCGGCAATGTGGACATGGCGTATGCTGACGGACAGAGCGCAGGCTCTGTTGTATGCGGACAGCTGGCAGTGCTGTTGAAAGCCTATCTCGACGAGCAGGTACAAGCTGAGCGCGAGCAGGCGGAAAAGGAAGCCGAAGAAGCCCGTCTCGCCGAAGAGCAGACGAAGGCCGAACAGGCAGAAAAAGAGCGGCTTGCCGCCGAGCAGCAGGCCGCCGCAGAAAAAGAAGCCGAGGAAGCCCGACAAGCCGAACTCCAGCGTCAGGCCGAGGAACAGGCTGCGCGCAAAGCCGCACAAAAAGCCGCTGTGGAAGCAGCGCAGGAGGCCGCACGGCAGACTGCGCACCGCAGGCTGATTATCCGGCTTACCTGCGTTGGCGCGTTCAGCGCGCTTGTCATTGCGCTGGCTGTTGTGCTCATTCGGAAACTCCATAAGGCAGGCAAATGCTGATTTAACACAGAGATACCGTGATCGTATGCACGTTTCTGTTTCGCCGTTGATTACCGTAAAATCAACGCACTCACGGGATGATCCGGCTGGGCTTTTGGTAGCGCTCCTGCTCAGAGAAGATACAGCCGCAGTATTTCTGCATATAAAAGCCCAGTTCCCGCGCACGGGCCTGCCCGTCGCGGAACATGGGGCGGAAATCCTGATAGTAGAATGTCACACCGTTTTCCTCCGCTGCTAGGTAAGCCACATCGCGCATCAGTTCGTGCTTCTGATAGGGGCTGATGAACAGCGACGACGTAAACGCGTCGAAGCCGCCCTCCTTCGCGGCCCGTGCCGCCTCAAAAAGCCGCATTTCGTAGCATTTAACGCACCGGCCCGCGATATCGTCTGCTACCTCGCGCACGAACGGCCGCAGGCCGTAATCGTCGCGCACGAGAAGCGGCAGTTCGATGGTCTTCGCGTATTCCTGTAAGCAGTTCCGCCGGGCACGGTATTCGGTAAATGGATGAATGTTGGGGTTATACCAGTATCCGGTCAGATCGATCCCGTCCGCGCGCAGCGCGTCGATCGGCATATTCGCGCAGGGCGCGCAGCAGATGTGCATCAGTAATTTCATGACGTTCGCCTCCTGTTTGTGCACTAAGCATATCACACATCGCCATTTCTGTACAGATTGCAAAAAAGAATCTGTGACATTCCGTAGAAAATGAACATGGACAAGCGGCAGGAGCAGTGCTATAATTCCATCTAATATCAGATACAAGCAAAACTGAACGCAGAAAGGAAGATGTTCCATGGCATTTCCCATTGAAAGCTACGCAGCGAAAATACAGCGGAAGCTGTTAAAAAAGCAGCGCGTGATCGAAGCTGCCTCCGGTAGGCAGAAGGCTGATCTGGTGCTGAAAAATGCAACGTATGTCAACGTGTTCTCCAACGAACTGCTGACGTGCGACATCGCCGTGGCGAACGGCCTGATCGTGGGTCTTGGCAGCTACGAGGGCGAAGTCGAATACGATATGACCGGCAAAATCGTCTGCCCGGGCTTCGTTGACGCGCACATCCATCTGGAATCCAGCCTTGTCACGCCGAAGGAATTCGTCCGCGCAACGCTGCCGCACGGCACGACCACGGTTATCACCGACCCCCATGAGATCACCAACGTCATGGGCACCGACGGCATCGATTACATGTTCCAGGCGACCGAGGGACTGCCCATCGACGTGCGGTTCATGCTGCCGTCCTGCGTCCCGGCCACACCGATGGACGAATCCGGCGCGAATCTGGACTACCGCGCCATCGACTCCTTCTACGACTATCCCAGAGTGCAGGGTCTTGCCGAGATGATGAACTCCTACGGCGTGATCCACAACGACCCGGAGGTCGTCTCGAAGATCGTCGCTTCGCAGGCGCACCACAAGAAGATCGACGGCCACGCACCGGGCCTGCAGGGCAAGGATCTGGATACCTACGTTGCCGCCGGCGTCTATTCCGACCACGAGTGCGCCACGATGGAAGACGCACTTGCAAAATTGCAGCGTGGCCAGTTTATCATGATCCGCGAGGGCACCGCCGCACGCAACTTGGAAGCGCTCGCTCCCCTGCTCACACCGCAGTACGCTGAGCGCTGCATGTTCTGCACTGACGACAAGCACCCGAGCGACCTGCTGGAAAAGGGTCATATCGACTATATCGCCCGCGAGGCCATCAACAAATATGGCGTCGATCCCATCATCGCCGTCAAGGCCGCCTGCCACCACGCCTCACGCTACTTCCTGCTCAATAACCGCGGCGCGATTGCGCCCGGGTATCTGGCCGACTTCGCCGTGATCGACAATTTCAAGGACTTCAACGTCGAAATGGTCTTCAAGAAGGGCATTCTGTACTGGAACAACGGCGAACTGCGCGACTTTGAAGCACCGAAGATCGAGGAATATCTCGACAAACGCGCCCATGACACTTTCCACGTCTCGACGCTCACGCCCGATGATTTCCGCGACACGCGCCAGAGAGGTGTTCTGGGCATGGTCCCGGGCGAGATCATTACAACCGACAATGGCTACGCTGACCACGTCGATCTAGAAAAGGACATTCTGAAAATCGCCGTTGTCGAGCGCCACAAGGGCACGCACCACATCGGCCTCGGTTACATTCAGGGCTACGGTCTGAAATCCGGTGCAGTTGCAACCAGTATTTCGCATGACTCGCACAACATCATCGTCGTCGGTACGAACTCCGCCGACATGGCGTTCGCCGCGAATTACATCGTCGAACATCACGGCGGCATCGTCGTGGTCGAAAATGGGACAGTGAAAGGTGACGTTGTGCTGGAGATCGCAGGCATCATGTCCGACCGTCCGCTGACCGAGGTCAACGACCAGCTTGAGGCAGCCAAGGATGCAGCTTTCACGCTCGGCGTCAGCCGAGGCATCGACCCGTTCATGACGCTCAGCTTCATGGCCCTGCCCGTTATCCCCAAACTCCGCATCACCACCCGCGGCGTCATCGATGTCGATACCCAGCAGTATGTATAATCCAGCCGGCCCGCAGGAAGCATCCTGCGGGCCGGTTTGCGGCATTGCAATACCTTCGGAAATATGGTATGATATTCCCACTTGGTAACCTTACCGGAAGGGGGAACTGCTTTGCTTTATCTGCTACTTGCGCTGTTTACGGCTGCGATCGTCGCAGTTGATCAGCTGACAAAATATCTGGCTGCATCCAATCTCGTGGGGAAAACCGTCACGCTTATCCCCGGCTGGCTCCAGCTGCACTATATCACAAACGACGGCATGGCGCTGAGTCTGCTGCGCGGCGCGCGGTGGCTGTTCGTGGTCATGACGGCGGTGTATCTCGCAGTCGTGATCTATGTGCTCGTGAAAAAATGGTTCAAAAAAACGCCGGAGTTGTGGTGCATCGCGGCCATCACCGGCGGCGCGATCGGCAATTTCATCGACCGCATCTCCACGGGCCTTGTCATCGACATGATCTGCATCCCGTGGTTCTCTACGTTCAATGTGGCAGATCTGTTCATCACATTCGGCGCGCTGATTCTCGTGGTCTATATTCTGACGAAGGACAAGGAACTGCTGGCCGACAAGCCGAAGGAGCAGAAGAAACCGCATGACGCTGACGCTTGACAAAGACGGCGAACGGCTCGACAGCGCGCTCAGCCGCCTCGTGCCGGAACTTACCCGCAGTCAGGCCCAGCGCCTGATCGAGCAGGGCGCGGTCACGCGGGACGGAAGACCCGTCAAAAAGAACGAAAAGCTGCCTGCCGGGACGACGCTGGAGTTGGCAATTCCCGAAGTGCGTGAGACGCCCATCGCGGCGCAGGAGATCCCGCTCGAGGTCTGCTATGAGGACGCGGACGTAATCGTTGTGAACAAGCCCAAGGGGCTTGTCGTTCATCCAGCCCCCGGTCATGCAGACGGCACGCTCGTCAACGCACTGCTGGCACACTGCGGCAATTCTCTGTCCGGCATCGGTGGGGAAAAGCGGCCCGGCATCGTCCACCGCATCGACAAAGACACATCCGGCCTCATCATCGCAGCCAAGAACGACTTCGCGCACGCCGCGCTTGCCGCGCAGCTGAGGGATCACAGTCTGGCCCGGACGTATGTGTGTATCGTCTGCGGCAATATTAAGGACGATTCCGGCACCATCGATGCGCCTATCGGCCGCCACCCGGCCGACCGCAAGAAAATGGCCGTCACGGAGAAAAACAGCCGCAGCGCCGTGACGCACTGGCGCGTGTTGGAGCGCTTTTCCGGCTATACGCTTGTCGAGTGTAAGCTGGAAACGGGCCGGACGCACCAGATCCGCGTCCATATGGCCTACCGCGGCCACCCGATCTTAGGCGATATGGTCTACGGCCGCAAAAAGCCCGAACTGGGTCAGGACAGCCAATGCCTGCACGCGAAGGAACTTCGCTTCGTGCACCCGCGCACGGGAAAGCCCGTGACTGTCTCCTGTGAATTGCCGGACTATTTTGCCGCGCTTCTGGAAAAACTGCGCAGCGGCTACAGAAGGGCTTGACTTTTTAGCCTCAGTCTGCTACCATGATGCCATCTTCAACATGAGGTTTTTACGATGTACGTTTCCATTCTGTTCGCGTTTCTCTTTACCTTTACTGGCTTACAGTAAGGGTAATTTGTGATGCGCAGAAACGACGTCAGGTTCGCAACGCGGCACAGATTACACTGTGCCGCGTTTTTTGTTTGTATTTTCTGAAAGGATGGGAATATAGAATGGAGCTTTCTGATTACAGAGCACAGATCGACCGAATTGACACGGAACTTCTGCGGCTGTTTGCCGAGCGGATGCAGACAGCTGCGGGGATCGCAGCATATAAAAAAGCGCACAGCCTGCCGGTTCTGGACGCTGGGCGGGAACGCGAGAAGCTGGCGCAGATCGTAAAGGCCGCGCCGGAGGATCTGCAAGAGGAGGCCGTGAGCCTCTACCGGCTGCTGTTCTCTCTCAGCCGCAGCTACCAGCGCGATTTGCTGGACGAAAAAACAACGCTTCCTGCGCTTCTCAAAACAGCGCTGGAGCAGACGCTGCAGCTGTTCCCGCCCACAGCAGCTGTCGCCTGCCAGGGCGTCGAAGGCGCGTATTCGCAGCAGGCCTGCGATAAACTCTTCCAGCATCCGAGCGTGTTCTTCTGCGCAACATTTGACAAGGTTTTCTCCGCCATCGAGCAGGGCCTGTGCCAATACGGCGTTCTGCCGCTGGAAAACAGCACAGCAGGTTCTGTCAATGCGGTGTACGACCTCATGCAGAAGCACAACTTCTCTATTGTTCGCAGTGTCCGCCTGCGCGTAGATCACAGTTTGCTTGCCCTGCCGGGCGTGAAGCCGTCCGAGATCCGCGAGATCGTTTCGCATGGTCAGGCACTGGAGCAGTGCTCCGAATTTCTGAAGCAGCTGCCGAACGTGACTGTGACCCGCTGCGAAAACACGGCGGCAGCGGCCCGCATGGTTGCCGAGTCCGGCCGGCGTGATCTTGCCGCCATCGCCTCGCCTGCCTGCGCGGAAATCTATGGTCTGCATCCGCTTCAGGAGCGCGTGCAGAATGAGCACGGCAATTATACCCGCTTCATCTGCATTGCGGCCAAGCCCGAGGTCTATCCCGGTGCCGACCGGACGAGCCTGCTCGTCACGCTCTCCAACGAGCCCGGCAGCCTCTATCAGGTGCTGGCCCGCATTTATGGTCGCGGCATCAACCTGACAAAGCTGGAAAGCCGGCCCATTCCCGGCTCGGACGATACGTTCCGGTTCTACTTTGATCTCGAGGCCTCTGTCTACTCCCCGGAACTGCCGAAGCTTCTCGGCGAACTGGAATCCGTCTGTGAGCACGTCTGCTACCTCGGCAGCTATTCTGAAACGGTATAAAATACGCAGCCGCCCTCTGTCTGTGAGGCAGAGGGCGGCTGCGTATTATTCTGCATCTTCCGGCTGCCAGAAGATGCGGAAGGCCGTGGGGAGGGCGATATCCTGTTGGAACCTTGTGCCGCTGACCCATGTGAAGCTGTCTGCTGGCATCGATACACGGATATCATAGCAGCGCATGCGCCACTCGACATGCGTGAAGATATGCGTCCGTTCGCGCGTGCGTGTCAACTCCTCCGGAACAAGGCCCCAGCTGTCAAGCAGTGCAAGCGCCTGCTGCGCGTCCAGTGTTCCTTCCACATTCGGAAGTTCCCAGAGCCCGGCAAGCAGACCCGTCTCGGGCCGCTTGCGCACGGCGTACTGCCCGCCGCATTGAAGAAAGAAGACCGTCTTTTCTTCGATGCGGCGGGGCTTTTTTGCCTCCTTGACGGGGAGCGAAGCCCACGCGCCGCTCTTTTCTGCAAGGCAGACTGTCCGCAGCGGACAGGCATCGCACTTCGGCGCGCCGTTTGGGACGCATACACAGGCTCCCAGTTCCATCAGTGCCTGCGTCAACTCGCTCCGCTTTCCGGGATTTGCAGCGTAAACCGGGCGGAGCGCCGTCTCATACGCCTTTTTGACGGCAGGCCGCGTGACCGGAGCTGTATCCTGCGTCACGCGGGAGAGTACGCGCAGCACGTTCCCGTCAACCGCCGGCTCCGGCACGTCAAAGCAGATGGACGCGACCGCGCCAGCCGTATAATCGCCCACACCTGGAAGCGCCCGGATCTCGGCGTATTTCCGCGGAAACGCGCCGCCATGCTGCACCATGATCACGCGGGCAGCCTTTTGCAGATTGCGCACGCGGGAATAATAGCCCAACCCCTCCCACAGTTTTGTGAGACGGTTCTCCTCACAGGCCGCAAGAGCAGCGATATCGGGCAACTCCGATAAAAACCGCGCGTAATAGCCCTTCACCGCCTCCACGCGTGTCTGCTGAAGCATGATCTCCGACAGCCAGACGTGGTACGGTTCATGATCCTGCCGCCACGGCAGCGCACGGTGTCCCGCAGCATACCAGCCGAGCAGCCGCTCGGCAAGCGAATCTGGCAGCTGCATGGCAATCCCCCCTCTCTAATACAGAAAAAACGCCGGGGGAAATCCTCCGGCGTTTTGGGTTTATTAATAGCCGGGCTTGCCGAGCAGGTGGAACATGTTCTTCTTGTAGGCCTCGACGCCGGGCTGGTTGAAGGGGTTGACGCCCTCCATATAGCCGGACACGCCGCAGGCGAACTCAAAGAAATAGATCAGCGCGCCCAGCGCTTCCTCGCCAATCTCCGGCAGGCGGATCTCGGTGACGGGCACGCCGCCGGAAATATGCGCGGCCTTGGTCGCTTGCATGGCCTTTTCGTTGATATAACTCATCTCGCGGCCCGCCAGATAGTTCAAGCCGTCCAGATTTTCCTCGTCGGACGGAACAGTAACAGATGTTCTGGAGTTGTCGAAAAAGACAACCGTTTCCTGCAGCATGCGGATGCCATCCTGGATATACTGGCCCATGGAGTGCAAATCGGGAGTCAGATCAACGGAGGCCGGGAAAATACCCTTGCCGTCCTTGCCCTCGGACTCGCCGTAAAGCTGCTTCCACCATTCGGCCATGAAGCGGAACGCGGGCTCGTAGGCAGCCAAGATTTCAATATTCTTACCGTCCGCGTACAGAGCCTGACGGCTCATGGCGTACTGCACGGCGGCGCTTTCCACACCGCGCTTCAGCGTATCCTCACGCTCGGCCTGTGCACCGTGCATGAGCGCTTCAATGTCGATGCCGCAGCAGGCGATGGGAAGCAGGCCCACAGCCGTCAGAACGGAATAGCGGCCGCCGACATTATCGGGCACAACAAAGCTTTCATAGCCCTCACGGGACGCAAGCGTCTTCAGAGCGCCGCGCGCCTTGTCTGTCGTGGCGTAAATGCGGCTCTTTGCACCCTCCACGCCGTATTTCTTCTCGAGCGCAGCCTTAAAAATGCGGAACGCGATGGCAGGCTCGGTCGTCGTGCCGGACTTGGAGATGACGTTCACGGAAAAATCGCGGTCGCCGATCATGGCGAGAATCTCCGTCACAGCGTCAGAGGAAATGCCGTTGCCGGCGAAATAAATGTCCGGGGTGTTCTTGGGCAGGGCATTGTAATTCGGACTCTTCAGCAGTTCAACCACAGCGCGTGCACCAAGATAGCTGCCGCCGATACCGATGACGACAAGTGCCTTGGAGTCAGACTGGATCTTCTTCGCAGCCTTCTGGATGCGGGCGAATTCTTCCTTGTCATAATTTACCGGAAGATCGACCCAACCAATAAAGTCATTGCCCGCGCCGGTACCGTTTACCAGCGTGTCAAACGCGGCCTGCGCCGCGGTCTTGTCCGGCTGCTTGGCATAAAACTGCTTTGCGCCTTCAAAATTGATGCTTACCATATATTGATCGCTCCTTTTATGATGAGAAAATGACAAAACCAATGTGCGCCATTATGCTTCTGCGTCGCGCGCCAGAAGCGCTGCACCGATCATACCCGCTTCGTTGCCGAGCACGGCGGGAACAAGCTTGCCGCGCGTGGAATAAAAGCATTTTTTGCTGACCTTGTCCTGAAGCGGGTCAAACAGGAACGGACCTGCCGCGCTTAAGCCGCCGCCGAGGGCGAGAACTTCCGGATCGAGGATATTATAAATCGACGCGCAGGCAGAACTCAGATGTTCAATATAATCATCGAAAACAGCCGTCGCAGCAGGGTCGCCTGCCTTGGCGCAGTCGGTGACAAGCTTGGGCGTAATCTTTGCCGGGTCGCTGCCGGTCTTTTCGGCCAGCATGCTCTCCGGGTGCGCCTGCATGGCGCGCCGCCCCTCGCGCGTGAGTGCAGATGCGGCGCAGTAGGCCTCCATACAGCCGTGATTGCCGCAGGTGCAGGGCTCTCCGCCGTCAACCAGATAGGCATGGCCCAGTTCGACGCCGTGGTTCATGCCGCCGTTGAACATTTTGCCGTTCAGGATGATGCCTCCGCCAAGCCCCGTGCCGAGTGTCAGCAAAACGCCCGTTTTGCAGCCGACAAACGCACCCTTATAGAGTTCGGCCAGTGCAGCGCCGTTGGCGTCATTGGCGATATAAACAGGGATGCCGGGAAACTGCTCCTGCAGGAGTCTGCGCAGCGGAACATCGTGGAAATCCAGATTGTGCGCGTCAAGAACCGTCTCTCCGCTCGCATCGATGCTGCCGGGGACAACTGCACCGAGCGATTCTACGCCGGAAAGCGACGCGTTCCGCTCTTCCAGCAGCGCAAGAACTGCCGCACGGATTTTTTTCGCCATGTCCACCGCCGTTGTGTGCGGAAAGGGGATGGATGCTTCAGCGGTCAATTCCAGCGTCTCGTCCAGCAGGCCGATCTTGACGTTGGTGCCGCCGATATCAATGCCGATCTGATACATGTGTGTTTCCCCTTTTCTTTATTCTTCGTCTCTCAGACCCAATAATTTCATGAAATTTCCGTACAAAATCTTTTGCTGGTCGCTCTCGCTCAGACCAAGGGAGAAAAACCTGTTCAGTTCCTCCTTCGGGCTCCACATGGGAAAGTCCGTGCCGAAGATCATCCGGTCTGGGCCGATCGCGTCGATGAAGCGCAGAACCATGTCCCGGTCAATCATGCCGAGCGTGGAGGATGTGTCGTACAGGACGCTTTCCGGCTGCAGATGCGCCAGCGACCGCGGCCAGCTGCGCCAGCCGCCGAAGTGTGCAGCCACAGCCCGCAGTTCCGGCACCCGCCGCAACAGATTCGTCAGCCGTTCGGGCGAGGAAAAATCATACCGGTCGTCGCCCATATGGAACAGCACCGGAAGATCACGCCGGGCAATGGCGCGGTACGTCTCAATGCCGCGCTCGTCGTCAATGGCCAGCTTCTGAAAATCCGGGTGAATCTTGATCCCGCGCAGGCCGAGCTCCAGCATACGGTCAAGCTCCTCCTCAAATCCGTCCATGCCGGGATAGATCGTGCCGAAGGCGAGATAGCCGTCGTGTCCACGGACGGCCTCGGCCAGAAATGTGTTGGCGTTTTGGACCTGACTGGCATTCGTCGCGGAGTTGGAGACAGCGCAGCGGGTAATGCCCGCAAGCTTGTCCTCCGCACACAGGCGCGGCATGTCCGCCTCGCGCTCGATGGGAATGCCATAGAAGCTGCCGATGGAGTGCGACGCCTTTTCCGCCAGCTTTTCCGGGAAAATATGCGCGTGGATGTCTGCGATCTTCATGAAAAAACCTCTTTTATTCTATACGGAGATATGCCCGGTATGCAGAGCCGAGCTTTCCGTCTTCAATCAAAGTTTATCACACTTTTTCCCTGCGTACAAGTGGCAGAAAAGCCGGAATCCGCATGGGATCCCGGCAAAATTTTGTCGCTTTCTTAGGCAGCCCGGTTCCGCAGTGCAAAGGACACGGCAAAGTAGACAGCCAGCAGCAGCGCGATCGTCGCACCGGCCGAGCAGCCAAGCCAATATGCCGCGCACAGTCCCAAAAGGCCGCATACAAGCGCGGACAGAACGGAGAGCAGATGATACTGCCGCAGATTCCGCGCCAGATTGCGCGAGGACGCCGCTGGGAGCACGAGCAGGGAGTTGATAACCATCAGGCCGACCCAACTCATTGCCAGCGTCACAACGATGGCGATTGCGACGGTAAAGAGCGTTTCATTGCGCTTCGTCGCCACGCCGCGTGAGGACGCCAGCTGCGGGTGCACCGCCGTAAGCACCAGCCGGTTTGCCCCGAACACCCAAAGCAGCACGACCGCCAACAGAACCAGCGCCAGCAGGCCGATCTCCTGTGGGGAAACAGACAGGATATCACCGATGAGATAGCGGTTGAATTTTGTAAAACTCCGCCCGCCGAGCGTGACGATAAAAATGCCGAGCGCAACGGCGGTGGAGGAAAAGACGCCGATGATGGTGTCCGCCGACTGGCTCGTCCGGCTGCGGACAAAGGAAAACAGCAGCGCGAACAGAACCGACAGCCCGACCGCAAAATAGATCGGCTGCACCGCGCCGCAGAGCACACCGATGGCGATGCCCGTAAAACCGGAATGGCCCAGCGCATCGGAGAAAAAACTCATTTTTCCCGTCACGATCATCGTAGACAACAGTCCGAACAGCGGCCCCAGCAGCAAAACAGCCAGCAGCGCGTTCTTCATGAAGTCCATTTCAAACATACGAATGCCGAGTGCGTTCAAAAACGCGTACCAGACGTTCATGCCTGTGCGCCTCCTCCCATGTGGAATGCCTGCGCAAATTCCTCTGAGTTCAGCACGTCCAGCGGTGTCCCGCGCCGGAGGATCTTTCCCTGTAACAGCACCACCTGGTCGCAGTATTGCTCCAGCATGGTAAAGTCGTGCGTCGTCATGAGGATCGACAGGTCGAATTTTTTCCGGATCTCGTCAAGCATGTCCATGAGAAGGCTCATGCCCTCGACGTCCACACCGGAAAGCGGCTCGTCGAGAATGAGAATATTCGGCATGGGCTCAAGCGCCAGTGCCAGCAGAACGCGCTGCAATTCGCCGCCCGAGAGCGTGCCGATGCGCTTGTCGATGAGCGCTTCACCGTGGACGTTCGCAAGGCAGGCCAAAACTTTTTCCCGCATGGCCCTTGTCGGGCGCAGAAACGCGGGGCGCTTGAAAATGCAGCAGGTAAAAAGATCCATCACGCTCACGGGGTCACCGCGGTCAAAGGCCGGGCTCTGCGGCACATAGCCGATGCGCAGCTTTGCCTCCTTGCCGGAGGCCTCATGGAAGGTGATTTTTCCCTCATATTCCCGCTGGCCCAGAATGGCACGGATAAGCGTAGACTTGCCCGCGCCGTTCGGGCCGATCAGCGCGACCATCTGGCCGCAGTGCATATGCAGGTCGATATTGTCCAGGATCGTCTCGCCGCCGATATGGACGGACAGATGCTCGATTTTCAGGCAGCAGGCGTGTTCGCAGTCGCCCGCGTGCGGGTGCAGATGTGGAATCATGAAAGCGCCTCCCGGATGATGTCAATGTTGTGATAAATTGCGTCCGTGCAGCCTGCCGCGCCGCCGTCCATTCCCATTGTAAGCGCAAACAGGCCGGTTCCGGTCTGCTTTGCGACAGTCTCCGCTGTCTGCCGTTCTCCGTTTTCCTCGCAGAAGACAGCAGGAATGTTTTCATCCTCTACCAGCCGGATGACGGACTCGATTTCCTTTGCAGACGGCTCGCTGCCCTCTTCAATTTCCATTGCGGCGGCGATCGTAAGTCTGAACGCGCGGGCGAAATAGGAAAAGCCGTCATGGAACGTCACAAGTTCCCGGCAGGAGAGGTTTTTCAGCGCTTCCTCGCCATAGGCCTGCGCGGCCTCGTATTCCGCCGTGACAGCAAGCAGGTTCTGCCCGATCAGCGTCTGCTTGTCCGGATAGAGGTCAGAAAGTCCGGCGGCGATATTTCTGCACATCTGGATACAATTCGTGGGCTCCAGCCAGATATGCGGGTCCTCGCCGTCCTCACCGGGAAGCGTTTCGACGCCGTCGGAGGCCGTGATGGTATGCTTCGCCGTGCGAAGCGCATCTTCCATAAAGTCCTCCAGCCCGAGGCCGTTCAGCACGACCACATCAGCCTGCCCGAGTTTCTCCATCTGCGCAACGGTCAGCGTATAGTCATGCAGGCACGAGACGCTTTCCGTCACGACCAGCCCGCAGCTTAAGTCCGTACCATCCAGCAGTGCTGCCGTCATGGCACGAACCGGTGCAGTGGACGCCAGCACGTCATAGCGCTCTGCCTTCCGCGCCGCGCAGCCGGAAAACAGCGTGCACAGCAGTGCCAGCGCCAGAAGTCCGGCAAAAAGCCGTTTTTTCAGATACATAATATATGGTTCCCTTCAAAACACTTTACTTTTATTATAGCGGTACTGTCAAGTAAGTTCCTTTTCCTTTTTTCTCGCCGCGCCCCTGTTTTTGTGCATAGTGCCGAAGACACTTGTCCGCGCTGCGTGAATTTTTTTCAAAAAACAAGCAATTAGGACTTGCTTTTTACACTTTACTTCGCTATAATGGCGACTATAAGTTCATGAACACTTGTCTATTGTACATGGACAGAAGGAGGAAATATTCTATGAAAAAGATCATCGCTCTGCTTCTGGCTGCCGTTATGGTCATGTGCCTGTTTGCAGGCTGCGCGTCCAGCGGCGGCTCCAAGGTCATCAAAATCGGCGTGTTTGAGCCGCAGTCCGGCGACAACGGCGCGGGCGGCAAGCAGGAAGTTCTGGGCATCCAGTATGCCAACTCCGTCAAGCCGACCGTGACAATCAATGGCGAAGAGTACAAGATCGAACTTGACATTCAGGACAACCAGTCCTCGACCGACAAGGCCGTCTCTGCGGCGCAGCAGCTGGTTGCCGACAAAGTTTCCGTCGTGCTCGGCTCCTACGGCTCCGGCGTTTCCATTGCCGCCGGCACCTACTTCGCAAACGCCAAGATCCCGGCCATCGGCTGCTCCTGCACCAACGCAGCCGTCACTGCCGGCAACGATTATTATTTCCGCGTCTGCTTCCTCGATCCGTTCCAGGGCTCCGTCATGGCCTCGTTCGCCATGGAAGAGTTCGGCGCCAAGAAGGCTTACGTTCTGTCGATGCTCGGCGACGACTACACTGTCGGCCTTGCCAAGAACTTTGTAAAAGCCTTTGAAGCCGCAGGCGGCGAGATCGTAGCCGATGAGACCTTCGTTGAAGGTACGGCGGATTTCTCCGCATACCTCAATAACGCCGTCTCCGGCGGCGCGGACGTCATCTTTGCGCCGTCCGCCATCGCCTACGCTCCGCAGATCATCGAGCAGGCTTCCGCTCTCGGCGTCAGCCTCCCCATCCTCGGCGGTGATACCTGGGAAAACTCCGCGATCTCCGATGCGCAGAACGGCACCGACATGCAGGTTTTCGTCTCCACGTTCTTTGACGAGAACGACGAGTCCGGCCTTGCCAAGGAATTCGTCTCCGGCTACAAGGCGTGGCTGAACGGCAATTCCCAGAACCTCACCAACAACGGCGGCAACGACGTTGTCGCGGCAGTCTCCGCGCTCGGCTATGACGCGTATATGGCTGCAGTCGCGGCCATCGAAAAGGCCCAGTCCACCGACGGCACTGCCATCCGCGATGCGCTGGCCGGTCTGTCCATCGATGCCGTTACCGGCGCGCTGAGCTTCGACGCCAACGGCGACGCAGTCAAGAGCACCGCCTACATCAAGCAGGCGATCAATGGCAGCTTCCAGTTCTACAAGGTGCAGTCCGCCGACTGATCCATTGCCACGCAATACTGACCACAATGGCCTCCGGTCGGGGGGGATTCCCTCCGACCGGTGCACCGTTTCATCCGGCAGCGCCCGAACCCGCTGCCGGATGAAACCATTCTTTTATCGTCGTGTCCAAGCTGGCTCATTTCAGTGAGCGGTTCGCGGTTTGGACATGGCGATAAGCAAATAACAGGAGGTTCCCCTATGGGTGTTCTCAAGCAATGGCTGCCCTATGTCCTGTCGGGCATTTCGGCCGGCGGCCAATATGCGCTGATCGCCGTCGGCTATACGATGGTCTACGGCATTCTGCGCCTCATCAACTTCGCACATGGCGATATTTTCATGGTCGCCGGTCTGATTATGGTCTATCTTTCGGCGACGATGCCGCTGTATGCTGCCCTGCCCGCCGTCGTGATTCTGACGGTCGCGCTCGGCTTCGCGGTGGAGCGCTGTGCGTATAAGCCGCTGCGGCAGGCCCCGCGCATGTCCGTTATGATCTCCGCCATCGGCGTAAGCTATCTGCTGCAAAATCTTGCGTATTACGTCACCGGCGGCGTTCCGAAACAGTATCCGGAACTGCCGTGGATTTCCGACACCATCACGATTCTCGGCGCATCTACCAAGCGCGTAACCGTCATTACCCCCGTTCTGACGCTGGTGCTGGTCGTGGCGCTCGTGATTCTCATCAAGCGCACAAAGGTCGGCATGGCCATGCGCGCAGCCTCGAAAGACTTTGAAACGGCGCAGCTGATGGGTATCAAGATCAACTCCGTCATTTCCTTTACGTTTATCATCGGCTCCGCGCTGGCAGCTGTTGCCTCGTTCCTGTTCTTCTCGAACTACACGACCATCGCGCCGTCCTCCGGCGCCATGCCGGGCCTCAAGGCGTTCGTCGCCGCCGTCTTCGGCGGTATCGGGTCAATCCCCGGTGCGGTCATCGGCGCGTTCATCATCGGCATCTGCGAGAATCTGCTCAAAGGCATGAAGCTGACGGCCTTCTCCGATGCGTTCACGTTTGCGCTGCTCATCATCATTCTCGTCGTCAAGCCGACGGGCCTGTTCGGTGAAAAGCTGACAGAGAAAGTCTGAGGAGGAGCATATGGAAAAGAAAAAAGGCCTCTCTTTGCAGACCGTTCTGACCATCGCAGGTCTTGCGCTTATCTATCTGCTGGCGTTCCTGCTTGACCGCATTCCCGGCATCCCCATCATGCTCACGACGGTTCTGCGCAAGGGCGCGATCTACTCCCTTGTCGCCGTATCCATGAACCTCCTGAACGGCTTCACAGGCCTGTTCTCGCTCGGGCAGGCAGGCTTCATGCTGGTTGGTGCATATACATTCGCCGTCCTCAATATCTCGAGCGGCATCCGGTCTACCGTATATCAGTATTATGACCCGCTGCTCAAGTTCTCCCTGACCGAAACGCTTCAAAACGTGCTCGGCAATACGGCAGGTACGGTTCTCGGCGTATTCGTGTCCTTGCTGCTGGCAGGCTTTCTGGCCGCCGTGCTGGCGTATCTGATCGGCCTGCCCGTTCTGAAACTCAAAAGCGACTATCTGGCCATCGCGACGCTGGGCTTTGCCGAAATTATCCGCGCGCTCGTTCAGCTGGAGGCGTTCGCGCCCATTACCAACGGCTCGCAGCTGCTGCGCGGCTTCCCATATTTTACGGATACATTCATGCCGTTCGTGATCGTCGGCATCTGCATTGCCGTTGTCGTGCTGCTCATCAACTCGACCTATGGCCGCGCGTTCAAGGCCATCCGCGACGACGAGATCGCTGCCGAGGCCATGGGCATCAACCTTGCCCATCACAAGCGCATGGCGTTTACAATCTCGTCCTTCTTCGCAGGCATTTCCGGCGCGCTGCTCGCCATGTACCAGACCACGGTGCAGGCCAATACATTCAAATCCGCCATGACGTATGAGATCCTGCTCATCGTCGTCATCGGCGGCATCGGCTCCATCTCCGGCAGCTGCATCGGCTCGTTCCTGTTTATTGCATGCTCGGAGTGGTGGCTGCGGTTTTTGGACAACGAGACGTATATCGAGACGTATATCGGCGCGTTCAAGGTTCCGCTGCTGCGCACGGGCTTCCGCATGGTCGTGTTCTCGGTCGTTATCATGATCGTGGTGCTCTTCTTCCGCAAGGGCATCATGGGTACCCGTGAACTTTCGCTGGCGGGACTGGCCGACAGGCTGCGGAAAAAATCCGCGAAGGGAGGGAAACAGGCATGAGTACGCCCGTTCTTCATGTGGAGCATATCACCATGCAGTTCGGCGGCGTCGTCGCCGTCAACGACCTCTCGATGGATATTTATCCAGGCGAGATCGTCGCCCTCATTGGCCCGAACGGTGCAGGCAAGACCACAGCCTTTAACTGCATCACCGGCGTCTATGAGCCGACAAACGGCCGCGTGGACTTCATGGGTGAACCAATCGTCTGTAACCATCCGCGCGGGAAAATGAAAAAGACCTACGCAGGCGAGCATGCAGAGCGCTATCTGTCCCTGCCCGTTGTCTCCTACACACCCGATAAAATCACGAAGCGCGGCATCGCACGCACCTTTCAGAACATCCGACTGTTCAAATCCATGACTGTCTTTGAAAACGTTCTGACGGCCATGCACCTGCGCCGCACATCCAATGTTTTCTCCGCAACTTTCCGCGCTAACCGCAGAGAAGAGGCCGCGCAGCGCGAAAAGGCGTTGGAACTTCTGAAAATCGTCGGACTCGACGATGTGAAGGATGAACTCGCTACAGCCCTGCCCTACGGCAAGCAGCGCAGGCTTGAGATTGCCCGTGCGCTGGCGACCAACCCGAAGCTGCTGCTGCTCGATGAGCCTGCTGCGGGCATGAATCCGCAGGAAACGCTTGAACTGACCGCTTTCATCCGCAGCATCCGCGACCGGTTCGGCCTTACGATCTTCCTCATTGAGCATCATATGAATCTTGTTATGGACATCTCCGACCGCATCTATGTCATCGACTTCGGCAAGCAGATCGCGGCCGGCGTTCCGGCAGAGATTCAAAACGATCCGCGCGTCATCGACGCGTATCTGGGGGTGGACGAGGATGCGTAACATTCTGGAAATCAAAAATCTGGTCGTCTCCTATGGCGGCATTGAGGCCGTCAAAGGTATTGATTTGAAGGTCGAAGAAGGCAAAATTGTCACCCTCATCGGCTCGAACGGTGCAGGCAAATCGACCACCCTGAAGGCAGTTGCCGGACTGGTCAAGCCGAAATCGGGTGAAATTCTCCTGAACGGTGCGAATCTGGTTGGAAAATCGACCGATCAGATCGTCTCGAGCGGTGTCACGCTTGTGCCGGAGGGCCGCCGTGTATTTGAAAACCTGACTGTGGCGGAAAACCTGCGCATCGGCGCATATCTGCGCAAGGACTCCCTCGCAGACGATCTGGCCCGCGTATATGACCTGTTCCCGCGGCTGAAAGAGCGCGAGTGGCAGCAGGCCGGGACACTCTCGGGCGGCGAACAGCAGATGCTGGCCGTTGGCCGCGCGCTTATGGCCAAGCCGAAGCTGATCATGATGGACGAGCCCTCCCTGGGCCTTGCCCCCATCGTCGTCCGGGGCATTTTCGAGATCATCCGCGAAATTAACCGCCAGGGCATCACGGTTTTGCTCATTGAGCAGAACGCAAATATGGCGCTGAAAATCGCTGACTGGGCCTACGTCATGCAGACCGGGTCCATTCTCATGCAGGGTCCCGGCGAAGAACTGGCCGCCAACGAGGAGGTCAAAGCCGCATATCTCGGAACCGCAAAGTAATACTCCCCCGGTGGTCCGCATGCCACGGACTGCCGGGATTTTTTTGACTTCTGCGGCGGACGGCGCATAAAACGTCTCTATTTTTTGAAAAGTCCGCAATTTTTTTGCATATCGTTTATAAATGCTTTACAAATCACCCGAATAAAGGCGCTATAATCAGCATAATCGAAACAAAGAGGAAGTGAACTGCATGGGAACAGATCCGTATCAGGTGCTGGGCGTGTCTCCGAACGCATCGGAGGACGAAATCCGGCAGGCATACCGCAGGCTGGCAAAGAAATACCATCCCGATCTGAATCCCGGCGACAAAACTGCTGCGCAGAAAATGAACGAGATCAACGCGGCCTATGACGCGATCAAGAATCCGCAGGCCTATCGTCAGCAGCAGGCGCAGCAGCAAGCCCAGCAGCAGGCCCGGCAGCAATATAACCAATCCAGTCAGCAATATTACGATCCGTTCTCGGATCCGTTCGGCTTCTGGGGCTCGCAAAACGACAGTCAGCAGAGCGACTGGCAGCAGACAAACCAGAATGGCTGGCAGACATGGTACACCTACCGTTCTTCTGACGAGGAGCAGGACGGCAGTGACGCCCCAGGCGGCTACCGCTGGACGTACCACCGCACCCGTCGGCGCGGAAATTTTCTTGTGCGGCTGCTGGGCATTTATCTACTGATCCAGATTGTCGCCATGCTGTTCGGCAGCTGCGGCTATCGCGGCGCGTATTATGACCCATATTATTACCGCAATTACAGCTACAGCGATTCGGGAATCTATTCCGGCCAGAGCCAGTCGCAGACCGACTCCGGCACGGATTCCGGAAGCTGGTATTGAGCGTACCTATCTCACAGGAGGAACTCCGTATGTCCAGAACAATCGGTATTGATCTCGGCACAACCAACAGCTGCGTGGCGGTGATGGAGGGCGGCGAACCCGTTATCATCCCCAACGCCGAAGGCGGACGCACAACGCCGTCTGTCGTTGCGTTTTCCAAGACCGGAGAACGCATGGTCGGCCAGATTGCAAAGCGGCAGGCTGTCACAAACCATGACCGCACCATTTCTTCCATTAAGCGCCAGATGGGTACCAACTACAAGGTTTCCATCGACGGGCATAAATACACGCCGCAGGAAATTTCCGCGATGATCCTGCAAAAACTCAAAGCGGATGCCGAGGCCTTCCTCGGCGAACCCGTGACCGACGCCGTCATCACCGTCCCGGCCTATTTTACCGACGCACAGCGTCAGGCGACGAAGGACGCGGGCAAGATCGCGGGCCTCAACGTCCAGCGCATCATCAACGAGCCGACGGCAGCCGCCCTTGCGTACGGCATTGATAAAGAGCAGTCGCAGAAGATCATGGTTTACGATCTGGGCGGCGGTACGTTTGACGTGTCCATTCTGGATATCTCGTCCGGCGTGATCGAAGTGCTTGCCACGGCAGGCAACAATCATCTGGGCGGCGACGATTTTGACCAGTGCATTGTCGATTATCTCGTTTCCGAGTTCAAAAAGCAGACAAAAATCGACCTGACGCGGGATCCCGCCGCCATGCAGCGCGTGCGCGAGGCCGCTGAAAAGGCCAAGATCGAACTTTCGTCCATGACCCAGACGACCGTTGAGCAGCCGTATATCGCCGTCGGCAAGCAGGGGCCGCTGCATATGGATATCCCGCTCACGCGGGCAAAGTTCAACGACCTGACCTATCATCTCGTGCAGGCCACCCGCGAGCCAGTCAATCAGGCCATCAACGATTCCGGCGTTTCCATCTCACGGATCAGCAAGGTCCTCATGGTCGGCGGCTCAAGCCGCATCCCGGCTGTGCAGGATCTGGTGCAGTCCATGACAGGCTCTCTGCCGTTCAAGGGCATCAACCCTGACGAATGTGTCGCCATGGGCGCATGTTTGCAGGCGGGCGTCCTGTCCGGCAGCGTAAAAGGACTTCTGCTGCTCGATGTCACGCCGCTGTCGCTCGGCATCGAGACGCTGGGCGGCGTGTGCACGCGTATCATTGAGCGCAACACAACGCTCCCCATCCGCAAGAGCCAGATCTTCACAACGGCCTCCAGCTTTCAGTCGTCCGTCGATATCCACGTTTTACAGGGCGAGCGCCCCATGGCGCACCAGAATAAGGAACTTGGCCGCTTCCAGCTGACCGGCATCCGCCGTGCGCCCAGAGGCGTCCCGCAGATCGAGGTCACGTTCTCTATCGACGCCAACGGCATCGTAAACGTCTCGGCCAAGGATCTCGACACCGGAAAGGCGCAGCAGATCACCATCACCGCCTCAAGCAACATGAGCCGCGAGGACATTGACCGCGCCGTGCGCGAAGCACAGCGCTACGCCGCCGAGGACGCGAAGCTGAAAGCCGAGGCTACCGCGCGCGACCGCTGCGAACAGATGATCTTCCAGGCCGGAAACGCGAAAAATCTTCCCAAAGAAGACAAGGCCCGCTTGGCTGAGGCGGTCAAAAATGCCCGCCGCGCCATCAAGTCCAAGGATCCCGCACAGATGAACAGCGCAGCTGACCAACTGGAATCACTTCTTAACGAGGCCGGCGTGCACATCGACCCGAACGCGGAATACCGCGGCTCGGCCAGCTATGAAAATCCAAACAACGACTTCACCGACGATGCCGTTGACGCGGACTTTGAGGAAATGAACTGATCCCCCCACACTATAAGAAATCGTCCCCGGTTTTCTCTCTGAAAACCGGGGACGTTCTATTTCTGTGATCCTGTTACAGCTTTTCCAGCACTGCGTCCGGAACCGTGCAGTCGTCTGCGCTCAGGTCGGTTTGGAAGTCAAACTGTGCCGAGATCGACACCTGCGTATCGACAACACCAACCTGCACGCTGCCGCCGGTCGTGACGCGGAGGGCCGTGATCGCCCCGTCCTGCACATCCAATTCCAGCGTTCCGGGCAGATACTGCACATCCAGCTTCTCCGCCTCCGGCGCGATGGCGCAGGCTGCTTGCTTCGTCTGCTCGGCGCTGAGGCTCAGCGTATAGCGCCAGCCGTTCTCCGTCTGTTCGCTCGTAACGCTGTCCTCCAGACAAGCGCGGTAGGCCAGATCAATCAGATCCGCACATTTGACCAGCGTCTGCTCGCTCGCAGTGGGCGTTCTGCCATCCTTGGAGAGAACCGTTTCCCCCGAGAAATAGAGTTCCAGCACACCCGCACGGATGCAGCTGACGGTTTTTCCTTCCTTTACGGTACGGGTGTAATCCAGCGACGTATCAAAAATCACGGGGCCGCAGTTGGCGCTTAGCTTGACGCGGGCTGACAGCGGGTCGCGTCGGCCAAGTTCAGAGGCAGCGGACAGCACGCGCACCAGATCCTCCGTCAGTTCCAGCTTGCCCTGATAGCCGCCGTTTGCAATCGCGTCGGTCACAGCCGCAGGGACGGCGTGCGCTGTCTGCGCGTCCGGCTGGACAGTGAGTTCAGCCCAGACAGTCATCGGCTGCATCTGGCCTGCACTGTTTTCCGCCTGGCAACTGCCGGAGGCTTCGATCGAGCGGATTACGCCGTCTTCAACGTGCATGCACAGGTCGATACTCTCAACGGCGCTGAGCGAGTCTGCAATCGTCGGCGTCAGCAGCGAGAGCGCCTGCTCCGCATCCTTACCGTAGGCGGTCACGGAATAGACCTCTTCACCGCTTTCACGGGCGTAGGTCACATCGGTCGCGTTGTAGAGTTCCAGCAGATGCTCGCCGAGCGTGGAATAGTCCGGGAACAGACCGTTCGTACGGTACGCACTGCCGTTTTCCAGATAAATTGCGCCGTCATAGTAATATAGCTGGACGCCGTTTTCCTCGATGCAGAGAATCGTGTTTCCGCCGGCCTGCGTGCGGAACAGGCGCGCATCCGTTTGCAGCGTCTCGTCTCCGAGATCCATCTGCACAGATGCGGTCATGTCCAGTTCCCTGCGGCCAGAGAGATCTTTCAGCAGCAGGAGCGCATCCACACTGCTCTTGAGACTGGCCCGGTAGATGAGGATTCCGGCTATGATCAGGGCAACGACCACGCCCCCGACAATCCACCAGACGCAGCGTTTTTTCTTCTTTTTCTGCACCTGCTCCAGCGTGACAGGCTCCGCCTGCGCATCCGGGTCAATGACGCCGATGACGGCGTCGGTCGCGCTCTGTTCATCCTGCATGGCCTTGCGCAGCGCCTGCATCTGGCGGCGGCGGGCCTTGCCAAGCTTATGGATCAGATGAATGATGAGCAGCACCAGCAGCGCCGCAAGTCCGGCCAGCACGATCCACACCCACCAGACGGGGAACGTGGACAGCACCGCAAGCTGTACGGTCTGCCCGGCAGCCTCAAAGGCCAGATAGCTGCCGACCTCGGTCGTCTCCACCTTCTTCCAAACGCCGTTTTCGTTTTCCACATAGAGATCCAGCTTTCCGCTCTGCCCATCGGGCGCACGGAAGCGGATCGTATGCGTGTCTGCGCCGTCATCCGGCAGGCGAAGCTGCCACTGCTCGACGACGGAACGCGCCACATGCGCGGCGGGCGCATGGCCGTCCGCAATGTTTTCGCAATATTTCCGAATTGCCTCCGGGATGCTGGCTGAGATCTCACCAAAGGCGGTCGGCGTGATAGCCTGCGGCTGCGCCTGCAGGCGGTCGCTGCTCGTATACGCGCCTTCGGCTAGGAAGACAGGTCTGCCGTCCGCGCGCTGTGCGTCGCTCGGGAGCGCGTCGATACTGGCATGGTACTGTGCGGTCACAGTGGTATCAAATCGGATGTTGTTCAGCGTCTGTACGTCCCACTCGCCGTACTGTCCGTCAACAGCAGGAATATCCGGGTACGCGCTGTCCGGCAGCGAATCACCATAACGGACAGCGACAGCCTTGAGCACCTCGCCGTCTGCGACGAACCGCACGGTAAAGGTTTGGAATTCGTCAGGAAGCGCCTTGTTTACCAGCAGCGCCTCATAGACCACGGGCTCCGCCTGTCCGGCAACGCTTGCGCCGTCAAGTCCGGCCAGCGTATCGGAGACAAAAACGTTATCCGCAAACGCGCCCGCGCCGCTGCCGCTGATCGCGCCTGCATACTGTGAATAATCGGTGATGGATACAAGTGATGTGCATCCGGAGACGGTGCTTCCGCTGCCGGTCACGCTGTCCGTCACGCCCGTGCCGGTGATGCCGCCGACATAGCGCCCGCCGGAAAGCGTGCACTTTGCCCAGCAATTTTCGATCACCGCACTGCAGATGCCCGCGACGCCGCCGACATAATCGCCGCTCTGGCTCTCTGCGCTGCCGTAGGCCTCACAGCTGTCGATCAGGCCGAGATCCATCCGGCCGCAGATCGCCGCCGCGCAGTCCTTTTTGGCTGTGACTGCACCGCTGGAAACGCAGCGCTGCAAAACGGCGCGCAGTTCGTACTGTTTACGCTCGGTCGAAGACAGACTCTTGCTGACATCGCTTTCGGGGTCGGCGCCGGCCTCCATGCCCATCGCGCCCGCGATGCCGCCGACATTTCGGTCAGCCTGCACCGTGCCCGTGTTTTCGCAGCCGCGCAGCGCGCCCATGGTGATGCTCTCCGGATCGGTCTGCGAGCCGTCGGTTACAAGATCGCGGTTTTCCAGACTGTCCATAGCGTCAAAGACGGTCGTACTGATCTCGTCCAGCTTGTCGCTGACGGCCTGCACGTCTTTTTGCAGCGTCTCGGACAGATTCGCCGCCTGTGAGCCGATGGCGCGCATCTGTGCGCCCATGCCGCTCAGTGCGCTTGCCAGTTCCGGCATGGAAGCGTCTGCATTCATCTGCAGCGACGCGCTGAGCGCGCCGGAGCCGTCTGTGCCGCCGGAGATTGAAATGTCAGACGGGTCAACGAATCCGCCCACGCCCGCGCCGATCCCGGCGTCCTTGTGGCCTTCAATTTCCAGCGGGTGCGTATCGACGCTGACGCCGCCGTCCGCTCCCGCACCAATGACGGTGCCAATGCCTGCCGACGCGTCCCCGACGGTGAGGTCTGCCCCGCCGCTCACACCGCCATTTGCCAGCGCACCCGCATCGATAGTTGCGGTCGCGCGGAGATTATTGGCTGCATTCGAGGCGCTGTCGAGATACGTTCCCATTCCGGCCAGCTGGGAGCCGAGGTCGCTTGCCGCACCGCCTGCGTCAGCGGTTGCCTGATCGGTGAGCGTTTTCAATTCCTTCAACTGGTTCTGCAGCTGCTCCTTTGTGCTCTCGGAGACAGTCACAGCGACATACGGCTCGACCTGACCGGCGATGCCGCCAACGTCCTTGCGGCCGTAGATCGTGCCGGAATTTGTATTGTTGAGCAGATACCCGCTCGTCACGCCCGCAATGCCGCCGACATTGTAGCCGACATGCTCATAGCCGACCGTGCCCGTATTTTCGCAGACTGCGATCAGGCCAGTATTCCGGCCCGCGATGCCGCCTGTGGCGGTCGTGGTGAGGAAGGTCTGCGTAGTGGTGAGATTGGCAAGGTCGAGCGTCATATCGATTTGGATATCGCTGAGACTCAGCGCAGTGTCTACATTATTGATATTGACGCTGCCGCTGTTCGTGCAATGCCGGATGGTGCCCGCATTCTGGCCCGCAATGCCGCCCGTGGCGTTCGTACCCTGCCCCTTGCCCTCAAACGAGCAGCTGACAATCTGCCCGGAGGCCTGATTGCGGCCCACGATGCCGCCGATCTGCGTGTCGCCCTGCACCATGCCGGTGAACGTGCAGCAGACGATTCTGCCGTAATTTTCGCCCGCGATGCCGCCGCAGGCGATCTTATCGCCGCCCGCAGCTACAGAGCCCGCAACATTCAGGTTTGCCACGCGTCCGCCGGGCAGGATCGTGCCGAACAGCCCGGCGGGGCTGGCATTTTGCGTGAGATTGAAATCGGAGATGGTGTGCCCGCGCCCTTCAAACGTGCCGCCGAAGGAAGCTGCGGGCGTAAAGTCCACGCCGGAGAGCGAAATGTCGGCGCGCAGGATAAAGGTTTTGCCCTGCGACCAGGTATCGAGGGAGCAGTCTTTCGCAAACGCGGCAAAATCGGCCGCAGAGTCCAGATAGACGGTCTGCGCACTGTCTGCTGCCCCCGCTGCCGGAACGAGCGCGAGGCACAGTGCAAGCGTGAGCAGCAGGGCCGTCACGCGGGCCCGGGGCATTCTGTGGTTATTCATGCTCTGCATCCTCCTCTTCCGCTGTCACCGGTACTTCCGGCGTGCCGGGCTCCTCCGGCGGAGTCTCTGGTTCGGCCGTGCCGGAGAGCAGACTGATATTGACGTCTCCCTCCACGACTGCGTGGACAACGCCGCTGATCTGACCATGGATTTCTCCGCGCACCATACCATCGATGCGCACGCGTCCCGAAGACTGATGCGAAGAGACAGCAGAGGGCATATCGAACGCAGTCTTATCAATGACCTTCTCACCCAGAAGCAGAATCTGCGGCAGAATGAACATGACGATGAAGATCGTGATAATCGTGCCGCGGCCAAGGCTGTCGCCGATACCGGCAATCGCGGCGTTGGAGGTCATCTGGCCGATGAGGATACCGGCGATGGCCATCATAAGGCCCGAGGTGATGATCGTCGGGAAGGACATGTTCATCGTTTCGATGATCGCGTCCTTTTTGGGCATTTTGTCCTTGAACTCCATGAATCGGCTGGTCGTGACGATTGCATAGTCGATATTCGCGCCCATCTGAATGGACGAGACGACCAGATAACTCAGGAAAAACAGGGGGCTATTGGTGATGGTCGGGATGCCGTAATTGATCCAGATACTGCCCTGAATGACCAAAATCAGCAGCACCGGGATACCGGCGGATTTGAACGTGAACAGCAGCACGACCAGAACGATCAGGATGGACAGCACCGACACGACGACATTGTCGCGCGAGAACGAGGTCTTGAAGTCCTGCTCGGACGAGGAATCACCCACGACATATACCTCGCCATCCGGATAGTATTTGCGTGCGACGACGCGCATCTGGTCGAGGAAGTCATAGGTTTCATCGCCGCCCACGGGCAGATTCAGGTAGACGAGCATACGGGTATAATCGTCGGACTGCAGTTGCTTGCGCGCGTTGGTGATCTGCGAATAGGCGCTTTCAAGTGTCTCGGTCATGTCGGCGTCGAGCGTGACGTAGCCGTCCTGCATCTCGCCGTAGAGAAAGGTAAACATATCGATGAGCGGCACGGAGTAATTGGGAAGTCCCCCGATGATCTTGCCGTAATTGCCGCCGTCGGCAGCGTAGGCCGCATAAAGCAGTTCCGCGACCTCATAGTCAAGGTCGGTCAGTTCGGAAAACTGCCGCGGCGTCAGTGCGTCGGTCAGCATATAGCCGCCCATCGCCTCCACATTGGAAAGGCCCAGCGTGGAATCGACCTCGTCGTATGTCCCAAGTTCGTCCAGCAGCTTCTTTTCCGCCGCATAATCCCCTGCCGGAACCACAACGGCGACCATATTCGTCGAGCCGAAGGTGTCATCCATGAGATCATCCGCGATCTGCTGCTCTGAGTGCTTAGTCGTCTCCAGATAGCTGAAGCCGTAGACATACGGGCAGTTATTTGCAAAGAGCATTGCAACAATGATCACCACCAGAAAAATCGGCGGGATGATCTTCTTCGTTGCGTAGGCAAATCTGCCGACAAACGGGATCTTGGGAACAAAGTTCTTGTGCCGTGTGGCGTCGATCTTCTTGCCAAAGAGCATCAGCAGACCCGGCATGAGGAAGAACACTGCAAACAGCGAGAAGAAAATAGACTTAATGAGGCAAACGCCGAGGTCAAAGCCCAGCCGGAACTCCATAAAGAGCATCGCAACGAGGCCGCCGATGGTCGTCAGGCTGCTGCCGCAGATCTCCGGCACAGCCTTGCTCAGCGCGACAATGACCGCTTCGCGGATAGGCAGCTTCTCATGCTCCTCCTTATAGCGGTTGCAGAAAATGATCGCATAGTCCACAGACAGCGCTAATTGCAGCACAATCGTGACGGAGTTTGACACGAACGAGATCGTGCCGAGCAGGAAGTTCGTGCCCATATTCAAAAGCGCCGCTGCAATGAACGTAATGAGCAGCACCGGCACCTCCGCATAGGTCTGCGAGGTCAGGATCAGCACGGACACCACGACGATAGCTACGATGATGACGATCACGCCGATCTCCTGCGCCAGCGTCTTTGACGCCGT
The DNA here is from genome assembly GCA_900545925.1 of uncultured Eubacteriales bacterium. Lineage (GTDB taxonomy): Bacteria > Bacillota > Clostridia > Oscillospirales > Oscillospiraceae > CAG-170. The sequence goes on along the minus strand of URAZ01000025.1, from coordinate 5,581 downwards.
ATCGCCGAAGGTCGCCGAGACATACATATCATAGCCGGAAAGTTCGTCCTCGACCCGCTCCATGACCGTCTCGCACATATCGTCCGTCTCGGAATAGTCAAAGGTAATATTGTAGAGCGCGGAAGCATTGGTATAATGCTCCTTCGTGTCGTCAAACGTAACGCTCTGCACGCCATCGACCGCTTCCAGCCGTTCGGACACGGCCTGCGCCTCGTCATAGGTCACGTTGACAAGCATGATCTTTGCCGTGCCAAACGTGATAAATTCATCCTCCATCAGATGCAGGCCCTTGTACGTCTCCGAGTCCTTCGGCAGATACGCCGAAAGCTGGTTCTCCACCTGCACCCAGTTCCGCGAAAACGCGGAAAACACCAGCCCAATGGCGACAATCAGAAAGATCAGATTCCGCTTGTCTACAATAAAGCTGGCAAGCTTATACATGAAGCCCTCTTCGTTGTTTTTCGGTTCCTGACTCATGATTCACACTCCTGTGTTTGAATCTCCTGAAAATTCAATCCAGTTTAGCACAAAACAGCCGGAATTGGCAATAGGCAAGCGAATAAAGATGTGCAAAAAACGCCCGGAGGGAGTTCCCTCCGGGCTTCCGGTTTTCTTAAGGCAATCCCGCACGATTCGGCGAGAGATTTTTCGTCAGGTCAAGGGTTGAAACGCGCAGGAATACTTTGTGTATTGCAAGCGTTTCAAGCCGCAGAATTGGCGTAAAAGATCTGCCGAAGCGTGCAGACGTAATTATACGGTGCTGCCTTAAATCTTTTCCGCAGAATTCTCAGGCGCTGTGCTGTCACATCGAAATCCATCCGAACGCATTTGCAACGGAACTGATGAGGATAATCGCAGCAAAGAACGGGCAGAGGAAGCGGATCATGGCGTTGAAGACCTTTTTCCGGCGGAACATATGCTCGCCGAGCAGGACCTCCTGCTCGATACGGTTCACACCGGCGACCCGCGAAACAAGCAGGCAGACCGCGATCGCCGCGATGGGCATCATGACGGAGTTCGTCAGAAAATCGAAGAAATCCAGCAGCTGCATCCCGATGATCTTCACACCTGCCAGCGGCCCATAGCCAAGAGACGACAGGCTGCCAAGCCCCAGCATCACAACGCCGATAACCGCCGTCGCTTTTTTCCGGCCCCAGCCAAGTTCGTCCTGGAGGGTAGACACAGCGCTTTCCGTCAGCGCGATGGAACTCGTCAGCGCCGCAAACAGCACCAGCAGGAAGAACAGAATGCCGATTGGGGTCCCGAGGCCCATGGAATCAAAGACCTTGGGGATTGTGATGAACATAAGGGACGGGCCTGCTTTCAGCGCATCCGGGTCGCCGCCCGAGAATGCGAACACAGCAGGGATGATCATGAGTCCCGCCATAATGGCGATGGCTGTATCGAAAATCTCTACATTGCGCGTCGAGCCTTCGATGGAAATGTCTTTTTTCATGTACGAGCCGAACGTGATGAGAATGCCCATGGCGATGGACAGCGAGTAGAACATCTGTCCCATGGCCGTCACGACCGTCATCCACGAGAAATGCGCAAGATTCGGCACAAGAAAATATTTCACGCCCTCCAGCGCACCGGGCCGCGTTACAGAATAGACCGCGATGATCACAGACAGCACAACCAGCACCGGCATCATGAATTTTGACACGCGCTCAATGCCGTTTTCCACACCCGCAAAGATGATCGTCAGCGTCAGCGCCGCAAACACGGCGAAACAAACCTCCGCCGAGACGCCGTTGGAGATAAACGCGGAGAAATAGCCGTCGGCGGCAAGCGCGCTGCCGCGGCCAAGGACATAATCAGCCAGATATTTGACGACCCAGCCGCCGATAACCGAGTAATACGGCACGATCAGGATTGGGATGATTGCGTTGATCCAGCCGCCGAACCGCAGCCAGCCGGAGTTCCCGAACGCCTTGAACGCACCAACCGGGCTTTTGCCCGTCATGCGGCCAATGGATGTTTCCGCAACGATCATCGTATAGCCGAACGTCATCGCCAGAAGGATGTAGACCAGCAGGAAAATCCCGCCGCCGTATTTCGCAGCCAGATATGGAAAGCGCCAGATGTTTCCAAGGCCGACGGATGCCCCCGCAGCCGACAGGACAAATCCGATTTTCCCGGAAAATGTGCTTCTTGTATGCCCTTTTTGACTCATTTTTCTTCTCCAATCCGCTGCGCAGCGCGCAGCTTTCACAGTGTATCACAGAAGTGTGCAAAAAACAATCCCCCGCCGGAAAACACATGTTTTTCCTGTATTTGCATATTTATGGATGTCCATGTACATCCTGCCGCCGGAAAAGTTGCAGTTTCAAACTGTGCATTTTCCGTTTCTTAAGAAATATTTATTGTTTATCGATAATTTTTAATTGACAAACAATCTTTTTTATGGTAGTCTGTGGCTACAGAAAGGGAGTGTGCTTCTTATGAACTGGTCAAAGGATCGCTCCATCGCGCTTTCACGCGGGTGCGTGGTGCTGTTTATGATTCTGCTGGCGTCGCTCGATATCGGGTGCTATTGGGCAGTCAAATGGTTTGTCGGGCTGCGGCTGATGAATTGGCAGTATGTGTTTCTGATGATGCTGACAATCTATCTTTGCAGCGGCTTCGGCTGGGTGCTGCTCGTGCGGCTGTGGCAGCTGCTGAACAATATCCGCATGCAGCTTGTCTTCGATCTGCGGAACGTAAAGCTGCTGCGGCAGGTCAGCTGGTGCTGCGTCGGGGCCGGAGCCGTGTGCCTTGTCAGCTGTCTGTATTATCTGCCGTTCGTTGCGGTCGCCATCGCGGCGGGCTTCATGGCGCTGATTGTGCGCATCGTCAAGAATATTTTCCAGCAGGCCATCGACATGAAGGCTGAACTCGACCTCACGATTTAGGAGGGTGCGGCATGGAAATTCTCGTAAATCTGGACGTGATGATGGCCAAGCGCAAAATTTCCGCCGGAGAGTTGGCCGAACGCATCGGCATCACGCCTGCAAATCTGTCCATTCTCAAAAACAACAAAGCCAAGGCCATCCGTTTTTCCACGCTCATGGCCCTGTGCCATGAACTCCGCTGCCAGCCGGGTGACCTGCTGGAATTTGTAGACGATCAACAGGAGGGTTCCGATGGAAGACCATAAAACCAACGAATTTCCCCGCTCGCCGGAAACACCGGAGTGGGCGCAGAACGCGCTTGTACCGAAAAGACCGCCGTTTTCCGCGAACCGGAAAGAGCAGCTGCTGGCGTTCGGAATGTATGTGCTGGCATATATCTATCTTGGCAGCTATCAGTGGTGGACGCTGCCGCTGTTCGCGGCCGGATTTATCGCGGCGGCGGAATATCTGTTCCGGGAGCAGAAGCGCTCCTGGGAAAGCTGGGTCTGGCTGGGCTGCATGCTGCTTGTGACCGGCTGCATCGCTTGGCGCGGACTGCATCCGTACCAGTACGATTCGCGCTATCCCGAGTTCGTCAACCATGAATATATCCTTTCGGAGAAACTGCTGCTGTTCATCCTGCATATCTTCGCTGTCTACTGGCTTATGAGCCGTTCCGGGCGGCTGACCGGCAGTGAAAGCGGCCATCTGCTGCCGCTTGATGCGCTGTATGCGTTTGTGATTATCCCATTCAAAAATTTCTTCCTGCGCATCCGCTGCGTACTGTTCGCGCTGAAGCCCAAAAAGGAGAGGAAGATCAACGCAGGGGCTGTCGCAGCCGCCGTGCTGGCCGCGTTCATCGTGCTGGTGCTGCTCGTCATGGCCATGACGCAGCTGTCCGCGGCAGACGACACGTTCAGCAGCCTTTTGGAGGGCCTGCGCGACGCGCTGACACTCGATCTCGATCAAGTGTGGTTCTATCGCTTTCTCCTCAGTCTTCCCGTCGGAGCCTATGTCTTCGGCCTGCTCGCAGGCCTTGGCCGCGAAACGCCCGAGACGATGCGGAAACACGGCGCGTCCGCAGAAACCGCTCTGCCAAAGCTGCGCGTCGTGCCGGAGGCCGTCTGGCTCGCAGCGCTGGGCGTGTTCAGCGTGCTCTATCTCGCATTTTTCTTCGTGCAGGGCCGCTATCTGTTCGGGGCATTCACGCGCACGCTCCCGGAAAGCTTTACCGTCGCGGAATACGCCCGCCAGGGCTTCTTTGAACTCTGCCGCGTCATGGCGATCAATTTTACCCTCTTTTGGCTCGTCTCGCGTACCGCCCGGCGGGAAAGCGGGGCGGTACGCTGGATGGCGGCGGCGCTTCTGATTGAGAGCATGCTCTTCGCCGTCATTGCCTTGTCTAAGCTTGCGCTCTATATCGACTGCTTCGGCTTCACGCCCAAGCGCCTGCAGAGCACATGGCTCGTCTGCGTCCTCCTGTTCGGCAGCGCCTGCGCGCTCTATACGCACCTGACCGGACGGAAAAGCATGCGCATCTGGATGATCTTCGGTGCCGTCACGCTTGCACTGCTGTGCATCTGGTAAATTGTCGGGGATCCGCGGAACAACACGCAAAAAATCCGCGGATACCCCCTTGACAGCAATGTGCAGCTGTGTTATTATAATAAAGCTTTTTGAGAGCATTATATCGCGGGATAGAGCAGTTCGGTAGCTCGTCGGGCTCATAACCCGGAGGTCGGGGGTTCAAATCCCTCTCCCGCAACCATCTAGTAGAACCAAAAAAGATATCTACGCGAAAAGCCCAGAAGTTTCAACGACTTCCGGGCTTTTTTGCGCCCATTTTTAGAGGCGTGACAAAAGATGCCAAAATGGGCTTTGGCAAATTCGATGGACCTGTACCTTTACCCAAGGCTTTTTGAGCCGCTTTTCCGAGATTTTTTCGGGAAAGCGACTCGTTTTTGCTCTCGGCAAAGCGTAGAATTTGAGCAGGCTTTTTTGTTGGTGTTGCTGGATAGACATTCCGAGTGTATGTGCCATTGTGTTGACACGGGCAAAGCCCAAAACACACTACAATGCCTTGGTGGAACGCTATGACAGACTGAAAGCGCAATACGATGAAGTCAGCACCGCAATTTCTGACAATGAAGCAAGGTATGAACAGATGGGCAGATTCATCACAGTCCTGAAAGACCAGGAAGGCGTTATCACAGAATTTGACGATGCCCTTTGGAGCAGTCTAGTGGAGAAAATTGTAGTAAAGAGCAAGGAAGATGTGTTATAATATTATCTGATTAGTGTTATTTTACAAATTTCAGATGAGGTGATACGAATGCTGAAAAATAATATAGAAGTAGATGTAAAAGTCAAGTGTATAGAAGCTGGAAAAACACAGGCACAGCTGGGAGAGATGATTGGTTCAACAGGACAATATGTAAATCGTATCATCAAAAAGGGCGATGGCGTTATGAATAAAACTTTTGTAGAGATGCTGGATGCTCTCGGTTATGATATTCAGCTCACATATGTAAAAAAAGAGGAGGCATAATCAATGGGGGATTGACTCCCCCACTGATACAAGCTTGTTTCTCACCACCTATAGAGGTGGGAGTCATCTCCCAGCTGATATATATAGTTAATAAAGAGAGGTGCATATGCTATGCCAGGTATACTCGTGGTTGAAGATGATGAAAATTTAAATCGTGGAA
>URAZ01000024.1 GCA_900545925.1 uncultured Eubacteriales bacterium | reverse complement strand
CTTTTATTCTATCATATTTTTCGCATTTTTTCACCTGAAAACTGCTCGAACAAATGACCTTTTGACCCCAACGTCATGGTTTGCTGCAAAACCGGATAAAAACCGCCTCCGCAGCACGGAATGGCTGCGGAGGCGGTTTTTCAGGACAGCAGCATCTTGTCGCTGGCTTCGTCGCTGCCGCTGGCGCGTGAAAACATGGCGAGAAGATCCGGGACGGTCAGTTTTTTCTTTTCCTCGCCGGATACATCCACGACAACCTGCCCAGCGTCCATCATGATGAGGCGGTTGCCATGGGCAATGGCGTCTTTCATGTTATGTGTGATCATCAGCGTGGTCAGCCCGTGCTCCTGCACGATGCGGTCAGATAGGTCAAGCACCTTGGCTGCCGTGCGCGGGTCGAGCGCGGCGGTGTGCTCGTCTAGAAGCAGCAGCTTCGGCTGCTGCAGCGCCGCCATCAGGAGCGTCAGCGCCTGACGCTGGCCGCCGGAGAGTAGACCGACCTTCGCGGTCATGCGATCCTCAAGGCCGAGGTCGAGCGCGTGGAGGCACTTCCGGTACTCGGCGCGCTCCGCCTTTGTGATACCCCATTTCAGCCCCCGGTGCTGTCCGCGCCGGGCAGCAAGGGCGAGGTTTTCTTCGATCTGCATGGTTGGCGCGGTTCCCATCATGGGGTCTTGAAACACACGGCCTAAAAGGGCAGCGCGCTTATGCTCCGGCAGACCGGTGACGTCCGAGCCATCAATGACGATCTTGCCGCTGTCAATCTGGAAAGATCCTGCGATGGCGTTCAGCATGGTTGACTTCCCTGCCCCATTGCCGCCGATGACGGTGACGAAGTCGCCGTCGTTCAAGGTCAGATTCAGGTCATTCAGCGCCACTTTTGCGTTGACTGTGCCGGGATTGAAGGTCTTGCAGACATTGATAAGTTCAAGCATGGCGCGTTTCCTCCTTTTTGGTCTTTCCGTGGAACATTTTACTCTTCCAATACGGAATAGCGAGGAAGAGCGCAACGATCAGGGCCGTGATCAGCTTGAGGTCATTCGTATTCAGTCCAAGCTGCAGCACGATCTGGAGCACAAAATAATAAATCACAGCGCCAATGGAAACGGCGAACAACTTGAGTCCGAAGTTCGTGAACAACTTACCGAAAATGACCTCGCCGATGATAACGGCGGCAAGGCCGATGACAATCGCGCCGCGGCCCATGTTAACATCCGCTGCCCCCTGAAACTGCGCAAGAAGCGCGCCGGAAAGCGCAACAAGGCCATTGGAAAGCATCAGGCCAAAGACGACATTCGCATTCGTATTGATGCCCTGCGCGCGAGCCATGTTCTGGTTCGCGCCTGTGGCGCGGATAGCGCAGCCGCGCTCTGTACCGAAGAACCAATACAAAAGTGCAATCACGGCAAACGTGAAAAGAAGCAGCACAGGCAGCGGATTTTTCAGGCTCAGGTCGCGTACGAAGCGCTGCGAGACCATCAGCGGGTATTTATCCACGCCGACGGCCTGATTGGCCTTGCTGTCCATGATGCGCAGGTTAATAGAATAGAGTGCAAGCTGCGTGAGAATGCCGGACAGAATTGCGGGAATGCCGCATTTGGTATGGAACATTCCTGTCACAAAGCCAGCCAGCATGCCGCATGCGAACGCGCACAGCAGCGCCAGCCACGGGTTCATGCCAGCGCGGATCAGCATGACAGCCGCGGCACCGCCGGTGGCGATGGAGCCGTCAACGGTCAGGTCGGCCACGTCGAGAATGCGAAAGGTTATGTAGACGCCGATGGCCATCAGGCCCCAGATGAGTCCCTGCGCCGCTGCGCCGGGCAGCGAATTAAGAAGCGCGGAAAGGAAATTCATAGTCATTCTCCTTCTTGGTCTGCGCCTGCAATCGACCGGCAAAGAAAACCGGTTATCGGCCGATTGCAGGGGCAAACAGTGTTTCATACAGGGCCGGTCATGGGCATATGTCCATGACCGGCTGGCTGAAATCAGCCGTCAATGGCCTCATAGCCGTCCAGCGGGGTAATGCCGAGCTGGTCGCAGATGGAGGCGTTGTACTTCGGGGTCGCGTCGGTATATTCGACGGGCATTTCGGAGATATTGGCCTCGCCCTTCAGGATCTTCGCGGCCATCTTGCCGGTGGTCACGCCGAGATCATAGTAGCTGATGGACAGCGTCGCCACGCCGCAGCCGCGGCAGAGGCCCTCTTCGCCGCAGATCGCGGGAACACCGGCGGGAATCAGAACGTTTGCGATCGCCTCGGTGTTGGAAGCGGCGGTGTTGTCGGTCGGGATGTAGACGACGTCGGAGAAATCAGCAGCCTTCTGGGTGACGGAGGAAACGTCGTTGCTGTCGGTGAAGGCGAATTCCTCGCAGGTCACGCCCTGGGCCTCGAGCGCCTTGCGCACCTCGTCGATCTGGTAGCGGGAGTTCGGCTCGGCGGAGCAGAAAAGCAATCCGACGCTCTTCGTCTCAGGGAACCAGTCAAGGATCATCTGGGCTTGCGCCTGCAGGTCTGCCAAATCGGACGTGCCTGAGACGTTGCCGCCGACGGTGCCATTAAAATCGTCGATATCCAGTGCGACTCCGTAGGCCGTGATGGACGTACCGAGGATGGGAATATCAGCCGTGGCGGAGACGGCAGCGGTCAGGGCTGGAGTGGCGTTCGCCATGATGAGGTCGACGCCCTTGGCGACAAAGCCGTTGACGATGGTGCCGCAGTTGACGGAATCGCCGGAGGCATTCTGCACATCGATGGTCACGGCGTCGCCGAGCGCTTCTTTCAGTGCGTCGACGAAGCCCTGCGTTGCGGCATCGAGCGCCTCATGCTGCACGAGCTGGCAGACACCGACGGTGTAGGTCTTTCCGCTCTCGGCGGGTGCGTCGGAGGAGGCCGCAGGCTCAGCTGCGGGCTGTGTGGAGGCGCAGGCGGCCAGGCTCAGGACCATCACGAGCGCCAGAAGCATTGCAAGCATCTTTTTCATGATAAATTGCTCCTTTTCTCTGATAACAGTTGATTGTTTAAAACAAAAAGGAGGCTCTGTCCGCGGAACAGAGCCTCCTTCTTACTTACGAAGAAAACACCGGTCTTATACGGACAGCTTCTCATTTTGGGTACGGTAATACAGGCCCGCAAACAGTTCGCGGGCCATGGTAAAGAGGAAACTCATATTCATGCTGAAATCCTTGAAGTTAATCTGCATCATAATGAACTCCCTTCTGCCGTACTGTCCGGCTTTTTATGTTTGCTAATATACCGCTTTAAATGCGCAAAGTCAACTGTGAATGCGCCAAAAAAACTGTGTCGTTTTTAAATTTGGTTTGTGCATACCGCCCGGTGTGTTCCGGGAAGTTGACATAATATTTATTTTGCAAGCGCCTTGTGGAAAACCTTCTTACCCTTGCGGATGATTGCGCCTTCGCCCTCAAAGAGTGACTTATCAAATGAAGTTGCAAAATCTGTGATTTTCTCATCGTTGACACTGATGCCACCCTGCTGCACCAAACGGCGTCCCTCGCCCTTGGACGCAGCCAGACTGCATCTGACAAGCAGTGTCAGGGTATCAATCTTCCCGTCATTGAAATCATCGTCGGTCAACTCAGTCGATGGCATGTGCTCACTGCTGCCGCTGCCGCCGAAGAGTGCTTTGGCGCTGGCTTCGGCCTTCTTTGCCTCTTCCTCGCCGTGCACCATCTGCGTCAGTTCAAACGCCAGAACTTCCTTGGCCTTGTTCAGCTGGCTGCCTTCCCACTTGTCCATCTCATCGATCTGCTCGAGCGGCAGGAACGTCAGCATACGGATACATTTCATAACATCGGCATCATCGACGTTGCGCCAGTACTGATAAAATTCAAAAGGACTGGTCTTATTCGGGTCGAGCCAGACAGCATTTCCGGCGGTCTTGCCCATCTTCTTGCCCTGCGAGTCCGTCAGAAGCGTGATGGTCATGGCGTGCGCGTCCTTGCCAAGTTTGCGGCGAATGAGTTCCGTACCGCCCAGCATGTTTGACCACTGATCATCGCCGCCGAACTGCATATTGCAGCCGTAGTGCTGGAACAGATGATAGAAGTCGTAGGACTGCATAATCATATAGTTGAACTCTAGGAAGGACAAGCCCTTTTCCATGCGCTGCTTGTAGCACTCAGCACGGAGCATGTTATTGACAGAGAAGCAGGCGCCGACCTCCCGCAGGAGTTCGATATAATTGAGGTTCAGCAACCAGTCGGCATTGTTGACCATGATGGCTTTACCTTCGCCGAAATCAATGAATCGCTCCATCTGACGCTTAAAGCACTCGGCATTGTGGTCGATATCTTCCTTTGTCAGCATTTTGCGCATATCAGTGCGGCCGGACGGGTCGCCAATCATAGTCGTGCCTCCGCCAATCAGAGCAACCGGCTGATTGCCTGCCATCTGCAGACGCTTCATGAGTGTCAGCGCCATGAAATGACCGGCAGTCAGAGAATCTGCCGTGCAGTCGAAGCCAATATAGAACTTGGCCTTGCCCGCGTTGACCATTTCGCGGATCTCCGGCTCGTTCGTGACCTGCTTGACAAGGCCTCTGGCCTGCAGTTCTTCATAAATACCCATTGTGTTTTCTCCTTCTATGTTTGAAAAATTTTTGCGAAAAATTCTTTATCAATTATCGGATGCTGTTTCCGACAGCGTCCAGAAAATCGCAGGCAGTTGTGCCGAACGGCGGTGCATATGGAAAAACATACGGAATATCTTCAGCCGAAAGTTCCGTTTTTTCCTCGCCATAAGAGGTATCACACACAATCGACCGGCAGTCGGAATTGTTGATGAGAACAATATCGCGTGCATACCGCCATACAACGTGCACGATATCCAGCGCGTATGCGCTGGGGGTGTATATCTTTTTTACCAAATAGCTGCCGTTATTCAGTACACGGCAGTCCACAGCCCGATAAAGCGTCATGTACTGATCCGGCGCTGTAAACCAGAGCAGTGCATACTCATCCGCCGTATAATCTTCGGCGCAGGTTATGACAGCATCCTGCGGGAGGTCAAGCTTCTTCCGAAGCACTTCTCCCACCGCCTCCTGCGTTTTGGCTATGGGCAGATTTGATATAACGCTCACGGCCACGGCTACGACCAAAAGAACAAATACCAGCAGGATTTTGTGTATTTTTTTCATAGTTTTCTCCATGTGACGCAAGGAGTTTATAATTCCATCAGTCGTCTGCCGCAGTGGGGACAGATGGCATCGTCCATGTCGTGCATATCGCTGCAATAGGGACAGGCAATTTGCTGGATGCCGCTTGCTTCCGGTGTTTCGGCGTCGCCGAGCAGGTAAAATTCGAGTTTTTTGCAGCGCTCACAGCATTTAACATCCACGTCCAGTGCGCCGGACATGATCTGACTCAGATTCCCGAAAAGCATACTGAATTTTCCCTTTTGCAGCTCCATGTTTCCGAGGCTCTGCATTTTGCCGCCGCAGGCGGAACAGGTTTCCTGACGCATAAAACGCTCCTTTCCGTCAAAAACGCCCTCTGCTCTTGCGAGCAGAGGGCGAATGATCGCGGTACCACCTCTGGTTTGCCGGTTCCTTGCGGAAGCGGCCTTACGGAGCGCAGACACGCCCCTGCGCGATAACGGGCGCACCCGACACACCCCTACTGCGCGAAAATGCGTTTCAGAGGGCAGCTCCGGGATGTATTCGCCTGACGCCGTCTGCTTTCTTGCACCGACCGAAAGTTCTCTGGAAACGGGGTATCAGGGTACTTCTTCCCTTCGTCACTGTGATCATATTATGAGTGAAGTATAGCGTATTTTTTCCGGTTTGTCAATCAATATTCGCCAAACAGCGCAGCGAGTTTCCCGTCTTTGACCTCATAGAGTGCAGCATGCGTGTCCATCATACCCATGCAGTAGGAACCTACGACATAGACTGTCCCATTTTCCACATAGAGATCCGTCAAGTTCTGCATGGAGTTGTTCTCGTCACACTCAGCGACGGCACTAAGCGCCGCATTTTGCCCTGGATTCTCCAGTTTCATCACCTTCGAGGCGCAAGGGAAATAGATAGCAGCGTATAAATACGAAGGAATAGGCTTCTCTGCGTCCCAACTCAGGAAATAGAGTGTATTATCGCCGGACCAGCAGAAATCCAGAACCGGCTCGTCCGTGATCTGCTCAAGCGTGCTGCCTCTGCGCTGATAAAGACCTGCCTGCCCCCAGACGTACATACCGTCGGAGCCAGTCAGAAGCCGTCCGCTCAAAAGCGCTTCAGGCGTCAGCTGCGTCCGGATCGTCTGATGCTTCTTACCGCTGTATGGCTCATAAAGAACAAGTGCATCTGTGCCAGACTGTCCCTCCTGCATCAGCCAGTAATCCCCGACTGTGCAGACATATTCAGCACCAGTCTCTCGTAAAACAATCTGTGCCTTGAGTCGGGCAAGAATTGCCGCAGCTTCGGCTCTAGTGACACCCTTCGCAGGCTTAAAACTTCCGTCCGGATAACCGGTTAGAAGGCCCTGATTGGTACAGGTGCGCAGACTGCTGTTAAAGGTTTCGTATTCCTTTGTGTCGGCAAACAACGGCTGCCATTCGGTCGATTCCATGCGCTGCTCCTTCCAGTTGATAACGTACTGGCTTGCAGCATCGGCGCGTTCATTCACGCCGCCCCAGCCATTGCAGAACGTTCCAAGCAGTCTTGCAATTTCGCCGCGCGGCATGGCCTCAGAGCGGCTGCCAGTGATATTGTTCAGAAGATCGTGCGCGGTGCAGACCTCATAGGCCGATTTCCACCATTCTTCTCCCTCCACACGCTTCCACTCGTCCGGGAAGGCAATGCGGGCGAACAACGTGAGGAATTCCGCGCGCGAAACGCTCTTTTCCGGCTTGTAGGAGCCGTCCGGATAGCCGGTGATCTCTGTATCGAGATAGTTGATCTGCTGATACGCCCAGTGCATATCGGATACATCCGTGTAATCCGCCGCGCTGACTGCCGTGCAGAGAAGCAGCACAGCAGCAACCGAAAGAATTATTCTCCGAATTTTCATGTTATACTCCCTTCTTGGTTTGCTCTGCCAGCCGCAGCAGTTCCGCCGCACCTGCAAGCGTTGTTTCGGTGATCATGCTTCCGCCGGTCAGACGTGCCAGTTCCTGCCTGCGCCCATGTTCATCCAGACGCAGAACACTTGTATACGTTCTTCCGTTTTCCACGCTTTTCTCAACCGTGAATTCCGTATCAGCCATTGCAGCAATCTGCGGCAGATGCGTTACGCATAGAACTTGACGGCCCTTTGCGACTGTCCATAGTTTATATGCGACCTTTTGCGCTGCTCGGCCGCTGACACCTGCATCGACTTCATCAAAAATCATGGTTCCGACAGAATCCTCTGCCGCGAGCACATTTTTCATTGCAAGCATAATGCGCGCCAATTCGCCGCCGGAGGCAACCTTGGCGAGTGGCCTCAATGCTTCGCCGACATTGGCCGACATCAAGAAGCGGACGGAATCCAAACCGTTTTCCTGCGGGGACTGCTCCGAAAACTCACAGACAAACTGGATCTTCGGCATATCCAGCTGTATCAGTTCGGAAGAGATCGCCGCCTGGAGGGTTTTTGCCGCAGATTTCCGTGTAGAAGAAAGTGTCATTCCTTTTTCCTGCATAGTCTTTTGCAGCGTAGATAACTTATTCTGAAGCTGCTCAATATGGTCGGAGGCGAATTCCACCTCGTCAAGTTGCCGCTTTGCTTTTTCACAGAACGCGATGACATCTTCGACACTGCCGCCGTATTTTCGCTTCAACTTGTGAAGCGTATCGAGACGCTCTTCGATTTGCTCAAGTTCATCTGCAGAATAGGTCAGATCATCCTTCTTATCCCGCAGTTCATCGGCGATATCCTGCGCAGTATACATGAGGTCGTTCAGTTTCCCGCTGAGCAACCGCATTTCGTCCGACACACGGCTGACCTTTTCCAGCGCATGCGCAGCATTTGCAATCATGGCAGCCGCACCATCTGACGTTTCATCACCATAAAGCGCGCAGGCAGCAGATTCCATCGCATCCGTCAGCTTTTCTGCGTTTTGGAGCACCTTTCTGCGTTCAAGCAGTTTCTCCTCTTCTCCCGGCTGCAATTCCGCGCGTTCGATCTCATCGATCTGGAATTTCAGCGTTTCGACCAGACGCAGCTTTTCTGATTCATCCATAGACAGGCGGCGAATCTCCTGCTGCACAGAACTGACCCTATCATACGCCTGTCGGTAATCCTCCAACAGTGTTTCATCATGTGCAAACAGGTCAAGATATCCGATGTGCGTTGTCTCGTCAAACAACTGTTGGGAATCATTCTGACCATGGATCTGAATCAGCTGGGCGCCAAGCTTTCTGAGTGTCGAGACTGTGACGGGCTTTCCGCTGACGCGGCAGCTGTTTTTTCCGTCAGCAAAAATCTCACGGGAGATACCGAGTTCCGGCTCATACGGAACATGGTTTTCCACAAACCATGGCAGTTCCGGAACGCCGGAAAAAATTGCGCTGACAAACGCCTTCTGTGCGCCGGTACGGATCATTTCGCGTGAAGCCCGTTCACCCAAAATGGCAGAGATCGCGTCTATGACAATGGATTTGCCTGCACCGGTCTCGCCGGTAAGAACGTTAAAACCACTGTCAAAGGCGATCTCTGCCTGTTCGATTACGGCAATATTTTCAATATGCAGGGTAGAAAGCATCGGTCTTCCTCCTGTTCTGTCTGGAACTTAGTGCTCGATCTGCTCCCGGATCTCGGTACAAAGATCAGCGGCGGACTGCGTATCCTTCAGCACGACAAAGCAGGTATCGTCGCCCGCAAGCGTCCCAAGCATTTCCGGGATATTCAGCTTATCGATTGCAGCCGCTGCGCCGTTTGCAAGACCGGGCATAGTCTTGACGACGATCATGTTCTGTGCATAGTCCACGCTGGTAATACACTGCCGGAAGATCAGATTCAACTTGGCAGAGAAAGTATGTTCCGCAGGTTTTGGTGCAGTCGCATACCGATAAACGCCCTCAGGCCCCAGTTCCTTGATGATGCGCAGCTGCTTGATGTCGCGGGAAATGGTTGCTTGCGTAGTGGAAAAGCCAGCCTCGTTCAACTCAGTTAGCAGCTGTTCCTGCGTCTGGACACTGTGGTCTGCAATAAGTTCCAGAATTTTCTCCTGGCGTTTCGATTTCATAGTCGTGTTACCTCATTTTATCAATGAATTTTCGGCTCAGAATCTCAAAAAAGCTGGTATCCTTCAGCCGAACCAGCCGTGTGACCTTCTGCGAACTTTTGACTACGATCTCATCCCCGGTGTTCAGCCGGAAGGCCCGGCCTCCATCGACAGACAAAAACGCGTTGTGTCTTCCGATTTTTCCAACCTTAACCGTTACCACGCGGCTGGGCGCAACAACAATGCTCTTCGCCAGCATGGCGTGTGCACAGATGGGCGTAATCAGAAAATTCTTCGCAGACGGCTCCACGATTGGGCCTCCGGCGGACATAGAATAGGCTGTTGAGCCGGTCGGGGTGCAGAGAATGACGCCGTCTCCAGAGTAGCTGGTAGCCTCCACTCCATCGCAGTAGATTCCAAGCTGTACAACGCGGGCAATCGCCCCCTTGGTGATGACCGCGTCATTGAGCGCCGTTTCATGGAAAATCGTCTGACGGCCGTTTCCGACGCTGACATCCAGCATCGTGCGTTCTTCCACCGTATACTCCCCTTTTGGAATTTTCCGCAGAAGTTCAATCTCACCGGACTCCAACTCCGCAATAAATCCCATTGTGCCGATGTTGACCCCAAGGATTGGGAGATTATGCTCTGTCGCGATTTTGGACGAGTGTAAAATTGTCCCATCGCCGCCGAAGCAGATCAACATATCTGCCGTTTTGATCTCTTTCTGAATGTCCTGAAAACGGAGATCATGCGGAATTTCAAACGTCTTATCCACATCGAACGGCAAGCAAAGCGCGACCTCCGCGCCTGCTTCTCTTAAAATTGAGCATGCCTGCCGGGCATTTTTGAATTGTTTATCGCGGTAAGGATTCGGCGAAACGACGATCTTCATAGCGTATGTTACCCTTTCAGCGCTGCATGCGCCTGCGCGACAAGCGCGTCGATGTCAGGAAGCATTTCCTGCCCGGGCTGCATGGAAAGATGCGCAAGAAATTCAATGTTGCCCTCCGGTCCCTTGACAGGAGAGAAGGTCAGATTTCGGATGGTAAAGTTCAGGGATGCGACCAGCGCAGTAAAATCGCGCAGCACCTGCGCATGTACGGCAGGGTCGCGCACAACGCCTTTCTTTCCGACATTTTCTTTCCCGGCCTCAAACTGCGGCTTGATAAGGCAGAGCACCTGCCCGGTGGGTTTGAGCAGCTTCTGAATGGCCGGAAGCACAATTTTCAGAGAAATAAACGACACATCCACGACAGACAGATCAAGCGGTTCTCCGAGATCCTCCGGCGTGACATAACGGATATTCGTCCGCTCCATTACGACCACGCGCGGATCAGAACGAATCTTCCATGCAAGTTGGCCATAACCGACATCAATGGCAAAAACCTTGCTGGCTCCCTGCTGAAGCAGACAGTCGGTAAATCCCCCGGTTGACGCGCCGGAATCGCTGCACACAAAGCCTGTTGGATTGACACGGAAATCTCGAAGCGCCTTTTCCAGCTTTAACCCGCCGCGGCTGACATATGGACAGGCGCTGCCGCGCACCTCGACCACGGGCTCGTCGTCAATGTTGATCTCAAGCCCGGCCTTGTCGGCCTTCTGCTCGTTGACATAGACCTCACCCGCCATAATCATAGCCTGCGCCTTGCTTCTCGATTCCGCCAGATTGCGCGCGACAAGAAGCACATCCAACCGTTCCTTATGTTTCATCAGGAAAGTTCCTCCTGCATCAGTTTTGTGAGTGCATCCGCATCCAAACCTGCCGCCGCAAGCAGCGCGGCAGGCGCACCGTGGGGGATAAAGCCGCGCCCGAGATTCCGTTTGCAGCAAACTGCCGGAATTCCATGTTCGATCAGATGAGCAAAGATCTCATCGGCCAGACACTCCCGGTCAGACGTTTCCTCGAAAACGAATACATGCTTTGTCTTCCGGGCAGATGCTTCGATCGTGCTCCAGTCGATTGGAGAGATGGTGCGCAGCTTCAGAATTTCTGGCCGGTAGCCCGCAGCCTGCATGGTATCCGCCGCGGACAGCACGGCATTGACCATTGTTCCATAGCAGATGATCGTACAGGTATACCCCTCCCGGATACAGGTTTGGGAGGCAGACACCTGATAGCAGCCCTCCGCCCCACGCGGGTAGCGGATGGCTGCAGGACCGGTGCAGGCATAGAACGCCGTATGCAGATCCTCGCGCAGTTCAGCAAAGCTGGCGGGACTGAAAATTTTCATACCGGGCACCTGACGGAGATAGCCAACGTCAAACATGCCCTGATGTGTGTCGCCGTCTTCACCGACAATACCGCAGCGGTCAACCGCTAAGACGACATGCAGCTGTTGTAGGGCAACATCATGCAGCAGCATGTCGTAGGCGCGCTGCAAAAAAGTAGAATAGATCGCCGCAACAGGCTTCATTCCCTGTTTGGCAAGTCCCGCAGCCATGCAGACTGCGTGGCCCTCGGCAATGCCGACATCAAAGAACCTAGACGGGAAATCAGCCGCAAACTGGTCAAGGCCTGTTCCGTGCTGCATAGCTGCAGTGATAGCGCAGACAGTCTTGTCGCTGGCGGCCATCCGGCCAAGCTCCTGTCCAAAAATATCAGAAAAGGTCGGGACGGATACAGTCTCACTCAGACCCGTCTCGGGGTCAAACTTCCCGATACCATGGAACTCCTGCGGCGTTTTTTCTGCCGGCGCATAGCCACGCCCCTTCTTCGTGATGAGATGGATGAGGACAGGCTCATGCAGCGCGACAGCCATCTTCAGCAGCATTTCAATTCTGGAAATGTCATGCCCGTCTACCGGGCCGAGGTAGGTAAACCCCAGATTCTCAAACAGCGTTGTGCCAAGAATGCTGCGGCGCATGTGCTCTTTGACCTTATGGGTCAGTGCATAGAGCCGACGGCCGAAAGCACTTTTGGCCGTTGTCTGTCTATACCATAATTTGAGGTCGAGATATTTGGGACGCAGACGCGCCTGCGCAAGATAACGAGAAATTGCGCCGACATTCGGCGTGATGGACATGCCATTGTCATTAAGCAGAACAATCATGGGTTCGCGGCTTGCACCAGCGTTGTTGAAACCCTCATAAGCAAGGCCGCCGGTCAGCGCGCCGTCGCCCATCAGAGCCAGCACATGATAGTCTGCCCCTTCCATCGTCCGGGCGCGGGCCATACCGAGTGCAACGGAAACAGCGTTGGATGCGTGGCCGGCGATAAAGGCGTCGTGTACGCTCTCACAGGGCTTTGGAAAACCGGAAAGCCCTCCCTGCTGGCGGAGCGTGTCAAACCGCTCCATACGGCCGGTGAGCATTTTATGCACATAACACTGATGCCCGACATCGAACACAAGCCGGTCGCGGCTGGTGTCAAAGACGCGATGGATTGCCACCGTCGTCTCGACAATGCCGAGGTTGGATGCCAGATGGCCGCCGGTGCGGCTGACGTTTTGTACAAGAAATTGTCGGATTTCATCGCAGAGCGTTCCAAGCTGCGCTTCTGGGATGTCCAGCAGATCCTGTCTGGAGTGAATTGTATCTAAAAGCATGGAGTCCTCATTTTTCTGCGTGTTTTTTCCGAAGGCGCTGTGGGAGCGTCCGGAAGAAACATAGGACTTTCGCTGCCGTGCGCACAACAGCGGTACTGCTGTTCATGGCAAGTGACTTGCCGCAGGCCTTTCCGCCGACTGTTACGCCGGAAACAACTGCAGACAGCAGCAGCGTGATAAAAATCTCCGACTTACTTTTGCTCAGGAGCAGCACGCGCGCAGCAATGACCGCTGCGGCAGATCCGGAGATAACACCGCAGATATCGCCGATCACGTCATTGCAGAACGACGAGACTTTTCCCGCGTTGCGAATCAGGCGCAGTGCGTCTTCCGCCTCTGGAACTTTACGCGAGGCCATTGCGTGGAACGGGACCTCGTCCGCTGCCGTGACGGCAACACCAATGATGTCAAACAGAATACCGGTCAGAACAATACAGATCAAAATCACAAAGGACAGCGCAAGTCCCGCACCTTCCAGAAGATTAGATGACACAAAACTCATCAGGGCCGAAATCAGAACAGTCGTCAGAAAGATCAGCGCGATCCATTTGAAATCTGGTTTAGCCGATTTACCGGCCTTTTTCTTTTTCGCAGCAGCCAAGACAGCCTCCACATAAATTATGTAAACTTAATTTTGCGTAAATACAGAAAAAATGTAAATGCTGATAAAATGCCGCATATGCGGCATCTCATCAGGATTTACAAATGTACAATGGCAGCTATTATGGTTAATCTTACGGCTTAGGTCGGGTTTGTTTTCCCCGGGAGCATCCTCTCGTCGCCGATGGAGGTGGTTCCCCTTTCATGCTCGCGTTGGCCTGTCGCCATGGCCACTACCCGATTGCCACTTAGTCCGTACCGCAATCCCATAAAAGCCCTTTCGACAGTCTAGGTGATTTCCACAACAGCTTTTTCCGACTCTTATCCTCTTTTGCAAACCGTCTTTCAAGGGAATATCGTCTGTGCTCAAGGCCATGAGCGCTGGACGCATCAGCTTCCCTTTCCCGGCCGGTTCACGCAAGGCAGGCTACTCTGCACACAGCGTTCACGGCTTGAAGCCGGGTAGCACCGCAATGCAGGTTCATATCCGGTATCGTACAACGGTCGGATACCGCAAAGGGAGTTCGCCGCTGCACAATATCCAGTCTCCACAGCGACCGGGTCATCTTCTCCATGCCATTGGAGACAGCCCGTCCGCCGCAGGCGCAAAATCGCCTTCCCACAGCATCCACCCCAGACTGGGCGTAAGAAGCAGACACCACGGGGTTCACAGGTATGCCAAACAAAGGATTTTTAGGCCCTTCCTCGCAGCCGGCAAAGCTGACTAGAATACTGCACCATTGCAAAGTTAGTATATCATATCACAGATGTATATACAAGCAAATATTCATAAACTTTCTGTTACATTCCTGTTTTTCGTGTGTGTCGAATGAATCAGTATTCACGAAGCGCAAGTTGGCGGGCCATTTCCACAAGAAATTCAGAATTTTCAAAGCAGCCAAGCGCCTCAATGGCTGTCTTTGTCTCTGACTCGATCATTTTTGCGCACGCGCCGATGCCGTACAGGCGGACAAACGTGTTTTTCTGCTCATCCACATGCGTCGCCTTGCCAAGCTTGGCTGCGTCACCCAGAACGTCGAGCATATCGTCGCGGATCTGGAACGCAAGACCGAGATTCTGCGCATAGGTCTTTGCGGCGTCGAGTTGCTGCTCTGTCCCGTTTGCAGCTACTACGCCAATCTGGCAGGCCGCCTGAATGAGTGCGCCGGTCTTGCGGCACTGGATATCGTAGATTCCCTGCTCCGTCAGTTCCTGCTCTTCCGCATCCATATCGAGTACCTGTCCGCCAACCATACCGAGTTCACCTGCCTGCTCCGACAAAATGCGGATGGCTTTGACGGTCACTGCAGGGTCCGCAGGCGCGTTCGCAGCGATTTCAAATGCGGCGGTCAGAAGACCGTCTCCTGCGAGGACAGCCAGCGCCTCGCCGAAAACCTTGTGATTGGTGAGACGTCCCCGGCGGTAATCGTCGTTGTCCATACATGGCAGATCATCGTGGATAAGGCTGTAAGTATGGATCATCTCAAGTGCGCAGGCGAAGGGAATAGCGCTCTGCCAGTCTCCGCCGCAGATCCGACAGAATTCGAGCGTCAGAACCGGGCGGATACGCTTGCCTCCTGCAAGCAGGCTGTAGCGCATAGCATCAAATAGGCGCTTTTGGGGAAGGTCCTGACAAAACTGCGCCTGCAAGAATGCCTCGATCGCGGCGCGATATTGGGCAATCTGGTCATGAAATTCACTCATCGCGTACATACTCCGTTTCTGCCGGCGTACCGTCGGCGGTTTTTGTCAGTTTGACGATCTCCTGTTCCGCGCTGTCAAGCAGCTTCGCGCAGGACTGCACAAGCGCAGTCCCCTCCTGAAACAGCTTCAGGGATTCCTCCAGCGGAGCGTTTCCCTGTTCCAGCTGCCGGACAATCGTTTCCAACCGTTCCATTGAAGCTTCAAAGCTTTTGGATGTTTCAGCCATCTGTAGGTTCCTCCTGTATCTGCTGTACATCTGCCGCCAGGCAGCCGCTGCGCAGACTGATGTGAATTCGTTGACCGAGACGTACGGTGCTGGCACTTGTGACCAGTTTTCCAGACTCATCCGTCACCATGCTGTAGCCGCGTGAAAGCACCTTCAAAGGACTCATAGCGTCAAGCGCGGCAGTCAGGCGGACAAAGCGCTGTTTCTTTTCATGTAGCGTTTTCTGGCCAGCGGCTTGTAGACGGGTAGAAAGAAAGTCCAGCAGAACGCGGCGGTCTTCGACATAATTCAGCGGGTTTTGCAGTACGCGCTTTTCTGCGAGGCTATTCAGCCGCTGCCGGCTGAGTTTGAGCGTTTTCTGTACACTCTGCTGCATGGACATCTCCAGCAGAGAAAGTTTTTTTCGCAGTTCCTGCTGATCCGGTACGGCAAGTTCCGCAGCATTACTGGGCGTCGCAGCACGAAGATCTGCGACATAATCAGAAATCGTTACATCCGGTTCATGGCCGACAGCAGAAATCACCGGAATTTCAGAATCAAAAATTGCCCGCGCCACGCGCTCATCGTTGAAAGCCCAGAGATCCTCTATGGAACCACCGCCGCGTCCGGTAATGATCAGATCGGCTACCTGATAGCGGTTTGCGTAGCGGATCGCGCCCGCAATCTCAGCAGGTGCTTCCACTCCCTGCACGCGCACGGGCAGAAGCTTAACCTTTGCCAGCGGATAACGCTTTGCCAGAATGCGGAGCATGTCCATAATCGCTGCGCCCGCGGCGGAAGTGATGATAGCAATGGTATGCGGGTATTGGGGCAGCGTCTTTTTATGCGCCGGATCGAACAGCCCTTCCTTCGAGAGTTTTTCTTTCAGCTGCTCGAATGCGATATACAGATCGCCCGCGCCGTCTGCGGTCAGGGCGCTGCAATAAAGCTGATAAGCGCCGTCGCGCGGAAAAACTGTCACACGGCCATACGCGACCACCTGCATGCCGTTTTCCGGTTTGAAACGCAGGCGTTGCGCACTGGAGCGGAACATGACGCATCTGAGTGCACCTTCCGCATCTTTGAGCGTAAAATAATGATGGCCCGATGGATAAACCTTATAATTGCTGATCTCGCCGCGCACGCAGAGGTTTGCCAGCAGTTCGTCGCGGTCAAGCAGAAATTTAATATACTCGTTGACCTGCGAGACGGCAATGATATTCTGCTCCATCACGCGTCCTCCTGCAAGGCCGCCAGAACAGCAATTCCCATGGCATTGTCCGTGGAAAACAGCGGCTCGGCGAAGACGGGAGCAAACTCCCGCATACGCTCCCGCAGCATGGAATTGGATGCCACGCCGCCGGAAAACACGACCGGCAGGCCGGGATACTGTGCAAGCGCCGCCCGTGTCGCATCTGCGATGCAGTTCACAATGCAGTTCATAACGAATTTTGCCGTATCCGCTGCGTTTTTCGTTTCAGAAAAGAATTTCTCCGTCTTATTCTGAATGCCGGAGAACGAAAAATCCAATCCGTTCAGCTTCACACGATAGCGCTCCTTGCAGGGAGATTCGCAACTCAGCGCATCTACTGCCTTGCCTGCCGGAAATGGCAGTCCCAGAAGCTTACCGGTACGATCAATCAGCTGCCCAGCGGAAATATCACTTGTGCCGCCAAGCTTATCGGCTCTTACATTCTTTCCGTCTGGGCTGACAAGCAGCAATTCCGTCGTGCCGCCGGACAGATGCCATGCAAGGTGCGGTGCTTTCATCAGTTCCAATCTTCCTGCTGACCAGAGGCTCGCCGCAATATGCCCCTGCTGGTGGGAAAATTCATACAGCGGCACGTCCAGAAGACGTGCCAAGCAGCTTGCCTGCGACCAGCCTGCAAGGAAGCACGGCATGTAGGAGCCTTCGACCGCGCGGGGACGGGTACTGACGCCGACGGCGGTCACATTCTTGATTTCTACAGCCGTGCATAGCGCGTCCACCAACTCTGGCAGGCGCTTGACATGCGCAAACAACGCGTCAGACTGCCGCAGTCCGAGTTCTCCCGGCTTCACGTCCAAAAGGCGTGAGCAGTTTTTCCCGCCCACGCCGTCAAATGCCGCCACAGAAGTGGTATAGTTGCTGGTATCGAAGCCAAGCGTCAGCATAGCTGCTGAACCTCGCGCGCGAAGCCGCCGAGAATGCCGTTGACGAAGGACACCACATCCTCGTTCTCATATTTGCGCGTCAGTTCGACCGCCTCGTTGATGGCGGCGCTGATGGGCGCATCGTCGATATACAGCGCCTCGTACATGCAGACCTCCATAATGGCGACGGCCATTCTGGCGATGCGGCTGAGGCTCCAGCCGACGGAATATTTCGTGATATAGCCCTCGAGTTCCTCCCGCTTCGCCTGCACGCCCTGCACCACGTTTGTCAGGTATTCCAGCTGCTTTCCGTCCGGCCTTTCTTCATAGACGTCCGTCTCGCCCTTAAGCGTGGGATAATAGGACTCCTCCATGAGTGTCCGCAGCGCTTCACCGGCGGTGATGTCGTTGAAGTTCATCTCAAAAACGAGATGGCATGCGATCTCTCTGGCGTTCGATCTTGTCATAGCGTTCTCCTTGCTTCTTTTCTTCCATGCTTCCAAAAAAGAAACCCTTCACGCCAAGCAAAGGGTTTGCTTTTTTATTTCTTTAATTCCTTCGGCATAGCAATGCCGCAGATATTGACGTTGACCTGCGCAACGCTCAGCCCGGCAACGGATTCCACGCTGGACTTAACAGCGTCCTGCACGGTCTTGGCGAGCGAAAACACGCTCTGTCCAAACTTTGCGACCACATCGCATTCGATTTTGACCGCGCCGTCTTTCATTGGCGTCAGACGGACGCCGCGCGCCATCGTCTTCATACCGAGCATTTCGGCGATATCCGTGCTGATGCTGCTGGACAGACCGCAGACACCCTCCACCTCAAGCACAGCAGCTGCTGCAACAGATGCCACAACGTCCTCAGAGATCTGAAGCGTTCCATTCTCAAGCTTCTGCGTGAAATACTCGTTTTTTTCAGCCATACTGAGTTCCTCCTGTTCAGGGTTCAGAAAAGGTTTTGCTTTTATATTGGATTCATTTTACCACAAAACCGCAAAAATGCAATCCCTTTCTGAAAATCCACCGTAAATCAGGGCTTGACCTCAATGATGCGTACTTGCGAGAGCATATAATCCGTCTGCGAGGTCACAATATCCGAGATCAGAGCCGCATCCGCGTCACTCAGTCCCTCTGCGGGTGCGGAAACCGCTACACAGACAACGCCATCGTTGATATACGTCACACAGTCGTCGTATCCCTTGGCAATCACAAGGCTTTCGATTTGCGCCTCACTCAGCGCCGTGCCGACAATGTTATTGAGCGTCTGACAGGCGGCCTCACCAATCTCTGTCCCCTCGTCATAGGCGATGGTTTCCTCGAGCAGTTCAACGGCGGAGTCCCTTGATTCCTGCCGGCTCAGGCGAACCTGAGCAAAATAGTCCGCCGCCTGCGTCTCGTTCGTCGAAGCCGCAACTGCTTCCTGCGGCAGCAATTCGCCATCCGCCACGACCAGCGTGTCCTCCCCCATCACCTGCTCCGCCGAGAGCGTCTCGGTCAGATCCTGCGCAGCCGTTTTCTGTGTCTTCGACCAGTTCAGATACACACCCGCGCAGACCAGCAGCAATACCGATGCAATGATCGCGTTCCGCTTCCAGATTTTCATACAGATTCCTCCTATTGCCCTTTCATTTTTACAACTGCGATTTTATTGCTTCCGAGCCCTGTGAGACTCGATACAGCCTGTATGACTGCAAGCCGGACGCTTGCACGCTCTGCGCCGTCGCAGATAACAAGCGCACCTTGGTACTGCGGATAGACGACTGATTGCACCGCCGGCTCCTTTTCCGCTCCGCCCGGCTGCCGGAAAACCGTCTGTGTCTCCTGCGTCGTGCTGCCGGAGGTGGTCACGGTACGGCTGTCCGTCTGATAAACGATCCGTTCTCCAGACGAGAGCGTCAGCATCAGCCGGACGCGTCCTGCCCCGTCGATTGCGGACAAAAGTGTTTCCAGCTGCTTCTGCGTCGCGGAGAGATTGAAGTCCGTCTCCGCTGCCTCCGCCGAGCTCTGCTGCGGTTCTTCCTTCTTCGTCCGGCTCGGTATCAGCACCAACGCAACGCCGAGCAGGAATACAAGCAGCGGAATCCGGTATTTCCGGATCAGCTGCGCCGCCTGTCCACGCAGCTGTGACAGCTGCTGCCTGTTCATGGTGTCCATACCTGCCTTTGTACCGGGATAGCGAAGGTCTGCTCCAGATACTGCTGAAGCTGCTGCTTCTGTGCTGGATTTGCTTCACCATGAATCGTCACAGCTTTCGGATATGGCGTGGCCGTCCGCGTCTCCATCTCAAGTTCGACTGTGACCGTAAGCCCCAGCGAAGCAGCTTTGTCCAATATATATGCCTGCACACGGCCTGATATGATTCTGGCTACAAGGTCCTGATTCTGAATTTCGATTCCCGTTCTTGCTTCCTCCTTTTCCAGTTCCAAACGGCTGATTGTCTCCGAGAGTGCTTCATAATCAAGCTGAGCCAGCGGTGTGAGCGCAAGCAGCAGCATTACAAGTCCGCATAAAACAGCTGCCGCTTTTTTCGATGTGCCTTTTGGTATAAGCGACAGCAGCCCTGCGCTCAAGAACGCTCCAGCCGTCAGCCGCAGCAGATATCCCCGCACAGCCTCCATCATCCCGACGCCACCTTCATAAAGCAGCAGGTACTGAACAAAAGCATCAGTGCAGCGCTCCCCGTCATACCGAGAACATAGCCCATAGCGCTGCTCTGCGCGTCAATCAAAGCGGCATGCTCCTTTCCTGCTGCAAAGCCAGCGATTGCGGCCGTCAGCTTCATGGTCAGATAGCATATTGTGATTTTAAAAAACGGAACCAGCGCCAGCGCAAGAACCGCCATAATCCCGAATGTCCCCGCCGTCGCACGCAAAAGCTTCGCACTTTGCAGCACAGCCTCAGACGCGTCGGAGGCAATGCCTCCCACGACTGGGATTGCAGCGGACAGCGTTGACTTTGCCGCATTTATCGCCGCCTCGTCACTGCTTCCGGACAGTAGACCTGTTAAAGACAGGTACGCTGTAAACACATACATCACACCCTTCAGCAGCGCTGCAATGCACCAACCCAAAAGCCGCCGGACGCTTGCAAGCTTTCCGCTGGGCAGCGCACATTCAGCCGCGGCAAGCCCAACAAACACATAAACGAGCGGAACGATCAAGCTTCGGACGAGTGTTGTAAGCAGACTAAAAAAGAGAGAAGAACCCATATACAGAGTGCTTGCGCCCGTCAGCGCCCCGGACGCAGCAGCCGCGCCGCACATCACCGGAAGAAGCAGCTTGGAGTATGCCTCCATTTCGTCCAGCACGGAAACGGCTAGACCGATCATGCTCTTAATATTCGTTGCAAACAGCAGCGTGATGGCAAGCGCGCCCGTCATGGCCTGAATATGCAGCCGGTCGTCCGGGACGCTCTGCCGGACAAGCTGGCAGATAAGCGCAGCCGACAGCAGCAAGGAAGCCGTCTGCACAGCTTCGCGCAGCGTACTGACTGACAATCCGGACGCCCATTTAATGATTGCAAGAATTGCTTCTCCTGGGTCTGTGCGCGCCGCAGGGCTGTACGCGCGCAGTGCGTCCTGTGCATCATCCGGGAGGCCGTCAGTCAGCGTGTCCACATTCAAAATCTGCCGTTCCTCTTCCAGAACGTCCATCGCAAGGACAGGCACTGTCAGCGCGGCCAGAATACAGAGAACTATCACACAGCGCCGCATATCAGCCTCCGATCATCGTTTGCAGCAGGGACAGAACCAGTTCCAGAAGCGGCAGTGCCAGATAGAAGCTGACAAAGCCGCAGCAGATCTCGACCGCCTGCGCCAGCGCCTGCTGGCCGCTGTCCCGACAGATCGTTCCTGCCAGCTGCGCGAGAATCCCTATGGCAGCTGTTTTAAAAAGCGGCGCAAACACGGCCCCGGACAGGCCGGCCATATCCGCAAGCCGGTGAAAAAAAGCAAGAACCGGAGAAAAAAACGGAAGAGACGTTAAAAAGCAGAGCACGCACAGCAGCATACACAGACATAACGTTAACTCTGGTGCCTGCTTTTTCAGAAGCAGGCAGATCACACTGCATAGAAGCACCGCAGCGATCAGTTTTCCAACTGTATCCATCAGAATTCAAACAGTGTTTTGACCATGTCAAACAGTTCAGCGATGCGCTGCACAACAATCATCAGCACAACAACCAGCGCTGCCAGCGAGGTCATGGTCGCCTGCTCCTCCCGCCCTGAACGCACAAGGACCTGATTGAGAATGGAGACAATGATCCCGACAGCAGCAATCTTAAAAATCAGATCAATATCCATATCAGATCAGGATCACCGCCATTGCCAGGCCCGTGCAGATCCCCAGCGTCAGATAGGTTCTGCATCGCGCTGCCGCACCGCTTTGCAGCGCCTTTGCCTCCTCTCGAAGACGGGACAGCGCCAGATCGATTGCCTGTACGCTCCCCTCCGTATCATACTTTCCGAGCGAATCGAACAGACTTAGGAGCGTGTCCTGCGCCGCAGAAGAAAGGCACAGCCCGCGCGTCTGTGCAAACGCCTTACGGCAGGCATAGCTGACCGTGCAAGCCTGCATAGAGGACAGCATGGACGCAAGCTGAGAAAAGAAGTCCGCGATCTCGCGGTTCCGGCTGCCGCTGAGCACAGTGAAGATTTCCGGCAGTGGCGTCAGCCTGTATAGCAGTTCATGCCGGATACGCAGCAACGCATCGATCAGCGCAAGCGTCTGCGCCTGCTGCCGCCTCACCGTCCCGGCTAATCCGGCGCCGACCGCGCCGGAGGCTGTCAGAATCAGGCTTAATCCGATCAGTTTCAGCATGTTGGATCCTTTCCGCGTGAAACGCTCTGTTCTTGTCCAGATAAAGCACCTGCCGAAAAATCCCCAAGGAAAACAATTTCCGGCAGAGTGGTTTGTTTTTCAACTCCTCTGCAGAGCCAGCGTGGATCGTTGCAATCAGTTTGACGCCGCAACTGCCCGCCTGCCGGAGCGCCATAATGTCCTCTGGCTGCGTGATTTCGTCAACTGCAATCCACTGCGGGTTCATGCTACGCAGCAGCATGAGCATCCCATCGCCTTTCGGACAGCCAGAGAGCACGTCCGTACGCGGCCCAAGATCAAACTGCGGCACACCATGCACCGCTCCAGACAGTTCCTGCCGTTCATCCACAACGGCCACGCGCTGTCCGACATCTGAAAGCGTTCGGATGCAGCTGCGCAATAGCGTTGTTTTCCCGCTTCCGGGTGCACCGGCAAGCAGACAGGATTCCTGCAGATACGGAAGCAGCCGCTCTGGCGGTTGCCGGATGTCGTGCGGAACGCGGAGCGCAATGGATGAAATTTCCCGGATTCCGGTTATGCAGCCGTTCTGCACAACTGTGCTACCACAGACACCGATCCGGTATCCGCCCGGCAGGCTGAGATAGCCGTTTCGCAGCTGCTCCTGTACAGCGTACTGTGATTGCGCGGAAGCGTTCAGAAGAACCTGTTGAAGTTCATTCTGCGTCAGAACGCCTCCGGCATTCAGTATCTGTTCGCAGCCTGCATACAGGACGGACGGCTTCTGCCCTACACGCAGTCTAAGTTCTTCTATCCGTGATTCCGGTGTATGGAGCAGCACCGCGCGTACCGTCTGCGGAAGGATGCGCAGAATCTCGTTTTCCATTCACTCACCCCCCAATCCAAGTCTATTGTTTGTCCGCTCCTGGTATGCCATCTTCTTGACAAACCCACCGACACATTGTAAAATAACACTACTTGAAATGCCCCAGTACCTCAGTTGGATAGAGGGTCCGCCTCCTAAGCGGAACGCCGCTGGTTCGAGCCCAGTCTGGGGTGCCACTCAAAAATGGCCTTTGGATGTCAGGTGGCCGCACAGGCGCATCCACCTCGACAACAAAGGTCTTTCTTTGTTCAAAATCGCAGCCATTTTATTTAGTTACGATTTTGTTTTCTGATTTGACCGTAGCGTCAGTTGACAAAGACACAAACAAAACAATGCTGCAAGCCTTTTTGAGGACTTGCAGCATTGTTGTATAAAAATGTCTGTTAGAAGAACATCGAGTCTGTGGTGCGCTGTTACTTCAGAAGCTGATTCAGATCTTCCTCCGGCGTGGTGATAGGGGCAATGCCGAAGTTCTCCACAAGATAGCGCAGCACGTTGGGCGAAAGGAACGCCGGAAGCGTGGGGCCAAGACGGACATTCTTGATGCCCAGATGCAGCAGCGTCAGCAGGATGCAGACCGCCTTCTGCTCGTACCACGAGAGCACCATGGAAAGCGGCAGTTCATTCACACCACAGCCGAACGCGTCGGCAAGCGCAAGGGCGATCTGAATGGCGCTGTAGGCGTCGTTGCACTGGCCGATGTCCATCAGACGCGGCAGGCCGCCAATCGTGCCGAGATCAAGATCGTTGAAGCGGTACTTGCCGCAGGCAAGCGTCAGAATGACGGTGTCAGCAGGCGTCTGTTTTACAAACTCAGTATAGTAATTGCGGCCGGGGCGCGCCCCATCACAGCCCGCGACAAGGAAGAAATGCCGGATCGCGCCGGACTTGACTGCCTCGATGACCTGCTCTGCCGCACCGAGCACCGCGCCGCGCGCAAAGCCGGTCATGAGCGTGCTACCGCCGTTGATGCCGGTAAAGGGCTTGTCCTCGGAGTAACCGCCAAGTTCCAAAGCCTTTTCGATGACGGGTGTGAAGTCCTTTTCCTCGCCGATGTGGACGAGTTCGGGGTAAGATACTACTGACGTGGTAAACACGCGGTCCGCGTAGCTGGCCTTGGGCGGCATCAGACAGTTGGTGGTAAAGAGCACCGGCGCAGGAATCGCCGCGAATTCCTTCTGCTGGTTCTGCCATGCCGTGCCGAAATTGCCTTTGAGGTGCGGGTATTTTTTCAGTTCCGGATAGCCGTGTGCGGGAAGCATTTCGCCGTGCGTGTAAATGTTGATTCCCCTGCCCTCGGTCTGCTCCAGCAGCAGTTTCAGATCGTGCAGATCGTGGCCGGAAATAACGATGAACGGCCCCTTTTCCACGGTCAACGGAACCGTGACCGGCACGGGCGTACCGTAGCTTTCGGTGTTGGCCCTATCCAAAAGCGCCATGCACCGGAGGTTTTTCTCGCCGACCTCCATCACGATGGGCAGCAGCTGCTCCATGTCCCAATCCTCGCCCACGGCGAAGAGCGCCTTGGCAAAGAACCGGTTCACCGTTTCATCGGTATAGCCCAGCACCATTGCGTGGTGCGCATACGCGGCCATCCCGCGCACGCCGAAGAGAACGAGCGACTTTAGACTGCGGATATCCTCCTGCGCGTCCCAGAGCTGGGCCATGTCATAGTCGCTGGTGCGCCCGCAGGCGGCAGCACAGGCCGCGCAGCCCGGCACGAGCCGCGATTTTTCCGCGTGCACGCGGCTGATCATCGCGCGGATGGTCTCATCGTGAAAGTTCACGTTGGTGACGGTCGTGAACAGCCCTTCGATGAGAAGCTGCCATGTGTCCTCGTTCACGCCGGGCGCGTTGTCCGTCGCGCGGGCCAGCCCAATGAGCGCGCCCGTCAGTTCATCCTGCAGCTTCGCCGTACCGGCGCTCTTGCCGCACACGCCCGCCCTTCCCGTGCAGCCGGTGCAGCCCGCTGTCTGCTCGCACTGAAAACAAAACATCGTATGCTCCATTTTGTGATCCTCACTTTCATGATTCGGGTCCTTGCGTTTACACCCGTATTATAATAGAATAAAGCAAACGTGTCTGTTGAATTTTCAACGAAAGAGGCTTTTATGAAAGAATTCTTTTCCGTTATCCGCTCTTCTCTGCTTTTTTCTGGAATTTCAGAGCAGGAATTTTCTTCTATGCAAACCTGTCTTAAGGCTGAAAATAAAAACTTTCCGAAAGGAGCCTTCGTGCTGCGCGCCGGTGATACGGCAGAATCGATCGGGCTTGTGCGATCAGGAAATGTTTTAATTGTACAGGAGGATATTTGGGGAAACCGCAATATTCTTTCCAAAGCAGGACCGGGACAAACCTTCGCCACTGCGTTTGCCTGTGTGCCTGGCTCTTTGCTGAATGCGAGTGTTATCGCAAAGACGCCTGTTACCGCTATGTTCCTGCCTGTAAAGCGGATTCTGAATGTCTGTTCGTCTGCCTGTTCACACCACAGCCGAATCATCCGAAACCTGCTTGGTGAACTGGCTGAGAAAAATCTGCATTTCAGTGAAAAACTCACGCACATGGGACAGCGCACGACGCGAGCAAAGCTGATGTCCTATTTTTCCGCCGAGGCCCAGAAACTCGGAGCATATGAATTTGATATCCCCTTTTCCAGACAGCAGCTTGCAGATTATCTTGGTGTTGAGCGCAGCGGACTGTCGTTAGAACTTGGAAAAATGCGAAACGAGGAGCTTCTCGACTTTCACAAAAGTCATTTTATTTTGAAGGTATGACAGCTGTCTCGCATACAGAACCGCACTTATTCCCGTTTGATTTTAATCGATGCTGCATAGGCGCTATTGCAAAGTCCCAGAACCGCTGACAGCACAAACAGCGTTTCAATCCCCAACGTCTTCCAAATCCAGCCGTCAAACAGGGCAATCAGAATCGTAATGAGATGATTCACGGAAAGTCCGGTCGAAATCGTCGCTTTAACTTCGTCAGCGCTGTCTGATAATTCCTGTGCATGGAGGTTTGCCTGTCCAAAGCAGCCGAGTTTCTGAAGAAAACAGATGCACCTATCAGCGAAATATCCTCGATGGTTGGATTCCATCAAATGAGCAACTTTGGAAAACGTTTTCGTGAGAAAACAGGATATTCTCCCAAAGAATATCGTGCTTTCAAAAAACTCGAGCAGTCTTTCCGAATCGCGCAATCCCATCTTCTTAGCCATATGGTAACTCATTGAGTACCACGCCACGTCAGACTGTTTTCAGGCAAATAAATGCAGCGCGCATCCCGCTTGAGAGGGATGCGCGCTGCTTTGTAAAGGGGGATCAAGCTTTATTTTCCTAGAACGCGATAGAGATACGTCACAATATCGGCCCTGGGCGACAGGTTGTCCGGCGCGAAGGGAACTGCCGTGCCGTCGAGCAGTTTCTGAGAGTTGGCCCATGCGACAGCCTCGTCATAGTAATTCGTGCCATCCGTATTCGCTGCAGGCTTGCCGTTGGCGCGCCAGAGGAATGTGACGACGTGGGCGCTGGTGCAGGTTCCGTTGGGACCGAAGGTCGTGTCGGTCGTACCGTTGGTCACACCCTTTTCCACGGCCCAGAGAACGGCCTTATAGAAATAGTCCGACTCTGTTACATCGGTAAACGGATTCTCCGTCGAAGCAGGTTCCGGGCAGCCCATGGCACGCCAGAGGAAGGTCACGACCTGTCCGCGCGTGCAGGTTGCGCTGGGCGAGAACGTAGTCTTGCTCGTGCCGGTAGTGACGTTTTTGTCAAGCGCCCAGAGAACGGCATCGTGATAATAGGCATCTGCCGGAACGTCGGTGAAGGGGTTGCTGGAATCGGCAGGTTCCTCATATTTTTGACCCTTGAGTTCAGCCGCGAGTTTGTTATTTGCTTCATATGCAAATAACGTCGGAATCTGGCAGATATCATATCCATTATTTCCGTCCGGAGAGGCATAAAATACATTTATGAGAAACATAGGATTCTCTATGCTAGAATCAATCAGTGCCCGCAGTTCAGCGCAGGTAAATGACACTTCTTTCCCGGCGGGGATCCCATAGTATTCGGACGTAATGTTTGTATGAGAGAAGTTTCCACTGGGCGCGACGGTCTTCCAACCACTGGCCGTATATGCAAACTGACGAACTGGGTTTCCGTTTGCGTCAGTTTCCACTGAGATATAACTTCCGTCGTTATCTTTGCTGAGCGCTACGACATACACAAAGAGCACGTCGCTACAATCCGCCGGACTGAGATTGGAAACGGTCATCTTCGTATCATCATTGATGACCCTGCGGTAGTGCAACTCAGATGTATTCTTTGCACTTTTTTCAATATCCAGATACCAGATCCACTTCAAATTACCAGCAACAAGTATGTCGTCATTCTCATTCAGACTGTCGCTCATGCTCATCCGACTTGCGATTACATCATAGCTGGGCAGCGCCGCAAACACGGTTGCCGCCAGACCGAGGCAAAGCGTCAATGCCAGGGCCAGTGCGAGTACTCTTTTCATCTTTTTCATTCTCTCGTATCCTTTCTGTTGCAATTTTGTTAAGCACTGGAATGTGGATATTATACAGTATATATAATATATATGCAAGCAGTTTTTTCATTTTTTTGTAATATTCACATATTCGAGTAATGCCTGCTGCGGTCAACTTCCTGCATCGTCCAAGACCTAGTTTATGCGAAATGCAAAAAACAGCGCGCATCCCATATTGTTTGGGAATGCGCGCTGTTTTAACGGGAACACAAGCAATTACTTCAGCGTTCCAATAGATGCTCCGCAATCGCTTCAACTGCACAGGTTAAAGCGCGGGCAATGTCGCACAGTTTCATGCCAAAGGTGTCTCCCGGCTTACCGGGAAGCTGTTCTATGGCATAGGGCACATGGAGAAAGCCGCCGCGCAAACCGGGATATTCGAGCGCCGCCGTATGCAACAGCGTGTACAGGAGGTTGTTGCACACATATGTACCGGCGGTATTGGAAACTACCGCCGGCAGACCGGCGCTTTGTATCCGTTCTGCGATT
This sequence comes from uncultured Eubacteriales bacterium, assembly GCA_900545925.1. Taxonomy (GTDB): domain Bacteria; phylum Bacillota; class Clostridia; order Oscillospirales; family Oscillospiraceae; genus CAG-170. The sequence continues at coordinate 23,651 of URAZ01000024.1, read as the reverse complement.
GCTTTGACAGGCAGCGTAGAAAAGTACGCGGCTGGGCCATCTGGTGCGATAGGTTCATCGATCGGCTGATAGCCTGTGTTGTCCGGGATACGGGCGTCCATCAGGTTGATTGCCACGCGCTCCGGCGTGACAGCCGTGCGTCCCCCGGCCTGTCCCACGCAGAGAACCGTGTCGGGCTGCTCCGTGCGAAGCGCGCCTTTCAGGATCACGCCGCTTCTGATAAACTCGGTTGGAATTTCAAGTTTACATAACTTAAATCCAGCAATTTCGTCCGGCAGCAGACGCACAGCCTCAAATGCAGGATTGACCGACTCTCCGCCGAACGGATCAAAACCGGTGATCAGCAGTTTTTTCTTCATAGAACCCCCTGCCCTTCCAGAATGCCGCACATCTGTGATACACGGCTGTCCCACGAACAGGCGCGGCCTGCCTCGATGCGGGCAGATGTCCGTTCCGGCGTTGTGTCGGAACGCGATTGTTCGCAGGCAGTGATAAATTCCTCCGGACTGTCGGCGATCTCAATAAGCGGTGCGTATTGGAGAATCTGATCTGGCTGCTTCGTTGAGACGATTGGGCGGCCCGTGGCCAGATACTCATAGAATTTCAACGGGCTGACATCCTTGCTGAGATCGCTTTTTGCGAACAAATTCAGGCAGGCGTCAAAATGTGCCAGATACTGCGGCAGCTGTTCGTTCGGCTTAAGGCCAAGAAAATGCACGTTCGGCATGGAATGAAGTACAGACAAATCAATGCCGGGCTTTTCTTTGCCGATCAGGACAAAACTCCAATCTGGTCGGGTCTTTGCCGCCGCTTCGAGATAATCATACTCAATGCAGCTTTGCAGCGCGCCGACAAAACCGAAAATCGGGTGTGGAATACGCTGCATATCTTCCGGCACCGGCTGCTGCTGCGATGCCTGCACAAAGCGCTCAAAATTCGCGCCGTTCGGGATCATATCCGTATTGGGCTGCACCGTGTGCAGCCGCTCAGCCAGTGCGTCGGCTGTTGCAAACACATGATCGGCTTTCTTCGCAAGTTCCAGTTCCATCGCATCAACGAGTGCCGGATTCATCAGTCCGCCGTAGGCTGAATGTCGGTCTACACAGTCGTAGACCAGCGCCTTATGCGGAACCAGATCGACAAGGTCGGCTGTGACGGGCGAATAGACCCACAATACAGCGTCCTCAAATCCGTGCTCCCGCATTTTCTCGCAGACGAAACGGGCGATTTTCTGCTGGTTCAGTTTGTTTATCCAGCGGAATTTATAAAAGAACGGCAGAACCGGCGGCAGAGCATACACCGTGATGTTCTCCCGTGGGTGGATACCCGCTTTTTTATAATTTGTCAGCCCCGACTGCGCGGCTTTGTCCTTCATGGGGGCAATATAGGTGATAGACGGGTCAAAATAGAGGATCTCCGCGTCCGGGATGCGGCTCATCACCTGCTGCTTGCGTGTCGGGATGGGATACCACGGGGATGTGGCCAGACAAACGATTTTTCTCATAAGGATTCCTCCAACAGCACGCGCGCCGCTTCTTCATTTTCCGCCGCAAGGCGGCGCAGACGGTCGGTCGAATACGGCTGCGCCGTCTGCATGGCGTCATCGATCAGGGCACACAGGCTGTCTTTTGTCACGTCGGCCAACTCCATGCAGTGCTTCTGGCCGAGATAGGCCATGAAGCCGGTGACCTTCGGATCGTAGGAAATTGCGGCCAGCGGCGCGCCGACAGACGAGGCGAAGATCAGCGCGTGCAGCCGCATGGAGACAATCACACGCATTTTCTGCATCATGCCAATAGTCAGCTGCTCGTCGCGCGGGGCTGGCAGGACAAACGACCGGAACGGCAGCATACCTGCGGCCTGCCGGTTGATCTCCAGATCGCGCGTCGGCTCCAGCGCGACGAAAACCGGCGTCAGTCCGTGCGTTTGATTGACATAAATTGCAGCATCCACAATCGCCTGCAAGTGCTCAGAAAGGTTCTTCCACGGGCGCAGGACAAACATGGCATAGTTCCCGTTCGGGTCGAGGTCATTGCTCAGGAAATAGCTGTCCACCGCGCCGGTGGAGGCAGGCTGCAGCAGCAGCGCCGGGTCTGCCGTGACGGAAATATCCGGCTGCATCACGCCCATATCGGAAAGTTCCTTTCGTGAAAGATCCTCTCGGAGTGTGATTTTGTCCACACAGCGGTTGAGGATGCGCGAAGTATACCGGCGGCTGCCCTCCCCGCTGACGGGACCAATGCCGCAGCCGTACATCATGACGCGGCAGCCTGCGGCATGCGCCATACGGATGGTCGTGAGGTAATAATTTAAGGAACGTGTACTCGTCTCGTTCTGAATGAGGCTTCCGCCGCCGGAAATAAACAGTCTGCATCTTCGCATGAGCGGCCAAAATCGAAAGGGGTCAAACACATGCACAGAGCCGACATGATACCGCAGGCGCGTCTCGGCGGGATCGTGCGACATGACGTAGACCGGCATATCGCGGTCAATGGCCTTCATCTGGGCAAGGATCGCCTTTAAGATCGCGTCATCGCCCGCGTTGCCCTTGCCGTAGGCGCCGCAGATCAGAACACCGTATTTCTTTTTCTTCGGCATAGCCGTGCGGCGCAGGATGGTCTGGTAGATCTCGACCTGCTTGCCGACGGTCGCACTGATGGAAAACTCGCGCGAGGCCTTTTCATACAGGTTCTCGCCGAGCTGCGCGCGCATGGCCGCAGATTCAGCCAGCCGCGCTATGCAGCCGCCGAGCGCTTCCGCGTTCTGTGGCTCAAACAGCAGACCCGTCACGCCATGCTCGATGATATACGGGATGCCGCCGACATTAGACGCGATCGTCGCGCAGCGCATGCGCGCGCCCTCCGTAATGGCATACGGGAAGGTCTCGGAGAGAGATGTCAGCGTGTTGACGTCCAGCGCGTGATAGAAGCTGTCCATATCCGTGACCCAACCCGCAAACACGACGCTGCCGGGCGGGCAGGTGTCGGCGGCCAGCTTTTCCAGCGTCTGGCGCTGCTCACCGTCGCCCGCGATGAGCAGGCGGATATTGGGATGGGTCTTTACGGCGATGGAAAAGCCGCGGATGAGCGTCCCCACATCCTTGACCGGGTCGAGCCGGGCGGCGATGCCGAACACGACGGTATTCTCCGCCGTCTCCATGCCGACAGAGCGCAGATACGCCTGCCTGTCCAGCTTCGGCACAACAGGAGAAAAATCGATGCCGTTGTAGATCGCAAACATCGTCTGCGGGTCGAAGCCGCGTGAAATGAGCAGCTGCGCCATGGCGTCGGACACGCCGATGTGGTAGTCGAACATACGCAGCGCGACGGTGTTGATCGTGCCGTAGGTCAGCCGGTGCAGCGGCCGGCCCAAATAGTCGAGCCGGTAGTCAGAGTGAACCGTTGTGACGATGGGAACCTGAATTTTTCGGCGCAGAACGGCGCCGGTCAGGTTGGCACGCGCGCCGTGGCAGTGAACGATCTGAAAGCCCTCGGCGCGAATCATCTGCACCAGACGACCGATAGCCGTTCGCACAGACGTCTCCATGACGACTGTATCAATGCCGAGTTTTCGCGCATCCTCAGCAAACTCTCCCTCGCGGAAGCAGACAAGACGCACCTGTTCCGTTTTTCCAAGACCGTGCAGCAAAGACAGCACATGCGTTTTGGCACCGCCGACGTCACCGCCGGAGATCAAATGCAATACCTTCATACCGGAATCCTCATTTTTGAATTACCACTTGTTTCTTGCGGTAAGATACTGTAGAATAGGCTGGAATGTTTCTTGAATCATTGTTTATTATACTTGATTCAACGAGGCAAATCAACTGCAAACTCTTTGGGAGGTACTACATGAAACTGATCGATGAAAAAGGCCGTCTGTTCGGCAAGGTCAATCTGATCGACCTGCTGGTCGTGCTGCTGATCGTCGCGGTTCTGGCGGCAGTCGTCTGGAAACTCGGCGGCAAAAAGGCCGCGGCTGCTGTGACTGGAGCGGACAAGAAGGCCGTTTATACCGTAGAATTTGAGGATGTTCCCGCCGATATCGCGGAATATGCAAAAACACAGACGCAGAAGTCGCTTGTGAATGACTCCAAATTGATTGATGCCGTCATTACGGACGTGCAGACAGAGGTATATGCAAACGACTTTGACCACGTTCGCCTGTATATTACCGTCGAGGCAAGCGCATCGTTTACCGGCAACGTCTACAAGGTCGGGCCGCAGGAGGTTCGGGTCGGGTATGAATACATTCTTAAAACAAGTGAGTTTGAACTGACCGGTCTGATCTCCGCACTGGAGGTCACCGATGGCTGATATGCTGTCTTCAAGCCTTCTGTGGCGGGCACTGCTCGCCATCGGCGGCTGGTTTTCGGCGATGGTGCATTCAAGCAAGGTCTTCGCGTGGCTGGGCCGTACTTGGCATACGAGCAGAACGCGCGCATGGCTTCTCCGGCGGCTGTCCGCGTCTGACGCACCGACGCGTGATAGTCGGAGTGCGAAGCGCTTTGCGCGGCTGAACGCGCGGCTTGCCGCGCGGCACGGGCTGAAGGACTGTCTGGATGATTCGATTCTGTGCCGCATCTGGCGCTTTTTCGTGCACTGCGGACAGAATAGCCGCCTGTTTTCCTGGCTGTTCTCCGACGGGCTGCATGGCGTGATCTTATTCGCGCTCTCCATGTATGTCGTGATCGACTATGTGCTGCGCGATCTTCTGGCTGTACCGGTTCTGTCGTCGTGCTGGGACGAATGCCTGATGCTGCTCGCGCTGGGTTATGTCATTTATGAGCGTCTCGGGCGCAAAACACCGCTGAAAACAGGCTGCAATCCGCTCGACCTGCCGGTCTGCCTGTTTATCACGGCCTGTTTCGCTCTCATGAATGTCGTCACGCCGTATTACTCTGTCCAGATTTCCGGCTTCCGCGCGACTGTGCAGTATATGCTCTGGTTCTTCCTCATCACGCGGCTGGTGCACAACGACCGGGATTTCATGCGGATATATCTGGCGCTGGTCATTCTGGCGGCGGTCATTGCGCTGCACGGAATTTATCAGTATATCGCCGCTGTTCCCATCCCGTCCAGCTGGATGACGCACTCGGAATCCTCTGTGCGCACGCGTGTTTACTCGATCTTCGGAAGCCCCAATATCATGGGCGATTTCATGACGATGTTTGCACCGATGGCGGCAGGACTTGCCTATTACACAAAAAACCGCAGATTACAGGTGCTTGCGTGGCTCTGTGCATTCTGCATGTGCTTTGGCTGCCTGTTTACGATGTCGCGCGGCGCTTGGATGGCGCTGGCGATTGCCATTGTGATCTTTGTGCTGCTGGTTGACCGGCGGCTGCTGGTGCTGCTGATTGCAGCGGGATGCGTCGCGTGTACGCTTCCGTTTGTACGCAGCCGCATCGGCTTCCTGTTCACAGCTGATTTTGCGGAGGCCAACACCTCCGGTGGCCGCGCAGGCCGCAAGCTTGTGGCCATGACGCTTCTGGAACAGCGTGGGAAAGCAACCGGCGTAGGCCTCGGGATGTTTGGCGGAGCCGTCGCCATGCAGAATCAGGTCATTGACCATCAGGAATATTTCTATGTCGATAACTACTATCTCAAGCTTATGATCGAAATGGGCTATACGGGCCTTTCCGCGTTCCTGATTACCGTCCTCAGCTTCCTCGCAAACGGCTGCCGCGCGCTCTACCGCACAGCGCAGCAAAAAAGGCAGGGGCTGTCCCGTCTGTTTCCACTGTGTGCGGGGATTTTCGCTGGACTGTGCGGCGTGTTGGTTCACTGCGGATTTGAAAACATTTTTGAAGAACCGTATATGATGGCCTATTTCTGGTCGCTGGCTGGGCTTTTGATGTGGGCAGGCTTCCTGCGGGAAAGCACACAGGAGGTGCGCGCATGATGCCGGTCATTCTGGCTGTCCACTTCCCTGCCAAAAAGCTTGCCAAGCTGCGCATGTCTGCAATGCAACTGGGCGTGAAAGTGCGCATCGTGGAAAAGTGGGAATATCTGAATGCCGTCGGTTCTCTGACGGGCGATCTTGACAGCTTTGATAGCTTTTATGATGGCGAGGATTTTCCTGGCGAACTGCTCGTTTTCGCGCATTTTACGGATGCGCGGCTGAATCTATTTTTGCAGGCCATGCGGGTCGCAAAACTTCCCCCAGTTGCCCTGAAAGCTGTCTTGACGGACGAAAACAAGGGCTGGAACATGCTCGAACTGCACGAGGAACTGCAAAAAGAGCATGAAGCAATGCACAAAAATTGAAACACCCCCTGAACGCTTCTACAACAGGCGTTCAGGGGGTGCTGCTTATTCGCTGAATTTTCTCTGGATTTCAGCTTGTCTTCCGCAGGTCATTCTTCCCTCCGGGCACTTCCCAGAAACGAAGCAACTCGGGCCATAGAGGCTGAAGAGCAGAGGCGATGTTTTCCGCAGCGCCGCAAGTGCGGCGCAGGCTGCGTCGCGGATCTCCCACTGGGCGCGATTGCAGCAGCGCAGGCGGAAAAAGACATATAGTTCTCCGGCGTTCATAGTCGTCAGCACGGGAACTGTCTGGCCGCTGAGCAGCAGGTAGGACAGCACATCCTCCCCCGCTCCTGCAGCGCGAAGCTGTACAGCAGCTTCGCCAGCCTGCCGGAATGCTTCGCGGTACTTCGCCTCCAGTCCAGTCTGCTGGACGCTTTCCGGCAGAACGTAGCGGTCATAACGCGCCGATTTCAACAGATTCGGTGCACAGAGCGCCTGCATCCGGTGGCGTGTCAGATGCGTGAGCGCTGCAAGTGACAATCCGCCAAACAGCAGCGTATAGCTGGCCTGCTCCAGTTCCCGTTTTCTCGGCTGGGCCAGAAGCGCTTTCAGCAGTACCGTCTGTTCTGGTTTTGTCAGCGGCTGCGGCACATTGCCGCGTGCAAGCTGATACGCGCCACAGATCAGCCCTTCTGCATCCTGCGGCGCGGCAAGGACTGTAACAGGCGCTTTCGACGTGAGCAGCTGTACCTGCCGCAGACAAAACGCGTCCGACTGACGATAGGCCTCCGGCTTTCGCACGGCCAAAAATGGTATCTGCTGCTCACACTGTGCAAACAGGCTCTCACCCAGCGCACGCAGTTCCGGAATGCGGCTGCCACGTCCGTAAGCAAGTTCGTTCATCACATGCACCAGTTCCCGCGCATTCATGGAACAGAAGAAATTACTGCAAAAGCAGTACGGCAGCACGAAGCGCGCATCCTCCTTGGGAACGCCTGCAGCTTCCAACACATCATAAGTGCCAAAAAGTGATTCGACCGTTCTTTCAAATATAGCCTTCTGCACATTGTCAGTGAAAACGGACGATACATATCCGGCCTTGGAAAAATCAACATACCGCCGCGATTTGACCGTAAACGAGGCCAGCCGGAACTCGATCAGAAATTGCTCGGCCAAAACGGAGACGTTTTCAAACGATAAGTTTACATAACAATGTTCCAGTACTGACGTATGTCCGGAGGAGAGTACCTTGCCGATCAGCTTTTCATTCTTTTCCTGCCCGGCAGACAGCGAATTCGCATAGATTTCATCTGCCGTGCCATCCATCGTGGAGATCCGTCCGCCGGAAGCAATCATTGCAGCTGCGTCCGGGCTGACGCTTAATATCGATACATGTCCCTGCATAGCTGCTCCTCATCAGCGGAACAGGTTTCCCTGTTCGTCGTAAATTTCCAGTCGTCTGGTTCTTGCAAAGTCCGGCTTTTGCTCCGGGAGATAATGTTCAATCGCATTGACAAGAAGCTGTGGATTGCAGCTTGGATTCTGCGCAGAAACAAGAACTGTCAATTCCAGTTCCTGCGCGGACACTTCCCGCATGGAAAGCGAAAAAATCATGGGCTTCAAATCAAGTTCTGTCTCGTCACCGCTCTTGGTACGTTTTTTCACGAGTACAGGGCCATCTGCGAACAACTTTGCGATCGCCTGTTGGGCCTGCCCCGGGATACCCCGGTCATATTCCAGCGTGATCTGCGCACGCAGGCGCGTCAGATGCTTGACCTTAACTGCGCTTTCATATGCCTCCAACACCCGGATACCAGCCGGCATAGTACGGTTCAAAAGTGTTGGAAGCTTGGTAAGGTCAACAGAGCCGTCCTGAATTTCAAAATCAAGAATCTCACAGACGCTTTCAGAACCGACGGGCAAAGGCAGCGCGATGGAGACATACGCGCGCGGACTGAATCCCTGTGAGTGCCAGATCATGATGTCCGCACGCTTAAACGCACGCTGAAAAACGCGCATTAAGTCCAGATGCGACAGATAGACCGCATCTCCGGTTTTTTCAAACAATAGGCGATTCATCGCACAGCCTCCTTTCGCTTAGCATCCGCGCGCCACAACCGTTGCAGTGCGTACGGCAGTCCGGCGTTGCTTCCGAGCGCAGTGCTTTTTCACGTTCATGCAGAAGAAACTTTGTCGTAACGCCAACGTCGATGGTCTGCCACGGCAGAAGTTCATCTGTGCCAAAGCCGCGCGTCGTATAAAAATTGGGGTCAAGCCCAGCACGCCGGAAGGCTTCCAACCACTTCTCGTAGTTAAAATACTCATCCCAGCCGTCGAGTCTGCACCCGAGCCGGTGCGCCTCGAGCAGCATCTGTCCGACACGGCGATCGCCGCGCGCCATGACAGCTTCCAGACGGCTGAGGTCGGATTCGTGATAGCGGTAATCGACGCACTTTGCGTGCAGATTTGCCTGCAGCAGATGGACACGCCGCAGATACTCCTCCGGCGTGATCTGCGCCGCCCACTGGAACGGTGTAAAGGGCTTCGGGACAAAATACGCCGTTGCCAGATTGATGGACAGGCCACGCTTTTTCCCGCTGCCATTCTCTCGCCAGACCTGAAGAATTTTGTAGACCAACTCTGCAATGCCGACCACATCTTCATCCGTCTCAGTCGGCAAGCCCAACATGAAATACAGCTTCACGCTGTTCCAGCCGCCGGAAAAGGCCGTGGCACAGGTGGATAGAATCTCTTCTTCCGTAACATTTTTATTGATCGCGTCGCGCAGACGCTGCGTTCCGGCCTCCGGCGCGAATGTCAGGCCGCTTTTGCGCACCTTTTGAATGCGCATCATGAGTTCCCTTGAAAAGTTATCCGCACGCAGGCTTGGCAGTGAAAGATTGATTTTTCGCGGTTCGCAATAATCGAGCAGACCGTCAGCCAGTGTTTCAAGTTCACGGTAATCGGAGGTTGAGAGGCTGGCCAGCGTGATCTCACTGTTGCCGGAATCCTCAAGCGATTCAATCGCCTGTTTACATAATACATCCGCAGACTTTGCCCGGATCGGCCGGTAGCAGAACCCTGCCTGACAGAACCGGCAACCACGGATGCAGCCGCGGAAAATCTCCAGATTCGACCGGTCATGAACGATCTGGGTTGAGGGCACAATGGTCTTCGTCGGAAAATATGCCGTATTCATATCCTGTACGATGCGCTTTTTGACGCGCTCCGGCACGCCGGGCTCCGGCGCGATGGCGGCAAGCGTCCCATCCGCGCGGTAGGTATGAGTATAAAAGGACGGCACATAGATGCCCTCGATCTTTGCAACCTTATGCAGAAATTCTTGCTTTGTCAGGCCCTGTTTTTTTGCAGAGCGATAACATTCGATGATCTCCGTCGTGCTGTCTTCTCCTTCTCCGACGGAAAAAAAATCAATAAAATCCGCCAGCGGCTCCGGATTGACCGCGCATACACCGCCCGCAAATACAATGTTTTCCAATCCATCGCGGTCTTTGGACAGCAGCGGAATCTGCGCCAGTTCCAGCATGTTCAGAACATTGGAATAGCACATCTCATAGCCCAGCGTAAACGCGATCATATCAAAGTCACTGACCGCGTCATGGCTTTCCAGCGTCCAGAGTGGAATCCCATGCGCACGCATTTCGTCTTCCATATCGCCCCACGGCGCAAAGACACGTTCACACCAGACGCCGGGCATCTCGTTCATTACGCCGTAGAGAATCCGCATGCCAATGTTGGACATACCGATCTCATAGGTATCCGGAAAACAGAACGCAACACGCACATCGACGTCCTTTTTGTCTTTGATGATCTGATTATATTCTCCGCCCACATAGCGCGCAGGCTTCTGGACGCGCATGAGGATTCTGTGGAACTGATCTGTCATGGATAGCTTTCCTTCTCTTTTGTGATTCATTCTATTGTACCTGTTCGCGGCGGAAAATGCAACAAAAAGCTTGCCGGTTCACCGTTCCGCATCCGCGCGTCTTGCAAGCATCAGCAAGCGCACGGTCAGATACACCGCAGTTCCAAGCGGCCAGAGGCCTGCTTTTTTGATAAACGTCAGAACCAAACCGGCCAGAAGCAGAACGCCGCACGACGCAAAGCTTACGATTTCTGAAACGTGTTCCGCCTGCACGACTGGCAATCGCGCCAGCAGCGCGCAACGGAGCACCCGCCCGCCGTCCAGCGGCCAGACCGGCAGCAGATTATAGATCCCCAGCATCAGACTGTATGCGGCGAAGGAAGGCCGCTGCATGCAGAAGGCCGCGCCGCAGATCAAATTGACCAGCGGCCCCGCCAGTGCCGAAAGCAGTTCCTGCCGGTAGCCAAGGCCGGACGCCGCGATCTGAAGATCTGCAAACCGCAGCGTCAGTCGCCGCACCTGTCCGCCGCAGGCCAGCATCATGACAATGTGCGCCAGTTCATGTACTGCCATCGCGCAGAGGATCGGCAGCACCGAGCCGCTTCGGTCGAGCGCCGCAAGAACGATTGCAAACATAAAAAAGCCCGGCCGGAGTTCAATTGCCGGCACCGGTCAGAATCTCAAACGAGCCGGACAGCGCCTCCTGCACAGCCTCCCCTTCCCGCAGCCGCTCTGTCAGCGCCGAAAACGCCTGCACGGTCTTTGTTTTCTGCGCTGCACCTGCAATTTTCGTGATTGCCGTATCGACAGCCGGTACGCATGTCTTGAGTGTCCACACAAGCGCCAGCATCGCCAGCAGCAGATAGAGCCGGGAGATTCCAGTCCCTGTCTGTCTTTCATTTTTGCCCCCGTTTTCCTTCATCGCACACACCTCCTTTGGCAATCGTATGCGCAGAAAAATATTTTTATGCCCCTCTTGACAAATCGTTGTTTTCCTCATATAATATCCAAGCTGACGGGGTGTGGCGAAGTTTGGTATCGCGCTTGGTTCGGGACCAAGAGGCCTCGGGTTCGAATCCCGACACTCCGACCAAATCCGGTTGAAATCTTTCGATTTCAGCCGGATTTTTCTGCGTTTTCAGAACTTTTTCCGCTGGAAAATTCTGTGACTTTTCCGTCTGACCCAAACCTGACCCAAACGGGAATTCGGAGCGGAAAGCGCCGGAAGATAAATTTTGCCGCCTGCCGGAGCATTTCCAGCAGGCGACACAGTCATTTTTCGCTCTATTTTGCGAAAAAAGCTATTCTTTGTTTAATGCGGTGCAGATTTTGATATATTCTCTTCGCTCATTATCTTACGCAGAATCGTGTCGATATCCGCATCGATGCAGATGGTCTGCCGCTCGATCTCCTGTGGGCAAACCGCCTGTCCTTGATTGATACAGGCGTAGATTGCGTTCGGATTCTTCGCCGTCATCTGCCAAAACGGATATTTGATGATGACCGGTGTATTGTAGCCCATGGCGATTGCTGTCAACGAGGTTGCCCGCCTGCGTGGCGGACTGACCGTGGTCTGCGACGGCAACGTGATGGACTCCATGTGCTTGCCGATCGGCGGCTTGATGAGCGAATGTGGCGCAGCCGAGGTGATGCGCCTTCTCGACGGCATGAATGAAGCGGCGCGCCAGCTGGGTTGTCAGATGCCGGCTCCGTTTATGACGTTGAGCTTCGTTTCCCTGCCCACGGTGCCGGAGCTAGGTCTCACCGACATGGGTCTTGTGGACGTGCTGGGGCATCGGCTGATCGACGTGGAAACGCAGGACAATGATTGATGGGAGGCTTTTGCGGTAAGAACCGGGCTTCTGAATAAAATTGCAGCGGCGGCTGCCATCTTCCGATGGCAGCCGCCGCTCAGCGTGTCAAAGAACGTCAGTTCTCAAAACAGAAGGACTGGCGTTTTATACTATTCCTTAATTAAGCAGTTTATGCGAATTGCAAGTGCAAATTGGACACTCGGAAAAAAGCTGATGAAAGTTATCCACGCGCAGGAGCAGGCGCTGGTCTTCGAGAAGTTCATGAATGAGGATGCATACCAGATCGGCACGAAAATCAAGCAGGGCGTGGAAAAGCTCGGCCATGACGCGGTCGATTCGATCTCCCTTGGCGACGAGCAGCTGTTCTATTACGCGATGCAGTCGATCCGCCCCATCAACCTCAGCTGACTTGGCAGAAAGATCCGCACAGCCAACATGTTCCAGCAGAGTTCGTATCTGGTTGGCCTGGAGATGGCAGCCAGCGGCGATACGTTTGCCGATTCCGGTCTGGAACCTGCAAAGTTCGCAGGTGTAGGCGGCTGCTTCCCGATTAACCTCAAAGGCCGCGGCTTCATTGGTGCCATTGCCGTTTCTGGCATGGAGCAGCAGGAAGATCATTGGCTGGTCGTTGATACCATCAGCCAGTATCTCGGCGTGGCGGTAGAGTCTGTGCTGCCGCTCTTTAAATAAGAATAAGCGACTGCCGGTGCGTACGGCCTGTGCGTTAAGGAACAGGCTTGCGCACCGGCTTTGCTGCGCCCCATGCGAACGGTGCGGGGGCTTGAAAATGGTGAACTTGGAACAATATAGAACAGCTGAGAGGGCTTTTGCGGAATTCTGCCGGATTCTGCCGGCAAAGCGAAAAAAACTTGACAATCGCCGCGCGATCTTTTATAATGCATCGAGCGCCAAAACACAGGAGGTCAGTTATGCGGATTTGTTTCAAGCATGCCCAGGTATGGAAAGACGGCTCGCTCCGTCCGGCAGATGTTCTTGTTTCAGGCGGCAGAATTGTTTCTATCGGAGATCGTGTTTCCTGCTCCACGGATACTGTTTGTATTGAAGTTCATAACGCAGTTATTTTTCCCGGTTTCGTTGATGTGCATGTTCATCTTCGTGAGCCGGGATTTTCTTATAAGGAGACGATCCGCACCGGAACACTCGCGGCGGCGCACGGCGGCTTTGCCCATGTGGCGGCGATGCCGAACCTGAACCCGGTGCCGGACTGCAAGGCGTCACTGGAAGAGGAGCTGCGCCGTATCCGGGAAAGCGCCTGCGTGCATGTGCACCCCTACGGCGCAATTTCCGTCGGGCAAAAGGGCGAGCAGCTGGCGGATCTGGACGCGATGGTCCCGGAGGTAATTGCATTTTCCGACGATGGAAAGGGCGTACAGTCGGAGAGCCTGATGCGCGAGGCGATGGAGCAGTGCAGAAGGCTTGGGAAAATTCTGGCCGCGCACTGCGAGGACAATCGCCTGCTTCGCGGCGGCTATATCCACGACGGCGCATATGCAAAGACCCACAGCCACCGGGGCATTTGCTCCGAGAGCGAGTGGGGCCAGATTGCGCGCGATGTGCGCCTGGCAGAGGAGACAGGCTGTGCATATCATGTGTGTCACGTCTCCACGAAGGAAAGTGTTTCGATCATCCGGGAGGCAAAACGGCGCGGCGTAAATGTAACATGCGAGACAGGACCGCATTATCTGACCTTTACGGAGGATGATTTGCAGGAGGACGGACGGTTCAAGATGAATCCGCCGCTCAGAAGCAGGGAAGACCGCGACGCGCTGATCGAGGGACTTCTGGATGGAACGATTGACATGATTGTGACCGATCACGCGCCACACAGCCGGGAAGAAAAAGCCCGCGGACTGGAAAAAAGCGCGATGGGCGTTGTGGGTCTGGAAACCTCCTTTGCCGCCTGCTACACAAGCTTAGTGAAGCCCGGCGTTCTGCCGCTCGGAAAGCTTGTGGATCTGATGCACGACGCGCCGATGCGCCGCTTTGGCTGCGGCACGGAGCTTGCCATCGGGCAGCCGGCAGATCTGACAGTCTTCAACCTGAGCGAGAGTTATGTAGTAGAGCCGGAACAGTTTTTGTCGATGGGTCGGGCAACGCCGTTTGCAGGCGTCACGCTCACCGGCGTATGCAAGATGACAATGATTGATGGAAAGATCGTCTGGAAGGAGGAAACGCTTTGAACGAAGTACGCTTTACACTGACAGAAAACGCGCGGCTTGCGCCGAATGTGTACCGGCTACGTTTGGCAGGGGATGCCTCGGCCATCACCGCGCCAGGACAGTTCCTGGATCTCAGTATTCCGGGCTTTTTCCTCAGACGGCCGCTTTCCGTCTGCGACTGGGAGGACGGAAGTGTCACAATTATATACCGCGCGGTCGGAGATGGCACAAGGGCACTGGCCGAAATGAAGCCTGGCCAGACGATTGATGCGCTGTGCGGCCTTGGAAATGGATTTGACGTGACGGCGTGCGGAGAAAAGACGCTTGTGATTGGAGGAGGCATCGGCGTGCCGCCGATGTATAGCCTTGCAAAGAGACTCCTTGCGGCTGGGAAAACACCGGCTGCAATTCTTGGATTTAATACGGCGAGCGAGATTTTCTACAAAGAAGAATTTGAAGCGCTTGGAATTGAGACGATTCTTGCAACCGCCGATGGAAGCGTGGGTAGCAAAGGCTTTGTAACAGATGCGCTGCCGGAAGCGTTTGACACATTCTGTGCCTGCGGGCCGATGCCGATGCTGCGCGCGCTGTGCGCCAGGACGGAAAAGCCGGGCTTTTTGAGCCTGGAAGCGCGGATGGGCTGCGGCTTTGGCGCGTGCATGGGTTGCACCATTGAGACAGCACATGGACCGAAACGGATCTGCAAGGAAGGACCCGTGTTCCGAAAGGAGGAACTGATATGGTGAGGGCAGCAGTTTCACTCTGCGGCATTGAGCTCGACAACCCCGTCATTCCGGCCAGCGGAACCTTTGGCTACGGGTACACGTTTGCAGAGCTCTACGATATCGATTGCCTTGGAACCTTTTCCTTTAAAGGAACAACTCGCGAGCAGCGCCTTGGAAACGCGCAGCCGCGCATTGCAGAGGCGCCCGGCGGTATGCTCAACGCCGTGGGTCTACAAAACCCGGGGGTGGACGCGGTGATAGCAGAAGAGCTTCCGCGGCTCAAGCAGGTTTTTCACAAGCCAGTCATGGCGAATGTGAGCGGGTTTTCGATCGAAGAGTACGTTGAGGTCTGCCGGAAGCTTGACGCATGCGAGCAGGTCGGCTGGCTGGAAGTGAATATTTCCTGCCCGAACGTCCACGGCGGCGGTCTCGCCTTCGGAACGGATCCGAAAGCTGCTGCAAGCGTCACAAGGGCAGTAAAGGCTGCGGTCAAAAAGCCCGTTATTGTGAAGCTTTCTCCGAATGTCACAAGCATTGCGGATATCGCCAGGGCGTGCGAAGACGCGGGCGCGGACGCGGTGAGCTTAATCAACACGGTGCTTGGCATGCGCATCGACCTGCGCGCGAAGCGACCGCTGCTGGCAAACAAAACGGGCGGCATGTCCGGTCCAGCAATTTTTCCGCTTGCCGTGCGGATGGTCTGGCAGGTCTATGAGGCGGTCAGAATTCCGATCATCGGCATGGGCGGCGTGACGCGCGCGGAAGATGTGCTGGAGCTGATGCTGGCCGGAGCAACGGCGGTGGAGGTCGGCGCGGCAAACTTGGTGAATCCCTATGCCTGCCGCGATATTGTCCGGAATCTTCCGCAGGCAATGCAGAACTACAACATACAGAATCTGAAAGATATCATAGGAGGCGCACACCATGGGTAAAGACGTAATCATCGCTCTGGATTTTGACAGCCGCGAAAAGACGCTGGCCTTTCTCGATCAGTTCACAGACCGCAAGCCGTTTGTGAAGATCGGCATGGAGCTGTTCTATGCCGAGGGTCCGTCCATCGTCCGCGAAATCAAGGCAAGGGGTCACAAAATCTTCCTGGACCTCAAGCTCCACGACATTCCGAACACGGTCAAAAAGGCGATGGCGGTGCTCTCGGCGCTTGATGTGGATATGGTGAACCTGCACGCGGCAGGCACGCGCGCGATGATGACAGCCGCTCTGGAGGGTCTTACCCGCGCAGACGGAACGAGACCGCTTCTTATTGCCGTTACGCAGCTGACCTCGACAAGCCAGCAGAGCATGGAAGAGGAGATTGAAATTCACAAGGAGCTTTCCGAGGTCGTCATCGACTACGCGAAAAACGCGGAGCTGGCTGGACTTGACGGCGTGGTCTGTTCGTCGCTGGAGGCGGGCAAGATTCATGAGGTCTGCGGCAAACACTTTGCCACGGTCACACCCGGCATCCGCTTTGCAGACAGCAAGGCAGACGACCAGGTGCGCATCACAACCCCGGCACGCGCACGGGAGATTGGCTCTGACTACATTGTAGTTGGTCGTCCCATTACCCAGGCGGCCGACCCGGTTGCGGCGTATCTGCGGTGCGCAGAAGAGTTCGTGGGGTAAGCGATGCAGGAGCGTATCATTTTATTCGATCTGGACGGCACGCTGACCGACTCCGGTCCCGGCATTATGAAGGCCTCGCAGTTTGCGCTGCGCGCGTATGGGGTGGAGAGAGACTGGCAGGAGCTTGACTTTTTTGTCGGGCCGCCGCTTGACGAGACGTTCGGTCAGTTTCTGCCGAAAGAGGATATCCCGGGCGCGATTGACCAGTTCCGCGTGTACTACCATGACGCCGGATGGTTAGAGAACGAGCCGTACCCGGGTGTGCGCGAGATGCTGGACACGCTGCAAAAAAACGGCTTTCGGCTGTTTGTGGCAACCTCGAAGCTCGAGAGCATGGCCGTGCAGGTGCTGGGGCATTTCGGCCTGGCGCCGTATTTTGAAGCGATCTGCGGCGCGCCGGGCGATAATACGCAGGCAGGAAAAAAGGTGAATGTAATCCGCGCGGCGCTGCAAAAAGCAGGCTGCACCGACCTTACGCAGGCGATGATTGTGGGCGATCGCAAGTACGATATCATTGGCGGCAAGCTGGCAGGCATCCGGACAGCCGGAATTTTGTACGGCTACGGAAGCCGGAAAGAGCTTGTGCAGGCAGGCGCAGATCTGATCTGCTGGACACCGGAGGAATTTACGAAGATCATGTTATCAGAACAACAGGAGGACAAGCGCATGAACGCAACAGAACGCAAAATTGCAGAGGATTTACTTTCCATCCGCGCCGTATTTTTCCGGCCGGACGAGCCGTTTACCTGGGCCAGCGGCATCAAGAGCCCGGTCTACTGCGACAATCGCCTGATTCTCACTGCACCCGATGTGCGCACGGAGGTGGAGACGGCGATCATGCAGGCCATTGAGCGCGAATATCCGCAGGCGGAGGTGCTGATGGGCACGAGCACGGCAGGTATCGCGCACGCGGCCATTGTCGGACACATGATGAAGCTTCCGATGGGCTATGTCCGCGGCTCGAGCAAGGATCATGGCCGGCAGAACCAGATCGAAGGAAGACTTGAAAAGGGTCAGAAGGTCGTAGTGGTGGAGGACCTCGTTTCCACCGGCGGAAGCGTTCTGGACGTGGTGAAGGTTCTGCGCGCGGCAGGCGCGGAGGTGCTCGGTGTGGTGAGCATCTTCACCTACGGCATGAAAAAGGGTCTCGAGCGGCTGGCCGCGGCAAACGTGAAGAACGTGAGCCTGACAAATTTTGATGTGATCGCTGCTGTTGCAGCGGAGCAGAACTATATCAAGCAAGAAGACGTTGTCCGGCTGATTCAGTTCCGGAACAACCCCGCAGACGAATCCTGGATTGGAGGTAACAACTGATATGAACCATCTGATTGACATTTTGCAGCTGAGCACGCAGGAAATCGACGAGCTGGTCGAAAAGGCCACGGATATCATCGCAACCCCCGAGGCATATGCCCACAAGTGCGACGGTAAAATACTGGCCACGCTCTTCTTTGAGCCCTCGACCCGTACAAGACTGAGCTTTGAATCGGCCATGCTGAGCCTGGGCGGTAAGACACTCGGCTTCTCGTCCGCTAACAGCTCTTCCGCAGCAAAGGGCGAGAGCGTAGCGGATACGGTGCGCACGGTCAGCTGCTACGCAGACATCATTGCCATGCGCCACCCGAAGGAGGGCGCGCCGCTTGTCGCTTCGATGCGCTCGGAGGTTCCGGTCATCAACGCAGGCGACGGCGGACACAACCATCCGACCCAGACGCTCACAGACCTTCTGACAATCAACCGCGAAAAGGGCCGCTTCAACGATCTGACGGTCGGTTTCTGCGGAGACCTCAAGTTTGGACGCACGGTCCATTCGCTCATCAGCGCACTCAGCCGCTACACCAGCATCAAGTTTGTGCTTGTCTCGCCGGAGGAGCTGAAGCTGCCGAGCTATGTGAAAAACGAGGTCATCAAGAAGAACAACATCCCCTATGAGCAGACGACCGATTTGGAATCCGTGATGCCGGAGCTCGACATTCTCTACATGACCCGCGTGCAGCGCGAGCGCTTCTTCAACGAGGAAGACTATCGGCGTCTGAAAGACAGCTATATCCTGACGCCGGAAAAGCTCAAAAACGCGAAGCAGGATCTTTGCATCATGCACCCGCTGCCCCGTGTCAATGAAATTTCCGTCGCAGTCGACGACGACCCGAGAGCCTGCTATTTCAAGCAGGTTCGCAACGGCCGGTATATCCGCATGGCTCTGATTATGAAGATGCTTGGTATCGAATAAGGGAGGTTCTGAAAGATGATTATTGATGCAATTTCCAATGGCATTGTTATTGACCACATTACTGCCGGTAAGGCCATGTATTTATATAAGGTACTGGAGCTTGACAAGCTCGATTGCTCGGTGGCGCTGCTCAAAAACGTTGTCAGCAATAAGCTTGGCCGCAAGGACATCATCAAAATTGACCGCATTCTGGATCTGGACTGGGACGTGATCAGCTATGTTGACCCGGGCATTACGGTGAACTTCATCAAGGACGGCAAGCAGGTGGAAAAGCGCCAGCTCAAGCTCCCGACGCGGATCAAAAATGTCATCCACTGCAAAAACCCGCGCTGCATAACCTCCGTGGAACAGGAGCTTCCGCAGATATTCACGCTGACCGACCCGGCGACACGCACATACCGCTGCCTGTACTGCGAGGCAAAGGCAGAAAACGCCTGATTGAAAGAATAGTAAAACACAGCCACCGGCTAAGCCGGTGGTTGTTCTTATGCGGGCATAGCCGTCTCCTTCTTCCTGCCTTCAGTATACCATGTTTCGCGCCGCTATGGGTCATTTCCTTGTCCACTTCCTGGGGTACAGTTTAAGTTCGAAGCGGAACGCGCCGGAACGCACAAAGCCGCCGCCTGCCGGAGCATTTCCGGCGGGCGGCAGTCTTTTTTCATCATCCCACGCTTTGGAGCAAGCCGCCGATTTTCTGCGCGGCTGCTTTTTTCATGCCCGGCGTGACGTGCGTGTACACATCCAGTGAGAACTCCGCCGAAGCGTGACCGAGGATTTCCGCGACTGTTTTCGGGTCGATTCCGCTCTGGATTGCCAGCGTCGAGAATGTGTGTCTGAGGTCATGGAATCTGACGTGCTCCTCAATTCCGGCTTTTTCGAGCAGCTTCTTGTGGATCCGTCCGACACAGTCCGGCCCATACATTCCGCCGGTCTTTGGTGACGGGAACATATACGGACTGAACGGATGATTTTTACGATCTTCGACCAGCAGCCGGATTGCTTCGTCGCCGAGATAGATTTCACGAACCGAATTTTCCGTTTTCGGTTCTGTCACGACCAGCTCTCCCTTGCCACGCGACACGGATTTGGACACGGTCAGCGTTTTCGTCTGCAAGTTGAGGTCGCTCCACAGCAGCGCCACCAGTTCCCCGCGCCGCAATCCGGTACCCAGTTCCAGATAGAATATCGGCAGGACGCCCCATTCCTCCGCCGCTTTCAAATAGTCGCGAATCTTCTCCGGCGGAATGATCTGCATTTTCTTCTTTTCCTTCTTCGGCAGGCGGCAGCCGTTTGCGGGATTGTACGGAATCAGCCGCTCTGTAACCGCCTGTTCCAAGCATTGCCGCAGCATCGTGTGCAACCCTCGGATGGTCTTGTTGCTGAGACTCAGATCGTCCATGTTTTCGTACCGCTGCACTCTGCCGTGCGCCTTCGTCTCATTGTAGAATTTCTGGATTTGCAGCGTCGTGAGCGCCGCCAGTTTGATGTTCCCAATACGCGGCACAATATGCTGGTCAATGTAGTTCTTGTAATATGCCGCCGTGGATGCTCGAACGGACGGCTTCGCGTAGTTCTCGTACCAGAGCTGCGCCCACTCGCCTACCGTGTAGTCGCGCCGCTTCGTGATGTCGATCTTTTCGAGTTCTTCCATCGCCTTTTGCAGCTTCTCTTTGCATTCGCGCTGCGTCCGCGCGAGGACGCTCTTTGCGATTGGCTTCCCCGTCTCCGGGTCAACGCCTGCTGTGTAGCGCCCCTCCCAGCGTCCGTCTTTCCGCTTGCGGATGTTGCCTTCCCCATTTGCCCGTTTCTTCGCCATCTGTGTTCCCCTTTCCGTTTTGGTAACACAAACAACTACCACAGAAAAGCAATAAAGTCTAGCAAATTTTTGAAAATTTCGGACATTTTTCAGAGATTTGTATTTCAGTAGAAAAGCCTATTCTTTGTTTACTGCGGCGCAGTTTTTGCGCCGCTAAATCCCCCAGAAGTAGCTCTGACTGCGCTCTTGGAAATAGTTATGTAAACTCATATCCTCATTTGTATTACACGCCCAAGACATTCAGGATTTACAGACTTTGTTCATATCCCTGTGCCTGCTCATGGTCGTCCTGCTTATGTCCCATTGCCAGCCGCTTTTGCATCAGCTTTTTTCGCCGCTTGGAATCCATACGGATGCCCATTGGATTGCAGGGCGGCATGGCATTGTCGCGGAAGATCTGTCCCATCTGGTGGAACAGGCGGATTGTTGAATTCAGAAGATATTCGGGCGGAAGCTGCATATGGTGAGAATCTACAGACGAAGTATTTTCACTTGCAAGCGTCGGATTTGCAGAAGCCTGTGCAGAAGATTCTTCGAGTTGAAGCCGCAAACGCTCCGCTTCCTGAATGATGGCGTTCTTGATGGCGCGGAACTCTTTTTGCTGGGATAGCGAATTGTGCTGCCGGGGCTTGCTTTTGTAATAGCCCTCCAGTGTGTCGCGCAGGTCGTTCCAGACGGCATAATACGCAGCAACCTCAGGCATTTTCTCCAGTTCATCCACGATGGAATCCACCATATCCTTGAGCGGCTTTTTGAGATATCCGTACTGCTTTTTCCCGGTGGCTGTGCGCAGTTCCAGTGCAAGCTCCAGCAGCTTTTTCTGAATCAATTCCGACGGATTTTCAACAGTTTCTAGCTGGTCAACAATTCTGCGCATGGTTTCCCGCGCCGCTCCGGTCACGTCTTTATAGGCAATATCTTTTTGAACATAGACCGCTTTCAACTCGTCCGCATAGATCATATTCGTTAAAATGGACTGCAAATGCAACAGCTTATCTTTCCGCAGAAAGCCGTATTTCGGGTCATCCGACCAGAGCATCATGTGAATGTGCGGATGATCGCCTTCGTCATGAAACGCGGCATACCAGTGAAGCTGCGACGGTGGAATTTGCATGGCTTCCGCAAAGTCTGCCTGTTTGGAGCGCAGCAGCGCCCGCCAGCTTGCGGCGTTATCGTAGCCAAGCCGCGCGGCATCCTCGCGACGCAGCGAGTAAATAATCGTCCAGACGTTGCCCTCGTGCTCTTTCAACTCGTCCATTGTTTTCTCCAAATCGACCGCGTCCTCGGCTCCAAACAAACCGTGTTCTCCGTGCCTTTCTGCCCTCGGACGTGTAGCAATATAGCGCATATAAATGCTGTCCGCGTTTTCGTCCAAAAGCTCCACGCCGTCGCGCGTAGCGATGTAATTCATATAACGTCCAGCGCGTTTTGGATTCAGAAAGCCTGCTTTTTGAATCAGCCTTGACATTTTCACACACCCCTTTCGCCCAACAGTGCATCTTCAAAGTCGATTCTTCCATTCGTTCTTTTGACTTCATCCATGCTAAGTCCACGCATTTTCTGATAGCTCCGCGCGTCGATATCCGTGTCTGAAGCAAGGATATGATTGTTGACGTTTTGCTCGACCGCAAGCTTAAAGAGCTGCCGTCCAATGCGCTCGGCAAACCGTTCCAGCGTCCCGGTAAGAATCTGCTGCAAGACCTTTGGCAGGTAGTGTTCCGCTTTTTCCGCGTGCAGAAAACCGGAATAAAACCAGATTGCTTTTTCGATGTATTCGCTGCGGCTCTGGCATTGATCGTCCGCATAACAGTCATCGACGAGCTGCTTACACTCCGGCGTGATCCAGAGCGCGAATTTTTCTTTTCCTTTTACCATTTTTCTGTATTCACCTCGTAAATTTCGTTGGAACTCCGCTGTTTTCCTTGAAACGGCGGGCTTTTTTCATTCTGCAACGCCCTCCGGCTGTTTTTCGCTGCTTTTGGAACGCCCTCGTAAATCCCCGAAACTGCCCGCACGGCGGGCAGATGTGACCGCCGCGGGGCGCGCACGACCCCGCGGCTTTGTCCTGCTTTCTCGCCGCTTTCTCGCCGCAGCGTTCAAAATCTCTCGATTTTTCCCTTTTTGATGTTCTGGGCGAAGTGGCTCTTTCCATCTGGTGTTGGCTCCGTGCTTGCCACTTTCTCCAAAGCTCCCGCACGGAGGCGCAACGTCCGATTTTCAGGCTTCCGGTGGGTACGCGCCCCGGCTGTGCTGCGAAAGCCGCACAAACCGCCGACACGGGCGCGACGGGCTGGGATTGGCGTTTTGTCTGTGCGATCAACCTGTGTTCTCAATAAAATCGGCATATTTCCTCCTTGCTGCGTCCTCGTTCAGCTGCTGCATCTGCCGGTCATAGTCCTGCTGGAGTGCTGCCTGAATCGGTCGGATTGTGAACAGCAGGTTGCCATTGCGTTTGCAGCCATCCTTCGTCGTAACCATCGTTGGTTCTGTGACGAGCAGACCGCGTTCTTCGAGCGACCGGATGTGTTTGCAAATCGTGTTCGGACTCAGCCCAACCGCCTCACCGATTTTTCGGTAGCTTGGCCAGCATTGGAACGTTTGGCGATCCTCACAGAACAGCAGGTAGGCGTAGATCGTGATCTCTGCCGCGCTCAGACCCAGCGAGAAAATTTCTTTCGGCAGCGGGAAGTAGTCCTTGACCGAATCGCGTGTTGGCCAGAGGCTGCGCTTCACTCTGCCCCTCCCGTGTGCTGCTCCACCCAGCGGATGAACGCTTCCTTCGGCACAACAATTCGGTTGCCGATTCGCAGCGCGGGGAAATCTTTCTCGTGCATCAGCTCGTAGCTACTGGACGGCGCAATGCCCAGCACTTTCGCTACTGTCGCCGCGTTCAGGAACAGCGGCAGTTCATCGTAGCTCTTGTAGTTTGATTCTTTCATGTTGTCCTCCTTTGTTCGTGTTCATTTTGCCTGTCTGTATTTTGTCTGTCCGAAAAAACACCTCCTACCCTTTATCCGTATTCAGAGGGTTTTTGTACCAAACTTTTTTCAAAAAATTTGCCCTCACTTTTAGTTGCACAACTTTTGCGACGTTTGTACGAGAAAATTTTGGTTGTCGCAAAAAATC
>URAZ01000023.1 GCA_900545925.1 uncultured Eubacteriales bacterium | reverse complement strand
TGGTGCAGGAGACAGTTTGCAGCACGCGCAGCCGAATCCGCGTTGCAGGCAACGATTATCCAGCCGAGGTCGTGCGGTCAAAGCTGCTGAGGCTGAACGGTGAGCATATCCGTTTCGTCATGGACTGCCTGAAGCAAAACACAACGCGAATTCGGAATATCCGGCAATATCTGCTGACCGCGCTGTTCAACGCGCCAAGCACGATGAACAGCTATTACACAGCGCTGGTCGCACACGATATGGCGGCATAATTGAATTGATTTGAAAATACTTACCGTTTTAGTGTAATATCCAACCATTCTTTAACGCAATCCAATCAAATTCGGTCATG
This sequence comes from uncultured Eubacteriales bacterium, assembly GCA_900545925.1. Lineage (GTDB taxonomy): Bacteria > Bacillota > Clostridia > Oscillospirales > Oscillospiraceae > CAG-170. The sequence goes on along the minus strand of URAZ01000023.1, from coordinate 55,323 downwards.
CTTATGCGTTGCGCTCACAACGCCCATAGTTTTCCAATCTCTTGTCAAGAGTCCATGCCCACCCTGTGGAAAAATATGAAGCTCAAATGGATATGCTATTCTGCAAGCGCGTGTGCAAATAGCAGGCTATTCATCACGGAAACACATTGGTCTTCCACGGTGTGACATAAAAAAGTTGGCGGGCTACCGGTGCAAATTTGCTTTTCGCATGAAAACAGCCGAATTTTCTCCTGCAAACAGCGCTCATCTCCAGTTAACGCAGTCATACTGATTCGATGAGTCCATCATGGATCTGCGGTGATTACAGGATAATGGGCTATTGTTCAGTGGACATGAATCACTAAGGGGTTAAGAAAAGAAATAGAAACGATCTATTTCCTTAGGGCAACACCGCACAATTACGTCTGCGACTTCGGCGGATCTTTTGTCCCAATCTTGCAATTAAAAAAACCTGAAATCCATACAGGATTCCTGCGTTTTCCAAACCTTATCTTGGAACAAGATCTCACGCTGAAGTCTCTTGCCGAATTGTGCGGTGCAGCCTACAAGCCGTCAGCAGCGCATGACACAGGAAGCCTGCACAGGTGGCAAATGCGCTGCCGGTCGTACACTCGCCGGTGTCCGCGTCAACGCTCTCACAGGCGATTCCGTTGTCCATCGGCATGATCGTCAGTTCGCGCAGCGCCTGCTCCGCGTGACCACAAAGAAGGCTGTTGCACAAGCTCAATACCCAAGGCCAGGGCGCGTGCGGGCAGCCGATCTCTGCAATGGGCTTTCCGGCAAAGCTGAATTTATAATCTGCCGAGCGGATCATACGGACTGTGTTCTGCCAGATCACATCCGTTCTTTCACAGAAGCCGTAATACGGTAAGAGCTGCAAACTTCCGGGCGGCTCGTCATAGACATCGTGATGCCCGGCCAGATCGACCGACCATGCAAAATACGGCTGTCCGTCTGCATCCTTTTTGACGCAATGCGTGAAAATCGCCGCGCGCACAGCGTCTGCTTCCGCAAGCAGCGATCCGCGCTGTGCCGGCCGCCAGTCTGCCAGCAGCTGCAACGCACGCCAGACAAGCACGTTGTCATACGTCAGGTACGGATGCACGATCTCATCATCCGTTGGCTGCAGGAATGTTTCATAAAGCGCAGTATCCAGGTGACGCGCTTCCCGTAGGCGCGCCAAAATCAGCGAAAGACCATCCTGTACAAAGCGTTCCTGCAAAAATGCTTCATCGCGCGTTTCGGAAAGGTACGCTTGGAGCGCCAGAACCGGCGCGACCAGCTCATCCAGCTCGAACCCTGGTTCCAGCATGGTTCCGTCGATAAAACGGGAATGTACGCCGATGTTCTGCCGCTGGCGGGTGAAAACATAGGTCAGCACTTCTTTTGCAAGCGCAGCGTCCGCACGCAGGATCGTCGGGAACGCCCACAGGAGCGAATCCCGGTCCCAATAAGCGGCGCTGACATAATAGCGTGTGGATCGGCTTGTCGCGCAGATCAGTTCCTCGGTATCGAATGTCCGGCCGGTCGCATAAAACAGGCAGAAGAACTGGTTGACGTTGTAAACCTCCGTCAGCTCCGGTGTCGGAAGCTGCACGGTGCGCTTGTCCAGCCAGTCTGCTGTTTTCCGATACAACCAATCCCACCCACGGCGAAGCTGCTCTTTCGCGCTGGTCACAGCGGCGACTTCCTCAAAGCCAAGGCCCCAGAAAACCGTGAGCGCTTCTTCCTGGCTAGCTTTGGCATCAATTTCACAGGAAATCTGATAGGAGACACTGTTGCCCGTCTGTGACCACTCGCTTTTGGCGGCACGATCTGTCATAGGCGCGAGCGCAAACGCCGGAAAGCCGACGCGGTAGTCTATGACCAGACCGCCTCCCCAACGGCTGGCATAGGCATGTGTGTGCCCCTCCAGTTCCTTTTCTTCATTGACGCAATGCAGGCTTTTCGCCCACAAGCCGCGCAGACCGAATGTAACGCGACAATCTGTCTTTGGCATTGCCGCAATGCGAACCGCGAAGCCTCGCTCTCCAACCGGTGTCAAAACTGTCAGCTTGACGGACGCAGACTGCGTTTCTTTCTGCCTGACAGGAATCCAGAAATGCACCCTTGACCAGCTTAAATCTTGCAGAGGCAACTCCATGCCGTCTACCGTTAAAAACGGCTGCATCGGGTGCGGTCCAATAAAACAGTATAATAATGTTTTCGGGAAGCGGCATGAGTAATCATGCCGCTTTTCCGTTCATAACGTCATAGAGTAGCCATCATAATATGTTTCTTTTGATTTTATGTTTTGGCTCATCCCATGCCTACCTCCAATATGTCAAATTGCAGCGGCAAGTTCCTTTTCTTGAGATTCTACCACTCTTGTGATGCTGGCATTTTTAATTGCAGTCTCAGATAGAGATTCATTCCACCTAACCGTGCACTCTGTCTCGTAATGATGTTCAGTAAAATCAATCTTACCTTTGAGCAAGACTCTCGCTCCCTCTTTGTTAAGCTTTAACATCTCAGAATGGAACCATGTAAACTTTGCTTCTTCATCGGTTGGCCAGTCAATATCAGGAGGCGGTTCACGATTGTAATCTTTCTCCGCCGCCGCTTGGCTTGCTAACGGAAGAAGTTTCAGTTTCTTTAAGCGCCAAATATTTTGGTCAACAACCTGCTTTAGAACATGATAGGAATTTTTGAAAATCACCTGCCACTCATCATTCAGCGGATCAATGATCTCATGAAATAATGCGTTTCTCAATCGATATACAAAGCTGATAAACCAGAGATAAGCCTTTTCTTTATCGGCTAAGGTCATCTCTTCTCCATCTTCTATACTTTGAAGGAAGTTGGTTATCGGCATCTGGGAAAGCAGTTTGTGTTCTGCACTAAATTGAGCGTTTAGACATCTTGCCTTCATTGCATTCAATGCTCTGGCGCAGAACGCTAACATTGCGTCAAACACTTTCAAAAAACGTTTGTTACCTTTTTCCGGTATGCTGGTTTTAGCATTATTGATTTCAGAAAAGAAAGCATCGGATATCGCGTCAAACAGTTTTTCGTAAAAACGTTCAATTAAGCTTGCTTCGGTAAGTACAAACTGTCGATCCTCAATTTCTTGTACGATTGCCATAAGAATAACTGAATAATCTACCGATACACCAATTGGCACATAATCTTTGTCAACTTTTGTGCGATACGATTTGTCCGTGCACATGATAGTAGCGGTAAGCGTTTCTGCTGAAGCACACTTTACAGTACATACAAACTTTCCGCTAAATCCACCTTCCAGAGAAAACTCCTCAGAAGCGGTTTCCTTAAACGAAAGATTTAGTGAGTAGAAATCATCAACAATGAATCGTGGATAGCGATCAGAGATAATCTTCATGCCGTGTTTATATACTTCGTAAAGGTGGTACTTAATATCGGCATAATTCAAGCGGTATGCAATATTTTGAGGAAACTCCCTTTTGTACGGTGATATGTATCTGGAGTCACCTGTAGCCTGATAATATGGAATTTCTGCCGGATACATTTCACGCAATGTTGAGACAAAGGCGAACCAGGTCTTTATAAACAGTGTAACAAAATCCGATTCGGTTATAGATTTCCAATTGTCATACGGATACTTGTTCTCCAGCATTTCATTCACCCGTTCTCTCTTTCAGCCATGCCAGCGCAGCATCTTCTCCCTGTTCAATGGCCATTTCAACAACCTGTTTTGCATATTCAAGCAGCTGCTTAGATTGGTGGCGAAGGGCAAAGGACTTCTGAACCATTTCTGAGAGTTCTTTCTGCTTGTCTATATCCAATACCGGAACGATGACATTCTCAATTTCGGAAGGTTTCCAATGCTGGATAACAGCTCCGTTTGAGTCACGCTCAGCTTGCATTTGAACAGCAGTGGAGTTAAGTACTAACGTCAAATAATCTGGAAGGATTTCACTTGTATTCCTAACAGTTAGATGCAGTAAAGCGCTGGATGTAACGATATCTTCGTCACACTCTAACTTGTATGCAACGCCTACGCTGCCATCCTTTGAAAAGAGAATCGTATCTTTCTTGGGAAACAGTGATTCTGCATTTTCGACAACATCATGTGAAAGGTAGATTTCCGGTGGTGTTATTCCATACTTGGAAACATCGCTTACACGAACAAAGGGAATCCCGTCTTCTTGGTATGCTTCGCTACCAGGTTCAATAGATTTTTTTAGGTAGACAAGTCCGCTTTCTCCTCCGAGGGGGTTGCAGTGCACTTTTCTCAAAGCTTCGAAAAGGAAATCGTATTTGGGTTGATAGTATTCTGCATCCAATCGTCCAGTTGTCTTAAAGCTATTCGACAATGTTTTCTCGGTAGATATGTATTGCGGGAAGTCTACATCAACACCAATTTCGTCATTCAAATAGTTCTGTGCATCCTCGTAAGTTGTAACGGCCTCTTGCATGCGTTTGTAGATTTGATTTACAAGTTGGCCTATTTGTTCTTGGAGCTTATTACCAAATACAGGAATAAACAATTGGTCAAAATCTTCAAGCAACAAGCCGGTTTGAGCAGCTCCGCGCTTGAACTTTTGAATCTGCACCTGCCCGTATCTTGTTTTGATATAAACAAGCAAGAGTTCTGGAGAAATGCCATTGTCCTTGGATCGCATTATGGAGAGTTTACAACTACATGTAGCTGGATTTTCAGAGGTAACCATTGCACTATTTCCAACAATTGCACCTACTATGGACATTAGAATATCGCCCTTTTGGAGATGAGAACGGCGCATTTGTGACCTGTCGAATGTGGTACGATCAATCATCAATGGAGAAGCATTTTCAATAAATAAGTTATAAATATCTTGGCCTCTATAATAAGGAACTCCAACTTCGCAAAAACTATCCGAAATGCTCATATGGTTGCCATCAGATACATAAAAACAATCGGCAATTGATTTTTTATTCCAAGAGGAAAGAACTTTATCTACTGCAATATGTTCTTTCTTATAAAACTCTGCATCTATACGCATGGTGCGTTCCAGAGATGAAAGATTCAATTCCGTAATTTCATGCCCATCCATCAAATCCTTGTACTTTGCTTCATCGAAAGGTTCAACGGATGGGCTTATCGAAAAAAACTTAAACCTTCCTTCTTAGCAAACTCAATAAATGCTTCGGCAATGCCATCAGGGGTCAATCCTTCGTGACTATACAAGTCATGGTCAACAATCAAATGCCCATGATGGTCAAGTACATTTTCTCCGGTAATGGGGTCTTTTACATAGATCTTCTCTCCGGAGTTATCTTTACTCGGCTTTTGCATTGTTGCAAAGAAGATGGGGTAATCTTCCTTCTTCGGGCACAGCTCATCATCCCACTTCTGCACAAACAGAACGGAGGTCTTGGTTCCTGTGTGGGGTTTGAACACATTGCCATGCAAGCCCACAACAGCAAGAATACGGCAACGCTCAGCAATAAATTCACGAATGTACTTATCGCTGGAATTGTTAAAACGCCCCTGCGGCAAGACGATAGCCATGCGGCCGCCAGGTTTCAAGAAGTTCAGGTTGCGCTCGATAAACAGCACATCACGGCCAACCTTGTTTTGCCATTTACCAGCACTGTTTTTGCCAAGCTCATAATGAGAAATAATTGTGTTTTCTTTGATATCACCAGCAAACGGAGGATTAGCCATCACGAGGTCAAACTGGAACTGGCTATAATCCTTCACACCAGCAGGCTGAAGCTTTTTCAGTTTCTTAAAGCCTTCGTTATAGGTATCAATCCAGTCTTCCTGCTTAGTAGTTTCGCCCCAACGGGAATAGTCCAGTGTGTTCAGGTGAAGCACATTGGTCTGACCGTCGCCGGCAATCAGGTTCAGTGTGCGAGCGACACGGACGGTCTTTTCATCAAAGTCAATGGCAAAGACATTGTCTCTAACAAAATTGGTTTCCTCGGGGATGCGCTCCGCAGCAGTGAATCCATCACCTTCAGGCAGACCTTTTTCTCTGCGAATATCCTTCCAAACCTTGAAAATACTATGTACTGTGAAGCCAGAGCTGCCGCAGGCTGTGTCGATAATTTTGTCCTTGGTAGTGGGGTTCATCATCTTGACACACATATCAATGACATATCGAGGAGTAAAATACTGGCCTTTTTCACCCTTTTGGGCTTTGCTCATCAGATACTCAAAGGCATCATCCACAACATCAAGATTGTTATTGAAGAGCTTAATATCCTGCAGAGAAGCTACACAGACTGCCAAATGAGAAGGGGAAAGCAGAATTTTGCTTTCGTCGGTGAATATGCCTTCCCATTTCTTTTTGGCATCATCGAACAAGCCCTGAATCTTTTCTTTCAGCTCATAGTCGGTGTTTCCGTTGTTACGAAACTGCAAATATGCAGTAGGGTCATTGGCACAAATCAGCTCATCATACAATTTAGCAAAAATCAGCTTGAAAATTTCTTCAAAGGAATCCACACCTGCACTGGCCAGCACTTCATCCTCCATCTCCTTAATCAGGGAACGGAGGGACTTCTTCTGGGTGCTGATTTTATCTTTGCGCTTCAGATCTTCATAAGTAAACTTTTCATTAATGATATCAGAAAGCTTCTGCGTAGCTTTGGGAATATCACTGATTTCCTCAAAGAAATTGGGGTCTTTTCGATTGTAGCAGGAAATCTGTTCTCCGTTTGTCCAAACGCCAATAGGTGCACCGGTGGCATTACAGTAGGATTTCAGCTGCTCCTTGCCATCAGTAAGCTTCGGCTTTTTCAGCTCCACGATGATATACGGCACCATAGGACGATCTTTGTCCATAATAGCGATATCTGCTCGTTTTACCTCACGGCCAAAGTGAATTGGAGTTTCCAGTTGAATGCGGCTGGTTGCATATCCGTAATCGTTCATCAGCTTGTAAATATAGAGCTGGCGAACAGCTTCTTCGGGAGTGAGCTTGATTTCTTTGTCACGAATTGCGCAAGTAACATAAGGCACTTCGCTACCACGGACAGACTTCATAAAAATACGAGACTCTATCGCAGATTTTGCTTCAGCGGAGAATAGCGTGTCATCGTATGTAGTATTTTTGAAAAGGTCATTCAATGTCATTTGTTGTTCCTCCTGATGCGGAAATGCCCGCATAAATAAGTTGCTCGATTTGTGTAACTTGTTCTTCTGATGGGTCAACTGCAATTAGTTGTCTTATCAGACCCCATAGTTTCGGGTTCTTACTGAGTTCTGCGTTTATGTCTGGTGGTGATGTCCCTTTGGCTTTTGCGAAAAGGGTCAACATCTTTTCACGCAGTTCAGGAGGTGGCTGGAGTTGTTCTATTAGTTTTAATAGTAACTCTTCAGAAGGGAAGATCATTCCGCTTTCAATCGAGCTGAGAGAAGCGTTTGTGATATCTACAGCCAGTGCTAACTGCCGCTGAGAAAGATGAGGTTGTTTCTTCTCTCTTGATTGCTTAATCCACTTGCCGAGTTTTTTCTTATCGGCAGACGACACAGCCATTAATATTCCTCCCTTCATAGTGTTAGCTGTTAACTAACAGCTAACACTATTGTAGCATACTCGTCTGTAATTGTCAAGATAAGGGGGAAATTGGTTTCTTAGTACGAGTTTATATTCGATAAAGTGACGACAGCGCCCATCGTTCGATAAGCGCTGTCGTTATGTGATCAATTATCTACCTCCGCTGTTGCAATCGACATTCCATGTGGGCCAGACGCAAAAAAATGACATTCGCAATCTATGCCTGCCGCATGAAGACTTCTGACAAACAGAAAGCTGTTTTCAACCGGTACACCATCATCATTCATAGTATGCCAGAGGAACACTGGTGGGGTCTGTGCTTGAACCTGTTTCTCCAAGCTCCAGTATTCAAGATTTTCTCCACTGCCACCGCTTACTCGGGCAATACTCGCTTGATTTGCGTATTTCCCCGTCGTTATGACTGGATATGCCAAGATCACAGCATCGGGCCGTAGCAGTCATGCATCCTGCACATGGCATCGCTTCAGGATCTCAGGATCATTCCAGTGAACTGCTAAGCTCGCTGCCAAATGTCCACCCGCTGAAAAACCGCAAACTGCGATTTTGTGTGCATCGATCTGCCACCTTTCGCTGTTCTCACGCACAATCTTTATTGTTTCTGCAATCTCACATAGGGGACGTTTGTTTGCAGCTTTCATGCCAGTTGAATAATTCAACACTAGCACCTGCATTCCCATTTCCAAAAATGCGACTGCCGGCGGATCGCTTTCTCTTTCGGAGCAATGTTCATATGCACCACCCGGGCAAATAATAACCGCAGCTCTTTTAGTTGCTGCCGTGGATGCCATTTCCGGAGTCGGCGTATGCAGCATAACTGTCAGGCCCGCCTCATCATTCAGTTTGATCTTTTCTATGCGCATATTTTATCCTTTCATTCTCGCCTGAAACTCCGTTCTGTCGGGAATTTTGATGCTCTTTGTTTCGTTCTATCTCTGCACTCTTCCCGTTCCGTCGCCGCCCATGAGCTTTGTCACGTCGGAGACGCCCACACGGTTAAAATCGCCGATAACGCTGTGCTTGAGGCAGCTTGCCGCGACTGCGAATTCCAGTGCGGACTGCTTGTCTTTGTAATGGTTCAGGCCGTAGATCAGGCCGCCCGCGAAGCTGTCACCGCCGCCGACGCGGTCGATGATGTCGCGGATTTCGTATTTCTTCGAGACGTAGAAATTCTCTCCGTCATTGAGGCACGCCGCCCAGCCATTCCAGTCGGCGCTGTGGCTCTCGCGGAGCGTGATGGCGATGCACTTCATGTTTGGATAGGCTTCCAAAACCTTATTGCCAAGCGCACGGTACTTCTCGCGGTCGAGCTCACCGGATTCGACGTTCACATCGGCTGTGATTTCAAGCGATTTCTGCACGTCTTCCTCGTTGGCAATCGCAACATCGACGTACTTGGCAAGCTCCCGCATGACCTCACTGGCCTTTTTGCCGTATTTCCAGAGGTTTTTGCGGTAATTCAAGTCGCAGGAGACGGTGATGTTCCGCTTCTTTGCTTCCTTGACGGATTCCAGACTCAGTTCCATCGCGGATTCGCTGATTGCAGGCGTAATGCCCGTGATGTGGAACCATCCTACGCCGTCAAATGCCCTGTTCCAGTCAATATCACCGGGTTTTGCCAGCGCAATCGAGGAATACGCGCGGTCATAGACGACCTTACTGGGAAGCTGGTTCGCACCGGCTTCGAGATAATAAATCCCCATTCGTCCGTCGCCGCGGACGATTTTTTTCGTGTCTACTCCGAAGTAGCGCAGTTCGCGGATGCAAGCATTGGCAATATCGTTCTGCGGCAGGACGGTCAGGAATTCCGCATTCATGCTGTAGTTGGCGAGGGAGACAGCCACGTTTGCCTCACCGCCGCCGAACGTCGCCTCCAGCATCGGCGACTGGAAGAAGCGCTCGTGTCCCGGCGCTTTCAGGCGGAGCATGATTTCACCAAAGGTTAATACTTTCATCCGCGCACCTCCTTGACGATCTGCGAAGCTTCTCGGCAGAGCGCTGTGACTGCGTCAAAATTGCCAGCGGCAATCTCTTTCTTCGGGCACAGCCAGCTTCCGCCGACGGCGTGAACAAACGGTGCTTCCAGATATTCTTTCAGGTTCTTCGCGTCCACGCCGCCGGTCGGGATGAATTTAATTCCGCCGAACGGAGCAGAGAGCGCCTTCATCGCTTTCAGGCCGCCGTAAACGCCTGCCGGGAAGAACTTCACCACGTTCAGGCCGAGTTTCATAGCCGCCATGATCTCCGTTGGAGTCACGCAGCCGGGGGTAATGGGAATGTTCCGCTCCACGCACCAGCTGACCACCTCCGGGTCAAAGCCCGGAGAGACGATGAATTTTGCGCCGCATTCCAGCGCCTGTTTGCACTGGTCGAGTGTGATAACCGTGCCTGCACCGACCAGCATATCGGGGCAGCCATCGCTGACCGCCTTGATCGAGTCTGCCGCGGCCGCGGTGCGGAACGTGATTTCCATCACGTCCACGCCGCCAGCCAGCAGTGCCTTTGCGGTCGGAACCGCATCCTTTGCGTCGTCCAGCACCACGACCGGCACGACGCCAGTATGCTGGAACCGATTCAAACTATCTTTCATATTCATATCCATATCCTCTCAATCAACATTGCCGGTTTCGCGGTAGCTGCGCCAGACATTTTCAAAAAAGTCGTCCGTCTGCGGGATCGGACGCACCGATCGCCATGTGCAGCGCCAGCCGTTTTCGTCCTTTTGAATCTGCTGCACCAATCCGCGGCGGCTGCCGTCGTCCAGCGCAAATGTAAATGCGTCCGGCAGCTGTGCATAAGGCTTTCTGCCGTGCGGATCGGTATAGAGTGCGCTGCCGCGACTTTTGCCGTACTGCGCAGCATAGTCCGCCATGGCGGAAAGATATGCCTGCTGCGCGAGAAGCAGATCGCGCAGTCCATACGCTGCGGGCAGCTCGTCCGGCGAAGCAATACGCAGGTTATTGTCCAGCGTGCGCAGTTCCTCACCAGCTTCTTTCAAGCACAGCGCAATCTCCGCACTGTTTCGGATCGCGCCGCCGCAGCGACTCATGCGAAGCTGCGCCGCTGCCTTGATCGCCTTGAGATTGCTCTCGCCGTACAGGATCTGCGTGGAAAAGTCGTTTGCCCATGTCAGCGCATCCCGTGCAGCCGCATCAAAGCACTCCGGCAGTGCACCGGTGCAGCGACGGCTGATATACTCCGCTGCGCGGCGGCTGCCCACCTGCCCGGCGTTCAGCGCCGTGCCGCCGGGCCTGCACACGCCGTGCGTCCCGGCCGCCTCGCCCGCAGCGAACAGGCCCTTGATATTCGTCTGCCACCAGCAGTCTACCGCAAGACCGCCGTTATTGTGCTGCGCACAAAGCGCGATCTCCAGCGGCTGCGTCTCCAGATCAACGCCATGCTCACGGTAAAACTCTACTGCGGGTGCGTTCATGTGCCGCAGCCGTTCGATCGGCGTGCCGAAGCATGCGCCTGCGCGCGTCAGATACTCCCGTGCTTCCGCGTCGAGCTGTGAATAATCAATTTCATCTCCGCAGGGATTGCGGCGGAAATCCAGCCAGACGCGGCGGCCCTTGCAGCGCTCCAGATAGACCAGAACATCGATGATCGAGCTTCCGCCCTCGATCTTTTTTACATCGAACGGCCATTGATAGCCCTTCAGGAACAGTTTGCTGAGCATCTCTGCGGGCGTTTTGAAAAAGTCCATCAGAAATTCACGCTCGTCCGTTTGATCGGGCGTTGTGGAGATCATGCGCGGAAGCACTTGCATATATGTGCCCGACACGTTCCAGCGCGGGTGCAGCGAGGCGAGGCCATACTGCCATTCGGTCAGATTTTGGCCGATTGCGCCAGCCTCCAGCGCAATGCCGGTCGAACCATGGTGTCCGGCCGGATAGACGCTGTCCGCGTAAATTCCGGCAGGCCCGCCGGTTGCCCAGATGACGTTCCGGCAGTGGATCAGCGCATAGCGTGTTTGTTCCGAACGCGCTGCGCGGTTCAGGCACAAAAGGCCGAGCACCCGCTCGCCGTCCGTCAGAATACGGATAACCTGCATACCGTCCAGCATCGGAACGCCCTCCGCGCATACGGCAGCTTCCAGCATCTGCGTCATTCTCTTACTGGTATACGGCCCGGCGCTAGTCGCGCGGCGGCGCGGATCATGGTCGGTTTTGTAGCCGACGTACTCTCCGTAGCGGCTGCGCGGAAATTCCACGCCGAGCTCCGCCAGCCTCAAAAAGCACGGCACGGAGAGCGCCGCCTCGCACAGCGCGGTATCGCCGTCAACGCACTGGCCGTCAAAAAGCGTCTGCGCCATTTCGCGCACGCTGTCCCCATCGCCGCCGGAGAGCGTCAGCTTGTAATAGGTCTGCTTGTCGCTGCCGGTATTGCGGCTGGTGCCGCAGAGCCGGTTCTCGGTCAGCAGCAGAATGTCGTGCTGACCGGCACGCCAGAGGCAGTCTGCCGCGTTATAGCCCGCTGCGCCGCTGCCGACAATGGCGGTATTGCAGCGGTAGAGCTGCGCGCAAAGGCCATCTGTGCGAAAAACTTCCTGTTCCATGCGCGTATCCTCTCAGCCGCGGAAATTCGCGGGCTGTGTTTTCTTGATTTCCAGAAACTCTTTATAAAACGGGCGGAAGGTTTCCGCATCGCGCACCACACAGCCGGTCGGCTTGTGCGCGCGGATGAGATCGCCGCACATCCCGCACGTCAGGCAGATATGCTTCGGGTCGATACGTCCCTGTTTTATGATTTCATTTGCGAAATCCGGATCGGCAAACGCCATGCGGCCAAAGAGCATGCCGTCGCAGAGGCCCGCTTCCACAGCTCCTGCTGTGTAGAGATCGGAAAACTGCCGCAGATACGTCGGGGCAGAGGCCCAGACGGTCATTTCCGGCACAGCCTGCTTGACTGCTCCGATTCCGTGGATCATTCGTGCAAGGCCGGTAAATGGGTGCTCGTCCGGCTGATATTTTCCGGCGTCAAACGGGCGCGTGACGTGCGTTGTGGCATAGGGATTGCCCATGGTCAGATCGACCATGGAAAGGCCAAGCTCATCGTGCAGTTCACGCACCAGCCGTACCGGTTCTGCCAGATCGGGCGTCAGTCCGGAGCCCTCGCTCACGCCGAAGCCATACGGCCATGCGTAGCCGTCGTAAATACCAAGGCGCGATGTGACCATAAAATCGTCTGTTTCATAGACCTTTGCCGCGCGGATCGCATTTTTGAGCAGGCGCGTCCGGTTCTCATAGCTGCCGCCGTATGCACCCGGCCTCGTAAAGGCAGACGTCAGTTCTGCCAGCAGATACCCGTGACAGGACTTGATATCCACAGCGTCAAATCCGGCCTCGCGCGCGAGAAGCGCCGCCTCGCCGAATTTTTCCTCCAGCGCCTTGAGGTAGTCGTCCGTCACGATGCAGCTGTTGTCCGCCGCGCGGTACTGCTCCAGTTTCGGATGGCGGTAGGCAATGATAGGAGCAGGCTTGTTGTCAGGGTTGGAATACCGGCCGCTGTGGTTGGCCTGCATGACCAGATACGGTGCGAAGCCGTTCACCTGAAGGCCCGCTTCCTTGACGGCCTGCGTCAGACGCTTGTAGCTGTCAAGATTCTCGCGGCACAGATAAAGCTGCGTCGCGGAGGAACGCCCCTCCGGGACAATGGAGATCGCCTCAAACCAGATGATCGCACTGCCGCCTTTCGCTTCACGCAGGTAGCGGCGCGCAGTAAAATCCGACGGTGAGCCGTCCGGCAGGGAGTCCGCGCCCTCCATCGGCGCGATACCGAGCCGGTTCGGGAAAACATGCTTGCCTACGCGCAGCGACTCGGCCAGAGCATGCGTATCCGCCGCAAACGGCAGCGATACGCCGAGCGCGGCAGCGGTCTGTTTTATTTCGTCCAGTGTTTTGTAGTGAAATTTCTCGTGCATAACCAGCCTCACAGTCTTTTGATGTGGAACCCGCCGTCAACGTCGAGGTGGCTGCCGGTCGTATACAGAAAATCGTCGCCCGCGAACACGGAAACTGCGTTTGCAATATCCTCAGGCGTACCCCAGCGTGCGATGGGAAACGCACCGTCCGCGATGAGCTTATCGTATTTCCCGGTAACCGTGCTGGTCATGTCCGTGGCGATGACACCCGGACGGATCTCATTGACCAGTATGCCTTCTCCGGCCAGCCGGTCGGCAAACAGCGTCGTCAGCATGGAGACGCCTGCCTTGGACACACAGTATTCACCCCGGCTGACGCTGGATACCTCCGCCGAGCAGGAGGAGATATTGATGATCGTGCCGCGCTTTTTGCCGATGGGCTCCTGACGGAGCATCTGCTTTGCCGCTGCCTGCGTCAGAAACAGGTTGCCCTTTGTGTTTGTACCGACCACGCGGTCGAAGCTCTCCTCCGTCATCTCCAGCAGATCAGCGCGCACCTTCGGCGCGACGCCCGCGTTATTGACAAGCACGTCGATACGGCCAAACTGTCGGACCGTTTCTTCGATCAGATGCAGTCGGCTATCATGGTCTGCGATATCGCAGCGGATATAGCGCCATTCGATACCGTCCGCAGTCAGCCCTGCCAGCACCTGTTCATATTTTTCCTGCGGTCCGGTCGCTGAAACAACGACGCGGAACCCATCCCTGCCCAGCCGCCGCGCAATGGCATAGCCGATGCCGCGGCTGGAGCCGGTGACGATTGCAACTTTCTTCATGATGTTGTCCTCCAAAGACAGAGCGGAGAGAAGCGGCCGCTGCCGTTTCCCTCCGCCTGTCATTGCTTGTTATTCAGGTCTTGTTAAGCTATCGGTTAGCCCTTCCATGCAGCGTATGCGGTGTTCATGATCTCGCACCAGCGGGCTGCGCCGTACTCGTTCAGGCATTCGTCTTGGAACTTGGCGTATTCTTCCTCGGTCAGAGGACGGGTACCCTCAATAAAGTCCTGAATCTGAGCGTTGCAATATTCACTCAAAGCAGTCATAATGTCGGACTTCTCTGCTTCTTCCTCAGTGGTGAAGTAGCTGGCGGGGATCACGGGATCCAGATCCATCAGCCATTCGTTCTCGCTGTACAGCTTGTAGCCGGGGTAGCTGTACGGACCGTAGTAAGTCAGAGCGTACAGATCGGTATCGGTGACGACATTGAAGATGCCGAGCCATGCAGCCTTATACTCGTCGATATCGATGGGGTCGCCCGGGGTCTGGTAGTTGTTGAGAACGGTCGGGATATTCTCGTTGAGAACTGGCTCGCCGTCAACGTAGTCGAAGGTCACGCCCTCTTCGCCATAGTTGGCGTCGATGATGGACTCGTCGGAATAGATGTAGTTGAGAATCTGCATGCAGATCTCCGGATACTTGGTATCGGCGTTGATGCCAAGCTGGTAGTTGACGTCGATGGAACTGAAGGCGTAGGTCTTGGGCTTGAAGCCGTCAGCGGTAACAGGCATGGCGATGGGGCCGAGCTCATAGGCGGCGTTCGGATCCTCGCCGCGGACAGCGTTGGTGAAGTCCTCACTGCGAGTCAGATAATCGAAGGTAACAGTCGCCTTGCCAGTGGACATCTTTTCTTCCCACATTTCCGTGCTGTTCAGCGCGTATTCGGGATCCATCAGCCCTTCAGTATAAAGCTGATTGAGCCAGACAAGCTCATTGTACAGATGCTCATCGTTGCCTTCAAACGTATACTTACCTTCGTTTGCGTTCCAGCCCACAACACCGCCCATAGAGGCGCCGAAGATGGAAGCAAAGTTGGTCACAAGGGAGCCGACGCCGTTACGGACGGAGAAAACGTAGCTTCCGGTTTCCTCTTTCATGGCGCGCATCAGGTCGGTCAGGCTTTCGATGGTGCCGTCATATTCAAAGCCAAGGTCATTGATGATGTCCTTGCGGGCCAGCAGGCCGAACCAGTAAACCGGAGTGGAATACTGACGGACGGTGGTGTAGATCTTGCCGTTGTCGGAATAAGTAATGGCTTCACGAACCTTCTCGGTATCGATGTACTTGGCGATATTGGGATAATCCTGCCAGTAATCTTCGATGCAGAGCAGCAGATCCTGATTGACATAGCGCTTGGCTTCGTCCGCGCCGTGGATCATGAAGAGATCGGGAGCAGTGCCGGAGGCCATAGCCAGATTCAGCTTCTCCTTATAGGTGGCTTCTTCGCCGCCCCAATTGAGCCAGTTGATCTTGATGCCGAGCGTTTCTTCCAGCTTCTTGCAGGCTGCAAACGTATCGGTATCAACGGGATGCGTGGATTCCTCGTAAGCGATGCTGATTTCGATCGGTTCCGCGTCGGAGGAGGGAGCAGGGGTATCGGTAGTGTTGCTGGAGTCGGACGTGTCCGCCGGGTCTTCGGTGGCGGGTGCAGGGGTCTCGGCGGTCTTGGCGCAGCCGGCAAGCATACCGGCAAGCATCAGGACGGCCAGAAGAAGTGCGATCAGTTTCTTTGCCATTTTCGTTCTCCTTTTTCAAGTTTCAGATTGTTCTATAATAAACACATTTCGTGCCTATTACAATGTCAAGTGCTTCCACGTTTAACCCTTTACCGCGCCAAGCATAATACCCTTTACCAGATATTTTTGGATCAGTGGGTAGAGAATCAGCATTGGGATCATCGCCAGAATGACGACCGCATACTTGAGTGACTGACCGAGCACCACTTCGCCAGCCTGCAGCGCGCCTTCCGACTCACCCGTCAGAACGATGGAGCGAATGACCAGCTGCAGCGGGTGTAGCTTCTTGTCTGTCAGATAGATAAACTCATTGAACCAGGAATTCCAGCGGTTGACCGCGAAAAGCAGTACCACCGTGCTGATGATTGGCTTGGAAAGCGGAATCGTGATTTTTGTAAAGACATGAAAGTCGTTTGCACCGTCAATGAATGCCGATTCCTCCATGGACGTGGGGATCTGCTCAAAAAAGGTGCGCATTAAAATGATGGTATAGGGGCTGCACGCCGCGGGAAACAGGACGGCCCAGATCGTGCCGTTGAGTCCCATTTTCGTCATGTTGATATAGCTGGCGATCAGGCCGCCGCTGAACAGCATGGTGAAGACGAAAAAGACGTTGAAAAATTTTCTCCCGCGCAGATAGGACTTGGACAGCGGATAGGCCGTCAGCATGGTGATAGCCAGCGAAAGCACCGTATCCATGAAAGTATAACGGATCGTGTTCCAATAGGAGCGGAGGAACCCGTCATACGCAAACGCGCGCTTATACGATTCAAGATTAAAGCCAACCGGCCAGAGCCATACCCTACCCTGCGAGACGGACAGACGCGAACTGAGCGAGATCGCCAGGACATTGAGAAACGGGAAAATAATCATCAGGCAGAAAAGCGTCAGTACGATGGCGCAGAACACCTTGTCGCCCGCAATCTTTTTATGGATTCTGTGTGTTTTTCTCATGGTACTTTCCTCAAATCAGACTGGTTTCCGTCAGCTTTTTGGAAATCTTATTCGTGACCAGCACAAGAATAAGCCCGATCAGTGACTGGAACAGACCGACCGCAACGGAATAGCTGTAATCTGTGTTCAAAAGACCCACGCGGTAGATATAGGTGCCGATGATGTCCGCTGTGGGGTAGAGTTTTTCGTTGTACAGCAGCATGACGCGGTCCGTGCCGCCGGAAAGCAGATAGCCAAGGTTCATGATGAACTGGATCGAGATCGTCGATGCAATTCCGGGCAGCGAAACATGCCAGATCTGCTGGAGCTTATTCGCACCGTCCATTCTGGCTGCCTCATAGAGCGAGGAGTCGATACCGGCCAATGCAGCGACATAGATAACGGAGCCCCAGCCCGTTTCCTGCCAGATACAGATAAAGTTGTAGATCGTGCGGAAGTATTTCGGGTCACTCAGGAATTTCAGCGGCGTTCCGCCGAGCTTTTCAATGATCTGATTGATGGTGCCGCTCGGCATCAGGAACTGATTAAAGATTGAAATGACGACGACGCCGGATAAGAAGTGCGGCAGATACGCGATCGTAGTTGCACTCTTGCGGAACACGCCCTTTTCGCGGAATTCGTTGATCATCAGCGCGAAGATAATATTGATTGGCGTCGTCCAGAGCATATTGAATACATTCAGCAAAAGCGTATTGCGGATGAGCCGCCAGCAGTTTTTATAGCGGAAGAAGCGCTTGAAGTTTGCAAGGCCGACCCACTCGCTGCCGAAAATGCCCTTTTTGAAATTGTAATTTTCAAATGCCATAAGCAAGCCGACCATGGGCTTGTACATAAACAGGAAGAACATGATAATTCCTGGTATGAGCATGACGTACAGGATCCAGTGCTGCCGCACATAGCTCCATGTGCTGCCTCGACGGGCGGGAAGCCGCTCAGCAGTATTCTGTTTCTTTGTGGTCACTTGCAAAACCGTATCTCCCTCTTGTGTCCGAAATCATTTGCTCCCGATCCGGCCCTCCGGCCTGACCGCGTTTTGAGCATAGCATGGGATACGCCGACTTGTAAATTCTCCATTTTCTACGGCAATATTCATTTTTCCACCGCCTTGCAGCATCTGTCCCATTCTTTCTGCGATCCAGTGGAAAATGGTTGCCCCCGGTAGAAATATGAGAGTTGCGGCAGATGGCGGCAGCGGTTATACTTAAAATAAATTTTTTAGATACTGCTGAGGTTTTTCTATGAAACGCTTTTGGAGCCGCATCTGCGGCTTTGTTTCCGAACACGATCTATTTTTCCGGCTGTTTCTGATTCTGTTCGGCTGCATCATTCTGCCGGTTTCTATCGCGTGCATTGCATTCAACTGGCAGGCGGAGAATCTGGTGCGCACGCAGACCGAGCGAACGAACAGCGCATATCTCACAAGCCTTTCCACGCAGCTTGAATCCGCTCTGAACGCACAGCGGATGCAGATGCTGGATTACTCCGTGAAGGAAACGCTGACCGGCAGCTTCCGGTCAAACAAGTTTACAAAGGACGCAACAACGCTTCTGACCAATGCACTGTCATCCAATGAAAACCTTGAAGCGGTTTTTGTCCTCGATCCCGGCACCAATCGCATTGCCTCAAACATCGGCTGCTTTGACGCGGAGATCTATTTTTCAAAGTATTGCAGATTCCCCGGCTACTCCTTTGAAGAACTTTACGGTACGCTGTGCGAAAACCGCGCATTTTCATTCATCGGCGCACTGGATTATACACGATACAGCCTTGTGAAAAATCGGCAGGACAGCCGCGCGCTCCTGCTGCTGTACACCTACTTTCCCGAGCAATCATACGGCACGAACCGCGTCATGGGCTTTGTTCTGTCGCCGTCACTGGCAGAAGCACTGCTGGACGACCGCTTTCTGGAACGCCAGGGCGACATCTGCATTTTTGATGCCGCAGGCGCACCAGTTTGCTCGACTTTTGCGCAGACTGACAGCCTGCCCCTGTTTGACGACAGCGAGGTTCACAACTGCCGTATCGGAGACACCGATTATCAGGTGCAGTCCCTCTCCGGTGCCTACGGTCTGCGGTATATAAGTGTCATCCCGACAAGCGAATATTATTCCGGCCTGCAGCCGATCCGCAGCTTTACTCTGCTGCTGATTTTGATCCTGCTGGTGCTGATCGTGCTGATCTCCGCAATTTTCTCCAGCCGCATCAGCCGTCCCATCATCCGTCTGGCAAACAGCTTTTCCGAGCCTCCGATCGACGATCCCCGCTCGGCTGCCATTGAAAGCACCGCCGTTTACCGCAGCATCCGTTCCAATATCAACGAAATCCGTGCCTCCAACGAGAAACTCTCTACGCTCATGAAAAGTGGGCAGGAACAGCTGCGCAGCAATTTACTCCTTGACATTCTGCGTGGTCGGTCGCAGGATGAGGCTCTGCTGTCCTATCAACTCGCTGAATTGGGTGCGCAGTTTCCACACAAGTACTATACGCTCGTGCTTTTATCGTTCGATTTCTACAAGCGCGCATATCTGGACTACACGCCGGTGGAACTGGCACATATGCAGGATGGCATCTGCAAGCTGACAGCTGCGTGGACGTATCCCTTCGAGCAGAAGATCGAATATATGGAGTGCTTGCCCCGCACATTTGCGTTCATCGTCAATATGGATGAATTGAACCTTACTGCACTGCACAGGGAGCTTACGCAGATCCTGCATCTAGCCGATATTGAAAATGACCAGCTGCGGCTGATTTTTGTGACAACATCCTTTGTCAACCGGCTTGAAGAACTGCCAGAACTGTATCAATCCGCAAAAAATGCTCTGCGCTACCGTGTGCTCAACCGCCAGAGCCAGCTTATCCAGAGCATGCACCTTCCGTCTGCCGGAGAGTATCCCTCCTTCCTTACGGACGAAAACAAGAATTATATCACAAATTACATCACCAGCGGCAACGCAGACGCTGCCAAGAGCTATATTGTCGCACTTATCGAGCAGAGCGCGGAAAACGGCATTCCTTATGAGCATCTGATCACGTCGTTTTCCTCGATTCTTTCCCTGATCGCGCAGATCCTGACTGCGCGCAGCATCCCGTTTTTCCCGCTCTTTGATGCAGACCCGTTCGCAGAACTCAGCTCGCTCAATAATCTTGATGAAATCGGCGACTTTTTCCGCTCCGTCTGCACAAAGGCGACTGCCGCACTCCTTGAGCGTCAGCAGCAGGAGTCCGATATTCTTCGGCGGTCGCTGGACTACATCGCAAGAAACTATCATAACCGCATCTCGCTCGACGACGTCAGCGCCTATGTCGGCTACTCTCCCAAGTATTTTTCACGCTACTTCAAGGATCAAACCGGCATTACCTTTGTCAACTATCTCAACCGTCTGCGCATTCAGGCGGCAAAGGAGTTGCTTGCTGACCCGAATATCGTCATTAAGGACGTCGCCGCGCGGGTCGGTTTTGAGAATATCAACACCTTCTTCCGCGTCTTCAAGCAGTTTGAGGGCGTTACGCCGGGCCAGTACCGTGCTGCGCACGCACCGGCGCAGGAGGATGAACAGTCATAAGGAGAAAAACATATGTATTCTTTCGGTATGATTGGCACCGGCATCATCGCCGGATGTCATCTTGAGGCAATCGCCGCGCACACGCGCACACGCCTTGCCGCGGTAGCGGATGTCGTCCGGCCGCGTGCGGAGGCCGCAGCAGCGCCCTTTGGTGCAGCCGTCTACACAGACTATCATCAAATGCTGGAAAACGAACATCTGGATGCCGTGATCATCAATCTGCCGCATGGTCTGCATGAGCCGTGCGCCATTGACTGTGCCGAACATGGCGTACACATTCTATTGGAGAAACCAATGTCTGTATCACCGGAGTCATGCGAGCGGATCATACAGACATGTGAGCGTCATCATGTTCTGCTTCAGATTGGCCATGTTCAGCGCTACCGTCCGGAGAATCGCGCGGCACGCGCGATCATCGAATCCGGTGAGTTGGGTGAACTGGTCATGATCGACGATCATTCAACCGGCGAATATTTTACGCCGGAGCGTCCGGCATGGTTTATGACAAAGAAGCTGGCCGGAGGCGGGGTTTCCATCAATTTCGGCGTCCATACGCTTGACCGCTTCTGCTATCTGACGGGGAGCAGCGTTGCGTCGATTACCGGTGCCTGTACCTACCAGCATCCCGGCTCAGATGTTGACGGCAGTGCGCACTTCTTTCTCCGCGCACAAAGCGGCGTGACCGGGAGCGTCTCCATCAGCGGTTATCCAAGCATTCCGGAGGAATATACCACGCTTTATCTGACGAAGGGAGCAATCTATATCCGTCCATTTGTGAGTGTCTGTAAGACAACCGGCGGCGAATATGATCCGGTCGATTTCAGCGGCTACCCCGGAATGTTTGAGGCTCAGATGGAAGATTTCGTCACTGCGATGGACACTGGCCGCGTTCTGTACTACACAGGAGCAGAAGGGAAGCGCTATGTCGAGGTCATCGCCTCCATCTGGTAAGACTGGTGGAAAAATGAGAGCGACTGTGGAATATCGTTGATTTACACAGAAAACGTCGTGTGCTATGCTACAAGCCGTCCCCCAGACGCGCTGCGCAGCCGTCTGCCGGCATTTCAGATCAGACTCAGGAGGAAATACCATGAACAAGAAGCTGAACATCGGCGTCATCTCGTGCAGTGTTATGGCGCAGCTGCACATGAAGGCCGTCATCGACCATCCCAACGCAGAGCTTTATATGATCTGCGATATCAATGAAGCGCTGCTGAATGAAACAGCTGCGAAGTATAACATCAGCCGCAAAACGACAGATTACCGTCAAATGCTTGCAGACCCTGCGGTCGATGCGGTCATTATCGTCACGCCCGACCAGACGCACCGTGAGATCTCGGTTGCAGCACTGGAGGCTGGCAAGCACGTTCTGTGCGAAAAGCCGATGGCGCTGACGCTCGACGATTGCAAGACAATGATTGACGCAGCGGCAAAGGCAAAAACCAAGATGATGGTTGGGCAGATCTGCCGCTATACGCCCGGCTTTGTCGCGGCAAAGACCCTGATCGAGCGCGGTGAGATCGGCGAGCTGTTCTTTGTGGAAACCGAATATGCACACGATTATGCGCATATTGATGTCGAATGGCGTCTTGATCCGCTGCGCCACGGCTTCCTTGGCGGCGGCTGCCACGCAGTCGATCTGGCTCGCTGGATTGCAGGCGATCCGGAAGAAGTTTTCGCCTACGCAAATCATAAAATGCTGCCCAACTACCCGACAGATGACTGCACCATCGCGGTCATGAAATTCCCGAACAATGTGATCGGTAAGGTATTTGTTTCCACTGGCTGCAAGCGCAGCTATACGATGCGCAGCGTCTTTTATGGAAGCAAGGGCACAATCATCACTGACAACACCAGCCCCTATATGAGCGTTTTCAAGGAAGGACTGGGCAACGGCGATACGATCCTTCAGGATATCAAGGACTACGATCTTCAGACTGTTCCGGTTCAGTACCCGGTCAACATCAGCAGTCACAACACCTCCGGTGAATTGCTGGAGTTCTTGGACTGCATTGTCAATGACAAGCCGATCCGTACAACAGCGCTGGAAGGCGCCAAAACTGTAATCGCAAGTCTTGCGGCAGTGAAGTCCTCCAAGACTGGCATGCCGGTTCGCCCGAATTACAATATTTGATCCCCCCGCTTCTGCGTCTGCAGATATCTGCGGACGCAGAAGCGCATTTTTTACGGAGAAAGGAGGCGTGCGAATGCTGCAATGCGGGTTTTATGAAAAAGAAATCACGCCGCCGCTCGGCTCTGATATTCCCGGCTATTTTATGAAACGGCCGAGCACCGGCGTGCTTGACCGTCTCTACGCAAAGGCATTTGCTGTAAGTGATGGAACAACCAGCGCGGTTCTGATTGAGATCGACGCCGTGGAACTTCCGGTCAAAAATCGCGACGCGATCACTGCGCACATCCATGCCATGACCGGCCTCGCGCCGGAGCATGTCGCTGTCTGTGCGACCCATACGCACTATGGCATCCCGGCAGGCGAACCGCTCGGTTCAGAGGAAGACGTACCGTTTATGACGGAATTTTGCCGCCTCGCTGCTGACTGCGCAGCGCTTGCTCTCCGGCAAATACAGCCGTGCACGCTGTCTTTTGGCGTTGGAAGTGTCGATGGTATGTCCTTTAACCGCGATTATCTGATGGCTGACGGCAGCGTTCGTACCAATCCCTCAGATGTACCGGTATCCGAAATTGTCCGGCATTATGCGGAAAACGATCCAGAGCTCCCGGTTCTATATGCCGCAAATGCAGACGGACAGCCGCTCGGTGCGCTGATTGGCTTCGCCTGTCATCAGGACTGCATCGGCGGCACACAATACAGCGGCGATTTTTCTTCAGAGCTTTCCCGCCGTCTCAAAGCCCGATACGGCGCGGATTTTGTTTCTGTGTATCTGGCCGCGCCGAGCGGCGACATCAACCATCTGGACTTTATGACCGGCCATGCTACGGACTACCGTGAACTTGGCTGCATACTCGCAGCGGAGGCCGCGCACGTTATCGCCAGCGCAGCGCAGCCGGTCGCATATGCCCGCGTACAGGCGCAAATACAGCGCATTCGCTGCCGCTACCGGAGGGCAGACGCAGAAACGCTGCGCAGAGCGGAACAGATCGTGGCAGGCGGGCCGGACAATGGACATAATATGCTCGGTACACTGCAGGCCGAACTGCTTGTAGCCTATGAAAGAAAAGCAACCGCTGCACATTGGTATGAGGGTGAACTTCCGGTACAGGTGTTTCTGATTGGCGATCTGCCCGTTTTTATCATGCCGGGAGAGTTGTACCATCAATTTGGGCACACGCTGAAGGAT
Organism: uncultured Eubacteriales bacterium; assembly: GCA_900545925.1. GTDB lineage: Bacteria > Bacillota > Clostridia > Oscillospirales > Oscillospiraceae > CAG-170. The sequence continues at coordinate 31,525 of URAZ01000023.1, read as the reverse complement.
GCGTGCGGTGGTCGTTGTTTGATTGCGACATTGTCAAACGGCTTTTTCGGTTACATTCCTGTGCCCGAACTGTTTGGCACGGACGTGTATCCGGTGCAGTTGTGTGAAGGAAGCATGTGGCAGCCGGAAGCAGGCGCAATGCTTACAGACTGCGCAATCAAAATGCTGCAGCATATGATGGAGGAAGAAACATGCTGAATACCGGACTGGCTTCCGTTACGTTCCGCGATAAAACGCCGGAAGAAATCATTTCCACAGTCAAACAATGCGGTCTTGAAGGCATTGAGTGGGGCGGGGACGTTCATGTTTTGCCGGGCGACGTTTCGCGTGCGCGCGAGATCCGGCACCTTACCGAGCAAGCCGGGCTTGCCGTCTGGGCCTACGGCTCTTATTTTGAGGCTGGTGAACAGACACCGGATCTGTTTCCACCGGTGCTGGAAAGTGCAAAGGCGCTCGGTGCCCCGTGCATCCGCATCTGGGCTGGTACCAGAGGTTCAGCACAGGCAGACCCGGAGTATGTACAGCGCGTGATCTCCTGCACACAGGCGATCTGCGACATGGCCTCAACCGCTGGGATCGATATCTGCTATGAATATCATCCGAATACGCTGACAGACAACTGCGATTCTGCCGTGCAGACACTCCGCAGCGTCGCACGGGATAATCTGCATCTGTACTGGCAGCCGAACTCCCGTCTTTTACAGGCGGAGAATCTGCACGCGCTCCGAACAGTCCAGCCATATCTGTATCATGTCCATGTATTCTATCTGGACAGCGTCTACAACCGTTTCCCACTGGCCGAAGGCGCAACCATATGGCAGGAATATCTCGATATCATCCGGCAGGACGGCAAAACGCGCAGTCTGATGCTGGAATTCGTGAAGGACGACTCGTTTGAGCAGATGGCGCAGGATGCAGCAGCGCTCCGTGCGCTTGTCCGTGAGGCCTGATGGGAAAGGCGGTATTTTTGATGAAAAGTATTTTGATCGGCGATCCGGCTATGTGTAAACACGCATTTCCCGCATCCGTGCGTGCGCAGCTGGGCGCATGGACGCAGCTTCCGGATGCACCTGTGACAAAGGAAGAAATTCTGGCACAGCCGGACTTATACCGCGATACGGAGTTGATTTTCTCCACATGGGATATGCCGCATTTTACACGCGAGGAGCTTCAGGAATGCTTTCCCGCGCTGCGCGCAGTGTTTTATGCGGCCGGCTCTGTGCAGCACTTTGCTCGGGAATTTCTGGCGGCAGGCGCGCACGTTTTTTCTGCCTGGGCGGCAAACGCCATTCCTGTTGCAGAGTATGCCGCAGCGCAGATCCTGCTTGCAAACAAGGGATTTCATTATGCCGTGCGCGCCAGTCGGTCGCCTGAAGGACGCCACAGGGCGCTGGAACGGTTCTGGCAGATGCCCGGCAGCTTCGATACGTCGGTCGGTATTCTTGGCGCTGGCATGGTTGGCCGGTCGCTGATTGGTCTGCTGAAGCAGCACCGGTTGGATCTGTGCGTCTATGACCCGTTTCTCTCTGACGAAGCCGCAGCGTCGCTTGGTGTGCGGAAACTCCCGCTGGAGGAGCTGTTTTCGACCTGCCAGGTCGTTTCCAATCATATCGCGGATCTTCCGGAAACAGTTGGGATGCTGAATTACGCACTTTTCTCCAGGATGCGCCGGAATGCAACTTTTTTGAATACCGGCCGCGGCGCACAGGTCGTCGAACAGGATCTGATCCGCGTACTGCACGAGCGCCCCGATCTGACGGCAATTCTGGATGTTACGATGCCGGAGCCGCCGGAGGCCGGAAGTCTGCTTTACACGATGGAAAACGTATTTCTGACGCCGCACATCGCCGGTTCCTTCGGCGATGAGATCGCCCGCATGGGCGAATATGTGGTCGAAGAATGCACGCATTTCATGCAGCACGAACCTTGCCGCTACGAAATTACAGAGCAGATGCTCAAGACAATGGCATAAAAATTACCGGCCAGAGGACTCGATCCTCTGGCCGGTAGTTTATTTTACTGTCTCTGCTCCAGCTGGGTCAGCAGCCGGTCCGCAATCATCAGACTGCGCGGCACATGAAACGGGCCTTTGAACGTGCTGCCCTTGCACGGCGGCTGCGTAGGCAGACCGTCGCGCCGCAGATAGCCGTACCACTCGCCAAACTCAGGTTCACAGAAATGCTCGCGGCAGTAATCTGCCGTTTTGCAGAACCAGTCCCAGTATTCCTGCTTCCCGGTTTTCTGATAAATCATCAGCGAAGCAATGAGAATCTCATTATGCGGCCACCACAGCTTCATGTCGTGCTCATATGCCTCCGGCGGGCAGCCAAGACAATCGATAAAATAGAGCAATCCGCCGTATTCCTTATCCCAACCGGCATGGATCGCGTAATCAAAAATCTGAACGGCCTGCGCAAACAATGTATCGTCCTGTGTGATCTGCGCCTGCTCCATCAGGAACCAGCTGCATTCGATATCATGTCCGGGATTAACAACGCGGCCAGCCGTCGTATCTGTTTGCAGTTCTCCTTCCGGTCCGACCGTTTCCAGCGTACACTTGAGTTCCGGTTTTACATGATAGCGCAGGATCTCCTCTACGCATTGCTGCGCGCGTGCATCGTAAAGTGCGCGCTTTTCCGGATCACAGCGGCGCATGACTGCCGATACATTCAGATAAATCATCGGATCAGCCAGAGCGCGGCCCGTGCGCGTCTGCGGGATCGTTTTGGAGCCAAGTCCGGTCGGGTCTTCGATCAGATGGTGATTGAGCTGATAAATCAGCTCATACGCAGCCCGCGCACGTTCGATGCGGATATGCTCTCCGGAATTGTGATAATACTCGGCGTTTGCCATTGCATAAAACGCCTCGGAGAAGCAGTAGCGCCGCTGGCGCAGCGGATGTCCGTCAGCCGTCACAGTGAAATACATCCGGTTCCCGGCGTCGCGGTTGATGCAGTGCGCCTCCATAAAGTCAAGGCAGCTCCGGCTGATCTCCAGCCATTCCTCGCGCTTTCCATAGTTTGTGCACAGATATGCGTATGTCCATGCGCAGCGTCCCTGCATCCATACGCTTTTGTCTGTGCTGTAAATTTTCCCGGTTTTGTCAAGGCAGGTATAAACACCGCCGTTTTCATGGTCTATCCCATATTGGCTCCAGAATTCGACGGAGCGCTTCAGTTCTTCCTGCACCCAACTGTGATAAGCCTGCATTGTCTGCATACTTGTTCTCCTTTCCATTGACGCATCTAAACGGCAGTGACTGCGTCACTGCCGTTCAAGTCGTGTTACTCGCTGAAAATCTGATAATCGCCGCCTGTCAGCAGCACGATCGGAATCAGGCTCTGCGTATGATGTCCATCCGAAGTGACCTGCAGGATCAGATCATATCTCGACTGCGTCAGATTATGCGGCGTGATCTCGATCGTAACACGCGCCAGCGGCACGTTGCAGTGCGCCTGCTCCAAATTGATTGCAAGCGACCGCGCCGGAGAGATCTCCCAGCCCTCGGGCAGATGCAGCGCAGCATGGAGCCATTGCTGACGCAGCAGATTGTTTTCAAAGGTCAGCGTGAATTTCTTCGTGACGTCCTCTGCAATATACGGCGCTTCGTGGTAATCCACATACACATCGAACGGATGCGAAGTGTGCTTCACCAGGAACGGGTTTGTAAAGGTGCGTCGATAGTCCCGTGCGTACCAGCAGCCTACGCGCTCCGGTTCATAGCACTGACGGCTTTCATCCGCCAGAATTGCCTCGATCCCAAGATTATCGTCGAAGGCCAAATCCTGCGGGTTCATAAAGCGCTGCATCTGAATTGCAACGCGCTGCACCAACTCGTCGATCGTATTGGGAATTGAAATATCCACGTCGCTGCGGTTGATGCAGCTGGTGAGGATCATACCGCCGAGCGGCTTCAGCCACTTTTCGCTGATCGCGCCATTCCCACTGACAATGCCGAGAATGGCCGCAAGGGAGCCTGCAGTGCAGTCTGCATCCTCACCGCAGGAAGCGGCAATGGAAATGCACTTGTCGAAATCGCCCTCGCCGTACAGCCACGCCATGACGATGATACCCATATGTCCGGGTGCATCAAAGCCGATCGGGCCGACGGGCTCATCTGGCTCCATATCACGCGGATCGGTTTTCAGGACGCTGAAGCTGCTGGGAACCTCCTGCAGAAGTTTTTTACGCGCCTGCTGCCAGGTCAGGCCGCTCTGATAGCACGCTCTGGCACAGGCGACCGCCTTATGGATCGCGCTGTCCTCCGGCAGATATGAAAGGCCAATGTCAATGAGCGCGTTTGTGTCTGAAATGATAAACGCGGCGCTCTCAATCGCAGCAAGAAAGACCGCCGCATAGACGCCTTCATAGCTGTGGTCAATGATTGCATCCTCGTAGGCGTACTTGACCGCAAGCTCCGGATGGCCGGGGCACAGGCACGCCCAGATCTCTGTCAGGATCCAGGACCCATTGCTGTTGCGATAATGATTGCCGACATAGCCGGACAGCGGCGGAACAAGTCCGGCCCGCAGATTATTTTTGCCCGCGCCATATTCCGCACAGTCCGGGTAGATAAAGGACAGCCAATATTCCCCCAGCAGCTCGCGGTTGATGTTCCGGCCGTATTTCTCGACCGCGTTGAGCCATACAAGCTGCAGATCCAGATCGTCGTTCGGAAGCGGCTTGTCCAGCGGCTGCGAATAATACTGAATGTCGAACAGACCGCGCATACCCTCAAACGGCGTGCCTAGCGTGCCGCCGATGTTCTTGCCATTCCAGCAGCCGCGCATTTTGTCCAGATACTCATGGAAGCTCAGTTTCATATGCGTTTCTCCTATTCCTATCATATCTTGCGTATATCTTGTGACAGCATCAGTATAGCATGCGGCGCTTTGCGGCGTAAATTCACGGTTTTCCACTTTGGTCTGCATTTTTCCACACACCATGCTGCTACAGCGTATTTGTCCATGCAAAGATGCAATTCGTAGAAAAATGCAGACGAATGCGGAAATTGGTTAATTGCCGCCGGCGGCATTTATCGCGTATGATACTTGTACCGAACCGGGTACACCCGGAATGAGAATGAGGAGGAACTACACATGAAAAAGCCCAGCTTGCTTTGCACCAGGCTCGGCGCAGCATTGCTGACTGTCTGCCTGCTGCTTGGCTTACTCCCGATTGCATCCGCAGCAAGCGCTGCTCCGCGCACCCCCGTCGCTGCAGACGGCAGAATTCTCTACGTCGCGCCGAATGGCAGCGACGCCAATCCCGGCAGCTATGCCGAGCCGTTTGCCACGCTGGAAGCGGCTATGAACGCCATGAACCCCGGCGACCTGCTTTATGTCCGCGGCGGTCTGTACCGTTCTGCGGGAACCGGGCGCGGAATCTCCCAAAAAAAGGGGACAGTCGATAAATGGTTCACAGTTCTGAATTATCCAGGTGAAACGCCGGTTTTTGACGGCGAATGGTATGGCGACGCTACCATCGGCATGCTGTTTGACAGCTGTGCCTACTGGCATATTGAGGGTCTGGAATTCCGGAATTACACGCAGGACGCAGTTTATCTGCGCAACGGCTGCGATCATTTTGAGATCGTAAACATGAAGCTGCACGACGTGACCTCGCTTGTTCATGGCGCGAGTGCTTATGACGGCATCGTGGTTATTGGCAGCACAAACGTTCTGATCGAGGGCTGCGAGATTTGGAATATCGGCTACGCGCGTGATCTCGGCAGCATGCTCGACCACGGCGTCTATGTTTCCACGGGTTCCTCCAATGTCACGGTTCGCGGCTGCTATTTCCACGAGATCCCCAGCGGCTCCGGCGTGCAGTTCAACCACGAGCCGGTGCATGACGGGCTGGTGGAGAACAACCTGTTCGTGAACACCGCGCTCGGCACGGTTCTCAGCCAGTGCTACAATGTTACGGTCAAGAACAACACCTATTATCACAACAAAATGAGCGACGTCTACGTCACAGAACGCGCACACGACAACACGGTCGCTTACAACCTTTTTGGGCCGATGCAGCCGCACGAAACGACGATCGCCAGCTACCACATCTATTTCCCGCTGCTTAACTGCCTGTATAACAGCATCGATCACAACTTCTACGACAACAGCGCCGCAAGCAACTCCGTTTATCCGGCTGTGATCGAAAACTGGGGTGCCAGCGGCTGCAGCTATGCGCAGAAGGTCGATTGGTCTGTCTGGCAGAATGACGCTGAAACCGACGCGAAGTATGGTGACGGTTATTTTGAGGACAAATATGACGGAAATACGACGCAAACCATCTCCGGTCTTGGCTTTGACAAGAATGGTCAGACTGGCGCGGTAAAGTATGTGAATCCCGATAAGGGCAATTTCGCACTGGCATCCGGTTCGGACTGCACGATTGCAGGCGCGGGTATGCAGAATCCGACATGGTCGCCCGTTGAAGCAGCTGCAGATGATCCGGTCTATCTCTTCCCGAATTACAGCTTTGAGGAAAATTACTCAGAATTCTGGACACGCCATCTTGAATGGGGCAATAACACAACGCACGCTCTCGACGATTCACAATCTTATGCAGGAGCAAAGTCCCTGCATCTAAGCAGTGACGGCAGCAATGGCCGCTACTTCTTCAGCACAGATTATCGCGTTTCCATCAAGCCCAACACCGAGTACACGATTTCCATCAAGGTCAAAGCTGCGGATGGTACCGCAGAAACCGCAAAAACATATTTCGCACTCGGTGAGTGCAACAGCTCCTGGCAGGAATATCACAAGGATACACAGTTCGGCAATACGATCACCGGTTCGACAAATGGCTGGCAGGTGCTGACCGCGACCTTCACCTCGCAGGCAGACGCAACGCTTCTGTGCGTCGATCTTGTCACCGAGGGCAAGGGCGAATGGTATTATGACGACATCAATCTGAGCGAAACCCGCACGGTTCCGCAGGCCGCAGATGAAATTTTCCGCTCCATGCTTGCAAATCCCGGCTTTGAGAAGGATTTTGCGGGCACATGGACCCGCGCACATTATTATCCGAGCGGTGTTGAATCGAGCTGCTCCATTGAGCGAGACAACACAGTCGCATACTCCGGCACGTATTCCATGCACTATCATGTTGGGACCGCAGCCGTTACAGAGGTATCGCTTGGTACAGATTTCCGCACTGCTGTAAAGCCCAATACAAGTTACAAGATCACGCTTCAGGCAAAAACCTCTGCTGAGACCTCTGCTGAGGCAAAAATCTGGCTGAATCTCGGTGAATGCTTTGCGACGCCTACATGGGGTGATATCTACAACGACGTACAAAAGGGAAATATCCTGACCGGGCCGCAGGCAGACTGGACTGCGATATCGGCCACGATCTACACTGCCGCCAACGCTGAGTATATCAACGTACAGCCCGCCGTCAGTGGAACCGGCGATTTCTGGTTCGATCATATCATTGTTGTTGAGATCCCCGGCGAGGCGAATGCGCTGGATACCGCAAAAAATGCAGCGCTTGATTCCCTCGACGCAGCAGTTGCAGCGCTCGACCAGAACGCTTATACATACTGGAACTGGGCTCTAGTACAGACGGCAAAAATGAATGGCATCAATGCGGTAAAGCAGGCTTCCGATGCTGCATCGGCTGACGCCGCAGCAGCCGCCGCAGTCAGCGCTATCCAGGCAGTGAAACCGATTTCCGCGACAAAAACCGAAATGAGTGCGCAAATTGCCGCCGCGAAGAAAACCGTGTCCGATGCAGCCGATCCCGATGATTACCGTGAGGCACAGAAAATGGAGGTTCAAAAGCTGCAGAGCGCATTTGCGCAGCTGGTTGACACATTTGATACCAAGCAGAGCATTGAAAAGTTGACGAAAAAATGCTGCGATCTTCTGGCTGCGATCAAAACCGATGAGCAGATCACGGCAGAGGAATTGGCAGCTGCGAAAGCTGCTGCCAAGGACGCACTGGACAAGTATGCAGTCCGCAGCGACTACACGCTGGAAAACTGGAATCTGGTAAAGGCTGAAAAGAAGAAGGGCAATGCCGCGATCGACGCCGCAACGAGCGTTGCAGCGGTCGATAAAGCACTGGCTGCGGCAAAGGCCGCGATCGATCAGATCGAGAGTATCTCTGGCGCTGCTGAGAGGCTGGCCAAAGCGAAGCAGGACGCAATCGAGGAACTGCGTGCATACATGCAGAGCAAAGACTTCCCCGCAGATAAGCAGTCCGAAGCGGAGCGCATCCTGAATGACGGCATTGCGGAGATCAATGCCGCGGAAACTCTGGACGATGTAGCAGACGCGCTGGCAACGGCAAAAGAAGCGCTGCGTAAGCTGGCCTCTGGCGGCGAACCCTCGGAGGAAGAACGTCTTGCAGAAGCAAAGCAGAATGCAGAGGAGGCGCTGAAGGACTACGCCGACGGCAAAACCTTCACCGGTGCAAACACCAGACCCGCAGTTGACGCGATCATAAAAGCGACGAAAGCCATCAATGCGGCAGGCACGGTGGATGAGGTCAATGCAGCTCTGGCCGAAGCCAAGGCTGCGCTGGATCGCCTTGCTTCCGACGCACCCATTGACACGCCGGATCAGCCGATCATCGTGGTTCCTGTGACCCGTCCTTCTGAAAATAATACATTTAAGGATGTCTCGTCCAGCGACTGGTTCTATGATGAGGTTCAGTATGTTTACCAGAAGAATCTGATGAACGGAACCGGCACCAGCAGTTTCTCTCCCCGCGATACACTGACGCGCGCAATGCTGGTCACGATCCTGTACCGCATCGAAGGTGAGCCTTCCGTCTCTTATAGCGGAAAATTCTCCGATGTTCCGAGCGGCAGATGGTATTCCAAGGCCGTTGAATGGGCGGCGGCGCAGGGAATCGTCGGCGGCTATTCCAATGGAAAATTCGGCCCCGAAGACTCTGTCACACGCGAACAGCTTGCTGCGATCCTCTATCGCTATGCAGGCAAGACAAAGGGCTTTGATGTCAGTGCATCCGCCTCGCTGAGCGGCTACACTGACAGTGCAAAGGTATCTGCCTATGCGCAGAGCGCTGTGAAATGGGCGATTGCCACGAATCTTCTGCTGCCGACGAGCGGAAAACTCAACGCCGGTGCAGATGCGACCCGTGCCGAGGTCGCGGTTGCCGTCGCGCGCTTTCATCAGCAGTTTGTGAAGTAACTCCCCGCTATCTGTGAAATGCAGCCCTGCGGTTTATCGACCGCAGGGCTGCATCGGCTGTTTCAGTTTGACCGTGCCAGAACTATGTGCAGTGCTTCGCATGAAAACACATTTGAAAGAGAAAGGGACACGTCATGAATTACACGAATACGGATTATCGCAAACGGATTGCAAACGTAAAATATGCAAATTCAGTCGTCAAATCATGCCTGAGGCGGATGCACATACACGATTATATCCCCGGCCAGGTGATATACAATCTTGGTGAGTACCCAAATAAAATGACCATACGCCCTACCGCGTACGATCACGATTTGATTCGGAAGCTCTCCGAAAACGGCGTCGGTCTGATTCAGATCCATGAGGAATGGAACGACGCCATGCGGATTATGGGCGCAGATAAATTTTCTTCTCACGACAAAGACGGCTTAAAGGAATTCATTGACCTGTGCCATTCCTTTCACATCAAGGTTCTGCCGTATCTATCGAGCGGCTTCTTTGATGAACGGGATCCGGATTTTACCGAGAAGTTTGTCGCCGATCCAAAGCTGATGCTGGTTCAAAATTATTACCGCTACAGGTGCTGCAATGCCGCCTCTCCCGAATGGAATCAATACCTGTTCGACAATCTGCACCGCATGATGGATGAATATGCGTTTGATGGGATCTTCAACGATATGGGATACGACCGGCGGGACGGAGAGGGCAATCCGTATGGCATGGAGGAATATGACCCGTATATTGAAGATCTGCTGGTGCGGATGTATTCTGTCGTAAAAAACGAATACCATGGAATCGTTAAACTTCATATCGGAGAGCTGCAGCTTCCGGTATCAAACGAGAAAATCTACGACTACCTGTGGGTCGGCGAAAGCTGCAAAACATCCGAGGAGCTTCTCAGAACAGTGCAGTACAGCCCCTACGTCATCCCCTGCCCGGATTATAAATTCACCAACGAAACAAACGGAGATATTTATTTTTCGCGCGCATTGCCGTTTTTGCAGTTCCTGCTCCGATTGGACGGACGCCCGATCACTGGCGAACGCAGCTGTGCACCCAATGTCGTGTACCACGACGACGCAGAGAGCCGGCATTTCAGAAAAATCAGAGAATATTACCGCAACCATCCGAATGGCCCGTTTGTTTACAGCGAATGGTCCGATATTCCGGATGATGAGCGTCTGCGCGAAAAATGGTTCACATATCTGAAACTCTATAAGCCAATGGTCAGCGAGGATTCTTTGTGCTTTATCGATATTGCGAAGGACCGCAGGATTCTGACCGCGCCGGCCGGAAATGATATCCATATAAGCATGTTTGTAAACGACGTGTGCTATCTGTGCATTTCAAATCTCGGGAAAAGCAGCGGCAAGCTGGTGTTTCAGGATCAGTGGCTTGACCGTGTGACCGGTAAATGTGCGGCGACAATCGAAATCCCGGCAGGCGGCATGGTGTTTCTGCAAAAGCAGCCGTAACGAGGAAAGGACACATATCATGGTCAAAGTGATTGCAGAGGTGATCGGCATAATAGGAATTATCTGCTCGATCCTGTCGTTTCAGTGTTCACAGAGAAAAAATGTCATGCTCTTTCAGGTGTTGGCAAGTTTGATGTTCTGTACACAACTGTTTCTCATCGGAGCCGTGACCGGTGCATGCCTCGATTCCATCAATTTTTTCAGGAGTCTTTTCTTTTCAATCGATAAGAAATGGGCAAAGTCAAACTGGTGGCTCGCGCTTTTCATTCTGCTTCTGCTTGCTGCCGGCATTGCGACATGGCAAAATGCGTACAGCATTTTGCCTATGATCGGCTCGCTCCTGTCTACCGTGGCGCTTTGGATGAAAACAAGTAAGAAAATCCGCCTGATCTCATTTTTCTCTGGCCCGTGCTGGCTGATCTACAACGTTGTGAATGGGGCCTACTCCGCGGCGGTCAATGAACTGATTGCGATGACCTCCATCGTGATTGGCATTCTCAGACATGATATCAAGAAAAAGCAGTGCGGTTGATCTGCGATAATTGCTGACGCAAAGAATATAAGAAAACACATAGGCATTTCTGTTGGTAACCAGCCGTAAACCCAGTTAAAGTTGTAATCCCAAAAACAAATCCGAACGATAAAGGAGAATCTCAATGAAGCGTTCTGAAATCAATAAAGCACTGAAAGAACTGGAGGTCATGTGCGCACGGGGGCATTGCTACCTGCCGCCGTTCTGCCACTTCACGCCGGAAGAATGGAAAACCAAGGGGCATGAATACGATGAAGTCCGCGACTGTATGCTCGGCTGGGACATTACCGATTACGGCCTCGGCGATTTCGACAAGGTTGGTATGTCGCTCATTACGATCCGCAACGGTAACCGCGCCATGCAAGACAAGTATCCGAAGGTCTATGCCGAAAAGCTGCTATACATGAAGGAAGGGCAGTATTCCCCGAACCATTTCCACTGGTACAAGACCGAAGACATTATCAACCGCGGCGGTGGTAACATCCTCATTCGGGTCTATAACAGCCTGCCCGACGAGTCCATTGACCGCAAATCTGATGTGACCGTCCACTGCGACGGCCGGATGTACACGGTGCCTGCTGGGACGCAGGTACGCCTGACACCGGGCGAGAGCATCCACATTCAGCAGTATATGTACCATGATTTCGAGGTCGAGCCGGGAACGGGAGCTGTTCTTCTGGGCGAGGTCAGCCAGTGCAACGATGACAACACTGACAACCGATTCAATCCGTCTGTCGGGCGGTTCCCCAAAATTGAGGAGGATGAAGAAGCTTACCGTCTGCTCTGTAACGAATATCCGGCAGCGAAGTAAGGTACGACTGTATTTTCGACAAGAACAGCATGGACGTTCCCTCTTTGCAGCGTCCATGCTGTCATTTTTGTTATTTTTGTTATTTCTAATTGTGCAGCATATGAATATGCTCCATGGTTTTCTTTACGCCGTCAGATATCCGGATCGTGCCGACTTGGAAAATCGACGTATGCAGTGTGTCGTGCATCGGTTCTTTCCAATATTCCGGAATTGAATCAATGCCCTTTATCATGCCGAGAACCGAGCCGGCTGTCGCGCCGTTACAGTCGGTATCAAAGCCTGTCTGCACTGCCATACAGATCGTGCGTCCATAGTCACCGTGGCCATACAGAAGCGCTGCAGCAACGATCATCGCATTGGGAATCGTATGACACCAGCCATGCGGCGTGTATTCATCATATTGCCGATGAATTTCGGCAAAAACAGCTTCCTCAGATGCGCCGTCACTGTACATTGCGAGGATTTTTTGAATTGCCTCGTACAACCGTGAGGTTTCAGGAATCTCCGACAGGCCAGCCTCAATCACCTGTACAATGTTTTCGTTTACGGCTGCAGCCGCCAGCATTGCTGCGACAAACATCTCACCGTAAATGCCATTTTTGACATGCGAGATTGAAGCGTCGCGCCATGCCATTTCAGCCGCGAGTTCCGGGTCGCCGGGGTTGATATAGCCAAAATAGTCTCCGCGGATCTGTGCGCCGATCCATTCCCGATACGGATTCTGATAGACAGCCGACTGCGGCGGCTTATAGCCCTTCACGAAGTTGCAGAACGCAACACGCTCTGCCGTGCAGTACGCATTCTTGCTCTGGTATTGCAGCCAGGTGAGCGAAACGTCGTCTGGCGTAAAGTCCTTTCCGTAGTTCTCAATGAGCTGCTGCGCTAACACGATGTAATTTGTGTCGTCATCGACAGGCATTCCGTCGGTTTCATCGACGCAAATATGATTGGTGTTGAAATACGGATACCGCTTGCAGCGATCATCCGTAAGCTCACTTTTATGGACATATCGGTGCATCGGATAGTTATCCGTTTCTTTCAGGAAAGGAATCAGTTCATTGGTGCGGATACTTTCAAGCGATTTGCCAAGCATACAGCCGCAGATGCGTCCCATCCATGCACCAGCAATTTTCTTTTCCAGCGGCAGCGGCGCGGCGTCCAGAGCAAGCGGTGTCCGCTTGCGAAGTGCGCGAATTGCATAGAGTTCGGACGGCTCCTGATACGCATAGTCCGCAGCTGGATGCGCATATCTGACAATGTCAAACAGGATATCTCCAAGCCGCTTTTTTATATCGCCTGCCGGAAGCACAGACACGGCACGGAACAGTTCCTGATATGCGCTGATATCCAAGCCTTCTTCAATAGACTGCTGATATTCGATCAGGATGTCCGATACATACAACTCCCACTCCGGCATATTGGCATATTGCGGACGTGGTATTTTCCCGTATTCCATGCACTCAACTGCCCGCTTGTCCATACCGAGAACCAGCTGATCGAGTGAGACGTCAAAGTATCTTGCCATATCAATGATTTTTGACAATTCCGGCGTTGCGCTCCCATTTTCCCATTTCTGAACAGATTGACGTGAAACGTGAAAAATATCAGCAAATGCTTCCTGGGATAATTGTGCATTCGTCCGCAGCCGGCAGATTCGCTCATTTAATGCCATAATACACGCTCCTGACGTTTTTTATTATTATACAAACTGCACGCAGCAGATACAAGCAATTCTCGGTAGCATCGTATGACAACCGTTGGTTGTCATACGATGCTACCTTTTTGCTATCGGCGAAACGCCTGTACAGAAGCGGATCGTGAATTTTCCGGGGTCTTTTTTAGTATCCATTGCGTCTACCAATCCGTTCCGCCTGATATAGAAGCTGATAGCCCTTCACATTTGCGGCGATGTCCTCGATGAAAACAGGCCCTCGCACCTTGTCCGACGCTTCGATCTGCTGCCGGAGCAGAACGGCTCCGCCGCCCGTGAAGATGACTTTCCCGCTTTTCAGTTCCAGCATCCGCTCACGCAGCGAACTGAGCAGGTCACTGACAAATTCCTGCGCCTGTTGCCGCACGATCTGCGATACTGTGTCAGACTGTCCGCTGTCCCTGCCGAGCAGGATCGCATCGGTCTCCGTCTCATCCAGCAGCAAGTCCTGTTCGGCCGCGACGCGCGATTTGATCCGGTTATAGAGCAAAATCACGCCGTTCTCCAATGAATCGCAAACGCTCAGGTCGCCCTCACCATTCCGAAGCAGCAGATAGTCCGCCGTGAAGCCGCCAATGTCAAGGATAAGCACTCTGGGGCTGCTTTGCAGCGTCTGGAATACCGTAATTGCTGCGGCATACGACTGCAGATAGCAACTGACCTCGTCGATCAGAACCTCATACTGCTTGTCATGCAGCGTGAAGCTGACCGTGCCCCGATTCAGAAAGTATTCTGCAAACCGTTTCTGCTGCGCGCCATAATGTGCCGGCGGCAGCCCGACCGCAAGTTGCACCCGCACCGGGCCCGCTCCGTAGAAAGATGCAGCTTCCAGCTCATACGCGATTGCAAAGAGCGTCAGCACGAAGAAACGTTCGTCCTCCGTTTTGTCCCGACGATATGGAATCCGTTGATCTGTGAGCGTATAGTATCATATTTTTAGGTGCAGCTCTCATATCTACATTTGCTAATAACTCCGATGGGCGCTATGGGCAACCGCGAATTATCTTCGAACGTTCAGAAAATCTTTTGCTTCATACGGCGATTTGTCGTATCCCCCCCGAACAAAGGTGTATGTTCCCGCTGCAACATTGTGCTGTTCACCACCAAGCCGAATCTCGGCACTGACCGGCGTAGTAAGAACATATGTCACTGTGGGGCCGTTCCATTTCCAGCATGAACACACTTTTCCGTGCGGCGTATTTACTACTACTTCAAATCGCTGCAGCCGCCGGTTTGGAATGGGTGAGAACAGCACGGTTTCATACCCCGGCTTCCCCGGACGGATACCGCCCGCCGCGCCGTATAGCCAGTCGGCCACCGCGCCGTAGGCATGGTGATTGAACGAGTTCATATCTGTGCTCCAGAACGAGCCGTCTGCCTTTCGGCTGTCCCAATGCTCCCAGACGGTCGTTGCGCCCATTTTGACAGAGAACAGCCATGATGGGGCTTTCGTCTGCAAAAGAAGGTCATAGGCCGTCTGTGCATAGCCGTTTTCGCTCAGCGCGTGTAATAGATACGGTGTTCCGACAAAGCCGGTCGTCAGGCGGTTTCCATTGCACCGAACCAGTTCCGCAAGCTGCGCGGCAACACGGTCGGGGTTCGCCGCAAGACCAAAGTGCAGCGCCAGTGCGCATTCGGTCTGCGTCCGGCAGTCCGGGAATGCGTTCTGGTGTGCGGCGCGGATCGTTTCAAACAGCCGATGATATGCAGCGCCGTCCATATCCAGCGCGTCCATTGCCTGTGCCAGAAGCTGTGCGGAATGCGCATAGAATGCCGTTGCGATAAATTCCTTGCGGGAAGCGCCGGCATAATTGCCCTCTCCGGCGTCGAGCGCCAGCCAGTCGCCGTACTGGTGACCGGTGCTCCAGATGCAGCTGTCTCCGGCAGCCCTGCATACATATTCGACCCATTTCTGCATCATGGGAAGATGTTCACGCAGGAGCGTCTTGTCACCGTAAGCCTGATAGAGCTGCCACGGGCAGATCACCGCCGCGTCCGCCCACGCGGAGCCGCCGCAGAACAGCGCGGGATCTTTTGTGAAAAGGCCGACATTCGGGACAAAGTGGGAAACTGCACCGTCCCCGCGCTGCTCCGCTGCCATATCGCGCAGCCATTTTGAAAAAAATCGCTTCCCATCAAACGTGCAGGTGATCGCACGGATGGAGACCTGCGCGTCGCCTGTCCATCCAAGCCGCTCGTCGCGCTGCGGGCAGTCGGTCGGTACGTCCAGCAGGTTGTCCTTTTCACCCCAGACAATGTTCTGATACAGCTGGTTCAAAAGCGGATCGGACGTGCGAATCCAGCCGGTTCTTTGCAGATCGGAATAGACGCAGACCGCCGTGAAATTCTCTGCTTGCCAACCCTCCGGCGCTTCGTCCACACGCAGATAGCGGAAGCCGTAAAACGTGTGGTGTGCGCAGCCGGTCTGGATTCCGCCACGGCAGATATACTCGATTCTGGATTTTGCACTGCGGTAGTTTTCTGTATAGAAATTCCCGTCCGCGTCGAGCACCTCTGCGCAGGAGAGCAGAACGCGCTCACCAGCGCGGGCCTGCACGGTAAATTCCGCATAGCCCGTGACCTCCTGCCCGAAATCGAGCACCGTTTCGCCCTTCGGCGTATGCAGAACAGCGGCCGGCTTGAGGCATTCGTGCTCTGTAACGATCTCACCCTCCTGCGGGATCAGCATCTGCTTGCCGCAGCTGTCCGTCCGGCAGAAGCGCCAGTTTTCCGGCGTGACGCGCGCGTCGTAGGCTTCGCCGTCGTAAATGTCGCTGAACCGGATTGGGCTTTCTGCCCATTGCCAGCTTTCGTCGGTCGCATATTCCCGCATGCCGTCCGCGTCGGTCAGATGCAGTGCTGCCAGCAGACGCGGGCCGTCCGCAATCGCCTGATAAACACCGGCAGAAATCCGTCCGGCGAACCAGCCCTTTCCGAGCGTGACGGTCAGTTCGTTCTCCTCACGCAGCAGCGCCGTCAGATCATAGGTCTGCACCTGCAATCGCGCCGGATAGCTTGTCCAGCCGGGCGCGAGAAAGAACCTTCCGATCCGCTGACTGTTCAGAAATGCTTCGTAGACGCCGAATGCGGTGATTTCCAGTTTTGCTGCTGCACCGGGGCGCGCGGTAAAATGCTTTCGGAAAACAGGGCATATTTCGCCGATATCCTCCGATGGATAGATCCAGCTTGCGTGCTCTAAAATTTGACTCATATTTTTCACCAAAGCATCGTCATATAGACAATATTTGCTGTCGCAATCTGCCCCCAGTGCGTGGCGACCGGTTCTGCGCAGCGCTTTCCGTGATCGAAGAAATCAAGCTGCGCTGCTTCCAGTTCTTCCAACCGGTCGAGCCGTCCGGCGCAGTAATCCTCCAACCGCGCACGGCAGGTCTTTACTCTCTGCATCAGACCGCCGAGCCGGATGTCCTGCACGTCAAAGCCATGCGGCTTGTTTTCCTGCATCCACTGTGCCTGATAAGCATCATGAAAGCGTTCCAGCCGTGCAAGCGTTTCGTCAAGCTTTGCAAGCATGGCGCAAAGCGCTGTCTTATCTCCCGTGCAGTACGCCTCGTGGATTCGGACACCGAGTTCTGCCTTGATCTCCAGCACCCGGCACAGCGCGCCGAGCGTCCGGAACAGATAGCCCCACTCCGGCAGCGTTTGCAGTGCTTCCAGCTTTTCGGCGCAAGCGCCGAACTGTGCCCCTTCGCTGGGCAAAACAGTTTTGTCCATCATGCCCATAAACGGATCATTATACAGCAGGAATTTATCCAGATTCCGAACGTTGTCGTCAAGGCCGTTGCGCGTTCCGGGCAGATCTAGCTGCATGAAATCGTCGAATGCTGCGCCGAAGCGCTGCGCGAAATGTACTTTGATCGTTTCGTCGTTTGTTTCACCCTTCGCAAGCTCCGAAGCATAGAACAGCGACGGCAGGAGCATAAACGGGGAGCATTCCCCGCCGTCGTCACCCCACATGGTCAGAAATACGTCCTGCACGCCGTGTTCCCGGCAGCTTGCAAGCGCTGCTTTTGTGATCTTCATGCTGTAGCCGTTGTGCGGGGCATAGCCTGTCCACTTCCACAGGCCGCCTGCGAACCATGTGCCGGGCTTCAGCTTCTGGTGTGCCTCGATCATGCCGTCATAGTGCGCTTCATCCGTCGAATAATAGTCCCAGTAGACAAGTTCCACGTTCGCCGGGATCTTTTCGCGCACAGATTCGTCAATCTGTGCGTTTTTAGC
The DNA here is from genome assembly GCA_900545925.1 of uncultured Eubacteriales bacterium. Classification (GTDB taxonomy): domain Bacteria; phylum Bacillota; class Clostridia; order Oscillospirales; family Oscillospiraceae; genus CAG-170. The sequence goes on along the minus strand of URAZ01000023.1, from coordinate 13,593 downwards.
GTAATACTGTCCGCCGGTCGCCAGTTTGAAGAACATATCCGACCAGATCAGGAAGCGGAAGCCATATGTTTCGCCGATTTCACATACGCGCTGCAAATGCGCAAGCAACGCCTGTGAGCGGTTGCAGTCGCCATGCTGGTTGTAATACCGGCCGCGCGCGAACATCTCCGCCTCGTCCATACCGAGATGGATCGTCCGGCAGGAGAGCGACGCGGCAAGGCTCCGGAACATATGGTCAATGAGCGTATACACCCGCTCGTCGCCCGCCAGCAGAATATCATCCGTGTCAAAATGCGGCCAGTATTCCGGCCAGCGCTTGATGGCGTACAGGTGCGCCAGCGTCTGGATGCAGGGCATGATCGTCATGCCCTGTTTTTTGGCGTAGGCATCCAGTTCGCGCAGCTCCGCCTGTGAATAACGTCCGCGCATATAGCCAAAATACGGCTCGTCCGGTACCTCATAGGTGTCTTCTGTGTATAAAAGCAGGGTGTTGTATCCGAGGCTTGCCGTGAGATCGACCCACTTTTTGAGCGTGTGCAGATTCGGCACAGCGTTTCTCGAACAGTCGAGCATGGTTCCAAACGTGCGGAACGGTGTGGAATTATCCATGGTGATGGCTCCTTTTCAGATATATCTATCATTTCAGCAGTTTTTTGCTGATTGTATGCAAATTTGGGTGCTGCGCCCTGCAAACAGCAGGGCGCAGCTGGTTATATGGGGATTACTTAATGTAAGCCTTGCAGAACAGTTCCAAAATCCGTACGATCTGCGCTAAACGAAATTATATCTCGAATGTCACCAAGTTAGATGGCATTTGAAACGGTATGCTGTTCTGACTGTTGGGGTATATGCTGGGCAAAATGGGTGGACTTAGAGTTGGTTCGGAATTTAATTTTGGCCTGGCATCATCGCCCCGATATTTGAGAAAGGCAACAGAGTTATGCTGTGTGTCATCGGATAGATGCCGAAGAAACCACTTCCTGTACCGTCACATCACCGCCTGCACTCAGTGCTGCGGCAGCGGCTTTCGCCTTTTCAATCGTCTGGAAGGGAGCCGCCTGCGTACCGGCAGCGCTGTCGCTGCCGTTGACCGGATCGACCCAGAGCGCCTGCGCATCTGCGGCATAGGCGGTTATGCCGAGCCCGGCAAATACGCTGACAAGCATGACAAGCGCCAGGAACAGGGAAATTGCTTTTTTCATGGCATAATCTCTCCATCCTCAAAGAATTTGCATACAAAACGGGCAGGATGAGGCAATGAGATGGCTCATCCTGCCCGTCCTTCAGTCAGTCAGACTAAAAATCCTGATGGGGTCGTTTATTTACTTGGTTGCCAGCCATGCGTCGATCTGGGACTGCATTTCGGCAATGATCTGCTCGACGCCGGCGTCCTTCAGAGCGGCGTTGAACGCTTCGAGCGTGCTGTCAACATCGACTGCGCCGCAGTTGAGAGCGGGCAGATATTCTTCGACAACAGCGGAGCACTGCGCGATCTGGGTTGCAACAGGCTCGGAGTCGAATGCGAAGCCGAGGATGCAGGAGGCCTGCGCGTTGGCGTTGATCTCGGCAGTTTCCGGCCAGGTGCCGACCTGAGAAGCGTCGGTGTAGTACTCGTTGAAGACGTTGCCGACGAGGAAGCTCAGCATGCCGGGATAGTCGCTGATGGGCTTGATGAGGCCGTCAGCCTTGTCGCCGACGAATTCATAGTCCGTGCCCTCAATGCCGTGGCAGATGAGGTTCAGGACTTCGGGATCGGAGTCAAGGAGGTTGATGAACGCAACAGCGCGCTCGATGTTCTTGGAGGTTGCGGAGACAGCGGTGATCGTCGCCTGCACAGCGCCGGTCGTCATGGCGCAGTCGCCGAAGGCAATGCCGGTGATGTCATAGCCGCGAAGCTGACCTTCGGTGATGTCGCCGCCGGGCTTGTGCGCCGGGTCGGTGTCGATCGCACGGATGTCATTCTCACCTACAGAGTCAGCACCGGTAACGGCGTCTGTCGGAAAGTAGCCCGCCAGATTCCACTCGCGCATCTTTTCACACAGAGCCTTGAATTCTTCAGACTCAAACTGGTTGAAGACAACGGGAGTTTCGGCAGCATAGTAAACAACACCCGGCGTCGTATTGGAAACGATCACATCATAGCCAAGATAGTTGACCATATTTTCATAAATAAGATGACCGTAATTATAAATCACAACGGCATCCGGCTCACTGGCTTTGATGGTCGCAGCATACTCGTCCAGATCGTCGAGCGTCTTGACAGTGCTGGGATCGAAGCCGTACTTGTTCAGAAGCTCGGTGTTGAAGCGGATACCGGTCTGACGGACATAGATCTGCTGAAGCGGAATGCCGTAGAGCTTACCGTTTACACGGATTGCATCCCAGACAGCGCTGTTGAGATCAGCGACAACGTCAGGAGCGTACTTATCCAGAACGTCCTGCGTCAACTCGGCATAAGCGCCCTTCGCAACGGCGGGCAGATACGGGTTCCATGCGCCGGTGAAGCAGATATCAAATTCCTCGCCAGCCGTGAACTTCATGTTCATCTTCTCGGTGTACTCGCCGAGGGGGATCATCTCGAACTCGATCTTGGCGTTGATTTTTTCCTTTGTGATCTCGTTGAGTTTCTCATTGATGGCCTCAAAGCCGGGGAAGCTGTCCTGCAGCGCGGGGAATGCCCAGTGCAGCGTGACTTCTTCTGCGAAGGGATTGTCATCTGCCGGGGCGTCAGCCGGAGTTTCGTCCGCGGGAGCGGCGGGTTCCGCAGTTTCGGTGGGAGCGGTGGTTTCTTCCTGGGAGGGCGTCGCAGTCTTGGCGCAGGCGGTGAACATCGCCAGAACCATCAGAGCCGCCAGCAGCAGCGCGAGGAACTTTTTCATTTGTGTTTCTCCTTTTCATTTTTTATTATGTCATACCGTTCTGTCAATGATTTTATTCTTTGACAGATCCGATTGCCATACCCTTGACGAAATATTTTTGGAAGCGAGGGAACACCAGCAGCATCGGCGCGACTGTCAGCACGCACATTGCCATACGCATGGCCTCGCCTGGAAGCTTTGCGGCTTCTGCGCCGAGCAGCCCCGTAGACGCGTTATTCTTGAGAAAGTCGACCTTTTCCAGCATACGCTGCAAAAGCAGCTGAATCGTCACATAATTGCCGGTATCCATATACATCATGGCCTCGTAGTAAGCATTCCAATAGGCGACGAACAATGTCAGGCAGATTGTGGCCAACGCAGGCTTTGCAAGCGGGAACATCATGCGCCAGAAAATCTGGTACTCACTTGCACCGTCGATTTTGGCAGATTCGATCATGCTGTAGGGGAGTTTTTCGTAATAGGCACGCATGATGATCGTGTTCATCGCGGAAAACGCGCCCGGCAGAATCAGTACCCAGATGGAATTCTTCAGATTCAGCAGCTTGACATATGTGATGTACTGCGCCGCCATGCCGCCGCTGAAAAACATCGTAAACGTCACGAACAGTGACAGCACACCGCGCCAGCGGAAGGTCGTGCGCGAAATCGCATAGGCATACAGGCTCGTGACCAGACAGCCGATAGCCGTTCCGACGACGCTGACAAAAATCGTGGTGCCGTAAGCCTGCCAGAGCATCTTACTGTCACGGAACAGATAGGAATAGGCGGAGAAATCCAGATGCTTCGGGATCACGCGGAAGCCGTACTGCTTGATGTCCTCGGCACTGGAAAGCGACACGGACAGCACACAGAGAAACGGATACAGAATTGCAAGACAGAGCACGATGAAAATCAGATAGATGAACACTGTTCCAATACGGTTTTTCTTTTTCATTAAAACAGCGTCCCCTCTCCGTTGATTTTTTTCGTGATCTTATTTGCTACGACCAGAATGATAAAGCCGACAACCGACTGACACAGGCCGATGGCCGTGGACATACCCACGTCGCCAGTCACGCGCAGTGCGCGGTAAACATAGGTATCGATCACGTCCGTCACACTGTAGAGCATACTGGAGTTCTTTGTCAGATAATAGAACATACCAAAGTCTGCGCTGAAGATCCGGCCAAGCGACAAAATAAAGAACATGGTCACGATTGGACGGATGAACGGATACGAGATCTTCCACATGACCTGCCAGCGCGTTGCGCCGTCGAGCTGCGCCGCTTCAAAATAGGATTTGTCGATCGACAGCAGATTTCCGTAATAAATAATAATGCCGTAGCCCATGTTCTTCCACAGATAGCAGACAAGCAGAATGTAGGGCCACCATGTTGGCGTTGTGTACCATGAAACCGTTTCTTTTCCGAAGAACGTCAGGATTCCGTTGACAATGCCGTTGACGTCGGCGAGGTTTGCGTAGAGCGCATACGACGCGGCAACCCATGAAACGATAAACGGCAGGAAGATCACCGTCTGGAACGCCTTGATCGCGTGGCGGCTGTTGATCTCATATAAAAGAAGCGCCAGCAGAACGGTGATGACCGTGTTACACAGCAGGAACAGCAGGTTCAGTCCCAGCGTATTGCGGATCAGCCGTCCGAAGGTACCGGATGTGAAGAAAAACTCAAAATTCTTGAACCCGACCCATTCGCTTCCGAAGATGCCAAGATTGAATTTATAATTCTTGAATGCCAGCACCAGACCGAACATTGGCAGATACGCAAACAGCGCCAGAAGAATGATGCCCGGCACGCACATGGAAAACAGCTGTCGGTTATCCTTGCGCAAGCTCCGGTTATAAGAAGACCGTCTGCGGATTGTGCCTGGTTCCTGTTTTTTCGTTTCTGCTTTCATCAATACGAACCACCTCTGTCTTCTCGTTGTCGTTTTCGCTAAATTCAGTATAGTGGCGAGGTGCACATTTGTAATCTTTGAATTCTCACGATTGCTTTGAATTGCCCTGAAAGCGGACTTTGATTTTTGAGCGCGACTTTGAATTTTTATGATTATGTTGAAATGTGCGTTGGGATTGTGATATTTTTTAGGTATGCAAATAGTTTTCACCATCCGCTTTGTGGAAACTGCATAGTTGCAATGCTCTGCATGAAGAGGGGGGAAGGACAACTCGTGCGGCTAATCAAGTCCAATATTCCGACCGATCGAAAGAACAGCTTTTTTATTAAGGTACTCAGCGGCATTCTAGTTTTCTGCCTGCTGCTGGTATCCTTCGTTTTTCTGCTCATTTATCAGAACGTCAAAAAACGGAGTCTGGAACAGTCCTATCTCGCAGAGCAGGATATTGTCTCGAACGTCAGCTATTCCGCCTCCATCATGCAGGACACCGCTTCGTCCATGCTCACGCAGCTTAACGGCGATCCGAAGCTTTTGCAGCTGATCTACTCTATGGATACAGAAAGCCTGTCGGTCATTCAATCCATGCAGCTGCTGCAAACCTATACGCGCGCGTCGTCATGGCTGGACTCTGTATACATTTATTGTGCAGAGGAAGACTGTATCTGTTATGCCTACGCCAATGGCAACACCTATCAGTTATCATTTGGTACACTGGATGACTTTTTCGACGCAGCGTTCGTTCGGAATCTTGCAGTTGTGTCCCGTGTGACGCAAAAGCCGGCAATGCGCCAACTTCGCTACCGCAGCACGTCCTCCGACAAAACCGTTTTCAGTTATGTTCTGCCGGTCAGAACCTCGCTCAATCGCTATAATGGCTTCTTTGTTGCGAATATCAGCGCCGAGCGGCTGATGCAGCTCGGCTACGGTATGGCAAACGGCACGGAGCGTCAGCTTCTGATCGTGGATGCAAACGGACAGACCTACACAAGCGGCATGACGCTGCTGGAACAGGAACAGACGGATGCCGTGATCGAAGCTGTGCTGGGCGGGGCCGCAGAAAGCGGCCAAATGGTCGTGCAGGAGGCGAATGCGATCTGCACATGGTCGCGCTCTGCCGATACAGACCTGTATTTTATCAGCTGCATCAGCGACTCGGCCATTTCATCACAGCTCCGTGCGCTGACGCGCTGGTTTTTGCTGTTCTATCTGGGCATCGTGGTATTCGCCGTATTGATCTCCGTCTATCTGACAATCCGTATCAACCGTGAATATGCTGCGCTTCAAACGCAGTATACGCTTTCGGAAAAGCGCTACGCCGAAAACTACAGCTATATCAAGCACGCCATTCTCCGCAGCTTTTTTACGCTCCGAAGCAGCGATTTTGTCATCGGGCGGCAATTTTCCGACAATGGCATCGAGTTGGAGCAATATTCCGGCTTTGCGCTGTTCCTGCTCCAGCTCCGGCAGCGGGAGCTTTCGGATGACAATCAGAATATGTCGTACCGCAGAACGCATTTTCTGTTGCAGGAGCAGCTGGACAAGACGCTGCCGCAGGGGACACGCTATGAATTGGTCGATATGCTGCAGGGCCGGTTCCTCCTTGTCTGTGAGCAGCCGGATACGGTAGACACGCAGACGCTTGCCCAAACGCTTTGCGCAGCGTTCTCTGAAGCCGCGCAGTTTTCCGTCTCTGGCGTCTGGTGCAATGGAATTTCTGCCGTCGATCAGCTTCCCGCAGCCTACCGCACACTGAACGAGCGGCTGGATCTGCTGTATTTCTATCCCGCCGGTCACTTTGTTTCCCGCACAGAGCTGGATGCACGTCCGGCCTTTGGCAAGGCACAGGCAGAGCAGATCCGCAGTGAGGTAGTACAAGCTCTCTGCACCCAGCGCTTTGACGATGCCGCTGCAGCGCTTGCGGGCTTCTTTGACGCATGGTTTGAACCGACAGCGGATGTGCCGTATACGCTGGATCTGCTGATTGCAGGCGTTTCTGAATATATCGCAACGTTCAAGCGTGCCTATGCCGTGACGATGGAATATAACTCCTCGCGCTTCCGCACGGAGGCTCTGCGTGCAGAGTCTTCCCGCGCAGTCAAGCGGCTGTTTCTGGATCTGGTGCAGGACGTCTCCTGTGCATTTGCCAGCATTGACAACCGAAGCAACTATATTGACGCGATCATCGGCTATATCGAGCGCAACTATGCCGATCCGAAGCTGAATATTGATGCGCTGGCCGATCACGTCGGTCTGTCCGCGTCGCACATTCAGAATATTTTCAAGGCTGCCACCGGCAGCAGCATTTCGGCCTATCTGCGCCGTCTGCGTCTGAATAAGGCGACGGAACTTCTTGAGCAGACCGACGTGCCGATCAGCGAAATTGCGGAACGAACCGGCTTCGGAAATTCCAACTATTTCTACACCGTATTTAAGCGCCACTACGCAGTTACGCCGAGTGAATATCGCGCAAACCGTCTGAACCGAGCGGACACAAAGGAGGCCTATAACAATGAAATCAACTGACCTGATTTCAGCCTTTTGTCGCCCTGTTCCATTCTGGAGCTGGAACGACAAATTAGAGCCGGACGAGCTGCGGCGGCAGATCGGTGCGATGCAGGACGCGGGCATGGGCGGCTTCTTTATGCACGCGCGAGGCGGACTTGAAACCGAGTATCTGAGCGAGGACTGGTTTCGTGCGGTGGAGGCATCCGTTGACGAGGCGAAAAAGCGCGGGATGCAGGCGTGGTGCTACGATGAAAACGGCTGGCCGAGCGGCTTCGCCGGCGGCAAGCTGCTGGAAGACCCGGAAAACCGGGCGCATTATCTGCGCTTTGAAAAAAAGCCGGGCTTTGATGCAGCCGCGCTTGGCGTTTACACATTGGAAAACGGCCATCTTCGCCGCGTCACCGGTGCGGAGAATGGCATTTCAGAGTATCTCTGCGTATATGATTGCCAAAATTCCTCCACGGTCGATATCCTTGACCTGCGCATCACGGATGCGTTTCTTGCTCTGACGCACGAGAAGTATTTTGAACGCTTCGGTGCGGAATTCGGCAAGGGCATTGCGGGTTTCTTCACCGATGAGCCGCAGTATTTTCGCTATGAGACAGCCTACACGCCGGTGCTGCTGACAGAGTACAAAAAAGCCTACGGCGCAGATGTTCTTGATCTGCTGGGCGCGCTGTTTGTGGACTGCGAAGAAGCACCCGGTTTCCGCTTCCGCTACTGGCGGCTGATGAATGTACTCTATACCGAAAACTTCATGGGCCGCGTTTACCGCTGGTGCCTGTCACACAACTGCCATCTGACCGGTCACACCGTCGAGGAAAGCGAACTTTACACGCAGATGTGGTGCTGTGCAGGCGTGATGCCGTTTTACGAGTATGAGAGCATTCCGGGCGTGGACTGGCTGGGGCGCAAAACCGGCACGGAGCTGGCCCCGCGGCAGGTTTCGTCCGCCGCGCAGCAGCTTGGCAAAAAGCAGGTGCTGACGGAGACGTTTGCCTGTGCGGGCTGGGACGTGACGCCGAAAGAACTCAAGCGCATCGCCGAATGGCAGTATGTGAACGGCGTGAACCTGATGTGCCAGCATCTGTACCCGTATTCCATCCGCGGCCAGCGCAAGCGGGATTATCCGGCGTTTTATTCGGAGCACAATCCGTGGACGGATGAATTAAAGACATTCGACGACTATTTCACAGAACTGGGTTATCTGCTTGCCAACAGCTGCGAACAGGCGGACGTGCTGATTGTCCATCCGATACATTCAGCCTATCTGATGTTTGACCGCGCGAACGATGAAGCGTCGGTGCGCAGTGTGGGCGAACCGTTCAACGCGCTCATTGAGCGCTTCGGCGCGGCAGGCATCGGCCATCACTACGGCGACGAGCGGCTGATGGAGAAGTACGGCAGCGTCAAGGACGGCAGGCTGACCATTGGACAGTGTACCTATTCCTTCGTTGTGATTCCCGACTGCGACACGCTGGACAGCAGTACCGCCGCGCTTTTGAAGGACTATCTCTCGCAGGGCGGGCGGCTGATGCTGGCGGGACGGAAGCCCACGCGCATCGACGGCGAGCTTGCCGATCTCAGCTTCTTGCAAGGTAACCTGACGTGGGATGAGCTTGTGCGGAAACGTGCGCTTCTGCCGGAAGCAAACCGCGACGTGCGCTGCACGCTCCGCTTTGCGGAGAATGGAAATTTCCTGTTTGCAGTCAATCTGTCTGAGACGGACACAGCTGACATGTCTGTAAAACTTCCGTTTGCGGGCGTGGAGGCATACGATCTGCTGACACATAAAACGAAATCCGTTGCTTTTGAAAAGACGACAGACGGGATCGCAGCAAAGCTGTATCTTGCCCCCGGCGAGTCTGTGCTTCTCATGCAGAACGATTCCGCGATGCCACAGGCGCAGAAAAGCCCCATTGCCGAAACAATGGGGCTGGGCGGGAAATGGACGCTGTCCGCGCCGGTACAGAACAGTCTGACGCTGGATATGGCGGCGCTGAGTTATGACGGTGTCAGTTACACCGAGCCGCTGCCGGTTCCGTATATCTCGGAACGGCTGCTGCGGGAGAAAACGAACCGGAAGCTCTGGCTGCGCTATGCGTTTACGGCGGATTTCCTGCCGGATGATCTGACATTGGAGCTGGAAACGCTCAAAAATGCGAAGCTGTCTGTGAACGGTACAGAAATCGACCTGACTGAGCAGGGTATTCTTGACCGCTCGTTCGTGCACGGGAATATTGCCGCGCTTGCCAGAAAGGGTGAAAACGAGATCGTTTTAGAGCTGGACTATTTCCAGTCGCAGCAGACCTATGACGTGTTCGACGGCTTCTATTACGGAAACGGCGAGGTCACGGAGACGCTCATGAACTGTGTCAGCTATGAGACGAATATCGAAGCCATGTACCTGTTCGGGAGCTTCTCCGTGCGGCCGGATTCCGGCTGGCAGGCGGGTGAAAACGGCGTTCGATTCGGCGACCGCTTCCGTCTCTGTGCTCCGGCCACAGACCTTGACTTGCAGGATATTACGGTGCAGGGCTTCCCGTTCTTCCACGGGGCCATGCGCCTGAAGCGCACGATCACCGTGCAGAGCGCAAACTGGCAGCTTCGCTGTGCGGGCCGCGTCCAGTATATGCGCGTATTTGTAAACGGGCAGAAAGCCGGAACGCTGCTTTTTAGCGATACGCTTGATCTTTCGCCGTATCTGCATCCGGGTGAAAATGTGCTGGAACTGGAACTGATGGCCAGCAACCGCAACCTCTTCGGCCCGCACCACAACGCGGCAGCCCCGGAGCCACTGTTCGTCGATCCAACGCTGTTTTCGCTCTACGGAAGCTGGCACAACGGAAAAAGCGAGGAATATCGGGAAAATTATGCGTTTGTGCGGTTTGGGCTGGACACATTGCAATTAGAACGTAATCTGCTTTGATTGCTTTATCAACGGGAGCATAAAAATGAAACGCTCTGAAATTAACAAAGCACTAAAAGAACTTGAAGCCATGTGCGCGAAATACAAGTGCTATCTGCCGCCGTTCTGCAATTTTACCCCGGAGGAGTGGCAGGAAAAGGGTCACGAGTACGATGAAGTCCGCGACTGTATGCTCGGCTGGGATATTACTGATTACGGCCTCGGTAACTTTGACAAATTCGGGTTCTCTCTTATCACCATCCGCAACGGCTGCCGCACGCAGCCGGAAAAATATCCGAAGGTCTACGCGGAGAAGCTGCTGTATCTGAAAGAGGGCCAGATGGCCGCGAATCACTTCCACTGGTTCAAAACTGAGGACATCATCAACCGCGGCGGCGGCAACTGCCTCATCCGCGTATACAACAGCCTGCCGAACGAAGAAATTGACTACGAGTCCGACGTGAAGGTCCACTGCGACGGTCTCAAGCGCATGGTCCCCGCGGGCACGCAGATCCGGCTGCGTCCGGGCGAAAGCCTCTGGGTCACGCAGGGGATGTACCACGACTTTGCCGTGGAAGAGGGCACCGGCCCCGTCCTGCTTGGCGAGGTCAGCCAGTGCAACGACGATAATACGGATAACCGCTTCAACCCGCCCGTCGGACGCTTCCCGAAGATTGAAGAAGATGAAGCCCCCTATCGTTTGCTCTGCAACGAGTATCCAGCAGCTAAAGACCAACTTTTTTAAAATCAGATTTCTTCTTTCTGTATTGGTTCTCAGCTAGAGTTGGCCCTTCAAGCCGCGCCGTGGTGTCATGGCGCTGGTGACAGCAAAAGCGCGGACGTTCCCCTTGGCGGGGAGCGTCCGCGTTGCTATTTGACCTCACTTATAACGTATAAGTTCGACGTGCAGCTTCCGTTATCCCGATAGCGTCTTTGGCGCTGGACGTATCCAGCATGCTCCAGATCGTTCAGTGCCCTTTGCACCGTGCGCGGCGAGAGATGCAGGTCGCGGGCAATGGTTTTCACACCCGGCCAGCAGTTCCCGCTGCCTGCACGGTCACGGAGATACATGTAGACGGTCCGCGCTCGGTGCGGCAGGTCGGGATCGGCATAGATGGAGCCAAAGAAGCTCATTTCTCGCCGTAGCTGCTCATATAGTCATCTGCTTTCGGTACTGCGGGCGGGCGCATCTGTGTCATGGATTTTCTTTTAATGTTCATCAGCAGTTCCTCCTTCCCCGCATAATAGACCTCGCGCTGGGCACGTTCTGGTGTTTGATACAGTTCTTCAAACTTGATCCCCCATTTGAAATATAATTGCAGCTTCGTGCGCATTGGGTGCGAGCCAGTCTTCATTACGATGAAGTTGCCCTTCGGGAGATTTTTCAGCTTGTCGGGAGAGAGCAACGCGCGTTCCGCCATCTGCAAGCTCTGGCTATTAAGCGCACCCAGATCCGCCGCCAACGATACAGTGCAGCTGGTATCCGCACGAGGGCCAGTGTCCGTATATGCGGTTGGCACTCATTTGTTGGCGCAGCAATGGCGAGTGTACATTCACGGATATGCAGAAAATTGAAAAGCGAGGTGAAAAACGTGTTTGAAGCAAAACTGAAAAGCCGCAGTCAGCCGAAGTTAGGGGCGCTGGCAGTCACGTTTCCAATCCCAGAGGAACGCTATGAAAATGTGATCCTCGCTTTGCAGAATCTCCAAATTGGTGACGTAAGAAAGCAGGACTGCTGCATCGAAAGCATTCGCGTCCCTGACTGCCCTGCTCTGCTCAGAATGACAAACACGATGGCAAATGTGGATGAACTGGATTGGCTCGGAAAGCAGTTGGAGAGCTTCGACCGATATGAACTGCTGCAATTTAATGCAACGGTGGAGCGATTCGGATTATCCGCAGCGGACGAGCTGATCGATCTTTCTTTCTGCGCCAGAGAGGTGACGGTCATTTCAGACTTCACCGACTTGGAGAAGACCGGCAAACGCCACTATCTGACCGTCCACGGCGCCTGTGATCCGGAAGAAGTGGAGAATCTGGATGGAAAGAAGACAGCTTTGGCGCTGATCTCCGGGCAGCCCGGCTATGTAACGAGATACGGTGTTGTGTATCCTTGCGTGCTGACCGCCTCCTTTTCTGCTGGGGCCGGCGCGTCGGCCGGAACGATTGGCTACGCGGAAGAAGTCACCCCGACGCTCAAGGGCAGTCCAAGCGGCAACTGTATGCCGTCTGTTATGTGCCTGCACGATCAGGGTGGACAACGGATGGATGTGTGTGAAAATATGACCGGTACGCTCCGCGCCAGCGAAAAGGGGCATCAGCCCTTAGTGTACGAAAATCATGGCATTGAGGCGCGAGTCCGGGAATCCGGCGAAATAAGCCCGACTGTTACCGCCCGCTACGGCACAGGCGGCGGCAACACGCCGCTGGTGCAGGAGGACAGCGATGTTTACTGCATTGTCGGCAACATCATTGACCGCCAGCCGGAAAACGGCGGCAACGGCTGTGGGTATCAACAGGATCTTGCATATACCCTTACCGCGCTGGATCGCCACGCGGTCTACGCACGGCAGCGCGTGGACGAGTTCAAAAATGACAATATTGCCAGTATGCAGAGTGCCAGACAAGCGAAAGATGCTACGGATCTGGTTGCAGAACCGGAACGGCAATATGCGCAGTTCATTCGCAGACTCACGCCTTTGGAGTGCGAGAGATTGCAGGGCTTTCCAGACGATTGGACGAATATCCCCGGTGCGTCGGACTCGGCAAGATATCGCGCGCTGGGCAATTCCGTCGCTATTCCGTGCGTAGAATTTATCATGCGAAGTCTCAAGGAGGTCGCTTCACTTGGTATGTAATGTGCTTCGTTTTTGGAATCTTCTTTGTTGTTTCTGATGAATAGCTTTGTTCCGGCGCTTACAGTATGCTTGCTTTGCAATCAAGAACAGAAAGGACGAAGCCCAATGGCAGACAAGAAAAACCTCTGCGCGCAAATCGACACAGCGCTCCATATGCGTGTGCGGCAGGAGCAGGAGCAATCCGGCAAGACACTCAGCGAATTCGTAGAACAACTTATCACAGATTATTACAAAATGAAAGAAGGAACAAAAATGACAGGTGATATGAGAACCATGGCAATCCAGCTTCCGGAAGAACTCTTCGAGCGACTGAAAGCGTATCTCAAAAAGAACAACCTCAAACAGAAGCAGTTCATCATCGGACTGATCGAGGACGCACTGGAGCAGGACGAAGAAGACACTACAGCGCAGGCAGGCAGCGAAAACGCCTCGGAGACAGAAGAACCCGATGAACCGGACATGGATGCCGAAGAAGAATAACCACCCAGTGCCGCCGCAGGATGTTCTGCGGCGGCGCTTTTTGCATTTTGGAGGTGATCGTATTTAC